>CAYWKU010000074.1:0-2640 GCA_964459325.1 uncultured bacterium | reverse complement strand
TGTCATTGATCGCCCTAATAGAGCCACCGATGATCGCCCTAATGGAGCCACTAAAAAGCGTTCATTTCGGGCTTCGGAGAGGGTTATTTTTTAGTACTTTTTTGCCTTAATTTCAATGAACATTTTTGGGTTTCCGTTAGGGGTTTTGGAGTTCTAAAACTTTTGCCGTTTAGCACCACCCGATATGCTCCATGACGTAATCGATCCAAGGTGGCAGCACCCAGTATTTTGTTCGGAAAGGCATCCCCCCACTCGTCGAAGTCAAGATTACTGGTGACGATGGTGGACGCGCTCTCGTAACGTTCTGCCACAACAGCATGGAGATCCTCATCTTGAGGAGAGATCAGGGGTTTGAGCCCGAAGTCATCGATTATTAATAAATCGGCGGAGACAAGGGCCTTGAGTTTCCGGTCATATGAATGGGTGGCCTTGGCTGCGTGAAGTTGACCGAGCATTTTGGATTGAGTGGTAAATAGAACTTCTTTCTCAATGCGGATAGCACAGTGGCCGATGGCCTGTGCAAGATGACTCTTTCCGGTTCCGCAAGGACCTGCGATGAGGACCGGGACCTTTTCATTCATGAACCGGCAGGTGGCCAGATCCATAATCAACTTTTTGTCTATGATTGGATTAAACGTAAAATCAAATGCTTCCAGCGTTTTATTGGTCTGAAAGGCGGCCTTGCGAAGTCTCTGGGAGAGTCTTTTATTGGTTCTCCTGGCGGTTTCATCCTGTAAAAGCAGTGCAAGGAATTCCGTGTAAGCGAGTTTTTCGTCAATGGCTTGATGGTTTCGGACCTCCAGAGAGTCCAGTATCCCCGAGAGCCTGAGTTGTTTGAGCATGGGTGAAAGTTCCGGCATTGGATTCATGATTTTATCTCCTTTTTTTAATGGATTAACAGTGAGTTAATATCCCGGCAGAAGTTGCCCTTGCCGGTGTAAACCTTGCTTAAGGGTTTGGCATCTGAAGGGAGTTCGTCAAAATGATCGAGATCTTTTTCAAGGATATTTTTTACCGTTCGATACCTGGGATTGTCATAATACAAAGCTCTCTTGCAGGCGGCTTCAAGGCGTAGTGAAGTATATTTTTTCTTCAGACTTATAATCCCTTGAGCCGCCCTGAGATTATCCAGGACAGTGTCGGAGAACAAACGGTCGATCAGCATGTGACAACATGGGCCGATTTCACCAGCCTGTTTCAGGCACCATTGAGGGTCCTGCATTTTGTAGGCAAGGGCATTGGGAGGCAGATGGTCGTCGCAGGTGAACTTCTGACCGGGTCTGCGGGCTCGTGGATGGACGGCAAGAAGTTGATAGTCTTTAAAGATTTTAACTGTGTTTTCGGTGGACTGAAGCCACAAAGCCTGCCTGACAAAACGGAAGGGAGCGGAGTAAAAGGATTTTTCAAATTGGATATGACAGTTGCCGTGCAGTTTGACCTGTGCCCAAACTGCAAGCTCGTAGGGTCTGTCCGGCAAAGTTTTTAAGAGATGTTTTTCCGTCTCCTGGAACAGCAAAATGGGTTGTTGTTTTGTCGTGCCATGAACCCTTATCGCAGCGATGGAACTGTTCCAATGTTGTATCTGCTGATTGGCGTCGGCCAGGCTGCGAAACGTTTTAAGGGGCAGGAAGTTACGTTTGACATATTTGACGCCGGATTCCACGATGCCCTTTTTTTTGGGTTCACGTGGCGGGCAGGGAGAGATAAGAAAACCGTATTCCTGAGCAAAGTCGGCATAGGAGCGTTGGACCGCAGGGTCATGCCAGCAGGCCCTGGTGATAGCTGCTTTCAGGTTATCAATAACGACCCTGGCAGGTACGCCCCCAAAGAACTCAAAGGCCCGACGGTGACATCCGAGCCAGGTCAGTACTTTTTGATCCCGGACGACTTCCGCGTATTGGTGTCTGCTCCAGGCCAGGGTCATGACAAAAAACCAGGTTTTGAAGATTTCCCCGGTTAATACATCCGTGATGACCGGACCAGCACCGAAATCGACCTGGGCGGTATCGCCAGGCGAATGATCCAGCATTGTCGTGGCTTCAGGGGGCTGGGATTTCCTTAAGTTCTGGAGGTGTCGTCTGACTGCGGAATAACTGCCCTCATAGTCATATTTTTCCAGTAACGTTCGATGGATGACTGTCCCGGAGATCCCTTGTTCAAACCATGACTTAACGTCTTCGGCAAAGGGATCGACTGAAGAAGGTTGTGAGGGAACTTTTGATTTTTTGAGGAGAATCCCGGAGATCTCTTCGTCTTTGGGTAAGGGACTCAGAGGATTCAGCCAGTCTTGTTTGTTGGCGATGTCCCTGAGATCAGCCGCCTTATTGCGGCCCATAAGCCCGGCTTTTGCAATCTGGCGATCAGATTCACCCAGTCGCATTCGGGATACGATGTGTCGGTAATCATGCATTTCGAATCTCCTGTTACCCATTGATGTCTTCCTCCTTGGATTTGAAATTAAATAAATCCAAAGAGAATATAGGTTAATCCGGAAATCCGAAACCCTTATGAAGTGGCTCTATTAAGGCGATCACCAGGTGGCTCCATTAGGCCGATCCTAGGGTGGCTCCATTAAGGCGATCATGGGGTGGCTCTATTACAGGCGATCATGGAATGGCTCTATATGGGCGGTCAACAACA
>CAYWKU010000073.1:0-2812 GCA_964459325.1 uncultured bacterium | reverse complement strand
GAGGGCCTATAGCTCAGTTGGTTAGAGCGCACGCCTGATAAGCGTGAGGTCGGTGGTTCAAATCCACCTAGGCCCATAGCTCAGTTGGTTAGAGCGGCCGTCCGGCAGGTCGGTGGTGCAAATCCACGTCAGCCTTTACGTTTAAGGGCGAATACAGGAGGGATGATGCCCTACTGGGTATATGTACTGAGAAGTATTAAGGATGGGAAGTTATACACCGGTAGCACCGCCGATTTGACCGAGAGATTAAAAAGACATAACGAAGGCCGTGAACGATCAACTAAAAGGCGAGCGCCTTTCGAGTTGGTTTATTTTGAAGAATACGCAACCAGAGGGGAGGCAACAAGGCGTGAGCGATATTTTAAAACGTCGAAGGGCGGAAAAGAAAAAGAGGAGTTGATTGCGCGCTTTCCGGAAGAGAAGTTGAAAAGATTTGAGGAGTCATAAAGGGTGTTGAATGCGGCTAATCGACGGTTCAAAGAGCCCATAGCTCAGTTGGTTAGAGCGGCCGTCCGGCAGGACGGTGGTTCAAATCCACCTAGGCCCATAAGCTGGGGATTCGGACTCATACAGGTACTTTGAGGGGGTATAGCTCAGTTGGGAGAGCGCCTGCCTTGCACGCAGGAGGCCAGCGGTTCGAATCCGCTTACCTCCATTGTCCTTTGCGGACACTATAGGGGTTATAAAGCCCCTTCGGGCTATTGACAGTTTCGGAGGGTCTTATTAACATAAACTATAGCTTCCTTAGAGAAGGAAGCGCGCATGTTCTTTGAAAATTACATATCTTGATCGAGGTCTAGATGCATCCCATTTAATTTAATGAGGCTGAGGCTCACTCAAGTAGAGTGGTCAAGCTACTAAGGGCGTACGGTGGATGCCTAGGCACAAGGAGGCGATGAAGGACGTGGTCGGCTGCGATAAGCCTCGGGAAGCCGCTAAACAGGCATTAAGACCCGGGGATTTCCGAATGGGGCAACCCGCCGGAGGTAATGCTCCGGCATCATGCGCTGAATACATAGGCGTATGAGGTCAACGGGGGGAAGTGACACATCTCAGTACCCCCAGGAAAAGAAAGAAATCTCGATTCCCTGAGTAGCGGCGAGCGAAAGGGGAGAAGCCCAAACCCGGTGTATGTAAGCCCGTCGGCGTTGTACATCGGGGGTCGCGGGGCTCGACGCGAGAGCGCGGCGGAGCTCTCGGGAAGTTACCAAACTCGCCCATAGCACAACGATCCTGGAATGGTCGGCCATAGAGGGTGACAGCCCCGTATGCGAAATGGACGAGTCTTCCCCGTCGGGTTCCCGAGTACCACGGGACACGTGAAACCCCGTGGGAATCCGGGTGGACCATCACCCAAGGCTAAATACTACCTTGTGACCGATAGCGTATAGTACCGTGAGGGAAAGGTGAGAAGAACCCCGGTTAGGGGAGGTATGTGAACCTGAAACCGTGCGCCTACAAAGAGTGGGAGGGCGTTTGGCGCCCGAGCCTTCGGGAACGGACGCCATGCCTGACCGCGTACCTTTTGCATTATGGGTCAGCGAGTTGCTTTGCGTTGCAAGGTTAAGCGGGGAGCAATCCCCATAAGCGGAGCCGTAGCGAAAGCGAGTCTTAAACGGGCGCTAGTAGCGTGGAGCAGACCCGAAGCGGGGTGATCTACCCATGGCCAGGGTGAAGCGGGAGTAAAATCCCGTGGAGGCCCGAACCGAATGAGGTTGAAAACTCATCGGATGAGCTGTGGGTAGGGGTGAAAGGCCAATCAAACTCCGTGATATCTGGTTCTCCCCGAAATATATTTAGGTATAGCCTCTTGGGTTTATCGCCGGAGGTAGAGCACTGGATGGGCTAGGGGTCCTACCAGACTACCAAACCCAACCAAACTGCGAATGCCGGCGATTCAGACCAAGGGAGGCAGACTGCGGGAGATAAGTTTCGTAGTCGAGAGGGAAAGAGCCCAGACCGCCGGCTAAGGTCCCCAAATACGTGCTAAGTGGCAAAGGCGGTGGAAACGCCCAGACAGCCAGGAGGTTGGCTTAGAAGCAGCCATCCTTTAAAGAAAGCGTAATAGCTCACTGGTCTAGTGGGTCCGCACCGAAAATGTAACGGGGCTCAAGCACGTTACCGAAGCCGCGGGTTTCCCGGTTCTCCGGAGCCGGGGAGCGGTAGGGGAGCGTTCCATACGGGCTGAAGGTCGACCGAAAGGACGGCTGGACTGTATGGAAGAGAGAATGCTGACATGAGTAGCGATAAAGCAGGTGAGAAACCTGCTCGCCGAAAGCCTAAGGTTTCCTGGGGAAGGTTAATCCTCCCAGGGTTAGTCGGGACCTAAGCCGAGGCCGAAAGGCGTAGGCGATGGGAAACAGGTTAATATTCCTGTACCGCCTGATTTGCGTTTGACCGAAGGGGGGACGGAGAAGGGTAGACCTACCGGCGATTGGAAGTGCCGGGCCAAGCCCGTAGGAGGAGATTCGAGGCAAATCCCGAATCTCGTAACTCTGAGAGGTGATGGGACGCCGAGCTTTCGGGCAAGGCGGATTGGTCGACCCCATGCTCCCTAGAAAAGCCTCGTAGGAAGCAAATCAGGTGCTCGTACCGCAAACCAACTCAGGTAGGCGGGGAGAGAATCCTCAGGCGCTTGAGTGAACCCTGGTTAAGGAACTCGGCAAATTGGCACCGTAACTTCGGGAGAAGGTGTGCCTCCATTATGTGAAGGGTCTCGCACCCGGAGCAGAAGGAGGTCGCAGTGACCAGGCGGCGGCGACTGTTTACTAAAAACACAGGTCTCTGCTAAGTCGTAAGACGATGTATAGGG
>CAYWKU010000072.1:0-3178 GCA_964459325.1 uncultured bacterium | reverse complement strand
TGGGCTAGCCTTTTTACCGGAGCGGCACCGGAAAAAGAGACAAAGCTCATCCTCCCCGGTTGGGGGGAAGGGTTTTGCTCCGCGGTGTTTCGTAGCTGCCGCCCAGGCCTGAAGGCTTAAGTGGCCCGGATCTCCTGCCTCATGAACAGCACGTAGCTGGCGGCAAAGCATACCACGCTCAGGCTCACCAGACTGGTCAGGTGGGGCCAGATAAGCAGGATGCTTTGCCCCATACTGAGCGGATTGGGTATCATATAGGCTACCTGGCTCTGGGTTAACATCCCCAGGCTGCCCACCACCATCGGCGCCAGCAGCCCCCGGGTGGCTTCCTGGTAAAGTATATTCGGGGAAACCCGCATTATCATCTGGGTCAGTTCCCGGTTACTCGCCAGCTCCGCCTGGGAAGCATCGGCCGCAGGGATTAAAACATTGGCGATGGCCGGGGCCACCAGCAGGATAAAAATGCTGAAGAACAGCCAGACACTCAGGGAAGTCAGCAGCGAGGAAGCCACTCGCCGGAGCAGTACCGAGAAGAGCATCGCCAGGCCCATCCAGAAAGCACCGTAGATGATGGTCAGGAACAGGTACATGAAGAGCCGGATGACCTGCTCCGCCGTCGGCGGCACGCCGATCATTCTGAGCCCGTAACCGGAGACCAGCAATATCGCCGTGGCCACCATCACCGTCAGGGTGACAATCCCGGCCAGGAATTTTCCGTTAATGACGCTGTCCCGGTATATCGGCTGGGACAGGATCCGGCTCAGAGTTCCGCCGGTGCGCTCGCTGTTAATGGCGTCAAACCCAAGAGCGATGCCGATTATGGGCACCAGTATCGACAGCAGGCTGGCCAGAGAGGGAATCACGTTTCCCTGCGTGGTGAAGAGCCCCAGAAAAACGAACCCTTCCGGGAGGCCCGCCCCCCGGATACCCTCGGCCGCCGCCCTCAGTCCGGCGGCGCTGACGAACAACATCATAGTGAACAGGATAATAAACCTGATGCTGGTAAAAGAATCGGCCAGCTCTTTACGCAGTATCGCCGTCAATTGTCTGGTTCTCCTTAAAGTACTTCATATAAATATCATCCAGAGAAAACTCCTGTATCTTCATCTGGATAAGCGGAAAGTCCTGCCCCACCACCACCCTGGAAATGTCCGCCCTCAGGTCAGCGTCAGTGCTGACCAGGAGCCGGTTCTCTTCTATCCGCACGCCCCTTACGCCTGCGATTCCTTCCAGGGCCGTGACCAGTTTTTCACCCGGTGCCACCGTCTCTACCTCTATACTGTACCGTCCGCCGGCCATAGCTTCCCGACCCAGCTGGTCAATAGAGCCTTCGATGACCGTTTTACCCCTGGACAGAATGCCCACACTGTTGCACACGCGCTGCACCTGGTAAAGCTGATGAGAAGACAGTACCACCGTGGTCCCCATTTCCGGCAGCCGCGCAATCAGGTCGAGCAGCTGGTTTATCCCGCTCGGGTCCAGGCCGGAGGTCGGTTCATCCAGTACCACCACCTTCGGCCTTTTTATCAACACGTCGGCAATCCCCAGACGTTGTTTCATTCCCCGGGAAAACTTGGCCACCGTTTTTTCCTTCTTCTGTCCGGTGCCGGAGTCCTCCATCACTTCCATCTCCGTCAAGCCCACCATTTCCAAGACTTCATCCACCCGGCTTTTAATTTCCCGGTAGTCAATGCCGTTCAGCTCGGCAATAAACCTCAGGTTTTCCCGCGCGGTCAGGCCCTCATAGAAACCCACTTTCTCCGGGAGATAACCAATCAGGCGCTTGACCTGTAGCGGCTCCCGGGTGGGGTTATATCCGCATACCCGGGCCGTACCCTCGGATGGCTCGGTCAACCCCAGCAGCATCAGGATGGACGTGGTCTTGCCCGCGCCGTTGGGCCCGAGCAGTCCGAACACCTCGTTATTCCGCACGTGCAGATTGAGGCGGTCGACCACGGTGACTCCATCGTACCTCTTGCTGAAGCCTTCGGTTACAATGGCAAATTCTTCGCTCATTAGCTAACGCCGACTAAACCGCATAAAAATGACCACCAGTCCGGCGACGACCAGAATGATGATGATTACTCCTACCCATCCCCAGATGGTGGGGCTTTCCACGGTAACCCGGATATTCATATCCCGGGCGGTCGCCTGCGTACCGGTTGCTTTCAGTGTAATCTGATAGTCCCCGGCTATTGTTTCCGGCGGCGGTTGTATACTCACGTCCACCGTTCGAGTTTTCAGTGCTTCGATTACTTCCAGCTCATCGGGGGTGAATTCTACCGTCCACCCTTCCGGCTTGGTGGAAGAAAGGCTGACCTTATTAATATCTCCCGTGCCCAGGTTGGCCAGCCGCACGGAGAAGAATTTTTCCTCGCCGGCGGTGGCGGTGGTGTTATAGCGCTCACCGGCCGGTGACAGCGTCAGGTTATAGCGAGCGGTAATTATCGCCGTGTACTCCACGGAATCGGTCAGTTCACCGGTCTCGTCGGTTATTTTCAGTCTAATCGGGTACTCTCCCGGTTCCGGAAGCGGCGGGAAGGGAGGCGTGGCTACCAGGCGCATCTTGTCACCAAAGGTAAAGCTGGGCTTCAGGCTGATGGAGCTCAGCTTCTTTTCCTTTTCATAGGGCGGCGTCATATGGACATCCCAGCCCTGTGGCACCTCGGTTATCAGATTGAACACCTTGGGAGGTTCCTGCATGCTGGCGGCGGTGTACAGAAACTCCACTTCGAAAACGAACTGTTCGCCGGCGACTGCTTCCAGCGTCGGGTAAAGCTGCCTCAATTCAATTTTCGGTTCGGTGACGGAGGGGTTCACGGTCACTCTTATGTCCACCTGGGGCGCAGAGACTTCATCTCCTGCCGCGTTCAGGTGAATCATGTAGTCTCCGGGGGTGGTCCCCACCGGCACCTCTAGGCTAACATCCACCCGCTCTCTTTCCCCGGCCTCCAGTGCCGCTACCTCTTCCTGTTCGAAATCGATTTCCCAGCCTCCGGGTCCGTCAGCCGAGAGGGTAATATTGTTCACCGTAGCCGTGCCGATATTCACCAAGTTAAAGTCCAGCGGTTTATCCCGGCCCGCCACGGTGATGGTGTCATACCGCTCGGTTACGGGAGTTAGCTCCAGCCCGTATTCTGCTATTACCTCTTCCGGTTGTTCCTCCTGGGCCATCACC
>CAYWKU010000071.1:0-3848 GCA_964459325.1 uncultured bacterium | reverse complement strand
CGGTGTGCCCGGCAGGAGTGCCGGGCCTACCATTTTTTTCCCGTCCGTGGTTTCCATATGTTGAAACCCCGGAATTTATTCCGGGCTTGCCCTGAAAATTTAAATTCTCACGACCCTTGACGGGAACTTTTCCGTGCCTTATATTTACAAAGGGGACGAGAAATATTTGTGAATAAGAAATTCAGCACGAAAAGGAAAGGAGCGTGTATTATGCAGCGTATCATCCAATCCCTTATTTTTTTACTGGTGTTTGCCCTAATGGCCGGAATCGCAGGGATTACGGCTTGTGAGAAGACGGGCAGGGATGCCGGGGGGCCTGCGGTTGAACCGCCGCAACAGACGAAACAACAACCCCGTGGCCCGCGACAGGGAATGGAGGAAAAGCGCGGTCCCGCCGAAGGCCCGCCGGGAGGGTTGAAGGAGCAGCCTCAGCAGGCTCAACCGGAATCTTCCCCGGCCAAAGAATATGAAGGCTCGGAAGTTCTCGCCGCGGTCGACGGTGAGGAAATCAGCGCATCGGAAGTCGAACCCATTGTCGAGCAGCAGATGCAAGGTATGCAGCAGCAGGGCAGGCAGGTTAACGCTCAGATGGAACAGATGCTTCGGAAAAGAGTGCTTGACAATGTCATCAAGAACAAACTCATAATCCAGGAAGCAAAAGACCGAAACATCGAGGTCTCAAAAGAGGAAGTTGAACAAACCTACCAGGAGCAGGCCCGGATGCTCGGGGGCGAAAGCAACCTGAACCAGCGTCTCAGCCAGGCGGGGGTTTCCGGAGATGAATTCCGGGAACAGATAAGGCAGAAGGCAGTGGTTGATAAGCTCAAGGAAGAGGTTGCTCCCGAGGCCGAAGTTACCGAGGAGGAAGCCAGGAAGTTTTACGAAGATAATAAGGAGATGTTCCGAAGCCCCCAGGGCGGCGAGCCGCACGAGTTCGATGAAGTAAAAGACCAGTTGATGCAGCAGCTCGAGCAACGAAAGGCGAACCAGGCGTTCGGGGGGTTTGTCGAAAAGTTGCGCAATGACGCGGACGTCGAGATTAAGGCGGAGGAGCTCAAACAGGAAGCCCCACAGCAGGTACCACAGGGCCCCGCAGGACCCTGAGGGCGACCGCCGGTTCCACACCGACAGAGGCCGTTGCACAATGGGATTTTTCGGCAATGGAACCCCCTTGGACAAGGGGTTTTAACCCCTTGAAATCCAAGGGGCTGAAGCCCCTTGTCTGAAAAAGACGCCGGACCCCCCTTGGACAAGGGGTTTTAACCCCTTGAAATCCAAGGGGCTGAAGCCCCTTGTCTGAAAAAGACGCTCCATACATCATAAAGAAAAAGGACTTTTTTTATCTCTGAAACCAACTACAAAATTCAGGGCTATAAAGGGTTGACAGGAAGGGTGACGTTATGATAGAATGGAAATCAGAGTAAGAGAGATGCAAAAAGCGATAAGGGATTTCTGAGGTGAACCGTTACCGGTTCAATTAACCCTCAAGATGACTCTCGATAGATGTAGCTTCCTCATAAACCTCTGAAAAAAGATTCCATGTGCACATATCCGGCATCTTAGCCGATAATGTTGCACGCGTAAATGCGGGCAAAATCCGCAATTTCTGTATAGAAATTGCAGAATGCCACAACCCAAACCAAACATGAACACGAAAGGAGAAGACGATGAAAAAATCAGTAATGCGCACATTGGCAGTTATTTCAATTATGTTATTGATTTGCGCCTGTGGCAGCAGTAGCAGCAGTAGCGACAGTGACGGCAGCGGGGACGGGGATACTTGGCCAGACCTTGGCACCCAGTTTGCCTCCTCCGCAAGCATAGGCGATGTTCTGGTATATTCAATTGACACCTCCACCCTGGAATACGAATACGAAATCGTTGAAAGCGATTTCGGGCTGGAGGGAGAAACAGGCTCCGGCACGCTTGTGGATAATAACGACGGAACCTATTCGCCGGCTGACGACCCGTTCACAAGAATCATCTAATTGGAATCCCCGACGACGAGCGGAGAAGTATTCTTCATCGTGGGCCTTACCGCGGTCGAAGTGGATGGTCAACTTGAACCCATGGTCTTTACCGGTCTGCCCGCTGAAACTTATGAGGCCAATGAAGAAATCGAGGGCGTGTACAACTATGTATCCTACGAGTGCGCTTCCTCGTTGAGCGGCTATTCATGCGATGCGGGTTATTCCGCTTCTTACGGCACATTCGAAGTAAAATCGGACAATACGTGGGATGTGTGTGATGGGTGTGACTTAGACTACGATCCGGCAGAAAGAAGCGGAAGCTGGAGCGATAACGGAAACGGAACAATAACGGTCTCGAGCGATGGAGGAGACGAAATCGCCACCGCGATGTTGCTGCCTTCCTCGGGTGGCGGTAAAGTGCTTATAATTGACCTCCAAAACAGGACTGACGCCGGTCCCGGAATGCTGGTGGGAGTTGAAAAGCAGGATCTATCCGCATCCACGCTCGATGGCCAATACGGTTATTTCAGCACGGGCCAGGACTATGGCCTGGTAACCGTTCCGGACCCAAATGGCTCTCAGGATGATTCTTACGAATTGAAAGACGCTTCCGGTACCATTGTTGATACCGGCACATTTACGAGAATGCTGCCATGGCCCGGATGGATAACAACCGATACAGGAAATCAAATCCTCGTTCTCCCCGACGAAGGCGTTTTCCTTCAAATGGACCCCAACGACCAGACTTGGATTGGAGTGGGAGGCAACCTCAACTACAGCTACTGAGCAAAATACACCGCGGGTTACCCGCCCCGATAAGCGGGTAACCCGCACTATTATTAAACGGGATAACCCGCAGGAGTGTTGGGAACGAAGTGAACAGTTAGCATCATTTGCAGCCCGTTCGTTTCTTGTCCTTCGGACCCGGACGTATAACGTCCGGGCCACCCTTACTGAAGGAAAAGAAACCCCGACCTTCAGGTCGGAGCCTGCCCGTCAGGGGAGCTTCACAGTCGATGGCTAGCCCCGGACTTCAGTCCGGGGAATCTCCCTCTTGAAAAAATTCCCGGAATAAATTCCAAAAATTTTCTTTGGAGTGCGGCGGTCTTGACGCCGCTCTGCCTTAAGCGAGGCTCGACTCGCTTCCTAGACATGGTAGGGGCGGCGCCCCTGCCGCCCATTCAACGCCGGCCTCGGTGCGCCCGGCAGGAGTGCCGGGCCTGCCATTTTATGTGACCGAGCCCGGACGGGCAGGGAATATTGAAGGCTTTGTGATTGGCGCCCCAACGCTTTTTTCCCTCCTCATAAAATCGGTAACTGTTCCATTGATAATAAGTCCATGCGCCTAACCTTCAGAAACCATATACCATATTTCCCTGTGGCTTCGCAACCCACCTAGCCCGTGGCAAGATGGGGTACCCGGTTTCGCAATTCCCGGTCGAAGCCACGAAAGCAATCGGGAAAATTCAGAAAATTGAGGATTGGGAAACCGGAAAATGTATTTTTCTGCGACGTTGAAGAAGATTCAATTCGGCTTTAAATTGCGGATTTTTCTACCAAAATGGGAATCAAATACCTTCGTTAAATAAAATTATTTATGTTTGTATCTTTGAATCGTAAGAAAAAGAACCTTTGCCGAACAGTGTTGTCCAATTCCCCAACATAGCTGCACCCCCTACTGAAGCATTCCACTTGCATGTTTAAAACTTGGGGAGGATACGTCAGGAATTAGGGGTTGAATCTTCAGGAATCGTTTCACGTTAAACACCAAATCAAAAAAGGAGGTAGAAGAAAATGCCGAAAAAAATCTTTTTCATTTTCCTGGCTACCCTTTTGTCGGCTGTATTCGTTGCCGACACCGCTGGAGCCAAAAAGCCC
>CAYWKU010000070.1:0-4146 GCA_964459325.1 uncultured bacterium | reverse complement strand
CCAGTGTGGCTGATCATCCTCTCAGACCAGCTACCCATCGTCGCCTTGGTAGGCCGTTACCCTACCAACTAACTAATGGGGCGCGGGCCCCTCCCAGAGCGACACAACCCCGAAGGGCCGCGCCTTCAGTCACCGAATCTATTGAAACCGTGACATCTCGGGTATTAGCCACCGTTTCCAGTGGTTATCCCCAACTCCGGGACAGGTTACCCACGTGTTACTCACCCGTTCGCCGCTCTAATCGCCACCCGAAGGTGACTTTCGCGCTCGACTCGCATGTATGAGGCACGCCGCCAGCGTTCGTCCTGAGCCAGGATCAAACTCTCCACTTAATATCTGTGGATTCGGGGATAAGCTCCCCGAAGACTCGATCCGTGTAAAGGGATCGTCGAGGACCTGCTCGTCTTGGTCAAAGCTATCCAGTTTTCAAAGATCGAAAACCCTAAAATCTAAGGAAAAAATGACAAACTATCTCACGCCTCGCATTGAGACCACTATTAATTCTAACATCTCAGAGCAGTCTGTCAAGAGGGTAATCGGCGACATTCGCCGGAATTATCACTCTATCTCTTATGACCCCAAGGAGTATAAACAAGGAAAAAACGTTTTGCAATAGGGGGGATACTCTTCAGTTCAGTTAATTCAACCCTTTTCTCAGGCTGAACTTGTTGACCCCCGTCTTTTCCGCTATTATATTTCGATAACATGGAAGGGGCATTTGTTTCCACAACTATCGAAATGAACCTTCCCTTTTCATCATTTTACGGGAAAGGGGGTGCTTGAAGGCGGATAGATAACCACTGTCATGTATGGTCTATAAGGTATACTAAAAGGAGGCTGCTTTTATGATTAATTGTCAACAAAAGACCATTATGTTCATTGACAATTCGAACATTTTCCAAAACTTGAGATGCATAAAGCCCGGATATCGCATCGATTACAAAAAACTTCACAAAAAAATCGAGGAATACGGCCCGATTTGGGAAACTTACTTCTTCGCAGCGGAAAGGGAAGGCGCTCCCCGCGACACTCAAACCGCGTTCTTCGACGTGCTCAGAAAGGAGTTGGGGTACAATATTGTCCTAGCCACTTTGAAGATCAAGACAATAAGCTGCCGCAAATGCGGCGAGCCTCATGAGATTTACCTGGAAAAGGGCGTGGACATGAGCCTGGTGTCACGATTTTTGACCCTGCTTTACAATCACGCCTTCGATACCGCAATCCTGGTCACCGGCGACGGGGATTATGCCGAAATAGCTCGCGAAGCCCGCAGGTTGGGCTGCAAGGTGATGGTTGTAAGCTTCCGGGACAGTTTGTCTAAGGAGCTGGCCGCCTGCAGTTCCGACATTCCCGTTTATCTTGACGATATATCGGAGGATATCGAGCTGGAGAGAGAGGCCGAAACCGCCCAGGGGGATTTTCCCTACTTCCAGCCGTATCCCGGCAGCGGTGAAGAGGAGAAGGTTTAGGCTGTCAGCCCTATCCGGCGGTTTTAATCGATAAGGGAATAGTCGAACACCTCGACCTGGTCGACTTTTCCGTCGTCGTTCAGGTCAAGAAAAGCCATTTTAAGCTCGGTGTATATCCATCTGGTTCCCGTCTCATTACCCGAGGTGTCGCGAAGGAGTTCCGTATTTTCCGGCTCACCCAGGCTTTCCTTCACCTTTTTCAACTCTGTGCCGGAAGATATTCCCTGTTTAGTTTGTCCTTTAGAGGTTCTGATGGAATAAACCAGGTTGCTCGGGGATATGAAAACGGCTTCCGGGCACACTCGGTGGTCGGTATAGAGCAATACGGTGCTCAATCTTTCATCAGGCTCGCCGCACTGGGCCAGCACCCTGTCCCTGTGGTCGTCCAGGTATATCCCGTTGGCGCTGACTCCGGCCTTGATTTCATTTTTTCCAGGCTCCGGAATGGGTATGGAACCGCTCTTACCCGCAGCCCGTTCCATTTCCGTCAGGCCCGGCTTGAATTCGGAAGCAGAGCGGGACCGGCTTTTATACTTTTTTATGATTTTTTCTCGCTCGGAAACTATCCGGGGGTCGCGGTACACTTTCAGCGCTTCATCGTAGGCCTTTATCGAGGCCGGAAGCTTGTCCATATTTTTGAAGGCCCTCGCCACCAGCACCCAGTCCTGGAAAACGGGCACGCGCCGCGACTCCTGTGTTTCGTAGGCGGGGGCCCACTTGATGGCCATGGATGCCATGCAGGCGGCCTTCACGTTATCTCCGGACATCAAGGCACCGCGGGCCTCCCTGCGCAGCAGCGGCAACCCGCCCCGTTGTACTATTCCCAAGGCAAGGTTGGCGTACTCAGTACCCCTCCCCCGGGATAAAAGGCCCGCAAGCTCGACCGGATGAATCCTCTCTATCATCCGCCGGGTTACCGGCTCCTCCCACTTCTTCCTACCCCCTTTTTGCGCTCCTTTGGCCAGATATTTCAGTTCCCCGCCCACGATTTCGATTTCCCCTTCATTGTCCCGGTAGGTAAACCGAAGCTTGTAGCCGGAAAATTTATCAAACTCCGGAGGGAAATAAACGACGCGAAAAGCTCCCCAGATATAGAACGATTCCCATCCCGCCGCCGGCAGAACTTCCCCTTCCTGCTCGACGGATAAAACCGCCGGCTCGCAATCGCCCCCGAGCCCCTGCAACAAAAGAAGGGCGTTGTCGGGCAAGTCGAGGACAGGAATACCCTTTTCTTCACGGTCGAAATTGTACGGCAGAATAACGCAATAGACACCGGCTTTCTTGAGCGACGGAGGCTTTTTCGCGCCCGCCGGGGCAGAAAGCAACAGAAAAAACACTATCGGCAGGATTAATATCCTTTTAAGGAACTCGCGCATGGCCTACCCCACCCTTATCGATTTTTCTCAAGGCTCGACAATCCCCTGCCTTTTCATCCTATAATAAAGGGTGGAGCGATTAATTCCCAACACCCGGGCGGCCGCGGCCTTTTTGCCCCCGGCTTTTTTCAGCGCCGCCGATATTTCTTCCCGTTCCACATCCGCCAGTTTTCGCGGTAGTTTTGATGAGTGGGCAACTTCCTTTTCCTCCGGCACAGATGGAGAGGAGACCATGTCCCTTATTTTCTCCAGCACACCACTTAAATCACCCTCTACGCCCGGGGCCGATTCGGCGGGGTTATTTTCTTTATAATAATCTATGAGTCTACGCAGCGAGGTTAAATGTTCTTCCCACCTGAGGCGGGCATAATATTTTTCCATCGCCGCATCCAGGAAGTCATCGATTTTTCCGGAATCCACCGGTTTTTGAAGGAAGTAGCATACCTTGCCGCAGTTGAGTGCCTTCATCAACACCGAAGACTTCGGCGCATGGGACATCAATATTCCCACCGTTCGAGGGGAAAATTCAGTGGTTCTTTTGAGCAGTTCGAGCCCGGAGGGGCTTTGAAGCGACTGCTCCGCCACCACCGCAGCCACCTCCCGCTCAGCTACTGCCGACAGGGCCTCGGCAGGGCTCTCTAAGGCAAGAAAATTCCTTTTTCCTTCCAAGTGAGTCCTGAAATTCTCAAGGTTCTCACTGTCCTCATCCACTACAAGCACAAACGGGTACCCGTGCGGCATATTTTGATAACTCTCGGGCATTTTAAGGTTCCCCACCGACATCCATTCTTGTAATGCGGCCCTGGTTGCGGTCGGGATATATGGTGCTCGCTTATGTGGAGAGGGGCTTATATAATATCCCTTACCCTAACGGGAGGGATGGCTCAACTTATTCTTCAACGTCTTGCTGGGTCGGAATACCGGACTACGTTTCTCCGGCACCAGAACCGATTTTCCAGTCTTGGGGTTGCGGGCGGTGCGAGAAGGCCTTTTTTTCAACTCAAACACGCCAAACCCGCTCAAAGAAACCTGTTCCCCCGCATCCAGCTTGGAAGGAATTATGCCGCCGTTGGCGCCGAAGACCGCCTCCACCACGGCGTGAGCCTCCTTCTTGCTCATATGAAGTTTCTCGGACAGCGCTTCAACCAGATCGGACTTGTTCATATCTTCAACTCCTCCTCGAAACGCTTCCAAGTATAGATTAATAAATTCCATCCTGTCAATAAGGTTAACGGATAGAAGGTACATTCCAAGATTCCCGCTTAACGAATTGGCAATGCTTTTTAGGGAAGATTTTTGGT
>CAYWKU010000069.1:0-4466 GCA_964459325.1 uncultured bacterium | reverse complement strand
AAAAGCCCTCGGATTACGTCAAAGGTGAAGTGGAGGAGCACGATACCGTCTGGTATGAGTCTACCGTCGAGCATGAGGGTCAGGCGCCGATGAAAATTGAATATTACAAAGACAAAGAAAAAGAAAGCTTTGTCATCAAAACCAAACAAAACGGTAATTACAAAAAGCAGTCCGTGCTCATCAAGGATGAAAACATGGCATACCTGCTCATACCCAGCCAGCAAATGGCGTTAAAAATGCCGAAAGACAGCCCTATGGTTCAGAGATACTTCACATACAAGACGCTGTTCGACCAGTTTAAAGTACAATGGCCCAACTTTGTTCAGCTTCATTTGGTGGAAAACGAGAAGAAAGTCACCATCAAAGAGAAAGGCCGCAAGAAAATAAGGGATGTCAATTGTCGAAGATTCGAAATCAAAGATGAGAGAAACCAATCCGAGTCCACCGTTTACGTCTCAAAAGACAACATCATTCGAAAATGGAAATACAAGGGAGGGGCTCCCGCGGAAACAAAAGTGGTCTATGACGTGTTGAAAGTTTCTTTCGACGAATCCATCCCCGGTAAGAAATTTGAGGTTCCGAAGGAATATCAGCTCAGGGACATGGAACAGATGCAGGAGCAACCGAGGTAAGTAGCCTGTCTGATTTTTCCCCGGAGTTCCTTGAAGATTCCATTAGCAGGGGCGCAAGATATTGCGCCCCTGCGCCTGACGTTAATCCCCCTCTCTCGTCCGAACCAACACAACCGCAACAAATCAGGTGCCCGGAGCTGATTATCTTCGGGCGAACAATCCCTTCACCGGGTACCCCATCTTGCCGCAGGCTAGGTGGGTGGCGTCAGCCACAGGAGGTAGGGTTTCTTGTTGCTTGCGCAACCCCGACGTGTAACGTCGGGGCCACCCGTGGCGCCCCTGCCGTCCATTCCCCGGCAGCCTCTTGGTGTGCCCGGCAGGGTTGTCGGGCCTACCATGCGGTGTGACATTTTGTCCCGGAGTTGTAGAATCGGAAAAATCGCAAATTCTACAGAATTGTACAATATTCTACAACGTTGTAGAATATTCTACAACTTCTCCATGATGACCGGGATGGTCGGGTATTACCCGGCGTTGGCGCCCGCCGGCGATAGCGATTATAATTATGTCGAGGATGAAATTTCGCACGATTTCAAAATACTTGCTCATCGTTCTCTTGCTGGCCGGCTGTTGTAGTGTCAACGGCAACCGTATCACCGTGAAAAAATCCGCGCCGCCGGGGATGGTTTTCGTGCCGCCGGGCGAGTTCATGATGGGCTGCAATCACCGGCTCGACCCCAACTGCCGTGACCAGGAAAAACCGGGCCACAGGGTGTACCTGGACGGATTTTATATTGATAAACGGGAAGTTACGGTGGCCGAATATCGCGAGTGCGTGGGGGACGGGGGATGTTCGGACGAGCGGGTAGGGTGGTACGACTTTACCGACTTCGGAATAAAGCCGCCGGTGAAAAGCCCGCTGTGCAATTATTACGGAGAAAACCTTGCCGGGCACCCGATGAACTGCGTCACCTGGTCGGAGGCGCGGGACTACTGCGATTGGGCGGGCAAGCGGCTTCCGACCGAGGCTGAATGGGAGAAGGCCGCCCGGGGCGTTGACGGCAGGATATACCCGTGGGGCAACGAGCCGCCGGACTGCTCGAAAGTGGTGCACATGAGCGCCGATTCGGGACTCGGGTGCGGGAGGTATTCAACATTCAAGGTCGGCGTTAAAAGTAGCGGAAGAAGCCCTTACGGGGCGGAAAACATGGCTGGAAACGTGTGGGAATGGACTGCCGACCGCTACGATAAAATCTACTTTACCTACACTCCGTACATGAACCCCGGCGGGGCTTCGTCCGGCAGTTGGCGCACTTTCAAAGGCGGAGCATGGTCGGCAGTGGAGCGGTTCATGAGGGTTTCGCACCGGCTGGGTTTCCCGCCTACGTACCGGTCTTTCAACGGCGGCTTCCGATGCGCCAGGTGATTATGATTGCGCCTTTCACAAAATGGTAGGCGCGATACTAATGTCGCTCATTTCAGAAGGGGCAGCGGGATCGCCCGGCAGGAGTGCCGGGCCTGCCATCAGCGTCACGCCCAAAAAACCACCATGGTGGGCGCGACACTTTTGTCGCGCAATGCGGACTGGAAAAAATGCCCGGCGGGTGGGGCGCCATACCCGCGGGTAGCGTCTTATTGGAGACTTCCGTACAGTTTACATAATATTTATTATCGGAACCAACGGAAATGTCGTTACATCCGAGGCGTATTTCTAAGTAGCCGGTTTTGTGCAGCTTTCAGCGGAGAGATATGGCTTCCACTTGCCCACGGCCGTTCAGCACGTAAGCCACCCCATCGCATATAGCGGGAGTCGAATACACGCCGCCCCAGGTGTGAAACTTCTCGATAACCTCGCCCGATTCGGCGTCAAGCACGCGCACTTTTCCCCACGAGCTGCCGAAAAGCACCCTGCCGTTGTAGCTGACTACGCCGGTGTAGTCAGGCCGCCCGCCGTGAGTGCTGTAGCTCCACTTTTCATCGCCGTTGACCGGGTTCAGAGCGTGCACGGCGTTATCCTGGCCGGAGACGATAACGAGGTTGTCGTCACTGGATATGGGCATGATGCTTCCGCGCTCGAAGCCCCAGTTAATTGTCCCGGCCTCCCTGTCCACCGAAAACACTCCGCCGTCGTAAATAGCCATAATTACTGACTTTTCGGCCACCAGGGGCGTGGCGTCGGCGTCCTCGAACCTGGCGGGCGACCTTCTCGGTTTCTTGCCCCATTTGAGCTTTCCGGTGAGTGCATCCAGAGCTACCAGGAGCCCGTCGCCGGTTCCTGCGAACACCACCCCGTCGGATATTACCGGCGCCGGGAGGCCCATTATGGTCATTTGCTTGCGGGTATCGCGGCTGTACTGCCATTTCCACTTGCCGGTGGCGGCGTCCACGGCGTAGAGGGTTTCATCGCCGGTGATGAAATACACTATTCCGTTCCAGACGGCAGGCTTGGACACGACGGAGCTTTTAAGCTCCATAGTCCACATAAGCTCGCCGGTCTCCGCGTAGTATGACCTGAAGGTCCCGTCTTCGAGACCCAGGTATACCCCGTTGTCGTCGGCGGCTACCCCGTTCGGTTTGGCCTTAAGTCCGCTTTTCCACCTGATTTTGCCGGTTTCGGCATCGAGCGCCGCCAGCTTTCCCCGTTGTGTGGCCGCGTAGACGGTGTCACCTGTGCAATCCAGCCGCCCTTTCTCCTGCCGGTCGGCTCCCAGAGGGCCCATGGGAGCGATGTAGGTGGCCCAGATGCGCTTGGGAGCGCCCTGCCCCACGTTAACAAACAACATGAAAAATGTGATTATAAGTATTTGATATTTAAGTATTTTCATGCCACAGGAAACACTCATCCGCCGGATTTTTCGGTTTGGTTCTTCGATGTTTCTTCCTCTTGTTCTTTCTGCTTTATCCTGAGCTCGGCGATTTTGCTGTCCAGGCCGTTGGTTATTCTGATGTCGGAGTATGAATCCAGCGTCAGGCGGTACCTTTCGATAGCCCTGTCGAAGTTGCCATTCTTTTCATGGCACCTGCCCGCATAGACCAGGTTTGCCGCGCGGGCCACGGGCGTGCCTTCTGCTATAAGCTTTTCGAATATCTCCAGCGCCTTATCGTATTTCCCCTCCAGGTAGTATGTCATGCCGAGGTTATGACGGGCCAGATGACCCATCTCATCAGACTTTCCGAGCTTGGAGAGTTCTTCCAGGTTAGTCCGGGCCTGGGTGAAATCCGGCATGACGCGGTTCAATTGAAAGCGAATCTCGGCGTTTGCCAGATACAGCCGAACCAGTTCCGACTGCTCGGAATCCGGGTGGTCGTCAAGGTATTTTTTCAGCCTGTAGGCCGCGTTTTCATAGGCCGTGCGGGCGTCGAACTGCGGCGCTTCGGGCGAGCGGGCGGACATCACCTGCCTGACGACGGCGTTATTATAGCCGGCGATGGCCTCATTAAGCCGGCTGGCGGCATTGGTCCTCGAATCGGCCACGCTGGACTTGATGAAAAGGCCCACGACGAAAAACAGTGCCACCACTCCCACGCCAATCAGCAGGATGGGCCAGTTTTCGGCGCCCCACTCCGCCGCTTTTTCGCTGAAAGTGAGAAACTCGTCCTCGCCCTTCAATAAGTCCTTGCGACGCTGCTTCTTTTTGATTTTCCTTGCCAATCGGATATTCCTCCGCACTTATTACTGGGACACGAGTATAAAATAAAGTTCCAATATTACCACCGGGGGTTGGAATCATGCAAAGCCCGACCACCGGAAATCGCAGGGCGGCAGGGTAGCGCCGACGTTATACGTCGGGGTTGCGCAAGTCCCCGGAATAAATTCCGGGGTTTCAATTATTATAAAGGGAAACCACGGACGGGAAAAAAATGGTAGGCCCGGCACTCCTGCCGGGCACACCG
>CAYWKU010000068.1:0-4894 GCA_964459325.1 uncultured bacterium | reverse complement strand
CTTGTCCCATTGCTCACGCAAGTGCAGGGATGATGTTTAAAAAATACGCGGCGACGGGAACCTGAGGCAGTAACTAAAATACTGACCCTCCCGGGGGAGGAACTTCGTTCCTCCACCCCGCACTGCGCTCACGCATAGCATGACGGCATCTTGAAATGCACGTTCGTTCGCGCAGTAGCGCTTGCGAAAATAGACAAGGGGCTTAAGCCCCTTGTCCTGTTGCTCGCAAAAGTGCATAGGTGGCCGGGACGTAATACCTGTACCTTGCGCGGCAATTCGCGGATAAGCCGCACCCGCCCGATGATGGACGCTCCCGCTATGTCCCTGATTTTTTATAAGGGCGAAATAACGTATGACGAATTTGGAAGAGAAGTGTGGTCTTTTAATGTAAAAAATGTATACCTCACGCCAGCACCGACCACAACACCCCGGCGGCTATGGCGGAGCCTATAACCCCGGCGACGTTCGGCCCCATGGCGTGCATTAGCAGCCAGTTCGAGGGGTCCTCCTCCTTTCCCACCATCTGAACCACCCGGGCGCTGTCCGGCACCGCGCTGACTCCCGCGGCTCCCACCAGCGGGTTGATTCTTTCTTTGGTCACCGCGTTGAGAAGTTTTGCGAAGGACACTCCGCAAGCGGTGGCGAAGGCAAAGCTGAAGGCGCCGAGAACGAAAATTTTCAAGGAGCTTATTTTCAGGAAAACATCGGCGCTGGCGCTGCAACCCACGCAAACGCCGATAAGTATGGTCACGATATCCACAAAGCTTGTCCCCGCCGTATGGGCGAGGCGATCGGTAACTCCCGACTCCTTCAGCAGGTTGCCGAACATCAACATTCCCAGAAGTATGGACGAGCCGGGAGCCAGTATGGTGCAGATTATGAAAGTCAGCACCGGGAAGACAACCCTTTCCAGCTTGGAAACGTGCCTCGGCGATTTCATCTTTATCAGGCGCTCTTTCCGCGAGGTCAACAGTTTCATGATGGGCGGCTGGATGACGGGCACCAGGGCCATGTAACTGTATGCCGCGATAGCGATGGGGCCTATCAGCTCGGGTGTCAACATGCTGGACAGGAAAATGGCCGTGGGGCCGTCGGCGCCTCCTATTATGCCTATGGAACCCGCTTCCGTGGCGGTGAAACCCAGCTTCAGCGCCCCGAAATACGTGGCGAAAATGCCCATCTGAGCCGCCGCGCCCAAAAGAATCAGCTTGGGATTGGAAATCAGGTAGCTGAAGTCGGTTAAAGCTCCTACGCCCAGGAAAATCAGCGGCGGATAGATTCCTTTGAGCACTCCGTAATAAAGGAAATACATCTGGCTGTCGGGGTTGGCCACCGACGTGTAAAATACCGCTTCCCCCGCTATGTAAATAGGCGGAACGTTGCCGAGAATTATGCCGAAGCCTATGGGAATGAGCAGCAGCGGCTCGTAATGCTTCTTTATGGCCAGGTATATGAACACGATGCCAATCGCATCCATTATCAGGTTACCGACGGTTAACCCCGCAAGCCCGGTAATCTCGTATATCCGTAAAAACTCCTCCAATTCTTACTCCTCCAGCACCAGTATAACGTCGCGCTCCTGAACCCCGTCGCCTTTCTGCACAACGACTTCTTTAACCGTGCCCTCGACGTCGCTCTTGATGTCGTTTTCCATCTTCATGGCTTCCATTCTCGCCACCACGTCTCCGGGCTTCACTTTCGAGCCGACGCTGACTTTTATCTCCAGAATGACCCCCGGCATGGGGGCCAGTATTTCCCTTCCCCCGCCGGGCCTTGACAAAGGCGTGGAGATGGAAGTGGCCGCGCCGTCCGGGTCGGAGGAGGGCGACAGGGCGGAGGATTTCGTATCGGGTGCGTTTTCGGCGGGCGCCGGCGCCTGCTGTTGATATGAGTATGACGGCCCGGAAGTGACGCTGCGGGCGTTTACTTCATACTGCTTGCCGTCTACATTGACCACGGCGTGTTGGCCGTCGTCGGATACTATTTCAACTTCGTACGTCTTTCCGTTTATCGAAACTTCATATTTCGCCATTATCCTCTTTACCTTCCGGTGTAGTTATGGTCTTTTCATGGCGCTTAATCTTCCGGCCATTTTCCAGGCGTTTTTAGTGGTTTCCTCGTCGGTTTGAGATGAAGTTCTCCTGCTTCTGTGTCGAGCCAGCGCTATGGAAATGGCGGCGGCCGTTTCCGATTCTCCGGAAAGCGCTCCCGTTTCAACCTCGGCTTCATACTCCTCAGCCGCTCCGGTTTGTGCTTCAGCGGCAGCCCGGTTGGAGGCGGCATGTTGCTTCGCGGAAAAGCGGGACATCAAACGGCCCATAGCGGTCATGATGAAAAAAAGAATTATCAGGCACATGAAAACGGTGCCGATTCCAAGGGCGGAAACCAGACCCGGGGCGCCGTCAATTGCTATTTGCTCCAATCCGCTCATAATTGTTCCAAACTTATCATATTAACATCTTGCAGCCTGATTTCAAGCGGGTGACATGTAAAATCGGGTGTATGAGCCTATGGAGATTACGAGGTGTGTTTTACTGATGTGACTAATATGGTAGTATAAGTTCTCGGGGTGTGGCAAGATGCGGATATTGAGGTATGAAAGGAAAGGGTCGCTCAGGTGGGGAACTCTGGATGATGACGGGGAGCGCGTCCGGGAAGGGGTGGGGGACTACCTCGGCGACTGGGGCCTCACCAAGAAAGTATACCGCCTCGACGGGCTCAAGCTGAAACCTCCGGTGTCTCCCACAAAGGTGGTTGCACTGGGGTTGAACTACCGTGACCACGCCGAGGAAATGGGGGCGCCGCTGCCCCAGGACCCCATGATTTTTCTCAAGCCTTCAACCTCGGTAATAGGGCCGGGGGACAATATAGTTTACCCGCCCATGAGCCAAAGGGTGGATTACGAAGCCGAGCTGGCCGTCGTCGTCGGCAAAAGGGCCGTAAAGGCGCCTGCGGAAAAAGCGGCTGAGTACGTGCTCGGTTATACCTGCCTTAACGACGTGACCGCCCGGGATTTGCAGTCGAAGGACATCCAGTTCGCCCGCTCCAAGGGGTTCGATACCTTCTGCCCCATAGGCCCCTGCATAGTGACCGACATAAGCCCCGACGACCTGGCGGTGGAATCCTACTTGAATGGTGAAAACAAGCAGGCCAGCCGCACTTCAAATCTCATTTTCGGAGTGAATGAGCTGGTAAGCTTCATTTCGCACGTCATGACTCTACTGCCGGGCGACATCATAAGCACCGGAACTCCCGGAGGCATCGGGCCGATGCAACCGGGGGACACCGTCGAAATAAAAGTTGAAGGCATCGGAAGCCTTGTTAACCAGGTAGTGGCTTCCGAATAATTCCGATTCCCTACACCGATTCCACAATCATGGCCACGCCTTCGCCGCCGCCTATGCACAGGGTAGCCAGTCCCCGTTTCGCCCCGGTGCGCTTCATGCCGTACAGGAGCGTGACCAGCACGCGGGTTCCGCTGGCGCCGATTGGGTGGCCGATGCTTACCGCTCCGCCGAAGAGGTTGACCTTCTCCATCGGCAGCGGCAGGTCCTTGTTGCAGGCCATTATCTGGGCCGAAAAGGCTTCGTTGAGCTCGTAGAGGTCGATGTCTTCGGGGTCGAGCCCGGTCTTTTCAAAAACCTTCTTCATCGCGGGCACCGGCGCCACGGCGAATTTCTCGGGGGCCAGGGCCGCCTGGGAATGGCCCAGTATCCTCACCATCGGCTTCAGGCCCCTGGCTTCGGCCTCCTTTGCGCTCATCACGACAACCGCTCCCGCGCCGTCGTTGATGCTGGAGGCGTTGGCGGCGGTGACGGCGCCGTTTTTGTTGAACGCTCCCGGCAGCTTCGATATTTTATCGAACTTCACCCGGCCCGGTTCTTCGTCGTTGTCCACGACGGTTACTTCGCCCTTCTTGCCGGCAATTTCCACCGGCACGATTTCTTCCTTGAAAAGGCCGTCTTCGATGCTTTTGAGCGACCGCCGGTAGCTTTGCTCGGCGTATTCGTCCTGCATCTCGCGGGTTATCCCGTATTCCTCGGCCAGGTCGTCGACGAGCGCTCCCATGTGCCTGTCGTTATATGCGTCCCACAGGCCGTCTTTGACCATAAGGTCGTAGATTTTTCCGTCACCCATCCTGTAGCCGGTGCGGGCCTTGTCGAGCGCATACGGCGCGCCGGACATGCTTTCCATTCCGCCGGCAACGACTATTTTCGAGTCGCCGCACATCACGGCCTGAGCCGCCAGGCCGACGGTTTTGAGACCGGAGCCGCAGACCTTGTTGACGGTGGTGCAGGGTATGGTGACGGGCATGTCGGCCCCCAGCGCCGCCTGGCGGGCGGGAGCCTGGCCTAGGTTGGCGGGAAGCACGCAGCCCATTATTACTTCATCCGGTTCGTCCGATTTCAGCGCCGCGCGATTGAGGGCTTCCCTGATGGCTATGGAACCCAGCTTAGTGGACTTTACCGAGCTGAGAGCTCCGTTGAAGGAGCCTACGGGAGTCCTTACAGCACTGACGATAACAACTTCTTCCATCTTTTTACTTCCTCCATAATAATTGGTAATTTATGAACATTTTCAATGAATTTTGCCAGTGAAGTTATTCGCATCAAAATTCCCTGTTAAGGGTGTGTTACGCCGGCGGCGGTCATTACGCGCCAACCGGTGTTTTCATAAAGCTCCGGCCCCGGCCTCACCCATGTTAAACGGGATAAACGCGGCGGCGTTATGATATTCCCAGCACGTCGGACATGCTGTAAAGGTTCGGTTCCTTGTCGGCTACCCATATTGCGGCGCGCAGCGCGCCGTTGGCGAAGGTGTCGCGGGTGTGAGCCTGGTGGCGCAGCTCGATGCGCTCGCCGCCCCCGGCGAAAATAACCGTGTGCTCGCCCAC
>CAYWKU010000067.1:0-5172 GCA_964459325.1 uncultured bacterium | reverse complement strand
AGGGCTTTTCGAGAGATTTTTGGCTGAAGTTACAAGGAAATTACGATGACCTCCTATTTTGGACAGCATCTGCGCTGCAAGGGGAACCTGTTCTGGAACTTTTTATCAAATTCCAGTAAAATCAATCACTTAACCCGTCCAAAATGGCCATTTTCGGTTTTTGTTGGACAGCATTGATGAATAATTCTTGAGTGGGAAAGGAAAAAAGCAATGAGAAAGAAAGTAATAATAATCCTCGCGCTGGTGCTGGTCTTAATCGCCGGAGCGGCTGTCGCCGCATTCGCTCTGTTGCCCAAAGATTACGACATGAAAACCATGCTCAGGGCCGCTCCCATCGGAACCGGATATGCCGCAAAGATGCTTTGCAGCGGCGTTTTCGTCTCCGGGCGGCAGCCCGAAACGCTGTGGAGCGAAGACCTCGAACTCATGCGGAAAAACATGATTCGCGGCGGGGTCGACTACGAAAACAAGTCCGCCAACGCTCACGTATTGCTGCTGTTGGCCCGGCAGAACGCCGTCTATCGCGACCATTGCGGCTGCACCCTTGCGATAGACGTTTCCGAGGAGCGGTTGAGGCGCCGGTGCGACGTTTCGCTCCCTGCCCTTCCGCCCGACATCGAAGACTCGCCGTGGCCGATGGGGGATGTTACCTCCAAGAAGCTCCCACCGGGAATAGATAAAGAGCGGCTAGAGGATACGCTTGACTGGGCCTTCAGCGAGGAACCCGGGACCGTTCCCAAAAGAACCCGTGCGGTTATCGTGCTGTACGACGGCAGGATAGTGGCCGAACGATACGCCAAAGGTTACTCGAAAGACACCCGCTTTCTGGGATGGTCGATGACCAAAAGCGTCACGAGCGCGCTGGTTGGCATCCTGGTCCGGATGGGCAAGCTGGATATTTACGAGCCTGCCCCGGTTCCCGAATGGCAGGAGGAAGGCGACCCGCGCGGCGAAATAACCGTCAACAACCTCCTTCACATGTCCGGTGGCCTTCAATTCAAGGAGGAGTACGAGCAAAATCCGGATTCCGACGCGGGGTACATGTTTTTCACCAAATATGACATGGCGAAATTCGCGGCGCAGAAACCGCTGGTGGCCGTGCCGGGCGAAAAGTGGTCATACTCCAGCGGTACCACCATGCTTCTGGCCCGCATAATCCGCGACACCGTCGGCGGCTCCCACCGGGACTACCTCGCTTTCCCCCGCGAAGAGTTATTCAACAAGCTCGGCATGAGAAGCGCCATAATCGAAACCGACCCGTCGGGGACGATGGTCGGGGCGGGATTCATGTACGCCACCGCCCGCGACTGGGCCAGGTTCGGAATGCTTTATTACAACAACGGAGTATGGAACGGTGAAAGGATACTGCCCGAGGGATGGGTGGAATACACCCGCACCCCCACCCCTTCGTATAACGGCTACGGGGCACAGTTCTGGCTGAACAACGAAGGAAAAGACCAGTGGATGCCCAACTGCCCGAGCGACATATACAGCGCCTGGGGCCACGAGGGGCAGTTCGTCACCATTGTTCCATCAAGAAAAACCATCGTCGTCCGGCTTGGCCAGACATTCGACGCCGATGAAAACTGGGACCATGACTACTTCGTATCCAATATCCTGAAGGCCATGCCGGATTGATGAAGTGTCGTAGACAAGGGGTTTAAACCCCTTGTCCAACGTAATCGAGCGATAGAGACAAGGGGCTTAAGGCCCGTTGTCCAACGTAGTTGAGCGATAGAGACAAGGGGCTTAAGCCCCTTGTCCGGAGGAGTGAAAAGGTTAACTTTATCCCCATGCGCTACGACGATTTCACCCGATGGGAAAAGTTTTACCTGCGCCTTTACGCCGCGAAGGAAAATTTGAGCTTCCGGGCGTTGCGCCTGTTCCTCAGGCGCCGGGTCGCGTTCGGTCGAGGCTCGCGTATCTCACCGAAATTACTCAGGTTCCGGGGTTGCGGAAAACTTCAAATCGGCGCCGGGGTGTGCATAGACATCGGCTATCACCCCGTCACCTTCGATACCGGCCCCGGAAGCGAAATATTCGTCGGCGACAACACCTGGATACAGTCCACCATCGGCGCCACCCGTTTTGCGGCGGACGAAGGCGCCACCATAATCGTCGGGAAGGGATGCTGGTTCACCGGCGGCCACTTCGGGGCCTCGGAAAGGGTCACCGTAGGGGACAACACCCTTATCGGCTGGGGCTGCTCCATAATCGACAGCTCCCTGCATGACATGGACAACTTTACCCCCGCCACTAAGGCCCCGATTACCATAGGCTCTTACGTCTGGCTCCCCAATTGGATAACGGTTATGCCGGGGGTAACTATCGGGAATCATTGCGTAATCGGCACCGGCAGCCTGGTGACACGGGACGTTCCGCCCAACAGCTTCGCCGCCGGACGGCCTGCCGAAGTAATACGCAAAATAGACGACAGGGACAGGGCAAAATAAAAAATGCCTTGCAAGTTAATATCTCCCGATGCTATGATATACCGAACTTATAATCGGGGGATATATCTGAAATGTTGATTCCAATCGGGCACGAAGCCAGGGTGCAGCGTTTTCCTTACGTCACCGTGGGCCTGATGATACTCAGCCTCATAGTTTTCGTCCCTTCCTATTATCTGGAGCTGGATTACAGAGAAAAAATAGACAACGTCCGCAGGGAAATCCATTCCATAGACCCGTTTTACTTCCAGCGCGAAGAAATGGAAAAGGACCCCCGCCTCGAACAGGTTAAAGAAATGTTCGGCGGGGAGAAATTCGAGTTATCCGAGGAAAAAAAGCAGCGCCTCAGCCGGCTCGAAGAAAAGCTCGAACGACTCAAAAACAACCGGCCCTTTTATAAGTGGGGCTCCGTGCCCAAGAACTTCAATCCCGTAACCGCCGTCACGTGCGTGTTCCTCCACGCCGGATGGGCGCACCTTATCGGGAACATGCTGTTCTTATGGCTGGTGGGGTGCAACATCGAAGACCGCTGGGGCCCGTGGTTCTTCGGAGCCTTTTACATAGCAGGAGGATTCGTGGCCAGTGGAACCCATACGTTGGCCAACATGGGCAGCGACATCCCCACCATAGGCGCCAGCGGCGCCGTTGCGGCGGTGATGGGCGCCTTCCTCATCCGCTATTGGAAAACCAAGATAAGGTTTTTCTACTTTTTCTGGACATTCGTGTACTTCCTGAGAGGCACATTCAAGGTGCCGGCTTACGTGGTGTTGCCTTTCTGGTTCCTCAAGGAACTGTTCTGGGGAACCAGCGGTGTCGTTACGGGCGTCGCTCACTGGGCCCACATCGGCGGCTTCGTATTCGGCCTCGCCGGAGGACTGTTCCTTTGGCTCAGCGGAATCGAGGATAAGTATTTCGTGCCCAAATACTCGCTGGACGGCGAGGAGCACGAGGTGCCGGAGGAGTACGTGCAGGCCCGAGAAGCCCTGGCCGCCGGAGACCGCGAGGGGGCAAAGCAAAAGTTCCTTATGACGGTATCGCGCCACAACGGCTACCTCCCCGCACTGGTTAACCTGAGCAAGCTGTACGCCGAAGAAAAGAACAGGCAGGAGCTTGTAAAAACCACGGAAGCCATCGTCAGGAAAACCCTCTCCACCGACGAGCCTCACCTGGCGGTGGAAAATTTCCAGCGCATGATGAATACGTTCCCCGATGCCTCGCTCAGCCCCGCATCCCAGTTCCGCATGGCCTCCACCCTCGCCTCGTCGGGGCTTTACCAGGAAGCCAGCTGGTCTTACCGGAACCTGGCCGCCGCTTATCCCAACGAAATTCTCGCCCAGAAATCGCTGGTGGCCAGCGGCGACCTGTTGACCGACAAGCTCAAAATGCACAAAAACGCCGTAGCCATGTACGAGCACCTGCTGAAATATTACCCGGACACCGCCCTCGCTGAAAAAGCCAAAGAAGGCCTCGCCCGGGCCCGGAAGGCCATGGAAGAATCGGCTACCTGATTCCGGATGAGGCCTAAAGAACGTCCGCGAAACTCGACCTGCCCCACCTGAAAGCCAGCCCCCCCACAACCAGGCATACGGCGCTGAAAGCCACCAGGTAAGCCACGTTGGCAACCGGCGGCATCGCTCCCTCCAGCAGAATGGCCCGGTAGGCGGCTATCAGGTGATGCATGGGATTGACGGTAAGAAACAGGTGCACGTTATCGAGCTGTATCCCGCCAAGGTTCAGCGTCCGGGGCACCATCGAGGGCGAGTAAAATATGGGCGTGCCGTACATCCACACCAGCAACAACACCGGCACCAACTGCTGCAAATCCCTGAAAAATACGTTCAAACTGGCCGCCAGCCAGCCCAGCCCCAGAGTGAACGCCGCCTGAAGCACAATCAGCAGCGGAATGGCCAGCGCCGTCGCCGGCAGCCGCCCGGTCATGAATATCACCGCCCCGAAAAGCACCACCATGCCGATGAGCATCCCCAGCATACTGGAGCCGATTACCGCCGCCGGTAAAACGCCGGAGGGAAACTTTACCCTTGTAACCAGGTTCTTCTGCTCGATAAGCACCGTGGTCGAGCGCTGGAGCGATTCCTGGAAGGCTATCCACGGCAGCACGCCGCAGAATATGTAAAGGGCGTTGTTCGCAAAACCCGGCTCCTCGCCGAGGCGTATCCTGAAAATGGCGGTGAATACGAAAGTGAATATGCCGAGCAGAAGCAGCGGATTGACAACCGACCAGAAAACCCCCATGAAGCTGGCGGCGTATTTACCGCGAAAATCGCGCATCATCAGCGCCCGCCACAGGGCCGCCTTACCCCATATCCCGCCGCCTATGCCGGATAATGCGCCCATTGCCGGTTAGTTTGCTTCCCGGAGGAAAAAGTTTCAAGCGGGTTTGCCGTTTTACGCCTTCGGCACCTACTTTCTTTTGGAAAAAAGAAAGTAGACAAAGAAAACCCGCTCTGAGCCTGCGGCGCGAAAGCTTTCTTTTCGGGAGGCTCTTCAGGGCACTGATAGCAAAGCTATCAGTGGGGCCCGTAAATTATCAATTATCATGGTAGGCGCGGCACTCCTGCCGCGCGTTCCACGGTGTTGTCCCTTTTTCCCGACAAGAGTGTCGGGCCTACCATGACCAGGAAACCCCTGAATTTATTCCGGGGAAATTCCCCGACCTGAAGGTCGGGGTTTCGTATTACGCTACTGCGCGAACGAACGAGGA
>CAYWKU010000066.1:0-5277 GCA_964459325.1 uncultured bacterium | reverse complement strand
TTTTCGGCCTTGGCTTCATCGGCCAGAATTTCAGTGAAAAATTTTACCCGGTATTCGTATCGCGCCTCGATCATTTCTTTTTCATGATCGATATAATCCTCAGTCATGATCCCGGTGTCCTTGTAATACTGCTCGTAAAGGGCACGCTGGGATTTAAAGGATTTATCTTTGAGGTCGAGGATTTCCTGGGCCATCACAAGCTCAAGGAGTTTTTCGTCTTTGATATGTTCGGCTGCTTCAGTGTAATGCTCCTGCATGCCCAGGAGCTGATCTTTATAGAAGGCTTCCGCGATGATTCCGGTGGCTTTAAATACGTTTTTATAATGTTCGGCAATTTTGTCACCCAACCTTGTGGCAGGGTTATCGCGCGGAGTATCGCCCCCGCCTCCTGAAGTTGTAAAAATCTTGCTTATCGATTCCTGGATGGCACTTTGCACGTTAGCAAGGCCGATTGCATTGGGGTCGAGCTTTAGAAACTCCTGCTCTACGTTTTTTGCGATATTTTCCGCAATGTCTTTCGATGTTTTATTGATGTCTTTAATGGTATCCAGGATAGTACCCGGGATTTTAAGTGCGGGAAAAATGATCGACCCCCCCAGAGACGTGACCTTACCCATCACCCCAAGAAATGTTATGAGCGCATCCGTGACATCCCAGATCGCGTCCTTGTGGTCTTTTAAAAATTTTGTTGCGTCCTCGACAACATCCTGAAGATCGTCCTTGTAACGATCAAAGCCTTCCAGAACCACATCGACCAATTGTCCCTTGAACTTATCGAGCGCCGGTCCCAGGTGGTCTTCAAGCTCCTTATAGAGCTTTTCCATGGCGCCGTGGACATGATCCAACTGCTTCAGGTATTGCTTATAGATCGGGATGCTGTTCATCAGGGCCAGGACCACCTTGGCCTGTTTTTCCCCGAAAAGCTCGGTGATATCCGCGGCGTTATATTGTTTTTCCCTGAGGACATCGAGCACTTCAAAAAGGCTTGAATCGACCGCCATGCCAAGATTTTTCGCAACCTCCGACCCCTTGACCATGGCATTGGCCAAAAGCTCTCCCGTGCCCGTGGCCTTGATATTATTTTTGGCAAGGGTCTGAAGATAGGCGGTCACTTCCTCAATAGAATAACCCAGCTCGTAGGCGATGGGGGCGACATTGCTGAACATCCGGCCCATCTCGAACAAATCCACCCTGGCCGTGCTGGTGGCAACCGTCAGAAGGTCAAAGACGTGGGTGAGATCTTGAACTTCCAGCTTCATGCCCTCAAGAATGCCGGTGGTCATTTTGGCGGCCTGCTCAGTGCTCGTATTGGCCAGGAAGGCAAATTTCATGGTCTGAGGAAGGGCTAAGACGGCCTGGTCCTCGTTCATGCCCTTTAAAAGCGTCCGCATGGCCTTGCTTGCTTCAAGGGCATTGGCGGGGACGTCTTCGGCGAGCTTTCGGACTTTATCGTTTAAATGGTCGAGATGCTTGACGCTATCTTCAGAAAACGTCCGGATTTGAAGGGAAAGCCTGTCAAACTCGGTCCCGATGCTTATGACCCGTTCGATGGCCCGGTAAAGCTGCTGAAAGACAAATAAGGTCGCCGCGACACCGCTCATGGCGATCCCGAACTTCGCCATGCTGTTGGCCCACCTGTTTGCGAACATTTGGCTTTGCCGGCTGTTTTTGTTGACTGCGCTGCTGTGGCGGCCGAAGTCTTTTTCGGTCAATCGCAGTCTGTCGCTTACTGCCGACAGGCCGTAATCGTAATTGTCAAGCTCTTCCCCCATCTTGGAATACATCTTGTAAACATTAGTCGCACCGCTCAGGTGTTTTTTCAGGACCCGGTTTGATTTTTCTTGAGCCCTGGTTATTCCTTCGAACTCATTGCGGAGTTTGGTGGCGTATTTCAGGTCGTTTTTGAGGAATTGAAATCCGGTGGTGTCTTTGGGCGAGGCCATGGCGCGTTTTAAATGGTCAAACGCGTTAACGGTTTCCCGGACATTTCTTTTGATGGAATCCAGGGAGGCGTTTACCTGGCTGGCGCCGCTTTTCGCCTCCGTGGGATCGATGACAATATTGAGTCTCGGCATGATTAGGCCCCGCCCTTATGGTTTCCCTTTTTCTTTGCATCGCGTTCATGTTCCGATTGACGGTATTTGACATACTCACGGTCTAAAAACTGGATCCATCTGATGTACTCCCATCGTTCATCAAAATCGAAAATGTGCAATTCAAATAAGTACTCCCGGATCTCGGAAAAAGGGATGTGACCGACACCGAATCCGGACTGCCTTGTGTTGATCAAGGCATTGAACGCCTGCCAGTAGGGAATAAGGTCCTGATAAAGCTCGGGTTTGTTTTCAAGCTCGAAAACGGCCTGGTTGGTGTTTTTCTCGATTTTTTCAAGCCATTCCTCGTTTTTTCCAACCCGAAGGTGCCAGATCAGGACGTCTTGGAGTTTTTTTCCGTTTCCTCGTCTTCCTCAGCCCGAAAAGAAGCGATATCCTTGGCAAGATCTGCGATCTCATCCCGCAGATCGGGATAATCGGTCAGGATCCGCTCGGCTTTTTCGGCTGAATACTTGACCGCCTTTCCGTCTTCTTCGAGCCCTTCCCAGTCGAGGACGATGGTCTTGGCCATTACCTTGGTCAGAAGCTTTTCCGCAACCTCATCCCGCATGGTTCCCCGGCGCATCTGCCGCTTGTAAGGGCCGGACACGCGCTGAAACTCTTCCTGGTATCGAGGATTGCCGATCCTGGCGATTTTGATCCGGATACCTTCGCCAAAATCCACCCAGGCGCCTTCCTGTTCTTTTTTCTTGTCGGTCGCAAAGATTTTTTTTAAATCACCCATGGTTAAATTCCCCCGTTTTTAAAAAAAAGGCCCCGTTGGTTTTTGTTTAACGGGATCAGGCAGCCGTAAAAGCACGGGGTGACACTTTGACGGCTGATAAAAGCCTGATCCCTTAAGCAAGACAGTTCGCGCCTGCCAAGTGATCACGAAAAAAATTACGAATAAGACGCAGCAACCCGGCAAACCTGAACCGTGTAATCGTAGGTCGCATGCCTCAGGGCCTGCCACCTGATCGTTTCGATCACGTCGCTGTTTGCGCCGCCTGCGTTCGGGTTGTCGGATATAAACTTGATCCTCGGGAAGGTGAAGATGTAGGCGTTTCCGTCTGAATCCTCCACCTTGAAGCTCAAGCCCGTTTCGGTCCCGGCCAGGTACTTGTCGTACAGGGTTTCGTCCGTAAAGTACGCGTTGAAGCTTCCTTCCACGGCAAGCTCGCCATGGCCCAGGTCCACGGCCCCCAAATGCCCGACCGCTTTTTTCTCCCGCAGGTTATTATTCAGCGTAAAATCGATCTGCTGAATGTAGAGGCCGGATGATATGGCCGCCAGGGTCGCCCCTTCCATGATTTCGCCCACGTTGGTGACGGCGTTCATTACATCGCCTGATTCCGCATCCGTGGGATCACCCGTACCGCAGGAAGTCTGGGCAAGGGCGGCGCTTTTTCCCATAAAATCGAAGCTGCCGGTCAGGATGGAATCGGCCTGAGCGTTTATCTGCATTTGATTCGGAACCATACCCAGAAAAGCGAAAAACTGGGTCAGGTCGGCGTGCTTTCTTTCAATGGTGAAGCTTTTCTCCGTGGTGCCGTTTCGTACCTGCGCCCCCCGGATGGTGGCGGCGTCGGTTTCATCCAGGGTTTCATCGCCGGAAAGACTCTGGACGGTGATGACTTGTCCGGTCACGTCCGTAACAAAGTGATACCCATCGTCCGAGGTGGACCCGGTAAGCTCGATCCATTGACCGGCCACGATCGCGTGGGTAACACTCGATCCCAGCGTAATGGTGTTTCCGGCCGATGCCAGGGTGAAATCCAGATCGGACGCAGTCGCGCCGGACTCGATTTCCTCGGTCGAGCCGCCTCCAACCCCCACCCAGGCGCCGAACAGGGCCGCCGCGAAAAAAGCGTCAAAGGCTCCGTAGCTTACCTCAAACTGAAACCCGCCCGCATTGGCGGCTCCTGTCTGGATCAGGTCGGTTATTTGCCGGTCGTCCCGAATCTCGTTACTTTTGGTGTTTTGAATGTTAAAGGCCAGTGATTCACCGGTGTACCTCAGTGCTTGTAAAGCGCTTTCCGGTGTGGTTCCCCATACGGACTCTTCAACAAAGTAGAGCCCGGTTCGATTGGTGTCGCCCATGATCAACCTCCCTGGTTAAAAGGATTCATCCCTGTAAAAGGGCACGTTTACGTTATATTGAAACCATCCATTGGTTTTTCCAACCCGTTGGATGGAAGGACTGCGGCATACGATGCCTGAAGATTGCCATCCCCTGAAGATAGCAGCTGCGTTATCGGCAAGCGTGCGCCCGGTCGCAGAGCCAATATCCAAAGGGGTGAAAATACTGATTATAATAACACCAATTGACCGGTAAAGGGGCGAATCCCCCAGGGAAACCTGCCTGGAATCTCCGTCAAGGATGGTCAGGCGCACAAAAGACGTTCCGGGCGTTGGAACAAAATCGACGTTATCAAAGTCAATGCTTGTCGCGCTCGCCCATTGCGTCTCGAATCTGGACTCAATAGCCTGGCGTTCCGCTTCGTATCCCATCCCGGTTTTTCCCGATAAATTGGTTTAGGTTTCCGTAGAACGTGTCAATATAAAAAACTGTGACTTCCGCCATCCCGGCAGGGGCCTGTTTGGATGTTCCCCTTTCCAGATCGGTGATGTACGGAACATCGTTATAAATATGGATAACGTCGTGCTGCGTAAAAAGCCAGGCATACGAAAGGGTCAGCATGGCGTAACGTTTCGCCTCGGTCCGGCCCAGCTTTTTACCAAAAATCTTTCCAATATCCGCTTTTTCATTTTGGTTGTTGCTTCTCATCAGCCAGGACGCCTTGGCCCTTCCGGTATCGATCGGTGTTTTATCCACCACGGATTTCAGTGTTTCCGTCGCAATAAGTTCAAGCGATTCACCGACAGCGTGTCCTATCTCATCGTTGAACTCATCCAGTTCTCTAAGAAATATGTCCAGATTGTTATCTATCATGATTGTTATCTATCATGATTCCTACGGTTTCCGGACCTGAAGCGTATATAAGGCCCCTGCCGGGTCTTTTTGCACGTCTTCCACGTACCAGGTCACGCTGTCCGGGTCCGTGATTTCATCGCCGGTCTTGGGGGTGGGCGTTAAATCGAGCGCCGCGATCAGGGCTTTCTTGTCCGTTTCAGGGATGTTGTTCCGGTCTTTTTCCTGTGAATCGTAATCCGTGAACACGAC
>CAYWKU010000065.1:2709-5613 GCA_964459325.1 uncultured bacterium | reverse complement strand
TTTCTCTGCGGCTACCTGGTGGGCCGGCATGACATGATCGCGACACGGGATGATCTCTGCCAAAACAGGACGTTTCTTACAAGGAAGGTAGGATCCGAGGTCTATAAGCAGCTCGAACAAAAAAGAATCAAAAACGGGGTGATCATCTGTGCCGAAAGCGATTCAATGTCCGATTAAAGGGTTTCATGTCTATACCCATGTCTGCAAGGAAAAATGCACCCGCAAAAAATGCGAACACTTCGGAAAATACTCCGAAGCCGACAAGGAGGTAAACGCCCTGGAAGAGTATATGATTAGTATGACCAACCCGGCCATGCGCCACTGCATATCCTGCAAGCATTTCAGCCTGACCGTCAACCAGGAGCCGTGCAGGTCGTGCTTGCACACGGATTCGAGGAACCGGCCGCTCTGGACCGGAAAAACCGAAGCCCAAAAACAACCTGAACAACCTGAACAACCTGAACGACCTGAACAACCTGAACGACCTGAACAACCTGAACAAATGACCATGTTTTGAAAGGAAAAAGCATGAACATCGAAAAAGCGCGAAAGGCGAAGGCCAAAAAGCTCATGAATAAACCCTGGAACAAGTTTCAACCCATCAACCTTGCGACCGCGCAGCACGTTCCCCATTGGATGACCCGGGCCTATACCAACAACCACTGCGTGGTCATGATAAACGACAAGGCCCCCACATCCCACGGAGAGGCCGTCTGCGCCATGATCAAGCGCCATGACGGAAGGCCCGTTCATAACTGGCGAAAGATTCAGAACATCAAAAACGAGATATTCGGCGAAAATACCATTGCGGTCGAATATTACCCGCCTGAATCAAAGCTTATCGATCATTTCAATCTCTACTGGCTCTGGGTGTTTCCCGAAGGCGTCATACCCGAGCCGTCAAGCCGGTTTTAAGCCGGACCTATCGAAGAACGTCTGAGTGTAATCGGGGTTTATTGTTTTTGTGAATTTATGAATCCGACAAAAGGAGATTGTCTTTTATGGCCCGACTCGAATCACAGAAAAAAATGGGTTACTATCCCACACCGGATAAGGTATTGCCCCTTATTAAGAGCATGATCCAGACAAAGGGCGATCCTGCACGATATCACGTTCTGGATCCGTGCTGCGGAAAAGGAGAGTTTGTCCGCGCCATGCCCGATGGGTGCATGACCTACGGGATCGAGCTTGACCCCAACCGGTTCCTTGAAGCGAAAGAAATCGTCAATAAGATTCTTCACGCCGATACCCTGTACGAGATCGCGGTCAGCCATGAAGCGTTCAGTTGCCTTTATCTCAACCCGCCCTACGACTATACCGAGACGGCAAGCGGAAAGACCATCCGGCTGGAATTATTATTCCTTAAAAAGACCACGCCTTATCTTCAGGAAAGCGGCGTGCTGGTCTTTATCGTCCCATGTGAGACTCTTCGGTCGTGCGCTGAATTTTTATCCAATCACTACAAAAACATTCAAGTATTCAAATTTCCTTACCCGGAATACCACGCATTCAAACAGGTGGTCCTGTTCGGAGTCAAAGGCGAGGGGGAAGATTACGAATCATACAAAAAATTGCGCGATATCGGATACAATACTTTCGGGTTAAAGCATCTTGAAAACTGTCATCTGCTTCAAAAATACGTCCTGCCTGCAACAAAAAACCCGCCAACCCTGTTTTACTCGATCAGGATCAATCCGGATCATCTTTCCGGCATCGTGAAACAGCAAGGAAAATTGCTCGAAACCCTGTGCGAATTTGAAAATATTGGCACCATCAACACGATCATCCCGTTAAGAAAGGGCCACATGGCCATGCTGCTTGCTTCCGGCATGATCGATGGGGAGTTTAAAAACGACGACCAATGGCTGCTCGTCAAGGGCACCACCAAAAAATCCGTGATTGTCGTTGAAGATGAAGACTCCCGCATCGAAAAAGACAAGATCGATATCGTGCTCACCGCGGTCGATCTTCACACCGGATCGTTTCTCGATATCAAATAAAGACCAAATAAAGCCGGAGGAAAAAATCCATGCTTTCTATCGTCTCAAACGACGGCGTGCAAACGTATTGCATGCAAATAATTTCAAGCAGCCATAAATCAAATTGGTATCCCTACAACATTCAAACAACTGTCTATGCGATGTCTCTGTGTGGCAGGGAGGCTTCCACCAAAGCGGTGGCGGCCTCCTTTGTCACAGAGGGCTACGTGCGACTGAAAAAAGAAGACGGTTCCCTTCAAAGAATAATAAGGGGTGAATCCGGCTACCGGATGAAACGGATCAGGCTTTCGGACGGTTATTACCAGGTGGTTGTGTATCATGCGAACGCTTATGCCAACAAGCAAATCATCCGGCAAGCGGATTTTCCGTATTTCCTGAAGCAATTCACCGTTCCGGTTCATCCTGACTGGTACGATTTTTTCTGGAAAAAACTGCGAAACGAAGACGAGATCCAAAAGCTCGACGGCTACGGCCTGGATGAAGATTACTTCTTTGCCGGGCACATCGATAATGCGGTCCTGGGGACTATCATCGAAGACAACTGGTCTTATCTGAAACCGCTTCTTAATTGAGAAAGGGGGGAAAGATCAAAAATGATAGCAAGCCCTAATGACATGATCGAGCTTGAAACCTTGATTTATGACGCCTTCAATTTGCTCCAACAGGCCGCGGATATGGTCGAAACAGACGAGGATCACAGAAAACTAATCAGAATCCGGAATATTATCCAGTCGAAGATATTGATCCATAAACCGTATGTTCTAACCGAATGGCTCAAAAGCCAGGCTGCCAGGGCATGGGAAGAAATTGAAAAATATGAAGACCTTGAAGATGCGGGGTCCTATTGATGGGAGGCATACATGCAGCAATCCACCGCTCAAATAGAAGAGCCTGAAAATCAGGT
>CAYWKU010000065.1:1303-2609 GCA_964459325.1 uncultured bacterium | reverse complement strand
GGGAGGCATACATGCAGCAATCCACCGCTCAAATAGAAGAGCCTGAAAATCAGGTGACAACCCTCAAGCAATTTCTGGATACGTTCGAGACCCAGCTTCAGGATAAGATCATCCAATCCATGCGGCCGACCTATAATCCGAAAGATTCGGACGACTGGGATACCGGCATGGCCGAAAAGATCTCGGATCAGGCCGTCCGATCGGCCTATCTTGCCCAGAGGGATGCGATCATCGCCATGGTCAAGTATCTGTATCATGAAAACAATCGAACGGTGTTTTTAACCGCTGAGATGGGGTGCGGAAAGACGTTGATGTCCATCCTGGCGGTCGCCCAGGACCCCACCCCGCGCCGTCACATCGTCATGTGCCCGCCGCACCTGGTCCGAAAATGGGTCAAGGAAATCAATATGACGGTTTCACAAAATATTGCGGCCGCGTTCAACTTTAACGATAAGCACGCTATCTCCAAGCTTAGAAAGCTGCCCGATAAAAAGCCGTACAAGCACGAATTCTACGTTATGGGCCGCGAGCGGGCAAAGGGCGGTTACGGCTGGCGGCATGAAAAGCTCGTGCAAAAGACGGTCAGGTCGCAGGGGATATGCTACCCGGTGTATCACTGCAACGACTGCGGCGAAAAGATAGACCCGGAAGACCTTCTGTCCACCAGAAAAAACTACTGCCCTGAATGCAACGCGGCCCTGTGGACTGCAGACCGGACCAGGATCAGGCGGTTTTCCCCCGCGGAATACATCAAAAAGCGCTTTCCCCGCGGGTATTTCCATACATTGATCGCGGACGAGGTTCACGAGCTCAAGGGGGAATCCGCCCAGGGGGTCGCCTTCGGCCAGATCGCAAGCAGGGTCAAAAAGGTGATCTGCCTGACCGGAACGCTTCTGGGGGGATACGCGGACGATATATTCTATCTTTTATGGAGGACCGTCCCGCGCGTGATGATGGAAGAAGGCGAGACCCATTCCGGAAAACAGCAGTGGATCGAAAAATACGGCATCCTCGAAAAGGTCTATAAACAGCAGGACCGCGATAACGCCTACACACGAAGCATGCGGCTGGTCGCGACCAAGCGGCGGCCGGGCATATCGCCGGTGGTCCTGAGCAAGTTTTTGATTCCCCATTCCGTCTTCATGAAGCTTCCGGATATATCGGACGCCCTTCCGCTTTATGAAGAGCATATCCACACCGTCAAGATGGATCAAGCGGTGGAAGAAGAATACCGGGTGTTTGAAGACATTCTCCGGGAGGAAGTCCTTTCGGCATTACAGAAAGGCGATAAGACCGTCTTAAGCCG
>CAYWKU010000065.1:0-1203 GCA_964459325.1 uncultured bacterium | reverse complement strand
CCGACATTAACAGTGGACATGCTGGATTCAATGAAAAAACCAAAAACTTCAAGTGATACGGAAACACCGGATGATCAAAAGCCCGACCTTCGGCTGGTCAAAAAAGAATACGCGGAAGTGCCGCTGGTTGAAATCAAGCCGTCACCCAGAAATCCCAGAAATAAATTCCTTGGCCCTGACTTTGACGAGCTGGTCGAATCCGTCAGAAGAAAAGGCGTGATCGTTCCGGTCATTGTCCGGCCAAAAGATGACCATTTTGAGCTGGTGGCGGGAGAGCGTCGCTTCAAGGCGTGCCTGAAACTTGCGGAAGAAGATCAGGACTTGTACGCCACAATCCCGGCCATTATCCGGGATTTATCGGACGATGAAGCCTATGACGTCATGATGATCGAAAACCTTCAGCGAAAGGACCTGACCGAGCTTGAAGAAGCCTACGGGTTCAAGGAATACTTAAAGCAGAAAGGCGATGAGGCCGCAGTCGAGCTTGGAAAAAGGCTGGGCCTGGATCCCCGTTATATCCGCCGCAGGGTGGATCTTCTGCGTCTTCCCAGGCCGGTCCTCCTTTCATGGGAAAAGGGCCTGATCAAGTACGGACACCTGGAGCAATTCGCCCGGTTGAACGACCGCGACGAGATCATGGAATACTTGAGGGATATTCTTCAGGAAAGGGAGTGGTTCGCGGAAAGCGTGAAAGACTTTAAAGAGTTCCTTGATCGACAGACCCTGCGTTTAAGTGACGCGGTTTTCGATCCTGAAAAGGAAGGCTGCAATAGGTGCGCCCAAAACTCGGACGTGCAGAAAAGCCTGTTTGACCGCGGGGATCTGGATAAGACCACCTGCCAAAACAAAAAGTGTTTCCTTGAAAAAACCAAGAAATGGATCACGGATCATTGGGAAAGTGATCTAAGAGCCGAATATGGCACCAACGGTTTTCGAATCGGATTAAGCTGGCATGAGTTCAATTCTTTCTGGAATAAAAGTTCTATCCCTCAGGATTGCGCCGCGTGCAGTTCGTTTGTAACCGTCTTTGACAATTTCGGTGATGTTCGCAGTAAAACCACCTGCGTCGGTGTCAGCGCATGCTTTAATAGAGTAACTAACAAAGAAGAAACCATCCCGATCACGAACGCAAATTTCAGCCAGCTGCAGGACGATCTCGAAGACGAGCCCAAAGAAAAGGCCAGGGTGCCATGGCACGGCGAG
>CAYWKU010000064.1:0-5726 GCA_964459325.1 uncultured bacterium | reverse complement strand
GGGAAGTGTAAAAAATTAGGGAATATCAACCCTGTCCAATAAAAATATTTGGTTGGACAGCATTCGCTCTATTATGAGCAGTAACATTTTTCGCAATCGGAGAAGATAAGGGGCTTCACCCCTTGAATTTCAAGGGGTTAAAACCCCTTGTCTGGAAAAGACGTTCTCGGGGAGCTACAGAAAAAAAGCCTTTTCTACCACTGAAGCCTGTTTTGCAACGGCCTCATTCAATGAAATCAGTGGCTTAACCTGTCCGAAATGCCTGATTTCCGATTTTGTTGGACAGCATTGAGGGAATATATACTGACAGCATACAATAGTTTTACTATTGACACCTTAACTTTCCCGGCTACCATACTAATCATATAACTAACAGGATAGAAAGGAGCATGAAAGGTCACGAGGAAAAGCGACATCACCCTCGCATGAAAGTTGAATACGAATATTTCGCTACGGTTTCCGGGCACAGGTATTCGGGATATTGCAGGGATATATCGCCCTATGGTTTGTGCTTGTTGTCAAAAGAGGAGCTGACTCATGGCAAGCATGTAGATTTGAAATTGCACATTCGCGACCTCAGCTTGAGTATAGAACTAAAGGGTGTTGTCCGGCATTGCACTAAAGACAAAAACGATGACTTCGGGAGAGATTATCTGGTGGGGGTTGAGCTGGTGGAAGGAACTCTGGAGGATTTCTCCCGGAGCGGAGATGAGCGGAAAACAGGCCATTATGCTCCTTCCCACACATTGATACTCAACGCCGACGCCAAACGCTGTTATCATTTACTGGCCGATTATGAGAAGTATCCCGAATGGGCCTCGGGGGTGGACGAAGCGAAAATACTCCGGAAATATCCGGACGGCCGCGGAAAGCGGGTGGAGTTTGTGCATAACTTTTTCTTCCGGAAAGTGAAGTACGTGCTGGATTACTTCTACGACGACGAGAACTGTATACTGAGTTGGGAGAGCGCGGGGGGAGACGAGGAAATCCTGAAGATAACCGGCAATTATTCCTTCATGCCGACGGGAGAGGATAAGTGCTACGCTACATACACCCTGGATATAACCCTGTCAATAATCCCGTCCAGGCGATTGGTTCAGCATATAACTACTGTTGTCATGCGCAAGGAAATGAAGAACTTCAAAAATTTCGCGGAAGCGCATGCTAAGGTGAATTAATCCGCTTTCTTATACAAAATCAAGTATCCGGAGACAGGTAGTTTGAAATGAGTGTCAATCAATCGGAAAAAACAATAAAGGGTGTAATATTCGCGGACTATGTCCGGATGATAAAAAGCAGGAAGGACATAAGCTGGGACGGGTATCTGCTGCCGGAGGATAAACCTTACTTCGAGCAGAGAATCTCGGAGTCGGAATGGTATCCCTTCAAAACCCTCGAGCGAATGTCCGTGGCAATCGTGAAGGAAATCGCACGGGAGGACATGGAGGTAATCAAGTCGTGGGGAAAGGCCAGTCTGGACCGGCTCAGCGAGTTGAACCAGTCCCTGGTGTCCGCCAACCAGCCCATGGAATCGCTGATGCGCTTTAAAGTGTTGCGGGGCAGCCTGTTCAATTTCGAGCCGGTGAAGTTAGTGCAGGTATCGGAGGAACACGCTCGACTGGAGATGAATTACGGCATGGCGGAGTTGGCCGAGAAATCGGCGGCTTATCACACCCTCGGATATATCGAGCGCCTGTTGGAGCTTTCGGGGGCCAGCCAGATTGATTACAAGATGAAGGGCAAAGCCTGGGAGGGCGACCCTGCCACGACCCTGGAAGTTACATGGGGCGAGGGGTCTGATGTAAAAAAAGTCAGGGGAATCCTGTTCCTCGATTATGTCCGCATGATTAAAAAAAGGTCCGATATTGATTGGAGCAAGTACCTTTCTGCCGAGGATATGGTTTATCTGAGACGGCACATTTATGAAAATGAATGGTATCCCTTCGATGTGTATGAAAGGATGGGAATCGGAATAATAAAGGAGATTGCCGGGGAAGATTATGAAACCGTAAGGCAGTGGGGCCGACTTGCCAGCAAGAGTCTGGTGAAAAGTTATAAATCCCTGCTCAGCATGAACGACCCCATGGAATCATTGATGAGATTTCACATCCTGCGCGGCAGCTATTTCGACTTCGACCCCATATATATACGGAACCTGTCGCCGTTTTTTGCGAAATTCGAGATAAATTACGGCCTGTCGCATATCGCCGAGAAGGCCGCCACCTACCAGGCTCTCGGATATATCGAGATGTTTTTGAAGTTATCCGGCGCCGAAAACGTGAAGTACAGGTTCATAAAAAAATGCTGGGAGGGGGCACCTTATACCATACTGGAAGTTTCCTGGGACATGGAAACCTGATGTTAAAAGGCCCCGGGGGGTGGCCCTTCTTATCACCAAGATTCCCTGATAAGGAGACGGACCAGTTTCACACCTTGACCGCTCCCGGCGGTAACATGAAAATATGCTCATCGCCGGGGAGGTGATGGCCGTTCTCAGGTTTTTTGCCCATCATAAGCCACCCTGCGGTCAAGGTGTGCTACCCTTAACAGGGAATTTTAGTCTTATCAATCCCGCTGTTTATTTCTAAGCTCCCGTATTTTCAGTATTATCCCGATGGAAAACAGGATTATGAATATCCACGTTACCCATAGCCCCGCCTTGCGGTGACCGAGTTCCTCGAAAAATTGCCGGGCGGCCTGTTGAGCAGAGCGCGCCTTGTCGGTGGCTTCTACTATGGGCTCTTCGGATTTGGACAGGGTAAAGCTATGAATAACCGTGCGGGACTTTACCAACAGCGACTTCGCCTGGGATAGCTGGTATCGAGCGTCAACCGACGGCATACCGTGTGACTCGGCACGGTCAAGCAACTCTTCCGCCTCGTTTATGTCGTCCCTCAGCCTTTCGATGTGGCTGCTTGTGATTTTTGCAACCCGGTACCCTTCATCGCCCTCGCTGTGGCAGGCGATACAAACAGCCTCGTCGCTTACCCCTATCATATCGTCGGAAGGCGGGAGAATCTTGTGATGGTGATGGCAGTCGTCACAGGAGGGCATCCCGTATTCCTTCAGCGCCTTTCCGTGCGGCGATTTGGCAAAAAGCTCCTGCTGCACGGGGTGACATTTGCTGCAAACGTAAGCCAGGTTCTGTACGCCGGGTGGCGTGGCACCGTGGTTGCCGTGGCAGTCGTTGCAGGCGGGGCTGGATAAGTCCCCCTCTTCGAATAGCTTGTGAGCATGAACGCTTTGCTTGTACTGCTGGACCTGGTTGGTGGGTATGCCGTATTCTTCCATGTATTCCGCATCGTTATGGCATTTCCCGCAGGTTCCTACAATATTGGTGGGGTATACGCTCGAGCGCGAATCATCCGGCGCGTAAACCCGGTGATAACCGTGACAATCGGCACAGGTTGCGGGCTTGGAGTCGCCCTCCCTGAGCCTTTTTCCGTGAACGCTCGTCCGGTAAAGCTCGGCCTGGTCAACTTCGATGGAAGGGTCGAATTGCTTCATGAACTCCGCGTCGCTGTGGCAGCGGGCGCACATTCGTATGCGTTCCTCGCCTTTTGGAACACCGATAAATCCCTCCTCCGGGTTCATTGCCTTTTCCATGTCCATGGTATCCGGGTTTCCTCGATGACAGCCGTCGCAGGTTACGCCCCGGGAGTCGTGAATGTCGCCCCTCATCATGTTGACCGGCTCGGCCAACTCATCGCCCATCTGAAGGTGGCATCGGATGCAGGCGTTCTTCTCCTCATCCTGAGCCGGCGATACCGTCGGGTCGGTGGCGACTATCGCAACCACGGCGAGGCAAACGGATAAAATCAGGTATATTATGCTCGCTCTTCGAACCAAATCAGTGTCCTCCGCCTTTGGTGAGGGAATAAAGCGTCATACCGATTATGTAAAGGAGAACCAACACGCCTATGGCGGTGAAGAGCTTGCTGGATTCGCCCCGTTGGGCTTTCCTGTCCAGAAACGGAATGAACGCCCACAGAACCACGCCCGCCCCCACTCCCATGATAACAAGAAACTCTCCCTCGATGATGCCCAGTATTTTGGCCGGCGCCAGCTTGAGCGTCTCAAAAACAAACAGGAAATACCACTCCGGCCTTATGCCCTGAGGCGTAGGCGCGAAAAGGTCCGCCTTCTTGCCCAGCGGCCACGGGTAATAAACGGCCAGGGTGGCCAGTATGCCCAGTATCAGGAGCCATCCCACCGCGTCCCGGAGCATGAAGTCCGGGTAAAACGGTATGCCGGGATGCTGCCGGGGGTGTTTTTCATACTTGATGGGCAGGCTCATACCGTGTATCTGCACCAGCAGGAGGTGGATGCCCAGCAATATGGCGCACCCCAGGGGAAGCACCATGACGTGCAGAGCGAAAAACCTGTTGAGCGTAGCTTCGGTAACGTCCGGCCCTCCCCGCATCAACACCATTATCGTCTCGCCGATAACCGGCGCCACCCTCAACGTCTCGGTGCCTACCTTGGTGGCGAAAAAGGCCAGCATGTTCCACGGAAGCAGGTAGCCGGAGAAGCCGAAGGTAAGAGATATGACCAGCAGCCCGATGCCGGTCAGCCACGTAAGCTCACGGGGCTTGCGATAGGACTTGAGCAAATACACGCTGAACATGTGCGCCATAACCAGCCCCACCATCAGGTTGGCGCACCAGGAATGAATGGAGCGGATGAGCCACCCGAAGGGAACGTCTGCGGTGATAAATTTGACGCTCTCGTAAGCCTGCTCGGCGCTCGGCTTGTAATAAACCAGCAGCAGGGTGCCGGTAACTATCTGGATTATAAAGCAGAAAAGCGCCATGCCGCCGAGATAGTAGGAGGGCGAATGGCGGCCCATTGGCACTTTCTTGTGATACAGAAAATCCCGCACCTCCCGCCACGGAAACCGCTCCTCGAGCCAGTTCCCGGCCCTGTCCTTAAAATCTCCGCCGGCGGGTGGGGTGGTCTTTTCTTCCTGATTCATCGTTTAATCCCGCATCCTTGCAAAACGAACGGCCAAGAGGTTTTAAACCCCCTGCCTTATATTGTCACGCCTTCTCCTCGCCTTTGCGCACGTAAACGACGCCCTTTCGGACTTCCACCCTGTACTCTTCGAGCGGCCTGGGCGGCGGGCCGGCTACATTGTTTCCGTTGAGGTCGTATTTACCGGCGTGGCAGGCGCAGTAAATGTCCTTGTAATCGGGGCGGTACTCGACGGTACAGCTCAGGTGGGTACAAACGGCGCTGAAGGCCTTGAACTCGCCCTCCGGGGTGCGAACCAGCATTCCGGGGCTTGTGCCCATCCTGAATATGGCGCCGGAATTTTTCGGAAATTTATCCGCCGGGCCCACTTCAACCTCACCCGGTATGGAGCCGGGATTTTCGGGCGGCATGAGATATTTGAATACCGGGTAGAATATCCCCCCTACCACGGCGACGCCGCTAAGCCCGAGTATGAAATCCATAAAACGTCTTCTTAGCATGACCCTGTTCTTATTCAAGCAAGCTGACTTAAATATGTAGCTTTTTTCGTATTTGTAAATAACGGACTGAAACCTCTTTCGACAAAAAGTTTCAGTTCCATCCGCGCATAAGATTAGTAACCTTATCATAATAGTTCCGGCTAGTCAATAGGTGGTTTGTTTTAAATTTAATAGTTCAATTAGTGTATGTAGATTATCAACCCTGTCCAATAAAAGTTTTTTATTTGGACAGCATATGCCTGTTTCGGGCAT
>CAYWKU010000063.1:0-6049 GCA_964459325.1 uncultured bacterium | reverse complement strand
CGCGATGAAGGTCAACACATCCCAAACGAAAAATCATAATTCTGCAACGGCCTCTTAATGTCAATCCCGATTTCAATATCTCCCTTTTCCGGGCTGGCTGCATCCAATTCATAATTAACGCCTTCCCGGGAAAATTTCCTTTTGCGGAAAGACTTTTTACCGAATCTGTTCAAAGCGGTCACAATTTTCTTTTCCCATGCCCCTTTAGTTTTTCTTATTTCCTTATCTACATAAAATACGCTGTCTATATCAACTAAAGACACAATCGCCGCTTTTTCGGGTAAAAAAGGCTTCAAGTAACCCGCCAATATCGATGAACTGGTTTTATCCAACTTAGGGTTGTAGGTATTCAGGTTTTTGAGATTTAAATCCCTTTCCACCGCTCTGGCCGCTACGTTACATATGCTTAAAACAGATTTCAAAATAGCCGGATGATTAAAAAGAGCCTCCGCCAGTCTTTCGGCGGATAAATCTGTAAAATAAATATACTCTGACTTTTCGATTTTTATGCAATCTGAGAAAGCTTCCTTGAGTTCTTTAGCAATCTTCTCAGCCCTTTGCTTTTTACTTTTAGACACTCCGGTCAAGTAAGAGCGCTGATTTCCATATTCCTGCGAACGCTTCCTTTTGTTGCCGGTCATTATTCCTCCGGCGCTCTTTCCACCCTTAACATCATCTTTTCCACGGAGACCACTTTTACCTTGGCGCCTTCCGGTATATGTTCGTTTGCTTTGGCGTTCCACCATTCGCCGTGCACCAGCACTCTCCCCTCGGGGTTGATATCCGTGCGGGCCACGCCGACTTCACCCTCCAGCGCCGTGCGGCCGGTTATGGATTTCTGCCTTCTCTCCCTGAAAAAGAAGTAAGTGCTTAAAAACGTTATGATTACGGCGATTGCCGCAACGGTGACAATAGTCCACAGAATAGTGGAATCAGCCCCCATTTTCCTCCTCCGCAGGCTCTACCTCAAGCCTCATGTTTTTGACGTTCAACACCCGCACCTTTCCGCCTTCCTGAACCGGAGCTTTGGAATGAGCGGTCCACAATTCGCCATGGAAAAACACCCTGCCTTCGGGGTTGAGTTCCGTACGGGCCACCGCCACTTCCCCGACCAGGCCCTCCTTGCCGCTTACCGGCTTGCCGAACTGTGTTTTCATCACCAGAAATCCCACACCGAGAAATATAACAACCATGAGCACCACGGTGGGGATTATTACCCCCCAAGACACACTGACAGTACTTCCCTTCGTGTCAAACAGTAGTATTGCGCCCACTACGAAGCAAATCAGCCCCCCCAGAGTCAGCAGTCCGAAGCTGGTAATAAATATCTCCGTTATAAACAAACCGATAGCCAGAAGAATCAGGGCCACCCCAACGTAATTTATGGGCATGCTCTGCACCACGAAAAACAGTATTATGCATATACCGCCTATTATGCCGGGAACGAAGGTGCCCGGATGCAAATACTCCAGGAACAGCCCCAGAAGCCCTATCAGGAGCAGGATATAAGCGATGTTAGGCTCGCTTATTTTGCTGACGATAACCTGCCTGAGGCTCATTTTGAGCTGCCGGGGCGGAGCGGCTTTTGTGTTTAAAGTAATCTTTTTATCGCCCGTGACCTCGACTTCCAGACCGTCGATTTTGTTCAGCAAGTCATCCAGGCTCGCTGCGCGGTATTCCACCACGTTTTTCTTCAGGGCCTCTTCATCGGTAATGGAGACGCTTTCGCGCACCGCCCTCTCGACCCATTCCACATTCCTGCCGCGTTGTTGCGCCCACGATTTAATCTGAGCCACGGCGTCGTTGACCACCTTTTCTCGCATGTCGCCCTGCATGTCCTGGCCGCCTCCGCTGACCGGGTGGGCGGCGCCTATGTTTGTGCCGGGCGCCATTGCGGCAACGTGACTGGCCACCGTGATGAATACCCCGGCGCTGCCCGCGCGTGCCCCGCCGGGCGCCACATACACCACTACCGGCACCCGGGAGGAAAAGAAGCTTTGCACTATATCCCGGGTTGCCTCCAAAAGCCCGCCGGGGGTGTCCAGCATAATCACCAGGCACTCGACTCCGTCCTTGTTGGCGGTTTTCACGCTTTCCTTGATGAAGTTGGCTATGGCGGGGCTGATTACCGATTCAACCTTTATGTAATACACTTGTCCGGCGCCGGCTTCCGTTGCAGCCTCAGCCGTGGCAACCGGTTCGGGCTTTTCATCAACGGCAAAAGCGCCCGCGGCCAACATTGAAAGCGCAGCAACTAAAACCGCCGCTATGGCCGCCAATTTCACGGAACGAATTTTTCCTGCGCGCGAATCGGTCCTCATGGCTCCTTCCCCACTTTCCTCATGACCAGCTTTAAATCCTCCCATGTCGGTTTTCTCAGGTTGGGATTCCTCAATATAGCCGCCGGGTGGTAGGTGGGCATCAGCGGGATGCCGTGGTAGTCGTGGAAATTACCGCGCAACGCCCCTATGGAGGCGCCGGTTTTGAGCAGCGTCTGGGCCGCCCACCTTCCCAGCGCGATTATCACCTTCGGCTTTATTACTTGTATCTGCATCACCAGGAATGGCTCACAGGCGGCTATTTCGTCGGGTCTCGGGTCGCGATTGTTCGGAGCCCTGCACTTTATCACGTTGGCGATATAGACCTCGCTACGGTCGTATTTCATGGCGTTTATCATACGGGTCAGAAGCTGACCCGCCCTGCCGACGAAAGGCCGGCCCTGCCTGTCCTCTTCAGCGCCCGGCCCTTCCCCCACGAACATAAGCTCCGCATCCTCGGGACCTTCCCCGAAAACCATCTGTCGGCATCCGTTTCTCAGGTCGCAGCAGTCGCTTTCTTCGATTTTACGGCGAACGTCCTCCAGGGTAAAAACACCCGGCTCGGCTTGCTCCTGCGGCTCCTTTTCCGGAGCGCGGTCTTCAGATTTCACCACAAAGCCCTCCACCCCGAGATTTCGCTGATAATTCAGTTGCGCCTTCAATCCCCTCGCAACACTCAGCAACTCATCACGGGGATTATCGTCTTGAAACTTACCCGTCATCAGAATATCCTAAAGTTAATATGTTAGCACTTTTGGTCATAATAGTCGCCGTCTGCGCGGCGATTTTATTGCCGGAAACCGCCTGCGCGTGGGGCCCGTCCACTCACATCCTGGTTGGGCAGAACCTGCTGGAAACTTTGTCCGGCTCCTCTACGACAATTGCCCGGCTTTTGACCGCATACCCCATGGACTTTTTGTACGGCTCAGTTTTCGCCGACATGAACCTGGGCAAAAAGTTCTTCGTTTTCGCCCGCCTGGCCCATAACTGGCGCGTCGGTTACAAACTCGTTGAAAGCGCCGAGGATGAGCACAACCTTGCCTGCGCCTACGGATACCTCGCCCACCTCGCCGCCGACACCGTAGCCCATAATCAATACATTCCCCGGAAACTGGTTGAAGAGTATCTCCCCAAGGGCAGGGGGCACCTCTTCTTCGAAATAGCCTTTGACGCCACTCTCCCCGAGGACCCGGGTAGAATATCCAGGCAGGTGGTCGGCGAGGGCAGCGCTCAAAACGACGTTTTCCTGGAGTCGACCCTCACCCGGACGCTCTTCAGCTTCGGCACCAACCGGCGGCTCTTCAAGGGCATTCTCAGCGTCAACCGCAACAACGGCGTCAGGGCTTACCGCCAATGGCGGGCGCGCAGCATCGGCATCGTAACCCCCTCCGAGCTGGAGGAGTACATCGGCAAATGCGAAAGCGCGGTGATGGACGTTTTTACCCGTGAAAGAGCCAGCGAGCCTTACGGCGTGGACCCTCACGGTAAATTCGCCATCAAGCAGGCCACCCGGCTGCGGAGAAAGCTCCGGGAAAAAACGCGCCAGAGCGAGGTTTCCCCCGATGAAGTCCGGGAAGCTCTCACCACCCTGCGGAAAGCTTCCAACGGCCAACGCTGACTAACCTTTCTTCGATTTCAAAAGTTGAGCTATTTTCAGGATTACGGTTTCCGCAACCTCGTCCTTGGTCATCAACGGATGAGACGCGACGGTTCCGTCGGACAGCAATATCTGAATGCGGTTGGTGTCGTGGTCGAAACCGGAATCGGGCGTGTTCACCCGGTTGGCTATCATCAAATCCAGGCCCTTGGATTTGAGCTTTTCGGAGGCGTTTTTAACCAGGTCTTCGGTTTCGGCGGCAAATCCGACCATCAGTTGGTTTTTTGTTTTACTTTCCGCCAGGCCGCGTATTATGTCCGGGTTGGGGACAAGTTTTAAGCTAATTTCGTCTTTTCCTCGCTTGATTTTGCCTGCGGAGGCCTCTTCCGGCCGGAAATCGGCCACCGCCGCGGTCATTATTACCACGTCGGAATCTTCGAGGTGTTCCTTGCAGGCGTCATTCATCTCGCGGGCGGTTTCCGCGTTAACCAATGCCGCTTTGCGGGGAGCTGCCAGGCCGGTGGGGCCGGAGATAAGGGTAACTTCCGCCCCGTGCCTGACTGCGGCACGGGCCACGGCGTAACCCATCTTGCCCGAGCTGCGATTGGATATGTAGCGCACCGGGTCCAGCGGCTCCCGGGTAGGCCCCGCCGTCACCAGAACCCTCACCCCCTCCAGCTCCTGCCCGGTGAGCGCTTCCTGTAAATCCTCCAGGATGTCAGTGGTAGGGGCCAGTCTGCCGGGGCCGGTGTACCCGCAGGCCAGGTCGCCGAACTCCGGCTCGATTATCTTTATGCCCCGCTCCTTGAGCTTGGCGATGTTGGCTTCCACCACCGGGTGGGTGTACATGTTCGAGTTCATGGCCGGCGCCACCAGTATCGGGCAGCGGGCTACGAGCAGCATGGTCGAGAGCATGTCGTCGGCGATGCCCGTGGCCATTTTCGCTATGATGTTGGCCGTGGCGGGGGCGATAAGCACCGCGTCGGCCTCCTCCGGCGCCCGCACGTGCTCCACTTCCGGGTCCTCGCCCTCGTGAAACATCCTAACCAAAGCCGGCTTGCCGCTCAGGGTGGAAAACGTTTGCGGCCCGACGAACCGGGTGGCCGCTTCGGTCATCACCACCCTCACGTTGCAGCCCCGGTTGACCAGTTCCCTTAATATTTCCGCCGACTTATAGGCGGCGATGGAGCCGGTGACGCCCAGCAGTATGTTCTTGCCATTCAGAACCATGCTACTCTTACAGTGTAATCTGACCCGTCAAAAAGGGATTGAACTTCTTCTCGTAGCCCACCGTTGTGGGCGGGCCGTGGCCCGGGTAAGCTTCCGTGTCGTCGCCCAGGGGATAAAGCTTTTCCTTGATGTTGTTTATAAGCGTGTCGAAGCTGCCGCCCGGGAAATCGGTGCGCCCGATGCTCTGGCGGAAAAGCAGGTCACCCACGATGACCTTGTTTGTGCCTTCAATGACCAGGCAAATTCCTCCGGGTGAATGTCCCGGGGTATGAAGCACCTTCATTTTTATGTTGCCCACCTCGAGCACGTCACCTTCTTTAACAGTTCTCTCCGGCGCCGGGCTCGCTTCCACGGGTATGCCCAGTCCGGCTCCTATTTTGGAGATATTCTTCAACATATCCGCCTCGGCCTCGTGAATGACGATGGGCGCGCCGGTGGCCTTGGCCAGGGCGGCGTTACCCCCGACGTGGTCGGGGTGAGCGTGGGTGTTGACTATAAGCTTCACCATCAGGCCGTAGCGGGAAATGACGCCGGTGATGCGGTCAACGCTGCCTCCCGGGTCGACGACGGCGGCTTCCTTCGTTTCTTCGTCGCCCACGATGTAGCAGTTGGTCATCAGCGGGCCTGCTTCCAGATACTCGAAAATCATGAAAAACACCTTCCAACGCGTAATTTTTCGGAAACTCTATAAAATTTCGTCATTTAAGGATTATAAGTCAATAGTTGAGAGCGGGCAACAACTTCAGTGTGTGGTTCATTCAAAAACCCGTATGTCCCCAGATTTCCCAGATTTCTGTTTTTTATTGCAACTATGACTAAATACCAATGCTGTCCAACAGAAACCGAAAGTGGCCATTTTGGACGGGTTAAGTGATTGATTTTACTGGAATTTGATAAAAAGTTC
>CAYWKU010000062.1:0-6181 GCA_964459325.1 uncultured bacterium | reverse complement strand
CGAAACCCCGACCTTCAGGTCGGGGAATCTCCCCGGAATAAATTCCGGGGTTTCCGGGTCGAGGTGTTCTTTGACAACTTCATATCTTGGGAGCGTTCTTCGGACGCGATGTCTGACGCTCCCTCACATTGCCGGGGCTGATTGTATTGGTAAATTTCGACTTCCGGAAAGGGGGCGGAGGTGGACAGGTTGTGGAAAACAGGAGGGTAAATGAGGGCCTTTGTAAATATAACCGCCTGATTTAAAAGACTTATTGGGCGGTTAATAAAAAAATTGAAACTTTTGAACGTATGTTGGCGTCACAAGATGAGGCAAAGAAAAAAACGCATTTCTCCTTTCTTCGGACCCTCCTTTGCCAACACCGTGAACCAGCGGCTTTTACGAAAGCCGCTTTTTTTTGCCCGAATTCGGTGAGGATGGGGCGTTTACCTTTCCAGGCGTACTTTCAGACGCCGGACGGCGATTACGAAAACCGCCGATGTGAACACCGCAATCCACAGCACGTCCCATAGCAGTTCCGGAGATATCCACCCCATGGCCAGTGACCTGGACAGGTTCACCGCGTGGGTCAGCGGCAGCACCCACGCAAGGGTCTGCACCCACTCGGGCATGTTGCTCAAGGGGAAAAATATGCCTGACAACAGCAACATGGGCGTAAGCGCGAGGGTTATGTAGTAGCTGAAGAAGTCGTAGCTGGGCGAGTAGCTGGTGTACAGAAGGGCCAGCGCGGCGAACATCAACCCCGCCAGAAGGCCCACGAAGGGTACCAGTAGCGCCCACCAGCTGTGAATGAGGTCGAAAGGCATCACCAGCATCACTGCCAGGATGGATACGGCGGTCAACACGCCCTTGGTGGCGCCCCAGAAGATTTCACCGGCGGCTATCTCCTCCACCATCATCGGGGTCATCAGTATCGAATCGAAGGTCTTCTGGGGCTTCAGCCGGGTGAAGGTGCCGAAGGTGCACTCGAAGGTGGCGGTGTACATCACGCTGGACGCCACAACCCCCGGCGCGAGGAACTGAATGTAACTCATCCCCTCGATGCGCTTGATACTGGCTCCGAGTCCCAGCCCCAGCCCGAGTATCATGAAAAGGGGGTCCAGGAAGTTGCCGATGAAGCTGGCCTTCCAGTAGGTCAGCCAGACCTTCATGTTGCGGTACCACACTCTCCAGAAACGGTAAGAAAGTCTCATTCTCTCAATTCCCTGCCGGTAAGTTTCAGGAATACGTCCTCCAGGGTGGCCATGCGGTGGACGTAGTGAGTTATTCCCATTTCCACTACTTTTTCAGCCACACCGCATCCTCTGGTAAGGAAAAGGTAGACGGTGTCGGTGGTTTGCTCGAACTCGTACCTGCACCCGTCCAGCTTGCCGAGTATTGTTGCCGGGTCCAGGTCGCTGCTGCGTATTTCCATCACCTCGTCGCCCACGTATTCTTTTATGAGGTCGCGGGGTTTTCCGCGTGCGATGATTTCGCCGAGGTTCATTATTACCAGGTGGTCGCACAACTGCTCGGCCTCGTCCATGTAATGGGTGGTGAGCGCCATGGTGACGCCCTTCGATTGCAACTCCCTGATTTTGGCCCATATCAGGTGCCGCGCCTGCGGGTCCAGGCCGGTGGTTGGTTCGTCCAGTATTAGAAGCTCCGGCTGATTTATGAGAGCCCGCGCTATAAGGAGGCGCCGTTTCATGCCGCCGCTCAAGTGCTCCACCCGCTGATAGGCCTTTTCCTCCAATTGAAGGAACTTCAACGATTCCCACGCCCGCTCGTAGGCCGTTTTCCGGGGAATGCCGTAGTAGTTGGCGTAGACGGTCAGGTTTTCCAGCACCTTGAGGTCGGTGTCCAGGAGGTCTTCCTGCGGCACCACGCCAATCGAGCCCTTTATTTTGCGGGAGTCGGCGCCCGGCTGCATGCCGAGGACGAAAAGCTCGCCCCGGGTAATGGGCGTGAAGCACTGAATCATCCGGATGGTGGTGGTTTTTCCGGCTCCGTTGGGACCCAGGAAGCCGAAACACTCTCCCTTTTTCACCTCGAAGTCGATTCCCTTAACCACTTCCAGGTCGCCGTAAAACTTGGTAAGCCCGGAGGCCTTTATGACCGTTTCCCGGTTATCGCTCATGAGTCATTCAATCGGGTCACCCGCCGGACGAACTCGATTGCCTCATCGCGGGTGGTTATCGAGCCCTCGAGCTGGGCGTCTTCCAATTCGTTGAGTATTTTCCCGAAGCGGGGGCCCGGCTCCAGCCCCATTTCAATCAGGTCGTTGCCGTCAAGCAGCCGGGTGGGCCGGAGTTGCTCTTCGCCGGCGGATTTGAACTCCTCCAGTTTCTCCAGAACATAATCGTAGTTATCCAGCTTGCTGTGGCTGGCCAGGCAGTCTATCCGGTGCAACTTCAGATGCAAATCGAAGTTTTCCAGTCTCAAGAACTTCTTAAGTGTGCTTTTTCGCATATCCCGAACCTGCATGAACCGCTGGTGGTCGCGAACCATTGCGACAACCAGCTCCTGCTGATTTTTGCTGAAGCGCAGCCTGCGTATTATTTTCTCGGCCATTTCCGCTCCTACGGACGAATGGCGGTCGAACCGGATACGCTCCTTTTCCTTGTAAGTCGGGGGTTTGCCCACGTCGTGCAACAGCACGGCCATGGCCAGCTCGACCGATGGCCGGGGGTATTCTTTTTCCATAATTTCCAGGGCCAGCATGGTGTGAGTCCACACGTCCCCCTCCGGATGAAACTCCTCGGGCTGCCGCACACCCTTCATCTGTTCCACTTCCGGCAATATGTGCCGAAGCAGACCCAGGTCGGAGGCCAGTTCGATGCCGCGCCGGGGGTTGCGGTCGGTTAGGATTTTGCCAAGCTCCTCCCGGATACGCTCGAAGCTGACTCCCAATATCTCCGGCGCATGTTTTTCAATGGCTTCAGTGGTTTCCGGGTCTATTTGAAAGTCAAGCTTGGCTGCGAACCTCACCGCCCGAAGCATCCTGAGCTTGTCCTCGGCGAACCTTTCCTCCGGGTCTCCGATAGCCCTTATCAGGCGGTTTTCGATGTCCTCCCGGCCTCCGACGTAGTCGATAACCTCGTCTTTGACCGGGTCGTAGAACATGCCGTTGATGGTGAAATCCCGCCTCCGGGCGTCTTCTTCCGGCCCGCCGAACTTAACCGCGTCGGGGTGTCTGCCGTTGGAGTAGCCGAGGTCGGAGCGGAAGGTGGCCACTTCATACGGGGTTCCGTCCATGATAACCAGCACCACCCCGAAGCTGACACCGACGGGTATCGTGCGGGGGAAAAGCTCCCTTACGCGGTCGGGGCCGGCGTCGGTGGCGATGTCGAAATCCTCCGGCGATTTGCCTCGCACCCTGTCCCGCACGTATCCGCCCACCAGGTAGGCGGTGTGGCCTGCCTCGTGGAGCGTTTCTATTATTCGGACGGCGTTTTGTTCGTCGGTGTTCACGGTTTTTAACTTCCCTGCCGGCAAGTAAAGTCGTTTTTTTAGTGTAAATGCTGCGAGCGGTGTTTACCACAGGCGTCTTTAAGACGGCAAGAAGTAAAAATATTCCCCCGAAACCGCACTTGACATCGCCGCCCGGTTGGCCTAAATTGGTAAAGTCCATCATGTAACAATCGTTCGCTGAAAGTGATTCGTTATCCATTTCAAGACCAAGGAGGCGGGAAAGATGAAGGAAACCGCGATAGAGGATACCGGCAAAATTATATGGGAACCCTACGGGGACTACCTGGAAAAGAGTAACATCAGCCGGTTCATGAAAAAACACGGCATCGAAACCTACGACGAGCTTATCAAGCGCAGCACCGACGACACCGAGTGGTTCTGGGACGCCGCTTTGGAAGACCTGGACATCGAGTGGTACGAAAAATACCACACCATACGGGACATATCAGAAGGTTTCCCGTGGACCAAGTGGTTCCTCGGCGGAAAAATCAACATCGTCCACAATTGCATCGACAAGCACATCAAAACCGGCGCCGGTGACCGCCCGGCATACATCTGGGAAAGCGACGACGGCGAAGTCAAAACCTTTTCCTTTTCCCAGCTCAACGCCGAAATGTGCAAGCTTGCCAACGCCATGCGCGCCGCCGGTGTAAAAAAGGGCGACACCATAGGCCTTTACATGCCCATGACCGCCGAAATCGTGCCGGTGTTCTTCGCGTGCCTCAAAGTCGGCGCCGCCGCGGTGCCGGTATTCTCGGGCTTCGGAGCTATGGCGCTGGCCACCCGCCTGGAAGACGCCGAGTCGAAAATACTCTTCACCTCCGACGGCGGAATCCGCAGGGGCAAGGAATCGCCCGTCAAAGCGGAAGCGGACAAGGCCGTCGAGCAGGCCGGATGCGTCGAGAAGGTGGTGGTGCTACAAAGAACCGGCTCCGATGTTCCGTGGACCGAAGGCCGGGACGTGTGGTACCACGATTTCATCGCCGACCAGCCCGAAGACGCCGAAACCGAGGTCATGGAGGCCGAGGACACTTCCATGATTATTTTCACCTCCGGCACCACGGGTCGCCCCAAGGGCACCGTGCACACTCACGCCGGAGCGCTGGCTCAGATAGTCAAGGAAGTCGCCTACTATACGGACGTAAAATCCGACGACGTCTTCTTCTGGATGACCGACATAGGGTGGATGATGGGCCCGTGGATGATGATAGGCACCGCTCACATGGGCGGCAGCTTCCTCATCTTCGAGGGAACCCCCAACTATCCGAACAAGGACAGGCTCTGGGAAGTGCTTGAAAAACATAACATTTCGGTTTTCGGCATCAGCCCCACCGCCATCCGGATGATGATGACCCAGGGCGACGAGCTGGTGGAAAACCGCGACATGAGCAAGCTGCGGATACTGGCCTCCAGCGGCGAACCCTGGGACCCGGCCAGTTACATGTGGCACTTCGAGAAGGTCGGGGGCAAGCGCTGCCCGATAATAAACATCAGCGGCGGCACCGAAATCGTGGGATGCCTCTTAAGCCCCCTGCCCATAACGTCGCTCAAGCCCTGCACGCTGCGGGGACCGGGCCTGGGGATGGACATAGACGTCTTCGACGACGACGGCAACCCGGTAAGGGGCGGCATCGGGCACCTGGTGTGCAAAAAGCCCGCGCCCAGCATGACCAAGGCTTTTCTGAAAGACCCGCAGCGATACCTGGACACATACTTCTCGAAGTGGCCGGACGTGTGGTACCACGGCGACTGGGCTCACGTGGACGATGACGGCTTCTGGTTCCTCCACGGTCGCAGCGACGACACCATCAAAATAGCCGGCAAGCGCACGGGGCCGGCGGAAATCGAGTCGGCGCTGAATAAGCACGACGCCGTTGCCGAATGCGCCGCCATCGGGGCGCCTCACGACATCAAGGGCGAGGGTGTGGTGTGTTTCGTGACACTCGCGCCGGGTTACGAGATAAGCGAAGAGCTGCGCAAGGAGTTGAACGACAAGGTGGTCGAGCAATTGGGCAAGACGCTCAAGCCCGAGAAGGTGCTGTTCGTGAATGCCCTGCCCAAGACCCGGTCGGCGAAAATCGTCCGCGGCTCCATCAAGCGTAAGTACTTGGGAGAGGACGTCGGAGACTTGTCCAGCGTCGAGAACCCCGAGGCTATAGAAGAGGTGACGAAAGCCAAATAACTGCCTGAAATATAAAGGCTTTTATCGGGCGATGCTCTCACGCGGGCGTCGCCCGTTTTTATTGTGGGAAATGCCGGAAAACTTTTTAAGCTGATTATTTAGTTCCTGTCGCGAGGTGGGCTTAGAATGCATTCGGGCTTGAATCTGGAGTGCGGCGGCTGGACGCCGCACTCCAAAACCGTACTACTCCTGAGATTTGAAAATGAATACCCAACTCCACGAGCAAACATCTTGGTGGATTGAATAATATCCTTGTTCCAATGCCCGGAAATGGTAATTTTGCAACAGGAACTCAACCCTGTCCAATAAAAATTTTTTATTTGGACAGCATATGCTTGTTTCGGGCATGAGCGTGTTTCTCAAACGAAGGAGACAAGGGGCTTAAGCCCCTTGTCCAAGGGCTTTTCGAGAGATTTTTGGCTGAAGTTACAAGGAAATTACGATGACCTCCTGTTTTGGACAGCATCTGCGCTGCAAGGGGAACCTGTTCCGGAACTTTTTATCAAATTCCAGTAAAATCAATCACTTAACCCGTCCAAAATGGCC
>CAYWKU010000061.1:0-6265 GCA_964459325.1 uncultured bacterium | reverse complement strand
AGGGACTTAACCCGTCCAAAATGGCTATTTTCGGGTTATTTTGGACAGTAATGAAGTTATCTTATCGTTCATAATCCACATGGTAGGCGCGACACTCTTGTCGCGCAATGCACATACCCGAAAAAAATGCCCGGCATGGTAGGCGCGACACTCTTGTCGCGTTTTCCACGGAACTCTTCCGTCTGCCCGGCAGGAGTGCCGGGCCTACCAACCGCGTAATACCCCGAAAAACACCATAGTCGCGCTTTCCACGGAACTCTCCCGTCTGCCCGGCAGGAGTGCCGGGCCTACCATGAAAAAGAAAGGGAACCGTTTTTCAACGGTCCCCTTTGTATCAGCTATGCTTATTCAGCCGCTTAGAATACGTACTTGGCATCCAGCGAGCTGTACAGGTTCGGGCCGGCGTTTCCGTTGCCGTCCTCGCCGCCGTCCTCGTTTACCAACACCCAGTTGCCGAACGTGGCGTCGAGGGTCAGGTTGCCCAGGTGCAGTCCCATGCCCACGCTGGCGCTGGTGCGCTGCTCGGTTGCAAGCGTGGTCTCATCCACAAGCGTTCCGCTGTCGTCTTCTTCTTCATCCACATTTTCGGTACGTGCCCAGATGGTGGTGGTGTTCATGCCGCCCCGAAGGGTCAGCCAATCCCTGGCCATGTACTCGAGGCCCATGCCCACTACCGGCATCGCAAAGTCGTTTTCCTCGAAGGTGCCTTCGTAGTCTACGCCCGTGTTGCTGTTTTCAATCGTCTGCTCAGCGGCGCTCCACAGTATGCCGGCGCTTCCGATGATGAACAGCTTGTCGGCGGTATACTGAACGCTCACACCCGTTTCAATCGAGTTGAAGGTGTACTCCTGGCTTAATTCATCCAGCGTGGTATTATCGTCGTTACTGATATCAACTTCAGCCGAGGCGTTTTCCCACCTCAGGGCGGGCACGATGCTTACACTGTCGCTCATTGGGAAGAACAGGCGGCCACCAAGCTCGAACTTGTTACCGGTCAGCTCTTCTTCGATGGTGGTTCCGTCTTCCCATTCATCCTCTGTGTTGATGCTGAAGGGCGAAATTACCAGCCAGCCTTCGGGCTTCATTCCGTCCATATCCATGCTGGCGCCCAGCTTTACGCTGTGCAGCACGGATTTGCCGTTGTACTCTTCGGTGACGGCGCCGGTGGCTTCGTCATCCTCATAGTGGATTTTGGCGTTGGCCAGGTAGTAGCTGATGCCCACCTTCATGGGACCGGCCTGGAAAGCGCCCATGATTTCAAAGGGATTCTCCCAGGTCAGGAAGCGATTCTGATAAGGATCGTCAAGAACTCCGTCACCATCGAAATCCTGAGCTGCGAAGCCGGGAATAGCCGGAGTTGCGGGATCTCCGTCATGGTCCACTTTAGATGGATTAACGGCATCGCCCATTATCATGGTCATTCCCGGGCCCATTTCATCGCCGGGATTTCTGGCGAAGAACGTTCCGACGGTGAGCATGTCCATGACGGTCACGGTGCCGCCGCCGTATGCGTGCATGTCCTGGCCGTCTCCCGCTTCGTCACTGCCGCCCATGTGCAGGCGGAGCATGTTGGGGTAGTAGGCCGCGGTGGCCGGGTTTGTAAAGATGTTTGTGTCGTCCATCAGGTAAAGTCCCTGATTACCCAGAGTTTCCACGCGAGATTCGGTCGCCATAGCCATTGAGCTTCCAAGCGCCAATACCGCTATGATGACTGCTGCAATTAGTTTCCTACTCATTACTGTCGTCCTCCTTTGCCTTACGATATACTTTGTTTTTTTCTCTGGCCAGAGACTCCTGGTCAGGTTTCGCGCGTTTTAATTTTTCTCAATGTTCCCCGCTCGGGGAATCGCTTTCCTTTTCCAATTCAGTCGCGTATTCGTTTCCAGAATACCTTGCCCGGCGCCGTTGCGAAACTTAAGTTGCCCGATTCCACCGGGCCGCCTGCTCCTTTCTACTTACCACCTCCTTTTCCCGGGAGCAAAAGCTCGGGTTTTAAGGTCTCCGAATCCGCCCTAAATGCAGGTAAAGGCTCAGGCCGCGGAATTTCCACGGTCAAGAGCCCAATCATGTACGAATTCGGTGTACCTCCACCCCTGGGAGCATCCTTTTCCTCCCGCCGTAATAGGGTTTTAAGGCATCCCGGCAACTAAATTTGGCCTATATGATAACAATACCGAAATGGTTTGTCAATAGGTAAATCATTCTTTTTTTTCGGCCAAAAAACTCAATCATTTCAGCAAGTTACGGATAGAGGACGAAATTTTTGCCTCCATGTCGAAAAGTTCGGGCGGCAAATCGGGCTTCGATTGCCAGTTTCTGACGGTTAAACTGAATAAAGCCCGGCCGTCGAATCTGGTGACCGCGTCTTTCGGATAAGGCCCTCCGGGGGCCGGCTCCCACTTGTCCAGGTGAACCTTCAGGGTTCCGATTGTGTCATCCTCGATGACAGCCTTTCGTATCACCGGGGGGATTCCGACCACCAGGTAGGAGGCTTTTCCGTCCGGCGATGTCAGCCACGCGCCGCGCGGGGTCCTGTTGAAGCTCCAGTCGTGAGTTATCCCCTCCGGCACCCCGCCGATGAACAACCCCGGCCTTGCCGCAAGCACCGAAGGAAGGCGCGTCAGGGGCGAATCCCCGTACTCCCGGCACAAATCCTCCTGGCACAACGGCTCCGAGTAATCCGGTATCTTCACCAGGAACTCGCCGTCTGTAACCAGCAGGTCAAGCGCCTGCGCCCCGAGCGGCCCGAAGGCCACCAGCCTGAGACGGGGGCCGTTATCGCTCAAGTCGTAAACCGCGTGCCCCTCCAGGCTGGCGGTAAAAAACACGCCCTTGGGAAATTTGAACTTGAAGTCTATCTCTACCGGGCTGAAAGCGGCCCTGCGGGCCTTAAGCTCCTCGATGACCTTTTCCTTGCTCTCGGGAGGGGAAAACTGAGTTCCCGGGCATCCGGTAATGACCAGACAAAGCAAAATCGTTGCTGTAACTGTTTTGTAAGGGATTTTCATGCTGTTATTCTTTCACTGGAATATCGGCCCGGACAAGGGGCTTAAGCCCCTTGTCTTCCTAAAATTCTTAATCCGGTGAGGATTTAGGATAATTTAAAGTGCGAGCGGCGTCAAAAGGGAAAAAATAGGGCGTGCCGTGGCGGGGGGCACGCCCAAAGTTGGGTGGAAGAGGCTTGCTTTGTAAAAAAGCAGCCGGAGGGAAATCTACTTATTAAATACCCACCTCCTTGCAGCGCCGCTCCAGGCACGAGCGATGAAGGCGGATGAACTCGTCCAGCTCCTCCTCGCCCGCCTGAATGCCGCTCAAGGTGTTTTTCAGTATTTCGGTAAAGCCGGGTTTCGCGCCGGGGCGCAGCTCGAAACTGACCTTCAACATCGCCGCGCCGTACAAGGGGTGGAAACGGAAGTCGGAGTCCAGATTTTCGATAAGCTCCTTCGAGCGCCCGACCCTTTCCTCGACCTGCTCGACCTTATTTTCTTCGGTGACTGCCACTTTATTCTTCCTCCTCGATTAGCACCTGCTGCCCGGGAAGGTGAGCGCGATGCTTTTTGAGAACCATATCCACGCCTTCCCTTATGTACTCGGCCATGGGTACTTTTGTGCGCTGATGCAGTAGCCTGAGCAGCCTGTATTGTTCTTCGGTCAGATATACTGTGGTTGCTACTTTTTCCCTGGCCATGATGCTATACGTGGCAATACATTAACATACATTTATTGTGTTGTCAAGCCCAAAGCCAATTTTTCGCAAAAATTATTCGCAAGCAAAATCAGTGGGTTATCTCATTTCATGGGAAATCGGGCAATCATTCGGCCATCCGGTAGGCCCGGCACTCCTGCCGGGCATAAACGAGGTGGGCGACAAGAGTGTCGCGCCTACCATGCGGAACGGGTTATTTTCCGGTGAGGGATTTGAGTCGGGCCACCAGTTCGTCGTTGTCGGTGGCGTCGCTTATGTCCTCGCCGTAGTGGGCCCATTCGATTTTGCCGTCGGGTGATATGATAAATTCGGCGGGCTTTTGCAGTTCGTTGCCTTCCGGCTTGCCGTGAAAGTAGCCCTTCATGGTGGCGCGGGCGGTTTCCTTTATGACGCGGGGGGATATGAAGCTTTTGAGGCCGCCGGTTTCCACGGAGTAGCCCCGGTACAGGTTTTTTTCCTTGTCTCCCACCAGCGCCATGGGCAGACCCTTTTTGACGGCGTAGGAGCGGGCCCTTTCGCGGGTGGCTTCCACCACCACCATCACCTGTGCCCCGGCCGCTTCGAGCTTCGAGTAGTTCGCGGCAATTTCGTCCAGCCTCCTGGCGCAAAGCGGACATCCCAGGTGCCGCAGGAATATCAGGAGCAGGTGGCTGTCTTCCAGCCCTTCCGGAACTCTCCACATCCGGCCGTGAGCGTCCTGCACTTCAAACGACGGGGCCCTCATGCCTGCCTCGATCTTCATCCCTTCCTCCTGACGCTAGGTATATTCAATTAACCTTAATCGGTGATTGGGCACAATGCAAGTTATCCCGGATTCTCCCCCGAATAGTCAATAAAAACAAATGCTTAACTCAACCCTCACTCCGGGCGAAGGATGATGGCGGCACCCCGTGCTCGGCACGGGCCACCAGCTCCTTCCCCAGGGCCCGGTAGGTTTGCGCTCCCCGGCAGGACGGCTCATACAGCACTATCGGCTTTCCGAAGCTGGGGGATTCGCCGATTCTGACGTTGCGGGGGATGACCGTCTCGAAGACCCTGTTGCCGAAGTGCCTTACCACCTCCTCGCTGACCTGGTGGCTCAGGTTGTTGCGGGAGTCGAACATGGTCAGCACTATCCCGTCCATCCGCAGCTTCGGGTTGAGCGACTCCCTGACCATATCTATGGTTTCCAGCAGTCTCGACAGCCCCTCCAGCGCGTAATACTCGCATTGCAGCGGCACCAGCACCCCGTCGGCCGCCGCCAAAGCGTTGAGGGTAAGCAGCCCCAGTGACGGGGGAGTATCCACCAGCAGGAAATCGTACAAATACACTATCCGGCCGAGCGCCGCTTTGAGGCGCCTTTCGCGGTTCTGCTCGCCGACAAGTTCCACTTCCGCGCCGGTCAGGTGGGGGCTGGACGGAAGCAGGGACAACCCCTGAGGTTCAATCGGCTTCACCAGCTTATCAATCTCGCCTGCGCCCATTATGGCCGCGTACGAGCTTTTATCCCAGGAAGCGGCGTCCTGGCCCACCCCGCTGGTGGCGTTGCATTGGGGGTCAAGGTCCACCAGCAGCACCCGCTTTCCTTCCATTGCCAGGGAGGCGCCGAGGTTGACGGCGGTGGCGGTTTTGCCCACCCCGCCCTTCTGATTGGCTATGGTTATTATCCTGCCCACTTCATTTTCCCTTTTTGTAGATGAGCAAAGCCCTCCGGTCGCCGAGTGCGGGCAACTCCAGCTCGACCACCTGCTTGCGCGTCAGTTTTTCAACGCCGGACTGGTAGTTCTTCGGGTGTTGTTGTTCTTTCCAGCGCGGGCCTTTCATGACTATCATGCTTCCGCCGGCCTTCAGGTACGGCGCTCCCAGGTCCAATATTTCCTCGGTTTCCCCGAAGGCCCTGGCCACCACCGCGTCCAGGTGACCGCCCATAACTCCTTGGAATCCCTTGGAATCCGCCCTTTGCTGGATGGCGCGGGCGTTCTTGAGCTTGAGCACCCGGATTACGTTGTTCAAAAAAGCCACTCTCCGGCCCCGTGATTCCAGTAGGATAAGCCTCAAATCCGGCCGGGCTATTTTCATCGGTATGCCCGGAAATCCGGCGCCGCTGCCTATGTCCATCACGAAATTGCCCATGCCGATGTGAGCCAGCGGGGTAAGACTGTCCAGAAAATGCTTTATCACTATTTCCGTCTCGGTCTTTAAGCTGGTGAGGTTGAGCTTCTTGTTCCACTTGGTAAGCTCGCTCAGGTACAATCCGAACTCGTCCACCTGCGTCTCGGTCAATGCGGCCCCAAGTTCCATGGCGCCCTCTTCGAGTATGCGGCGGCTTTCCTCTTCCATCAGTCATAACTTGATTCAGAAAATCAATGCTGTCCAACAAAAACCGAAAATGGCCATTTTGGACGGGTTAAGTGATTGATTTTACTGGAATTTGATAAAAAGTTCCAGAACAGGTTCCCCTTGCAGCGCAGATGCTGTCCAAAATAAGAGGTCATAGCAAATTCCTGCGATTTCATTCAAAAAACTTCTCGAAAAGCCCTTGGACAAGGGGCTTAAGCCCCTTGTCTCCTTCGTTTGAGA
>CAYWKU010000060.1:0-6787 GCA_964459325.1 uncultured bacterium | reverse complement strand
ACCCGTGAACACCTTTTCGTTGCCCTCGAAAAATTTAGGCGATTTGCCACGAATAATACCGTAAAGCGACGTAATCCGTTGCTGGCCGTCAAGTAAAAGCTTTACCGTACCGGGTTGAAGTTTCCCACCTCCTTTGGCGTCGGCGTTTTCGGTCTTTGTGACCCAGACCAAAAGGCTGCCAACAGGATGTTTTCGGTATAATGATTGCATCAAACCCTTTACTTGATCCCGATTCCAAACAAATCCCCTCTGGAATTCGGGCAGCGCCATAGCCCCAAGATCAACCTGATCAAGGATTGTGGCTATTTTCATCGGTTTAAACTCCTTTTTGTAAAAAATCTGCTAGTTTTTCATACAAAACCTACTATGCAACCCAGTAATCGCATAGTAGCTCTGTTTGCTCCAGAACGGTTTGTGTGGCCTTTTCCTCTTTGTCCGGGGGATAACCATGCTTGCGGAGGATGCGTTTGACCATGGTTCGGATTTTTGCCCTCGCGCTCTCCCTTATGCTCCAATCTATGGTTACGCTGTTCCTTACCTTTTCCACCAGCTCAAGGGCTATGGCCTGAAGCGTTTCATCTCCCAGCACGGCCACGGCGCTGTCGTTAACTTCCAAAGCATCGTAAAAGGCCAGCTCGTCATCGGAAAGCCCAAGCTTTTCGCCCCTCTTATCGGCTTCCCTCATCTGTCTGGCAAGCTCAATCAGCTCCGCTATAACCGCCGCAGCTTCGATTGAGCGGTTCTGGTAAGACCGGATGGTGCGTTCAAGCATTTCGAGGAAAGAGCGGGATTGTACAAGGTTTTTCCTGGAGCGGGATTTGATTTCATCACGAAGCAGTTTGTTAAGCACTTCCACCGCCAGGTTCTTTTGTGGCATGGTTTTCACTTCGCTTAAAAACTCATCCGAAAGGATGGAAATGTCCGGTCTGGAAAGGCCAACGGAGGCGAATATGTCCACCACTTCCTCGGAAGCCACGGCCCTGGACACTATCTGTCTTATGGCGAAGTCAATATCCTCTTCCGATTTCCGCGCTTCGGGAGTTACTTTCTTAAGGCCGGATTTGACCGCCTGGAAGAAGGAAACTTCATCCCTTATTTTTAAAGCCTCATCATGGGGCACGGCCAGGGCGAAGGCTTTGGATAAAGCGGCCACGGCGTCCATAAAATGCTCTTTGCCCTTCTCCTGGGCGAGGACGTGGTCTTGAGCAGCCGGTAGCAGGTTAAGGAAGTCTTGCTTCGTTCCCGTTATAGCTTTGGAATAGTCGAAGCCGTGGAATATATCCCGGCATATTTCAACCTTTTCCTGCATTTTAGCGACGGCTTTTTCCTGGTCAATTGTGGTTTCACCCCTGCCCCCGCTTTCAGTGTAAGTGCGCATTGCCTTTTTAAGCTCATGGGCAAGCCCCAGGTAGTCCACCACCACACCGCCGGGCTTGTCCCTGAATACCCTGTTTACCCGGGCTATGGCCTGCATTAAGCCATGCGCCTTCATCGGCTTGTCCACGTACATGGTATGAAGGCTGGGCACGTCAAACCCGGTGAGCCACATATCCCGCACTATGACCAGCTTGAAGGGGTCTTTTTCGTCTTTAAACCTGTTAGCAAGGTATTTGCGCCGGGGTTTGTTGCGCACGTGCTGTTGCCACTCTGTGGGGTCGGTAGCGGAGCCGGTCATTACCACCTTCAAGATGCCCTTGTTGTCGTCTTCATTGTGCCAGTCGGGGCGAAGCTTTATCAGCTCGTCATAAAGGGCCACGCATATCCGCCTGCTCATGCAGACTATCATGCCCTTGCCTTCCATGATGCTCAGGCGGTTTTCAAAATGATTTACTATGTCCTCGGCAATCAGCTTGATGCGCTTTTCCGTGCCCACAAGCTTTTCAAGGCGTGCCCACTTGGTCTTGAGCTTTTCCTTTTTCTCCAGCTCCTCGCCTTCGGTTACTTCCTCGAACTCGGGGTCTACTTTGGGTTTCTCCTTGTCGTCAAGCTCCAGCTTCGCCAGTCTTCCTTCGTAATAAATGGGAACCGTGGATTCATCGGCTACGGATTGCTCGATGTCGTAAATGCTTATGTAATCCCCGAAGACGTTCCGGGTGTTTTTGTCGTCCCGCTCAAGGGGAGTGCCGGTAAAGCCCATGAAGGAAGCGTTAGGCAATGCGTCCCGGACATGGCGGGCAAAGCCTTTCTTGAATTCGTACTGGCTCCGGTGGGCTTCGTCGGCAATCACTACGATATTCCGCCTGCCGGAAAGCTCCGGCATTTCCTTTTCTTCGTCTTCCGGGAAAAATTTCTGAATGGTGGTAAAAATGACTCCCCCGGATTGCCGGTTGAGAAGTTCCCTCATTTGTGGCCGGTTTTCGGCCTGTACGGGCGTTTGCCGGAGCAGCTCCTTGCAGTTACAGAAGTTGTCGAAGAGCTGCTGGTCAAGGTCATTGCGGTCGGTAAGAGCAACGATAGTGGGGTTGCCCATGGCGGGATGGCGGATGATTTTTCCGGCAAAGAAGGCCATGGTCAGGCTTTTGCCGGAACCCTGGGTATGCCACACAACCCCCGCCCGCCCGTCGCCTTTTATGCCCGCCGCCTTTATAGTGGTTTCAATCGCCCGGTTGACGGCGTGGTACTGGTGGTATCCGGCTATCTTCTTGGAAATACGGGAGCCGTCGTCCTCAAAAACCACAAAGTGGCGGATGTAGTCGAGGAAGCGCTTCTTGTCGAATACTCCCCTTATCATGACTTCGAGCTGGGGAGCGGTGTCCGGCGCTTTTTCTTCCCCCTCGATTGTCCGCCAGTAAAGGAACCATTCCCGGGGAGCGGTGAGGGAGCCGATGCGGGCATTGGTGCCGTCGGAGATAATCAGTATTTCGTTGTGTTGAAACAGGGACGGTATTTCGGACTTGTAGGTCTGTAGCTGGTTGTATGCGCCCCATAGGTCGGCGTACTCGTCGGCGGGGTTTTTCAACTCCATGACGGCCACGGGCAGACCGTTCAGGAAAATCACCACGTCCGCCCGGCGATGGTTTTTGTTTTCCACAACGGAGAACTGGTTGACGGCGAGCCAGTCGTTGTTGTCGGGGTCGGAGAAGTCCGCAATCCAGACCTGGTCGTGAACCGTGCGGTCTTCGGTTTTGCTGTAATACTCAACCGGCACCCCGTCCGTGAGGTAGCTGTGGAACTGCCTGTTATTGACCACCGGGTCGGGGCTGTCGGCCCGGATGAGCTTCTTTACTGCTTCCTCCAGGGCTTCTTCGGGGATGCCGGGGTTTATACGGGACAGACTTTCGGACAACCGGCCCACAGGCACCACGTCCCGGAAGTCCTCCCGCTCCGAGTATGCCTCCCCGGGCGCAATATCCGGGCCGTGCTTCACCCGGTAGCCAAGTTCCTCAAGCCAGGAGAGGGCGGTTTCTTCTACTGTGTTTTCTGAGACTTTCATTTTCTAAGCAAAATCAGTAACTTGTAAATTTTCAGAAACTTTTTGCACTTAAGTGTTGACAATTATAGCCAAAGGTTATATATTATAAATAGCTCAGCCACCATGTGTGGAAGGAGTTACGAAGCCGTCCCTTCGGGGGCGGTTTCAGCTTTTTAATGCCTTTTCATATCTCTTCTTCATTTTTTCCCTTCTATGGTGTCTTTCGATAAAAAAAGCTGTCCATAAAAGGACATACTGTCTTCTATCTGCCAAAACCACCACATAGCTAAAATCGGGCAATGCCAAGTGAATTCTGTTTTCTTTATTAATTCTTTCGCTCCATATAAGTATTTTCTCTGAGTCATCTTTTTCAATAATCGGCCTCGGCCATTTTATACGTTCGCACCGTCGAATATCAGGTGTTCTTTCTTCTTCAACTTTTCCTTCAGATATTAAATGCCAGAAAGTAAATTCTTTCCCATTTGAAACAGGGTAACGCTTATACCCACACCTTTTGTTTCTATAATAGGGTTTTGACCAAATAAAATCATTGACAAAGCAGTTGTAAACGGCCTCAAGATACCGTTCCCATTGCCCGCCGTAGTCCTCCAGTAAAACCAGCGCCGGGAGCCATTCGGGAATTTCGCTGGATGTTCCGTTATCCATTCCTATTGAGGCTCCCATTTGAAAATATTTACTTTCTCTTCACGTACAAGCGTCGTTTGCGTCAGCGAATAACCTGAACGTTTTTTCATTCTTTCAACCAGGCGCACCTTACCCGAATTTGATTGTAAGCCCCTGTTTAAGTAACTTACCGTACCAATCGAAAGGTCAGCCAGTTGAATTAACTCCACTTCTTCCGACCTTACAGTTTGGACGTTTTCAATGATTTGCCGGTTAAAATCATGGTGGCTGTGGCATAAAACTTCATGAAGCTTCCGCACCTTCAAGGCGCTTTGGGTATCCTTGTAGTCGAGGTATATACGAAAACGTGCGCGTGGATTCAGTATCGCCTTAAGCATGGTGAAGTACATCTTGTAGTACCACTCATCATGGTCTTGCTGGAAATCGCGATGTTTAAGCCTGTCCTTGCCGGTAGCGATTAAAGCCCTGAAATGCAAATCATCGTCGTCAAAGAAATAATCCATTACATCAAGGTAAAACTCGACTTTGCCTTTCGACACCTTTGTCCATTTGATTTCAAAGTCCCTTCCCAAACCGTGACTTTCCTTTATCTCACGGATGCGCACATTTATTTCCCTTGTCTTATCCAAAGGGCACCAGACCGCCCCAAGCACCATAATCGGTTGCTTATCGTTTTCCAGGTGGCAGCTTTCATCGCAGTATATGTTATACGTTTCGGTCATAATGCTCTCTCCACAAACCTCTCCGCATCCTTCACCCGGATTTCCCCCGATATAAGCTTCGGAAGGAGGGTGTCGCGAGTAAACTCTAGTATTGTATTTTCATATTTGGACTGGATGATTTTATTAAAGCAATAGCCAGCGATATCTGAAAAAATATCCATTATTAATTTAGAAGGAAGCACAACTGAAACACTCTTTAAGGATTTCTGGGTAAGCAATGGTTGCGTAGAGCCAGAATTCAGAATTTCCAAATCTTTATACGACAATACAATATGAATAAATTCCACGCTTACTTGCTTCTTCGGAAATAAGGCCAGCGCATTATCTGATACCCAAGCAGGACTTTTAACTAAAAAGGATGTTCCCAGTGTTCCAACGCGACCAGTTAAAACAAAAGGAGGCTTGAAAAGATGTTCTGATGTATACCAAGAAATACCATTTCCACCATATACTGGTATTGAGTATTCGTTTGTAGGAAGAGCTGATTTCAGAGGGGGACGTTTCCCACTTTTTACAAAACAAACATCGTCTATTTTATTTATTTTCCACCCCTTCGGAATCTCCCCCAGCTCCGAGTCCTGGAAGCTGTCGGGGAAGAGGTCGGCGATTTCTTTGGGGAGGCCGGTGTCGCGCCCCTCGGCTTTGGCCCGGACGGGGTCGAAGTCCACGAACCACGATTTGAATATCGCCCGCGCCATCGCCTCCAGCGTCTCGTTCATCCGCCGATTAAGCTCAATCTTATCATCCAAACTCCCCAGGATGTGAGCTATGGCGCGTTGTTCATCAGTAGACAGACATTGTCGTTCATGTTTGCATACATGTTCCCATTTAGCACGTGGCATCTTCGTTCCTTCAGAACCCTGCGTAGCAAAGTCCACGAAATCCTGTGAAGCCATCCAATAGAAGATGTAACCTTGTTCTAAACCAGGTTTGATGCGCACTACCCAAATATCAGTAGAACATACCCCATCGAAGGGAGCGCGGATTACCTTACGAAAATAAGGCCGCAGCTTACCGAAGAGAATATCTCCTTGTGAGAATTTGAATTTTGTGCTTGTCACATCATCTGCTTGTCCATAACCATTTAAGTGGAGAGTGCCTTCTTCTATGTGTTCCAAACCAATGTATGGCATACCCGCTGCCTCCTTTGGCTGGACAGTGTTGCGGACTAGACTGGCAACTTCCCCAAAAGTTATGGTCTCACCTGCCATATCCCAATTCCTTCAACTTCTTCCTGACTTCCCAGTCATACCCACGGCGCAATTGCCGGGACGTGTCTTATTCCAAATTTCTATCAGTTTATCTTTTCTTTGCTCATAAAAATGTTCAACTATCTTATCTCCTCTGCCCCCGAGGGTGCCATTCAGCAGTTCGCATGAATCGATGCTGTAAGAGGCCTCCTTATCTGAAGACTTCACATGAAAATGAGGTGGCGCATGTTCTCTTGAGTAGATATGGATGCTTAATTCTCCTATCTTTTCAACAAGTGCCTTGGTCTCATATACATCGCCCTCCTCGCTAACCACACAGTTGGCCATAAGGTTCGCCAAAAATCAGCGAGGTTATCTAATTCGGGACTTGCTATCTCTTCATCCGCCATATCCCAGCACCTCAAAATTCTTCCCAATCACAATGTCAATGTTGTGCTGTAGGTTCGACCTTTGGCATATTCATCATCCCATGTTATCTTGATTTGGTTGGGCAGCTCGGAAGCAAACTCAAATTCAAAAACAAAGGTGATGTTACTATGTGGGCCAACTAAGTCAGGCAGTGGAATATTTTTTAAGTAGTTAGGATGTTCAATTAATGGGTTCCCTCCAATCTCCACTCTTATGTTTTTTGCCTCTGTTTTTCCGTTATTGATTATGTCGAGGCGCAAAGTGTTTCCCTCATCTATCAGAGCGGCCCGCAGACTTGCCATTTTTGCTTCCGCCTGCCTGTCCTGTTCCTTTTGCTCTTCGATTTTGACTATGCGCTCTTGAAGGTCGTTGGCCTGGCGTTGAGCTTT
>CAYWKU010000059.1:0-9011 GCA_964459325.1 uncultured bacterium | reverse complement strand
GACAGAGACCTGGAAATTCACGAAAAAACCCTTAAATCGAAAACCTGAAAGAATGTAGGCATAGACTCCATTTTTTTCAGGTATGGCCTTCGGCTTTAGTTTAGTGCCCTTTGAAATAGCAAGTTCTCTCAGCTGATAACACTATTTTAGTGTGAAGGTTCCCGCGTCGCGATCGGGCGTAGCAAAGAAGGCAGATATCTAAGAGTCATATATGTTCCAGACCCGGAACCGGCAAGTGTCTTTGTAATTACCGCCTATGAACTCAAGGAAAAAGCCCTGACCGCCTATAAGAGGCGAAGGAGAAAAAAAGGAAAATGAAGAAAAATAAATTTCCAAAAGGATGGGATGAAGAAAGGGTAAGGAAAGTCCTCGAGCACTACGAAAATCAAACCGAATTAGAAGCGGTTGCCGAAGATGAAGCGGCTTTCGAGGACCCGAATCAGACTGTTATGGAAGTACCCAATGCGCTGGTCTCCACAATTCGTGAACTCATTGCCAGGCATGAATCCCAATAATCTCAAACCTCCTCAAAATCCCTGAAGTTTCTTGTAAAAAGTGGTATTAGCCTAAACTATACCTGACATTCCCTGCATAATCCTCGTTTGTCCTCTCGGCGGGAGCCTTAAGGTAAGTTCGCTAGTGTGTCACGAAACCAACCGGGAAAAACAAATAAAAAGAGGTAAATGATGGATAAGCTAACAGGGTAAAATCTTTAAGAACAAAGCAGCGTTTTTGGCTTTAAGCACGGCAATTTTCCCGCTAGTAATCCCACCCATTCCTTGATTTGCAAATTTTCTCATAATCATGTAAAAAGGTTCCAATTAATTTTGATTGGAGGTTAATGCAATGTCTGATGAATTTTCTATGGCAAAGGTTCCGGACGAACAACGATTGGCTTTCTATGGCCTGCTCTTTGCGATGGCCGACGCTGACTACTACATGGACGCGGAGGAAATTAAGTTAATCCTGCAAACCCTGGAACTCGATGGTATGTCTGAAGAATCGAGGCGCAAACTCTATAACTATCTCATTGAACCACCAGATCCTGAAGAATGCCTTAATGCTCTCGCTAAGGCAGATGAGAATTTAAGATATGGTGCCATGATGCACATTTTAGATATTGCATGGGCGGACGAAATTCTTGACCTTGCTGAGCAGGATATAATTGAGACCGCACAGATAGTGCTCGAGGTCAATGATGACCAGAAAAATGCAATCGAGAAATTCGTGCATAAGGCCAGGAAAATAAGAGATCGGGGCGTTGATGACGCTTATGCCGCAAAAGCGCTTTCCTCGGCAGCAGGTGGATTGACGGCCGTCGGGGTACCTATCGCTGCGGTATCATTCTCGGGTTCGGTAGCCGGATTGAGTGCAGCCGGAATATCATCCGGGTTGGCCGCTTTGGGGTTGGGATTTGGCATGGTGGGAGGTATAGGGATAGTCATTCTCATAGGCACGAGTACATATATGGGCATTAAAAAAGTCTCCCATATGCATATAGATAAAGAACGAAAGAAGCAGAAGGAAGAAGCGGAAATCAAAATGCGCCTGGTTATCGACAGCATGCAACGATACGTAGACCACTTGATGGAGCAGATTGAATCCCATAAAGGCTTAATGCAACCTATAGGCACTCAACAGCGCGCCATTGAGAAACTTAACGAACGCTGCATGGCCCTCCGAATCCTCCTGGCCAAGCACAGCGAGGTTACACGTTAACAAATATTATACTCGCTCACGGTGAAATATAGAAGGTGCATATTGAGGCGACTCCTCCGGCGCAACTTTTACTAAAGGGGGAGAGTAGCACCGTAATTTTACAATATTGACGGGTAGTTGAATGAAGGATACCCTAATGTTCGAATGGAAAGATTAAATTATGGACAGTGTGGCCCAAACAAATCAGGACAAAATTAAGGAACTGGTCAGGCGAATTGTTAAAGCGGTGGAACCTACCCGTATATTACTGTTTGGCTCGGCAGCCCGTGGAAATTTTGGGCCGGACAGTGACCTGGACGTGCTGGTCATAATGCCGGATGGTGTGCACAGGAGACAAACCGCTCAAAAGATTCACCGTTCCCTCGCGGGAATCGGAATCTCCAAGGATATACTGGTGGTAACCGAGAACGATGTAAAGGAATACGCCGATAATCCCTCGCTCGTGATATATCCGGCCCTTCGCGAGGGAAAGGAACTATACTGTGCCCCCCGATAAGCATGTTCCCGGCTCCTCCAAAGAATGGTTGGCCCGCGCCGGGGGTGACTTGGCTCTTGCACGCGTTCCATTACCGGAAAAGGCCTTTTAGGAAGACCTTTGTTATCATGCTCAACAAGCCGCCGAAAAAGCCTTGAAGGCCGCCCATTTACATTATGGCTTTAGTTTTCGCTATACTCACGATCTCGGGGAGTTGATTGAAAATCTCAAACAATGTAAAGTTTCCGTTCCTGCATTCATAGAAGAAGTTATCAGCCTTTCAATCTATGCTTCGGAAGCCCGATATCCAAGCCTCGATGAGCCGGTCAGTGAAGAGGAATATAATAAAGCAGTTGCTCTTGCGGAGAAAGCAGTTAATTGGGTTACAAGCCAGCTTGAGCATGGATGATTAAAACTTCTGTAAAATTTCCGGTAGAAAAAAAGTATGAAATGTGTAATCTGCAAAAACGGCTAAACGAAACAGGGAAAACGACCGTTACATTGCAGTGCGGGGAAACCACCGTAGTTGTCAAGGATGTTCCTGCCCAGGTATGCGATAATTGCGGCGAGTATTACCTGTCCAAGGAGATTACCGGAAAGCTGCTTAAAAGAGCCGACCAGGTCGTCAAGGCCGGGGCTGAGGTGGAAATTGTTCGTTTTGCCGCTTAACCGGGAAATTCACTCCCCGATTTTTATGTTGACCGGATAAATGAAAAATGCTCCAACCGGATTCCTCAGTTAACTCGATAAACCCCTCAAAAAGCCAGCCTGTAAAAGATTCACAGCCAAGTATATACTCGCTTAAGGAAGAAAGGTGGGGGTATATATCAGAGCGGGTCCTCCCCCCTGACCCGTGAAAATGTGGGAGATACGCACCGGAGGGTAAGCAATTTTTTGGATGAACCGTCCGCTTTCCGAGCGGCTTCTTGACACGCCGAATAATATCGTCTATATTGTAATCATGCTACAAATTGGACGATAATCATGTACCTTCAACGAACACTCAGGGATTTCGTGTTGAAAAGCTCCGGGCAGCTGCCGGTGCTCTTGGTTACGGGTGCGAGGCAGGTGGGCAAGACCACCTTTCTGCAGCACATAAGTGAGCATGAAAGAGCCTACGTCACCCTCGATGACCCCATAATCATGAGCCTTGCCCGGGAGGACCCGGGGTTATTCATGCAGAGGTATCCTCCGCCGGTTTTGATTGACGAGATTCAATACGCCCCCGAACTGTTGCCATATATTAAGATGGCGGTGGACAGGGAGCACAAACCGGGAATGTACTGGCTGACCGGTTTACAACACTTCCAGATGATGAAGGAAATTTCCGAGTCCCTGGCCGGTCGGGTGGGTATTATAAACCTTTTCGGGTTTTCGAGGCGTGAAGCTTTGGGGCAGAGCGACAAATCCCGCCCTTTCCTTCCGCTTCCGGAAGAAATCCGAAACCGGATTGACCAAACGGATGCCATTTCCTTAAAGGAGCTTTTCAAAATAATATGGCGCGGCTCGTTCCCTGCAATTGTGGTGTCGAAGGAACTTGACCGCGATCTTTTCTATAGTTCGTACGTCGGGACATATCTGCAAAGAGATGTCCGCGACCTTACCCACGTGGGAGATGAAACTGCTTTCCTTCGATTCCTTCGAGCCTCGGCTGCTCGCACCGCGCAACTGCTGAACCTGTCGGAACTGGCGAGAGATGCGGATGTTACACCGAGCACGGCCAGGACATGGCTGTCGATCCTCCAGGCCTCGGGATTGGTTTATCTTCTTGAGCCGTATCATGCCAACATTACCAAGCGCCTGGTCAAGACGCCGAAACTCTATTTTCTGGATACCGGCCTGTGTGCATATTTGACGGAATGGTCAAGCCCGGAAACGCTGGAGGCCGGGGCCATGTCCGGCGCGGCGCTTGAAACGTGGGTGATCGCGGAAATTATTAAAAGTTACCGGCACAACGGGCGGAATGCTCCATTTTATTTTTATCGGGATAAGGACAAAAAGGAAATAGACCTGCTTATCGTGCAGGACGGAACCGTTTACTCCGTGGAGATAAAAAAGACCGCGTCACCGAAAAGAGACCATGTCCGACACTTTTCAACACTGGAAAAACTGAACTTGCCCATCGGCCCGGGCGGGGTGATTTGCCTTTACGAACAATTCATCCCGTTGACCGAGTCTGCATATTCCATCCCCGTTTCGGCCCTTTAAGCTCGCCGCTTCCAAATTACTGATAACCAGCAGACTATATACTCGCTCAAAGCGAAAGGCGGGGATATATTTGCCAAACTTGCAGTAAACAATGTAAAATAAATACTATATCTATGAAGGATTTGGCATAAATTCTAAGTTCTGAAATAAACTTGACTCTTGGAGAGAGGAGGCTGGTTATGTTGCCACAACTAAACGAGGAGCAAATCCTGGAAGCTTTGAACCAGCTTTCGCCTACAGGCAAGCGAAAAGTATTGAGTAAGCTGATAGGCGACCTCGAGGAATTTGACCGGATTGTTGACCGGAACCAGGAGAAATTGCGGGCAATTTGTATTGAGCGCGGCATCGATTTTTCAAATCTTACCGAGGAGGAGCGGGAAGAATTAGTAGACGAGATACTGCACGAGAAATAAGCATTGAGGCTAATGCTTTCATGAAAAAGATATTTAGTTGAGTAAAATCACCAACTTACCAAAGATAAAGAAATAACCGAGCCAACCGAAGCCCTCAAGAAGCCAGTTTGTAAAAGATTCACAGCCAAATATTTATACCCGTTCGAGGCGAAAGATAGAAGTATATATAAAAGCGGGTCCTCCCAGGCGAGGCAGAGCAATATGGGAGATTCTGAGCCGGTGGGCACTTCTGGACGGTTTTCAAGTACCCACGGCCACAAAGGGCAAATTGCACCCTGACGGATTACGACGTATACTTTGCGAAGCGGCGCAGAAACCCGAGAAATCATAGCACGTTAGCGTTATATAAAAGATTAATTGGAAGAGAGAAGAAATTGGCTCCCAGCCTGGATATAAAGAAAATGCGGGAGGCGGTGCGAAGGGGAAGGGTCGAGTGGCAGCGCCATGCCTTGGAACGGATGGCGGAGCGTGGTATCCTAAGAAATGAGGTGAAAGACGTGTTGCTCAATGGCGAACGGATAGAAGACTATGCCGACGATTATCCTTTGCCTAGTGCGCTTTTCCTGGGCAGGTTGGAGAACAGTGCCTTGCACGTTGTGGCGGCATTCAACAAAGCCTCTGAAATTACCTTTGTGATTACTGCGTATATGCCGTCCTTGGAACAATTCGAAGCGGACTTGCGGACGAGGAGAAAGCGATGAAAAAGAAGCAAAAAGCGGAAGTTTGTCCGATTTGCGGCGGAACAAAACAACCGGGCACCACGACATTTACAGCGGAATTGGGTTTCGGTGTGGTAGTAGTAAGGAACGTTCCGGCGTCGGTATGTTCCCAATGCGGAGCGGATTGGATCGCGGACAAGGAAGCGGAGCGCATCGAAAGCCTTGTGGAAGAGGCCAAGAAAAAGCGCCTCCAGATAGAGGTAATGGCGCTGTGATAGATCATACCCCACCCGGCAAATCATAAATGCCGGGTACATACCCGTTCGAGGCGAAAGATAGAAGTATATATAAAAGCGGGTCCTCCCTGCTGGTTTGAGACGATATGGGAGATTCGGAGCCGGTGGGCAGTTTTGGACGGTTTTGAGGGTAAGCTGACACCTATTGAAAACATGATTTTCATACTTGCAAAAACTAGTTAGGGAGATTAGAATGAAATTGAAGATAATGAAGAGTCGATTATCCCAAAGTGCTCTCTTTCTGGAATTTGTGCTGGATTATAAGTCCGAAGTTATAGGAAATTCTATTGTTTTGCATGCCGATTGCTTTGAGTGGTTGAGCAGAATCCCTGAAAACAGCATTCATGCTATCGTTACTGATCCACCATATGGTGTAAAAGAGTATGATTTTGACCAACTCGAAAAGAGGGAACAAAGTTCCGGCGGAATTTGGAGGATACCCCCCGCATTTGATGGGCATGAGCGTTCACCATTGCCAAGGTTTACCGCTCTTAACGGAAAGGAATGCAAATCTCTTAAGAGATTTTTCACTGAATGGAGCAGACTGGTTTTACGGGCCTTACGACCTGGGGGCCATGTATTCATAGCAAGCAACGCATTCCTTTCCCAACTGGTATTTTCTGCTTTAATTGATGGGGGTCTGGAATTCAGAGGTGAATTGATCCGAATAGTCAGAACATTGCGTGGCGGTGATCGCCCTAAAAACGCCGAGCAAGAATTTCCAGGTGTATCTACAATGTTTAGAGGATGCTATGAACCTTGGGGGATTTTAAGAAAACCAATTCCCAAAGGTATGAAAGTTAGTGAATGCTTGCGCAAATTTGAAACGGGCGGTCTGAGAAGAGATTCAGAAGATAAGCCCATACCTGATGTAATTGAAAGCGAGCGAACTCCCAGTAGGGAACGCGATATTGCAAACCACCCTAGTTTAAAACCTCAATCATTTTTACGAGTTGTAGTACATGCAGCTCTGCCTCTAGGGAAGGGAGTTATTGTCGACCCATTCATAGGTTCCGGATCAACAATTGCAGCTGCGGAAGCAATTGGCTATTCAAGCATAGGAATTGAACGGCATCTGGAATATTATGAAATGAGTCTCGATGCTATTCCAAAACTGTCAGCCTTGAAAAACCAAGTTCCCAGCAATGGCAAACAAATCCTTTTACCACTCTAAATTCGGATCCCTGTAAATCCAGTTGGATATCATCTTGTTATAACCAGAAGTGGTCACGCTTGCAGTAATTGTCCTCCTGCTTTTTCCGATCTGTCTGAAAACAGCCAATCATCTTCCGTCAATTGTGCTCCGACTACTGTTTTGAAACGAAATGGTAGAGGATCAATACCTTTCAATTTGTCTATTGGACGACTGCTTTCAAAAACGAAAACCATCAGCCATATATTTTCTGGATTAGTTAGCAGTTCTGGCCGGTTTTGAAGCCTCACTCTCTCCGGACCCGGTGGGCACTTCTGGCCGGTTTTGGCTCGAACCCTCATCCGACCCGGTGGGCACTTCTGGACGGTTTTCAAGTGCCCGATGGTGGCCGGTTTTTACTGCCCGCTGACATACGACAAGGGTATCCCAAAAATTATGCTGCGCCATTTTCTGTTTCCGCTAAAATTTCATGTTTCACGTAGCTTTTGAAATCCTCATCGCACGTGAAGTATCGATAACCAGCCTTGTTAGCTGCGTCGATTACTTCGTCACCCTCATTGATAAGAAGAGCAATAGGTTGACTAAGGCCTGGCTGAAGGCCGTTAGGCCAAGCGATATCAAAAACGGCGATTACATCTCCGGTTTCTGGATGTGCCAGTTCATACAAGAAATCTCCCTCGGGTAAACCATGGTTAACAACCCATTCATTGCAAGCGATTAATAACTCTTCCTCTTCCTCATTCTTGATACTATGCGCAATTTCTCCCTTTTCATGCTCCAGAATAGGTTTCATTGCTTCTGGTTCCGGAATACCACCGGCAAGAAGACTATCTAGAAATTCATTAGCGGCATTCGCCAGCAATTCCCTGCGAGCAGCCAGAAAGTCCCTGTAGTTTTCAACTTTCCATAATTCTCTTTCCATTGGGATCCAGTGTGATTCTATTACCTCAGGATTCCGCTCAGCAAACTCTGACAAGTAATTAACAGGATATTTATCTGATACTTTTAAGTTAGTTTCTTGGGTTAAAAACGTAAAGTTGGCTATAGCATTGACTTCAGACTTGGGATATTCATGTTTATATAACGGGGCCTTGGGAAAAATATGGTGTAGCTGAAGTGTGTTCATGTTTCCGAGAAGGTGGCTCGACAGTTCGACTCCAGTATCCCAATCCTTGGCTTTACATACACGTGTCATAAGATATAGCATTGGATAAAATCTTGCTCCGCGACTCTGTCCGCGAAAATCATCTGGATGTAGCTTAAGATCCCCTCTCGATATTCTCAGGTTTTCAATCAAACGCTCCAATGCCCCTTCCTGTTCTTCAATCAAACCTAGATCCTGATTTAGGACGGATTCGGTCGATCCAGCGTATCGACCCCAAAGAAGGGTATGAATATACCAGTACAGAATATTATCACGTTCCTTAAAATTTGAAAAGCTGCCTCCTTTATTATTCAGATACCGTACGAGTAGAGGAAACGAATAACGGCTACCGAGAACGCGATGATGATCTAATCCCAATCGCGACGAGATTACGTTTAACATAGTATCAATATATTTTTCAGCTGTTTTTAGGCCGTTCTTAGCTTCGTCGATATCCACATCCTTGAGAGCAGAGAAAAGAGCTTCACCTGTGACGATTGTGTTAACACACCGCAAGAGCCATTCTAACTCAAATTTGAATCCGGCTTTTTTCCATTTATTGAGACGAAAATTCATTTCTTCACGTGCTTCAGGCCATTCCGCACAAATTTTAGCGAGAGCTAAATCACCTTTCGAAAGCTTCGTGCCACCACTGTTCACACGGTTAAAAATATCTACAACCACATCGACTGTTTTGTCTTCACCAGTAACTTCCTCAATGTAAAGGTCAATGTCCTTGATCTGGTCTATAGCGTTTAGGCGGTTGATAAATTTAGTCAGGTTTTCCGATATGGACGGTTCATCCACTATTTTCTTTATCGCCTCGCCTGAACCTATTTGCATTAATTCTGTAACGTTTATCCAAGAGGGATTGTCTTTCATTTTCATAGGCATGTAGAATTCAAAAGTTTCATCTTCAAGATTAAAATACAAACCCGTGAACA
>CAYWKU010000058.1:0-9432 GCA_964459325.1 uncultured bacterium | reverse complement strand
TTCTACAACTTTGTAGAATATTCTACAACGTTGTAGAATATTCTACAGGCGCCGTTTTTCGTCACCCGGAGGAGTTATATCAGCCCGACAGGAGCGTCGGGTCTACCACCAATGGGAATCATAGTTGACTCAAGGGCGCCTCCCTCCGGTTTCCCCACGAGGCGCCCGAGAAGGTTCAGTATTGGATTTTGTTTCTGGCGAGGGGTGTGTCGAGCAGGGTATCCACTGCTTTGAGGGCCTTGTTGCGGTCCTTTGCCTTGAGCTGGTCGGAGGCTTCTATTTCCGAGCGCAGGACGTTGAGCACGTCCCGGTATGTGCCGGCGGGAGCGGGTTCGGCGGTGTCGTTTACGGGGAAGCGGCTTTCGAGTTTGTCGGGGTCGGCCACCAGTTCCCGCCCGTCTTTGCTGAGCCGCACCTTGGCTATCTGGGGAAAAGTGGAGCCGGCGGAGAGCATGGTGGAGAGCCTTACCAGGTGGTGTTCTTCGAGCCAGTAGAGGTTTTTCACCAGGTCTTTTTCCTTGATGCCGGTGGCGTCCCCCAGGTCCCGGAACCTTACGCCTTCTTCGGCTTTATCGGAAAGGTGAGTGAGTATCTTACGGCTTATTTCATTAGCGATTCTGTGCATTTTTACCTCCACCCATAGTAGCGCCGCCTATAATCAGCAATATAGTTACCACAAACTCGCCGCGCCCGCAATTAAAATAAATCCGGCGGCGAAACTCACAAACACAGTATGCATCTAAACAAGTAGAAGCCGCAAGGCTTCGCCGTCGGTCTGCAACGGACCGGCGGTTCGCCCCTCCTTTTGCCTCCGGTGAATTTTGAAGCCGGAGTGAGGAAAAGCGGCTCGCCCAAGCCGCTTTTCCCTTCTTTTTTTCTTTGCCCAGTTAAGTCCCTTATATGAGTCGGGTTTCATTCAATTTTCATAACGACGCAGGCGTCCACGGGGCAGACTTCTTCGCAATTGCCGCAGGCCGAGCACAAGTCGGGGTCGATTCTGTATATATCTCCGGGACTTATAGCGTCTTCCGGGCATTCGGTCTCACAAGTTCCGCAGGCAACGCACGCATCGGTTATTTCGTAAGGCATCTCGTCCAACTGGCCCGCCTGCTTCTTTACAACTACCTTCAGTCGGTTGAGCTGCCGGAAAAGTTCTTTAATTTCAGCCCCCTGGCGGTTTTTGGCGTCGAAGAGGTAGCGCATGCAATCGTCTGCCCTTTCGTTGGCTTCCTTACCTCTGGACAACGCCACCAGCCCCACAACCAGGGCAATAAGGGCGGCAACAAGCGCAACTATGTTCATATCCTCCACCTTTCCGGACCGGAAGCTTCCATCGGCTCGACTTCCAGGCCCTGGCTTATGTTACCTTTTGTATATTTCAGCCGGGCGCGGGATTTTTCCCTGGCCTGTCCGTAACGTGCCACGATTTGGGCTGCTTTGCGAAGCTCATCCGCTTCGGGGACACCGTCCACCACCGCCACCGGACCCTTGTGGTCGACCGGCTCCATAAGTCCCTTGCCTCCGGCGTGTTTTTCAAGAAACATGTTTTCATCCTCGTTGCGGCCCACGATAATTTTGAGGTCGGGAGCCAGGCGAAAATGTCTGCCCGCCTTCAGCAGTTGCAGGTCGGCGAAGGTGATGTTTTCCTTGCCCTTAATATCGAGTAAATCGAAAAATTTATTCGCAAACTCACCTTCGGTCAACAAACACCCTCCGGAGGGGGTGGTGTAGCTTTTGATGCCAAGCCTTTCCGCCAACTCGAACTGCGTCTCCCTGCTTCTGCCGCTTATTTCGAAGAGCTTATCCCTGTCCACCCATCCTTCCCTTTCGGGAAGCGTCGGCTCCAGCAGCCGGGCGCTGAGCGGCCTGAGCAAAACATCCTTCGTCCCCGACTCCTCCGCGACAATCTTCAACTGGTCCTTTTTCTGGCTTTTCGGCCTTTGCCCCATCACTTCCCCGGTTACTATAAACCGTGCGCCGCTGTTTTGCATGTGCTCCCGGGCGCTCTTGAGCATTTCGATATGGCAGTCGGTGCAGGGGTTGGCGGCGGAGCCGTAGCCGTGAGCGGGATTGAGGAGTACTTCGGGATAACTTTTCGATATATCTATAATTTCCAGCAGTATGCCGACTTCTCCGGCGGCCGTTTCGGCGGGATGGATTCTGGGTTTGTTTTTTTTCGGGATGGGGCCGAATCCCGTATCGAAAAATACCCCCAGAACTTCTATGCCCTGCTCTTTCATGAGGGCGGCGGCCAGTATACTGTCCAATCCCCCCGAAAGCAGCGCCACGCAACCGATTGGGGCATCGCCGTCTTTCACCGCGCTTCCTCCCGCTCCCCCTCCTTTATCAATCCGGCCTCGCGGGCCTCGGCCAGGAGCCCTTCCACCAGTACGAACCTTCCCAGCGGAGTGACTTGCACGTCATCGGGAAAACTGGCCATAAACAAGGGGTTATCGCACATGCCTCCCGACAGGTAAAATTCCGACGGGCTACCCGCGAACTTATGGGCGCTTACGGCGATACCTTTCGCCACCCGTGCCAGCGCTTCCTCCGGCGTGCAGCCGCGTGCCAGGTCGTCGAAGGCCCGCTCCAGCCCGAGCACGCCGCAGGTCATGGGGTAGCCGCGCTCGACGGGAGAGGCCTGCGAAAAATCCAGTCCGAAATATTTCCCGACCAGCTCGAGGGTGAAACCGGTCATCGCGCCGCACTGGGTGTTCCATTCCATCCGGCCCACTTTGCCGCCTTCCACTTGCACGAACTTCATATCCCGGCCACCGATGTCGAGCAGGTGGAAGGAGTCTCCGATGAGTTTCAACCCGCCCCGAACCAGCGCGGTCAACTCGCTGACCGGGTAATTCGAGTAAAGGGAGGCGTTATGCCCGGTGGCGATGTCGGCGCGCATTTTGCGAACCTCCCGGCTGGGGACTATGCTGCGTTCGCCGGTGTCGACGTCGCAGAGCTTGGTCCAGGTTGTTCCGTAATCTCCGAGTATCATTTTACGTTAAACTTCAGGAACGCTTCGATTTTGGCGCGCACGCTGGCGGTGACCACACCGTCGGCATCCACGTACAAGCCGTTGTGTTTATTGGACAAATGCCGGGCGATTATGTTTTTGTGGCAGAAGGTTTGCGCGAAAAAGACCGTCGGTATCTCCGAAAACACTTCAAACTCCAGCTCTTCGAGTATGGGAGTGCGGTTTTCGAGACATCGAAACCACCCCAGCAGCCGCGTGCCGGGCGGGAAAAGGTCGTACAAGCTCAAATCGGCCGCCGGCACTCCCCATATCGCCGCCGGGGGATGAGGTTCATAAACCGGGGCGTCCGTTTTTACATGTCCGGTAAGGCCGTCCAGTATCCGCTGCGCTTTCTCGCGGGGAGGCAACTTCGAGTCGCTTACGGGAGTTCCCGCCCCTGCGCGGTTTTCGTTTTTCGCAATTATAACCGGCGCCTCCAGCCTGTCCTCGAGGATGTGGGAAACCATGCGGGCCATATCGCATTTGCCGGGGCTGTCGTCTATTATGACCGCGCTCAAATCCAGCGCCAGTGCGTTGGCCACCACCCTCTTTATTATGGCGCAGGTGTTTTGGGGAAGCACATCTGCCCCGGCAAGCGGCACATCCGTGAAAAAGTTGTCCAAATCCACCAGCTCGGCGCCCGGATACTCGTCGAACGCTTTCGGGTCGGGCCAGCCGGCGAAGCCGACCGTTTTTTTATTTCGTCGAGTCATAATGCTATAAGCCGGGGTTGTGCCCGGCTTTCCTTTAAGATATTACAACCCTCCCGGAGGTTCAATTAAAGGGGGTGGCCCGGACAACTTGCTTGTCCGGGTAAACGAAGCTTACAGGAAACAGAATCTCCTGCGCCTTCGGCGGCCCCGGCTGAGGCCGCCCGTCCGGGTTACCATGCGGTGGAGATATTTACAATCCCGACACGTGATGGTAGGCCCGACACTCCTGTCGGGCATTCAAAAAAGCACCGTGGAACGCGCGGCAGGAGTGCCGCGCCTACCATGGAACAGGCAAGGCAAAAGTTTATTCACGTTGGGGTGGCCGATAGATTTTCTATCGGTGCGGGCGGCTTCAAGGGCACTGATAGCAAAGCTATCAGTGGCGCCCGGCAAATCTGTCGGGCGGAGGTATTCAAAGGGAAAGCGGGCTTATTGCATACCCAGAAGCTCTTTGACGGTGCCCAGCACCCTGGAGGCCTGTATGGGCTTGGTGATGTAGGCGTTTGCTCCGAGGGAAAGGGCCCGCTCCTTGTCTTCGAGGGCGCCTTCGGTGGTGATAATGACGATGGGCACTTCCTTGTGCACCTGGTCTTTGCGGATAAGGCTGACCAGCTTCAGGCCGTCCATCACCGGCATGTTTATATCCGTAATTATAATATCGAACTTTTCCTGGCTCAGTTTTTTGTAACCGTCCACGCCGTCGCTTGCTTCCACTATATTACTGTCCTTTAACCGCTTGAGAGCAAAAATAATCAACTGTCTCATAGTCGGGCTGTCTTCAACAACTAACACATTAATCGCCATAACACGGTTCCCCTCGTCATTTCGTTAAGAGATTGATGAATCCCTGGATAGTGCTGAGTTTTCTTTCGGACTCGCTGTACAGCTGGGAGCTGAAAATCGCCGTAGCCGCGTGTCCCGCCAACAGAGTGAACAGCTCGTAATCCACGTTTGCAAAAGCGTTTTTCTGCTGCAACAGCTTGTATATAACTATCACCCCCAATATTTTGTCTTTTATTTTCAGGGGTATGCAGACCATCGGGTCGAGAGGCGAATTCGGGGTGTATCTTTCGAGGTCCTCCACGTAATAGCTTTCCCCGGTTTTTGCCACGTGGCCGATAATGCCTTCACCCGGCTTTATGGGAGGTATGAAGTTTTCATTGAGCCCTTCGGTGGCCATTGGTTGAAGAGTGCCGGATTTTTCGTCGAGCAGAAGTATGGCAAACTGCTCCGCTCCGATAAGGTTGATGATAATCTCCGTAATTATCTGGAGAACTTCCTTGAAATCGAGAGTGGAATGTAGTTGGAAGCTGGAAATATAGAGGTTTGCGAGGTTGTTGTTTTCCTCCTCTATCTCCACGTATCGGTTGGCGAACTCCTTGTTCTCTTCCTCCACCTCCCGGAACCTTTTCTCCAGCTCCTCCTTTTCCTGCCGGAGGTTTTCCACTTGTTTCCTTACTTCCTCGGCGCTGGGCGCCGAGGTGGAGGACCGGCTTTTCAGCGCCCGGTTCTCTTCTTTCAACTGCACCAGACGATACCGGAGTTTTTCGTTCTGGCGCATGAGCTCCTGGGTGAACTCCGCGCCTCTCTTAAAGAGCTTGAGAACGTCCTCCGACTTGTTTCCCTGTCCCTGCTGTTGATCGCTTTCGTCGTTCGTACTCATGTCGATTTTTCCTTCGGTTGTCCGGTTTCTTTCACGGCTGCCGCATTGTTATTAATTTTTCTTCTCAAAAAGCGTGCAATTTCCTTGGACATTACATCCAGCGCGACCAACTTGTCCACCGCCCCGGCTTCGCGCACTTCCCTCGGCATACCGTAAACAATGGCCGTCTCCTGGCTTTCCGCAAGAACCGTTCCGCCGTCTTTTTTTATCCGAATGGCTCCCATTTTGCCATCGTTTCCCATTCCGGTCAACACCACGGCCATTAGTCTTTTCCCGTAAATTTCCGCCGCCGACTCGAACAACATATCTACGCTGGGCACGTACTTATCCCCGGAGTCTTTCTTTTTAAACCGGGCTTCCGTTTTACCGTTCACGTTTGTCAGCATCATGTGGTATCCGCCCGGCGCCAACAGGACTTTGCCCACTTCCATAACTTCGTTGTCCTCGGCTTCCTTTATGTACCATTCGCTGTACTTGTTCAGCCTTTCGGCAAAGGCCTTTGTAAATCCCGCGGGCATATGCTGGCTTACGGCCACGGACACCGGCAGGTCGCCCGGAAGAGTGGACAGAACTTCCTGCAAGGCGCTGGGGCCGCCGGTGCTGGAGCCGATGACCAGGCATGAGTAAACGCCCTCCTTCGGTTCCTCTTTTACCACCTTTGTCTTTTGAGAAGGCTCGACCGCTTCTTCCGGCGCGCGCTTGATACGCCGCTGGATGTTGAGCATCTGCAGCTCGCCCACCACTTTCATTTTATTGATAAGGTCTTCCTTGATGTCGTAAATATCGGTGGATATGCTCACGTCCGGCTTGGCCAGAAAATCTATGGCCCCCATTTCCATGGCCCGGAAGACCATTTTACGGTGGGCCATGCTGCTTACTACCAGAACGGGCGTGGGCATGGTTTTCATCAGGATGCGCAGGAAGGTAAAGCCGTCCATTTTGGGCATTTCCAGGTCCAGGGTGATGAGGTCCGGCTTCAGCTCCAGGGCCTTCTTGATGCCTTCCTCCCCGTCCCTTGCCATCCCGACGACACGGCACATCCCGGTGGACTCAAGGATTTCTCCTATGGTCTTGCGGCTGTAGGCGGAATCGTCCACCACCAGCACTTTGATGAGGTCGCTCATGCCTGCGCCACTTTCCTCTCCAGCGGTTTGCGATAAACCATGTCGTTTTTCAAATGAACCAGGTCAAACTTCGTGGATATGTTCAACAACGATTCCGAATGTCCCAGGAGCAAATATCCGCCCGGTTTAAGCACATTGAAAAGATATTCTATAACTTTTCTCTTAACGTTCAAATCGAAGTAAATGATGACGTTCCTGCAGAAAATTACATCAAAAGTTCCCATGGAACGGATTTCATCCCTGTTGACCAGGTTCATCTCGTTGAACTTGACCATGTCCCGGATTTCCCGTCTTATTTTATACTCGTTCTTTCCGTGTGGCTCGAAATACTCTTTCAGATAATTCTCCGGGGTTTCCCTGAAAGATGAAGCCGTATACACGCCTTCCCGGGCTTTTTTTATTACCCTGCCGGAGATGTCGCTGCCCACAATGGTGACATCCCAGTTTTCGAACAGGCAGCTTTCCTTAACCAGCATCGCCAGCGTATAAGCCTCCTCTCCGGAGGAGCAGCCGGCGCTCCATATCCTCAGCCTGCGGTTATCCGATTGCCCGTTTTCCTTGCATATGTCCGGCAGGATTTCTTCGCTGAAAGCTTTAAGCTGGAATTTTTCGCGGAAAAAATAAGTCTCGTTGGTGGTCAGGATGTTTATTGCTTCCCCGATTTCTTTCTTACCCTCCGGCTTTTCCATGGTATACTTGAGGTAACTGCCGAAATCGCTCATACCAAGCACTTCGAGCCTTCTAATGAGTCTTTTTTCCAGTATGAACTTCATATCGTCGTTAAACCATATTCCGCATATTCTGTGGAGAAAGTTCCGGAACCTGGTGAATTCGTAATCCGTCAAGGTAAGCTTGGCAACCCGGTCGGGGGCGGCCTTCGGCGGCGCGGTTTGGGGGGTTCCCTCTTCTATTATTTTCAGCAAGATTTCCCGAAGCGGGTCGTCCGCCGGCGGCAGGTTATCGGCAACGGTATCCTTGTCCTCCGCCGCCATGTTGGCGATTGATCCCATGGCGTCGTTTTCGAGCTCCGGCTCCCTCGCCACGCCTATCAACAACTTCACCGATTCCGGATGAGGAACGGCCCCGATAAGTCTGACCGCACAGCGCTTTACGTCGAGGTTCGAGTTGTCCAGCGCTTCGGCAAAGGCGCTTAAAAGCGCGGCTTTATCCTCCACCGAATTAAGAGAGTTCTTTATCCTGGTTCTTAAAGCGGGGTTATCGAGAAACAACTTCCCCAACGCCCTCACGGCGGCCTTGCTGTTGGTTCGACTCTTGTCCCTCAAAGCCTGCGCCAATATCTCGATGGATTCGGTGGTGGGGCAGTTCCCCAGAGCATCCAGAGCAGCCCGCCGCATTATTTTCTGGTCCAAGAGAGGCTTAATTTTATCCATAGGCAGATTGGCGTTCATCTTCGCCAGGCTTTCCATCGCATAAAACTTCATGGCGGTATCCGACCCGTCAACCAGCTCAAGCAGCGCCTCGGTGGCTTTCCGGTCGTTGAAATTCGTCAAAGCCTCGACGGCGGCGGTGCGAACGTTTTCGTCCGAATCGGACAGAGATGAAATTATAATCTTTTCGGCCCGCGGGTGCGCTATTGCTCCCAGCACGTCCACCACCAGCTTGCGCAGATGCGGGTCGGGGTCTTTAAGGGCGGCCACAAGCCGCTCAACGGCGGAACTGCCCAGCCTTATGAGCACTTCCACTGCGGCGTTGCGCCGATTCGCATCGGACTCCGGCCCCAGCGACTCGATAAGCTGCCCGATGACCTCTTGGGGGTTTTCCCATTCGGCCAGCACGTCGGCGGCGCTTTTTCGAATCCGCCAGCTTTCATCGCCGAGGGCGCCCACCAGGATGGACAGGGCGCGGCCGGCGCCCATGCGGTTGAGCCGCTCCAGAGCTTTGCGGCGCTCATCGGGGAGAGTGCTTGCCAGCGCTCCCACTATTTCAGTCTCATCGGTCATTCTCAACTATGCCAGGCCGAGCTCTTCCTTCTTCTTCTGAATGAGCGCTTCCAGGTTTTCTTCCAGGTAATTGGTTTTCTGGCGGATATACTCCGGCACCCTCTGTTCGTAAAGCTTGCGCGCGTCGGCAATGTCCTTGGCCAAAAGGTCGTAGAAGTTTCCGTTTTTTACGCCCTCGGTTACGGCGTCCTGGTTGTAAAGCTGGATATCACTGACAATAATTCTCGCCAGTCGTTTAGCTTTTTCATGGTCCTTCTTTTCCTCGGGAGGCACCTCCTCCTCTACCGGAGCCTGCGGCCCGGCAGCCGCCGGTTGTGGAGCGGCCTGAGGCTCAGGCGGCGAGGGCGGAGCGGCCTCCTGTTGAGGCGGCGGCGGGGCGGCCTCCTGCTGAGGCGGCGGCGGGGCGGCCTCCTGCTGAGGTGGAGGAGGCGAAGGCGCCTGTTGGGGAGCCTGGGCGGAAGGCTGCTGAGCCTCTCCTTCCGCGGCGGTGCTGTGGGGGAATATCTCCGATTCCGCCATCGGCTTGCGAGGCTGCCGTCCGCTCATGAGGTCCTTAAGCAAATCCGCTGCAATCTCCGGAATGTCCTTTATCTCCAGGTACCCGTCTGCGCCGTAAAGCGATTTCGGCGGCCGCTTGAAGCGGTGGCTGTTAAGTTGCGCCGCCAACAGAATCACCGGTATGCCTCGTAAATCGGGGTCGTTTTTCATAAGCTCGCTTATTTCGAACCCAAGAAGCTTTGGGAGCATTACATCCAGTATGACCGCCTTGGGCCTTTGCTTTTTAATCACCTCGAGAGCTTCGATTCCATCGGAAGTATGCAGGGGAACCATTTTTTGGGATTTTATTATCTGGTCGATTTTGTCCCTTGCTTCATCCACCTCGGTGGCCAACAGCACCGAAGCACCCTCGAACGGCGCGGGTTCCGGCGGCGGCTTGGGCGCCTGCTCGGGCGCAGGC
>CAYWKU010000057.1:0-10821 GCA_964459325.1 uncultured bacterium | reverse complement strand
CGGAGGGGAAACACCCGATCCCATCCCGAACTCGGAAGTTAAGCCCTCCAGCGCCAATGATACTGCAAGGGAAACTTTGTGGGAAAGTAGGTCGTCGCCGGGAGCCTTGATATATATTGGGGGCCAAAAGCTCCCGTTTATACGCCCCGGCAGCCCAAAAGGCCGTCGGGGCTTAATACTTCAAGAGCAGGCCGGAGACAATGTCTAAGGTGAGCATTTAAGTCCGAACACCTCAAATCGGACTTGACGAATATGACCAAAATGTATATGCTCTTTAACAATAAGAAAGGGCCGCGTTTGCACATTTAATCAGTCCCTTTAATCCAAGGAGGTAACAAATGGCCAAGTGGAAATTGTTGGTAGTGCCGCTGGTTATCGTCGCCATTGCCGTGACAGCCTGCTCCCCAAAAAGAGTGCCTGAAATCAAAGAAGCAAAGTCCGCCATAAAGGCGGCTAAGGATGCCGGCGCTGAAAAATACGCCCCCACCAAGTTGAGAGCCGCCGAGGAAGCCCTGAGCGAAGCCCAGGCCGCCAGGCAGGACAGGAATTACTCCGAAGCGGTCTCACAGGCCAAGCTGGCCAAAAAGCTGGCAAACGAGGCGCGCGCAATGGCCCTCGAAGCAGCCCAAAAGGAAGCCGCGGAAATGGCTGAAGAACAGCCGGAGGAAGAAACAATCGATTACGACAAAATCTTCCCCACCGTCTACTTTGACTTTGATAAATCAAACATCAAGGAAAAATACCGCACCGATTTGAACGAGGCGGCCAGCGCGATTATGGGCAAAACCGGCGTTACCATCAAAATTACCGGATACTGCGACCCCAGGGGCACCGACGAGTACAACATGGCCCTCGGCGAACGCCGCGCAAACAGCGTGAAGGACTACCTGGTAAACCACGGAGTGCCCGCGTCCCGCATCGAAACGGTTTCCAAAGGCGAAAACGCCCCGCTCAATCCCGATTGCTCCTCTGAAAGCTGCTGGTGGAAAGAGCGCAGGGCCGTCATTACAGTAGAATAGTAGTCAGAAACTCGATATTATATAGACCAGTTCACCATTGAAGCGGCGTAATGCAATCCCGGCGGTCGTCCTTGCCGCAATCCTGGCGGGGACGGCCGCTTGTACTATGCTGACGGAGTTCAGAAGCCTTCCGGACAGGGTAGACCGTCTTGAAACCCGCCTGGATGACATGGAAAATCGCCTGCAGGGAATCGAACACAAGCTCGACCAGATAAGCGAGCTGTCGGGCGACAGAATCGCCAATATCGGCGCCGACCTGGATACCCTGGCTTCGCAGGTGAGGGAGTTGCGCGGGACAGTGGACGATTTGAGCTACCGCGTGGATATGCAAACTCCCACCGATGTCGAAGGCGGGGGAAGCGGCATCGATAAACGCCTTAATCGTATAGAAAGCAGGCTCGAAGCCATCGAAGACCTCCTCGGCGCATCGCCGTCCCTCCCGGAAAAGGAGATTGAACAGGGAAGCGAAGAAGGCCCTCCCGCCGATTACAAGAAAGCCTACAGGGGGGCTTATTCGCTATACGAGGCCGGAGAATACGATGAAGCCAGAGTTGCTTTCGACGAATTCCTCACCGCCCATTCCGGCACGGACCTCGCCGATAACGCCATCTTCTGGATTGGCGAATGCTACTATCGACAAGGCGACTACAAAAAGGCCGCCCAGCAGTATGCGCAGGTGTTTAAAAAGCATCCGAAAGGAAACAAGGTCCCCGACGCCTACTACAAGTTGGGGATGGCTTTCTGGAGGCTGGACAAGATGGACGCCGCCGTTGCCGCGCTGCAAAAGGTTGTTGATAGACACCCCAACAGCTACGCCGCCCCGCTGGCACGCCGCAAGCTCGAAATCATCAAGAAGGAAGGCAAAGAAAAAAGCGAGTGAGGGAAAACCCCACCCGCTCGTTTTTTATGTAGTTTACCGCGCCCGGCGGCTATTCGATAATATCCAATTGACTCGAACCGCTTGATTTCCCGTTGACTTTAAGCACCAGCTCGTATTTTCCCGGCTCGATATCCTCCGGGATGTCGAAAACTATCCTGCCTTCCAGTGACGTTCCCTTCGGAACATACTTTTGTTTCAGGGCTATTTGTTGTTCCTCCTCCCCCTCCCTGTCCCGGGGGCTGAGTGCGAATTCGAGCACAGCGTCGGCCGGAGCGGCGCCTTTCAGGCGGAAAGCGACCTTGTCGCCGCGACGCAACTCGGCTTTTCCCGCGGGCAGGTAAATCGTGTTGTAGGCTATGTCGACTCCGTAAGCCGCCAATCCTCCTACCACCGCCAGAAAACCGAACGGGTTCCACAAACCTGCGGCGACGCCGAGAACTATCCACCCCCCGTCCATGATAAGGACTATGGGGTCAAGGTCGCCACGCGCCTGGTCTTTTCTTTCCGGATAAATAAGATACCCGCACCGTACCGTCATGAACAGAAGGGAAGCTGCCAGGGCAAAAACCAGCACTCTCGATTTCAGTAATTTTTTCATATGTCCCCCCTCCTCCGTGTATTTATTGTTTTATCTTTAAACTCCATGAGGCGCTGGTGACGCCGTTGACCGTAAGAAGCAAGTTGTAATCTCCCGGTTGAATGTCCGAAGGTATGCGAAAGCTCACCCCGTTTTCCATCTCTTCACCGCGCTGCAGATGTCTGATGAACAGATTTCTGGATACTTCTTTATCGTCCGATTCCACGGTCGCCTCAATGGTTGCGTCCACGGGCGCCGGGCCTCTTAATTTAAACGCCAATCTCTGCTCAGGGTGCAGATTAATGCTTTTACCACCTTCGGAAAGATAAAGTCCCCGTTACGGCATCAACGGCAAGCGCCGCGATGCCGGGGATTACAAACACCAAAAGCCACGCGCAGTCCATTATTAAAACCACCGGGTCTATTCTTTCCAGTTCCCCGGGTTCTCTGCCCCTTCTTTCAGGATAAAGTATAAATCCGCACTGGACGGTCATGAAGAGAAGGGAAGCCACCAAGACCAAAGCCAGGGCTCTTGATTTCAGGAATTTTCTCATTTTCCTGCTCCTATCTTTTTTCGAGACATCCATTTACTGATTTATTTTAAACAATATCGACACAAAGTCAACCGCAGAAGCCTTTATCCAGCCCCGAAAAAAACTCCATCATCTTCCCGGGGACAAGCGCCCGGTTGTCGGCAAAGTGCGTCATGTCGGGCGCAAAGTAGGTCTTCGCATCGGGCAGGCATTCCGCCAGGCGCCTGCCGACGTCGCACGGGTGCAAACCGTCGCCCTCCGAGCCGATTATCAAAAACGGGCGCCGGATGCGCCGCAGCATATCCTCCTCTATCGGCTCCGACAACACCAGCCCCCTCGTGGCCGCCGCTATAACGCGGGCGTCCTGGGCACGCATTACATCTTCGTACCATTGAACCAACTCCGGATGGGTCTCGCGGTGCTCGGCGTGAGGAGGCAGGCTCATGATGTAGTCGGTCAAAGCGTCCATTCCCGCCTGTTCGATGAAGTCGGCGTATTCCAGCATTCCGCGGACGTATTCGGGGTCGAGCTTTCCCACTTCCACCGGATTGTTCAACACCCCCGCCGCAACGGCTTCCGGGCGCCTGACGGCAAGCGCCAGCACCACCCCCGCCCCCTGGGAGCCGCCCACGAAGTATGCCTGCGGGATGTCAAGCGCTTCCATGAGCGCCCATAAATCGTCGGCCAGCGCCTCCCGCGTGTACATCCGGGCAAGGTAGTCCCCCGCTTCCGATTTTCCCCTGCCCCGGCAATCGTAGTGGACCACCCGGTAGTAGTCCTTCAGCCGCGGCCCGTGGCCGTCCGTTTTGGCGTCCCGCTCGATGTTACCGCTGATGCCGTGGACAAATATCACGGGAAAGCCTTCGCCCTCTATCCTGTACCTGACTTTTATGCCGACGGCCCTTACGAAGCACGCCTTTTCGGAAGAACTCGTCTCCATCCGACCCCCGATTACAATCGCTTCACTCGATTTTTAAAGCTAACCGAACAGTATCGGTTTTTCAATTGTTTGAAAAACTTTACTTTCTCTTCGGGTTCAATTTTTTTCTTACTCTTGCCAGGTTGCCTTTCGCGTTGCGATAACCGGGGTCCACCCGGAGGGCTTTGATGTATTGATTCTCGGCGCGCTCGAATTTCCCCTGCTTTTCCAGCACCAGGCCGAGGTTGTTGTGTATGACGGGATGGGCCGGCTGAGCTTCGAGGGCCTTCCGATAATATTCCCCGGCCTTTTTTATCTCTCCATTCATAAAAGCGATGGAGCCCAGGTTTGACAGCGACATGAAATGGTCGGGCTTGTGCTCCAGCGTCTTTCTATAGTACTCAGCCGCCTTTTCATACTCGGAATTCTCGAAATAGTAATTGCCCATGTTGGCCGGCGGAAGGGTCATGTCGTCCTTCCTTACCCCGAAGGCGCTTGTGTTGGAGAGCGTCAGAAGGGCAACCATAGCCGCGAGAGCCGGCGCACCCTTCTTCCATTGCCGTCGCCTCAATATGTCAAACGCCCATGTCGCGCCGAATAAGGCGAAAAGTATTGCCGGGCCGACAACCGGCATCCGGTAGCGGCTCGTTACGAAAAACAGGACGATTGTGCCGGCGTAAAAAACCACGAAGATGTACATGGGCGCCCATTTGCGCCGCCCGGGCCACGCCATAACCATGCCCAAAAAACACAGCGGAATCAACAGTCCCGCCGGAAAGGCGAGCCGGTTGTCCCACACCAACAGCTTCATGACCGAGCTGTAGGTGCGCGAGAAGTAAATCACGTTGTTCGACGGGATTTCGTGACCGTGTATCAGGTAAAAAGCCTTCCGCAGGTATAATCCTGAAGCATCGAGGGGGTTTAGTTGAATCCAGTCGAAAGCTCTCCCGTACCAGTAATCGGAAACCTCGGAAGAACTCATCTCCCGCCCCATGTCCCGCTCGGCAGCGGCCACGCTGTTTATCCACACGCTGTCCCGGTAATCCTGGGCGCTAACTTTCAAACCCGGCGCTACCGCCGTTTTTCCGTCGGAGTTTGCGTTGTTTCCGATGTAGAAGTTCACTCCACCCTGGCCGGCGATAAAGACGTAATCCCCGGCCACAACACCGTTCCGGGCGGTTACCGCCAGGGGCAGTATGAAAAGCGCCGCCAGAAACGGGGCCGCCCGCCCCGCCAGTTTGCGCTTGAAGGCCTCCTTACCGGAAACGGCAAGCCATAAAGCTATTATAATGGCCGGGGCAAGCACGTTCGGGCGGGCGATGGCGCTTGCTCCGAATATGAACCCCGCCAGTGCAAAATGATATACCTTGCTCTTATCCAGTGCCCGGTACAGAATCAAAAGCCCCAGAAGGTCGAGGAACACTATCAGCGGCACTATGAGCAGCTCGCCCTCGAAATAAATCATAGGCCCGTAAAGGGTGAAGGCCAGCCCGGCTATCATGGCCGCGAGGTCGCTTTTTAGCAGCCGCCTTCCCAGGAGATAGACCATAACGGCGCCGCATGCGCCCATCAGAAACTGCGCCGTACGGCTGGCCACGAAGCCGGGCTCAAAAAGACTGTATATCAGCCCCAGAAAATACGGGTACAAAGGAGCGCGGAAAAAAACTTCGCTGCCTGAGATTTTTCCCGATGCTATCTCGCTCGCCCATTGATGGTGCCAGAGGGGGTCGAGGAAGAAGTAGGTGAAAAAGGGATGGTCGTGATACTCGTACAGGTAAATAAACCGCACAGCCACGGCCACAACCGCCACCGCCGCAATTTGCCGTCCGGCCGAGGTATATAAGGGCTGCGAGTAGTCATTTGCGCCCGGGTTCTCCACGGCATCAAAAGTATCACGCCGCCCCCGGCGCTTCAACTTGCGTTTAAATCCGGCCCCCTTCAGGGCGAGGCGGCGTAGCAGGGTAGCCGCGTCGTTATACGCATGGGTCGCGTCAGCAACGGGAAAACGTTTGCTAGCGGGTAGCCGGGCTTAAAGCGCGAGCGTAAGCCCGGGGCCGAAGGCGCAGGAGAAAAAATTTCCCGTTGCTTGCGCAATCCGTACGGGCCTCTATGCCCACCTCGCATGGTAGGCCCGACACTCCTGTCGGGCTATAAACGGCATGGGCGACAAGAGTGTCGCCCCTACCATGATTAACGAAGACGTCCACACTGCTTTCCTGTGAGCTTCGCTCTATCAACTCCCGTTGCTAAAGCAACCCGGCTTACGCTTTCGCTTTAAGCCGGGCTACCCTGCGGGAAGGCAAGGAGCTTAAGCCCTTTGTCTCTTTCCACGTCCGATTGACATTCTTGTGCGTTTTAGCGTAGCCTGATAGCCATGCTCGGGACGGGTTTTGCACGCGGCTCATTTCTGAAAATAGCGGCCTCGGGGGAGGGTGTCTCCCTGAAACGCCCCGCCGTGGCGCTCGACATGCCGGGAACATGGCTGGCCCGGGCCGCGGGCGAAGACCCGGAGGCTTACTACTCGGACTACCGCGCCCAGCGCGAGGCGCGCCGGAAGGCGGCGTCGTTGCTCGAGCGGGCGGCGGGACTCAAGCTGACTCCCCGGGTCGATTTTGACGGAGCGGTGCCGGCGTCCGTTTTCGGCGGGAGCATATTCACCGACAAAGAAGGCCGTCCCCGGCCCGAGCCGGTGCTCGAAAGCCCCGACGCCGTGGCGCAAATCGCCGCGCGGGTGGATTCGACGGCCCTCGAAGAAGCGGGCCTGATGCCGAAGTTCTTCGAGTGGCGCAGGAGGCTGCAACTCGAAGGCCATGCGCCGGTCATATCGGTGCTGCGCATCCCCGGCCCCGCCACCGTGGCGCGGCAGTTGTGCGGCCCGCTGCACTTTGCCGAATGGACGGCCTCGCATCCGGCGCAGATGTCGGAGCTGGCGGGTGTCATTACCCGCACTCTGTTGAGGCTGATAAAGCTGGCCCGCTTCACCACCCGGCGGCTGAACCCGGGGATAATATTCGACGACCCGGCGATGGGTGACATCAAGGCGGAGGAGTTTCACGAGGTTTACTGGAGGGCCACACGGGCGCTGGTGTTTTCCGCCGCTTCCTTTTCGGCTTCGCGGTGTTACCTTTCTCCGAACGCCGGCATCGAGCACGCGGCGCTTTTGGGCAGGTTGAAGCCCGCCATGATGCAGGTTCACGACTCGGCGCCGATAATGAGCCTGAGAAACATGGCGGGCAAGTCGGCGCTCTTGGGCCACGTGTGGCCGCAGACACTGGAGAGCGATTCGCCGGAAGACGTAAAATCCGCCGCCGAAAGCTGCCTCGAAAGCGCCCGGTCGGCCCGGATGCCCCTTATACTGTCCGCCTGCGGCCCGGTCGGGCCGGCCACGCCGCCCGAGAACATCGCCGCAATGACAGAGGTTGCATCGAGGAGATGAACAACAAGTCTAAGTGTCGCGACGCGGTAATAGTCGGCTCCGGCCCCGCCGGTTGCGCCGCGGCAATCGCTTTGCATCGAATATCCCCCGAGCTTGCCGCGCGGGTAACGGTGCTGGAAGCGATGCGCCACCCCCGCGAAAAGGTATGCGCCGGAGGCGTCAACGGCCGGGCGTGGAAGGTGCTGGAAAAGCTGGGTCTCGATGTCGATGTCCCCTACGCTCCCATAGACAGGGTCCTGATAAAGACGGCCTCGTTCGATAAATGGCTGGAATCGCCCGGCATATCGAGGGTGGTCAGGCGTGAGCTTTTCGACGCCCGACTGGCTCAAAAGTTGACCGAATACGGTATCGATTTCCGGCAGGGGGTGCGGGTGAACCGCGTTACCCGCAGCGGCGGGGAAATAGTGCTGGCTACATCCGAGGGCGAAATACGGTGCAGGGCGGTGGTGGGGGCGGACGGCGCGAAAAGCGTTGTCAGGCGTGAGCTTTTCGGCTCCCGCGACGAGGGCGTTTACCTCTTGGGGATGGCGTCCATGCCCGCGCCTCCGGGGCATTTTACCCACACGGAAAGGGGCTTTATGCTGGATTTCAGGCGGGTGGTGGAGGGCGTTCCCGGCTACAGGTGGATATTTCCCTTTTTGAACGAGGGAGAGCAATGGATAAACGCCGGCGTTTACGAATGGAAGCGCCGCGAATCCTCCGCCATCAAAGAAGAATTGCAGAAGTTTATGACCTCCGAAGGTCTCGACGCCGCCCGGGCGGAGTTCCGGTTCTACCCGGAGCGTCAATTCGACCCGGGAGGGCCTTTCTGCGCCCCGGGAGTTATACTGGCCGGAGAATCCGCGGGAGTTGACCCGCTTCTGGGCGAAGGCATATCCTACGCCCTCGAATACGGCATCATAGCCGCCGAATCGCTGTCGGAAGCGCTTCGGAGCGGGGATTATTCCTTCAAGAAGCATATGAGCCGCATAAAATGGTCGCCGCTGGGAAAATCGCTCATGCTCACCCGATACGGCGCGAAAGCCTTTTATGGCCGCCGGCACCTGACGGTCGCCCGCGCGGGGCTTGGCGATGAAAAGCTGGTTCGCACGGCGGCTGATTTGCTGGCGGGTCGGAAGGAGGCCACGGTAAAACTCATTGCCGGGATGATATTTCGTCTTGCCCTGGGTTTCATCAGGTGATATAATCACTTCATATGGGGGTAGGTAAAATGCGGGCACGATATATTGTGTATCCGGCAGGGTTGTTATTGATACTGACAACCGTCGCGTTCGCGGGAAAAAAATCCGACCGTTACAAACCTTACCGCCCCGACGGCGCCCTCAAGCCCGTCACCATTACCATAAAGTACGACAACCCCGACCTGCCGCCCGAGCGGCGGGAGAGGATGGCCCGGCGGATGATGATAACCATCAACGTGACCCCCGAAAAACTTACCATAACCAGGGGCGAAAAATCGGCACAGTTGAAGACCGAAGATTATCTCAAGCTGTGGAAACTGTTCAGGAAAGTGGATGTCTGGGAGTTGAAGGAAAACGCCATGACCACCCCGCGCCCGGTAGGCGTGGCCAACCGGATTTTTTCGCTGAAAATGGAGGGCGCCGGAGAAAAATTTTTCAACGTGAACACCCCCAACTCGAAGAGCGAGAAGCACTTCAAGGTGATAAAGTTCATCGAAAAGCTTTGCTCCGATTACGTGCTTCCATGAGGAAATCTGCGGATAAAACGGTGGACACCCCTGTGGATTCCACAGGGGATTTCACGGCTTTCACAAGCATATCGGCATGTACCGTACCCCCGGAAGAGTAGCCGTTATCGCCGCTTTCGAAAGCCGCTGGGAGGGTTGTGGGCAAGTTGATTCGGGGAGAGTTTGTGGATTGTCGGACAAATATTTTATTTCAGGTTGTAGACATGGCTGGCGGTATGTTATAAACTCCTCCACGTTTTCATGCAGTGAGAGGGGGATAATTTAATGTCGGACAGTTCTTCGGCAAAGGTACAGGAAATATACCATAAGGTTCCGCCGCATTCTTCCGAGGCTGAGCAGGGCGCGCTCGGGGCGATATTGCTGGAGAACGGAGCCCTTAACCGTGCGCTGGAGGTCGTCCGCACGGAAGACTTTTACGAAGCCCGCAACCGGCTGATATTCGAGGCGATGATTACTCTGTCCGACCGGGGTGAGCCGGTGGACCTGGTAACGATAACCGAGCACCTGCGGCAGAAGGATAAACTTGAAAAAGCCGGCGGCGTCGCTTACATAGGCTCGCTTACCGAAGCCGCCCCGACTGCGCGGCACGTGGAAACTTACGCCCGCATAATCAAGGAAAAGAGCCTGTTGCGGGAGCTTATTTCTGTAACCGGCGAAATCAACTCGGGCGCTTACGAAAACCCCTCCGACGTGGAAAGTTTTCTCGACGAGGCCGAAAGCCTCATCTTCGACGTGGCCTCCAACAAGATAAAGCCCGGCTACTTTACAATGAGAGACCTGGTGCCGGAATCCATCAGCCATCTGGAAAAGCTTCAGGAGCGCTCCGGCACCGTGACGGGAGTGCCCTCCGGCTACAACGACCTGGACGAGATTACCGGCGGATTTCAAAACTCCGACCTAATTATCGCCGCCGGACGGCCCGGTATGGGCAAAACGGCGCTGGCGCTGAACATATTGCGAAACGCCGCTGTGGACAGCGAAATTCCGGTGGCGTTTTTCAGCCTGGAGATGAGCCGGATGCAGGTGACCCAAAGGCTATTTTGCTCCGAAGCCAGAATAGATTCGAGCGACCTGCGGCACGGTTACATTCCCAAGGAGGACTGGTCCAAGCTTATGATAGCGGCCAACGTGCTTCGGGAAGCAAAGGTGTTTGTGGACGATACGCCGTCTATCAACGTTCTGGAGATGAAGGCCAAGACCCGCAGGCTGGCTTCCGAGCATAACATCGGGTTGGTGGTGGTGGACTATCTCCAGCTTATGCGCGGCAATCAGCAAAAACGCGACGCCAGCCGGGAGCAGGAAATTTCCGAAATATCCCGCTCGCTCAAAGCCCTGGCCAAGGAGTTGGAGATTCCGGTGGTCGCCATATCCCAGCTTAACCGGGCCGTGGAAGCTCGCGAAGACAAACGCCCGCGACTGGCGGATTTGCGCGAATCCGGCGCCATCGAGCAGGATGCGGACGTGATATTGTTTCTATACCGCGAGAAGAAGTACAAGCCCGAAACGCCGCTCGGAAACATGGCGGAAGTCATCGTCGGGAAGCACCGCAACGGCCCCGAGGGCGTGGTCAAGCTCACCTTTCTCGAAGAATACGCCCGTTTTGAAAGTTATTCGTCCATTGAGGACATTCCGGACTTCGGCGATTAATAAACACTTTCGCCCGCTTTGGCGCCATACAAGGCGGCCAAAGGGGAGGGACAAGGGGCTTAAGCCCCTTGTCTTATTTCCCACCATGCTACTGCGCGAACG
>CAYWKU010000056.1:0-11229 GCA_964459325.1 uncultured bacterium | reverse complement strand
CACTTCCCTAACTCATGAAAAACAAAACCGCAAGGTCCCGGAAAACCTTGCGATTATTAACTCTTCCAAATAGCCGCGCCGCAGGCGCAAATACGCTTTCTTTTTGCTTACTTTTTCTTTCTTGCGAAAGGCAGGAACTTCGCCCCTGCACCCTTCACTGCGCTCACGCTTGACTTCAAGGAAACTCAAACCCATCGTTCGTTCGCGCCGAAGGCGCAGTAAAGATTTTCTTTTGCTTACTTTTCTTTTTTCCAAAAGAAAAGTAAGTGGAGCTGAGGGGATTCGAACCCCTGGCCTCCTGAATGCCATTCAGGCGCTCTCCCAACTGAGCTACAGCCCCGTTAGCTGTGAAACCAATGATACAATCTCTTCTTCCGGTTTGTCAACGGCGGGCTGGCTGAAGTTCTCAGACGTAACTATATTTCCGCCTTCAAGCCGAGCTTTTTGAGTATAACTCGCGCCAGTATACGCCCGCTTATCACCCCTTCGCCCATGCCCATTTCCGCCAGCATGTCTCCTTCCCGGGGCAGCAGGTTCGGCACCTGCTCCATCGGCGGCAGCTCGAAAAACTTCTCCCGAAACCCTTCCCTCATCGTGCTGTCCTCCACATCGTAGCGGTAGCCGCAGGTGTAATCCTCGATAAAAGGCGCCAGATATTTCACGGCGCTCCAGAGCTCCCCTTCGACGGAGCTTATCTTCCCGGGCCGGGTGGAAGTACCCGTGACGAAAACATAATCTTCTTCCGCCTTTTCGGAAGGCGGAACGATACAAATCCGAGCCACGTGCTCCGGGTACAAAGGCTCCGCCCGTCGGTTTACCATAACCACCCTGTCCTGCATCCCCACCGGGAGGGCCATTCTGCGGGTCAAGATGGTCAACGTATGCACCCGGGGCGGCGGAACGGCCGGTTCGGAACCGGCCGGGAGGTAGTTCAGCAGTTTACTGTCCGCGCCAACGTAAAGGCGGGAGTAGATATAATTGGACTTGGTCATCCGCAACCCCGACACAGCGCCCCTGCCGAGCTCCACCTGCTGCAGGTCGTCCATCGGCATGACGTAGCCTCCCTTGCGCTTGAAAGTGAGAAGCAGCATGTTTTTCAACGCCGCCTCGTCCGCCCTGTATATTCCCCTTCGTGCGCCGTCGAGTATCAGCCCTGCCGACGCCACGGGCGTATCGGCGCCGGCGGGCAGCCCCATGGCGGCGATTATGGCCCCCGCAAACGTGCCCACCGCCTCCCCCAACCTGCTGCGGCGGGCGAACTGTTCGTAGCTTTCGCTGCAAATCTCCTCCAGCTCCTCCGAGCAATCCTGCTCCCGCCTGAAGAGCCTGTCTGCCAGCCCCTGCGGCATGGGCGGAAATGACGACCACCCCGCCAGCTCGTACACCTTCTCCGCCTGCTCGGCCATGTATCGGCTCATTGCCGCCGCGGGCCGGAAACCGTTTTCCCCGAACTCGCGAGTGAACTCGCGCTGCAGGTGAGGGTCTTCGGTGAAGTAATCCAGCCTGACCTCAGGAGTTACCACCTGCAACGGCGGGTCCATGCGATGAACTTTATCCCGGGCGCTGATGAGCAGCCTGAGCCGGTTGAGAAGCGGCTCCAGGAACGGCCCCCCTCTCAAACCGCGCCACAAAAAAGGCTCCTCCGCCGGGGTCAGTTCTTCCCCGGAGTCGGAGGTTACGGCCCGGGAGTGCGGTTTCCCTTCCAGGATGACCACCTTCAACCCCCCCGCCGCCAGGCTTACCGCGCCGAAAAGGCTGGAAATATCGGGGTCTATGTATACTACGTCAATTTTTTCCACGGCGAGCGATGCCCCTTGCATTTATCCTTAGTTGGAAGCTATCAATTATTCCCGAAAAAATCCAGTGACCGTATAGGGATACCCGGGCAACATCCATGTATAACGTCGTCGGGCGGCAAGTCAAAATCGTTCGTATTCCTAAAAAATATCAGTCGATAGCCCACACAACTTGCTTGTGTGGGTGACCGGAGGTTACGGGAAAACAGTGTGGACGTCTTTGTTAATCATGGTAGGGGCGACACTCTTGTCGCCCATGCCATTTATAGCCCGACATAAGTGTCGGGCCTACCATGAAACAGGCAACGCGGAAGTTAATTCTCGTTGGGGGGGCGCCGATAACTCGGCTATCGGTGCGCGCGGCCTTCAGGGCACTGATAGCAAAGCTATCAGTGGCACCCGGGATTTTCAATACCTGAACTCCATGGAAAATTTTCTCCTTCGTCTTCGGCTCCCGGCTAACGCTTTAAGCCGGGCTACCCGTTGCACAAATTTTCATCATCCAAATTCTACAATTCTTTCTACAGAATTGTTGAATATTCTACAGAGTTGTACAATATTCTACAGCGGTTGTAGAATATTCTACAACTCCGGCCTCCGTGAAAAATTTCGGTAAGGAAGGTTTGAATTATGAAGGAACAAATCAAGCGACTGGCCCTTGACGCGGGCGCCGCCGACGTCGGAATCGCTTCCATCGACCGCTTCACGGGCGGAGTTCCGTCGATGGATGCGACATACGCCCTCCCCTCGGCGCGGTCGATAATTTCCGTAATGTATCCGCTCGACAAGAAACTTATCCGCAAATACCTGGGCAAGGTAGACCACGATTCGTACCAGGAGCACGAGACCTACGTCAACCGCAAGGTGTACCGCGTATGTCGAATTATCGAGGAGTTTCTGCGGTCGGAGGGCTACGAGGCGACTTCCGTGGAGCCTAACCTGGATTATCGCTTCAAGGACGGTCGGAAATACAAGAGGGTGCCGTACAAGTACCGCCAGCGGATGATGGACTGGCTCAGCGCCGACTCCAGCCCGCGCATGCAGAAGGTCAAGCGGCGGTTGGTGAACCGGCTATACGAGAAGACCACCGACTTCGTGGACTGGCGGCTTACCCCGACCTTCTCGCACCGCTATGGCGCGGTCGCGGCGGGCTTGGGGAGTTTCGGATGGAGCGGCAACGTCTTCCATCCCGAGTACGGCAGCAGGGTGCTTTTCGACACTGTCATCACAAATGCGCCGCTCGATTCCGACCCGATGCTGGAGAAAACGCCGTGCGACGGGTGCCGCATATGCACGAAAGTCTGCCAGGCGGGGATGATTCATCCGAAGGAAAAAACTACGGTTTCCATCGGCGGAAAGGAACTGGTGCACGCAAAGAAAGCCCACAACCTGCGCTGCATATTCGTATGTGCGGGATTCACCGGCAAGAGCAAATACGACGGCTGGTCGACGTGGTCGCCGGGCAGAATCACACTGCCGGAAACCGACGACAACATCGAACAATTCTGGGACGACTTCGCAAAGAGCAACGTGTGGCAGCATAACTATTACGCGAAAACGCTGGCCGACCTGGTATCCCACAACGAACTCGGGTTCATACGAAAACCCTACGAGCGGTTCATGACCACCTGCGGCAACTGCCAGATAGTATGCTGGAAGGACCGCAAGGAGAGGGAGGAAAACTACGACATCCTCGTCGAAAGCGGGGAGGTGGTGGAAGGGCCGGACTTCTCTTTCAAGGTCGTGAAACAATAAATAGCCCTTAAGAGGCCGTTGCAAAACAGGCTTCAGGGGGAGAAAAGGCTTTTTTCTATAGCTGGCCGAGAACGTCTTTTCCAGACAAGGGGTTTTAACCCCTTGAAATTCAAGGGGCTGAAGCCCCTTGTCCATTCGGGGTTCTTTTTCGGCGCGATGAAGGTCAACACATCCCAAACGAAAAATCATAATTCTGCAACGGCCTCCTTAAATAATTCGCCTCCAAACACGAAAATATAGTTGTCAAAAATGTAAACCATGTCATGGCACTGAACACAAGCTATGTGGATTACCTGCTCTTCAAACCCGCCACCATCGGTGATGGTAGGCCCGGCACTCCTGCCGGGCATTTTCCTGTTGTCCTGACGGACAACCCCGACGTGTAACGTCGTGGGCACCCTGCGGTTACATAATACTAATTCGATTAAAGGCAAAAATCCGTATTGTCCCCGGGTTTAAGCGCCGATTATGTTATGTGAGGCGGAGTGCGCCGGAGGGGCATTGTTTGACGCAGGCGCCGCAGGAGAAGCACGCATCCCGGTCTGCGAAGGTGGTCTTCTTTTCCCCGTCAAGCTCGCCGTACACTCCGACGGGGCAGATGTCGCGGCAGGCGCCGCAACCGATGCACTTTTCGCGGTCAAGCGTTATTTCGCCGTAGTCCTTGACAGTGTAGACGGAGCCCATTCCCTTTATTCCGAGGCGCAGCATCAACCGCTCCGGGTCGGATTTGCGACCGGTGGCTGTTCCCGCCAGGTCGAGTCCGGCGGCCAGGAATATTACAAACGTGGCTATGAACCAGCCCCGGTGCGCCAGCGGGTCGCCCGGGACGTACCAGTCGTATCCCGCCCATATCAGCACCACCGCGGCCGCCGACAGCCCCGCCTGGGCCCAGCCGGTTTTGCCGGGAATGACGTGCACGAAAAGGTAAAGAACCACCGCCGCCAGCCAGAAAAGCAGCGTGAAACCGAGAAGACACTGAGGCCGGAAAATGGCCAGCACCACGGCCACGATGAGGTATATGGGGAAATTCATCGAAAGCAGCATGTCCAGGCGATGGCGCAGGTTGAATTTGAACCGGCGCATGTCGTCGGTCTTTTCCTTACCTGAAGCCAGATAGGCCGGGATATCGTCAGCATAAACCGGGCCGAAAAGCGCGTGAAAGCCCGTTTCTTTTCTTATGGCTTTCTTGTCCACCCCCGGCGCAGACAACGCCGGAAGAATTACTTCGCGATGGGAGACTTTTTCGGAAAGCTCGCTTACTTTAATGGCGTCGATGATGCGGTTTTCGGTGAATATGCCCCCGTCGGCGGCGCACCATACGTTGATTCCGTCGGAGTTGGCGACCAGCAGCCAGAAGTTACCACCGGCGAGCGCATCAAGCACCCTTTTTACGGTGAGCGAAAAGTTTGCGGTTACGATAACGGGCGAGTCGGCATCGGGATTGCCTACCTTCCGGAGGCCGGTGGAGGTTGCATGAGGCAGCCAGCGGCACAGGTAGGCGACGAACCATTCGACCGGTTTCATCCGGTTTTCTCCACGGAGGCGACCAGGTAGAGGAAGGAATCGAAGGAGCGTCGTTCGGCCTTCTCGATTTTGAACCCTGCCTCACGTATCAAATCCTCTGCGCCCTCCACCGCCTTTGTGGTGGTCTGGGTGAGGATGAAGGTGATTATGAGCATGGGCAGCCGGACGAGGGTGTGAAGCAGCCGATGGATGAAGCTGCGGGGCCTTACTTCGTCGGCGATAACCAGCCTGCCTTCCGGCTTGAGCGCCCGTTTGGCGTGTTTGAGCGCGTAGCGCTGTTCGTCGGAGGAAAGCTCGGAAAAGACCAGAGTGGAAGCTACCAGGTCGAAGGAGTTTTCTTGGAAATGGTCCATGCCCGATACTCCCATTTCATTAAGCTCGACCATCGTATCGAGACCTTCGGAGTGGATTTTATCCCCGGCCACTTCGAGCATGTTCGCGGAAACATCGAAGCCGGTAACGCGGGCGCCCTTTTTTGCGGCCATCACGGCGAGCGTGCCGGTGCCACAGCCTATCTCGAGGACATTCATCCCCGAGCTGACGAGCTCATCGACTATGCGCTGCTTGATTTTCGGCGCCTGCCCGAAGCTGAGCCATGAAATCCCGGCGTCGTAGCGGTGGGGTTGAGACTCCAGGATTTTCATGTAGATGTAGCTGGACATTTTCAGCGCCGCCTTTCTACTCGGTCTCCTGACTGTCTTCGAAAACTTTTTCGCCCGCCGACCATGATTCGAGGGGCGATTCGTGTTCGAGATACTCGATGAGAGTTTCGCTCAACTCGAAGTAAGCGTTTTTCACGGGAAGAGCTTTGAGGGCGCAGAAGAGGCTGTCTATGGCGGTATCGAAAATTCTGGCCCTTGTCTGGTCTATTTCCGCTCCAAGAGCGGTGGAGTCGGGGCTTTCGATGGATTGGATGCACTTGTCCATGTTCATCGAATGCCACTTGCGGCACGAGAGCGGGCGGACCCGGTAAATGGAGCACCGGTGGTTTTCCAGGAATGCGCACGGCCCGAAGGGATTTTCCCCCTTTCGGACATCGTCAAGCTTCTTTTGAGCGCGTTCGACGAACTTTCGCCTTTCCTTTTCGTCGAACTTTTCCTTCACGTACTGGCCGACGATAAGCGCTTCCGGGACGGACAGGATAACGGGCAGGTGGCAACACAGGTCGCAGCCGGGTTCGCAGGCGGGTTTGGCGGCGTTGCGGTTGTTTGTTTCGTAGTAATCAACGTAGTAGTCCAGGAATCTCTGTACGAAAAGCGCCACGTGCAGCGGCTTGCGCGTCGCGTCCGCTTCCACGAACGATTTTACCACGCCACGGATAAGCTCGTCGGCGATGTCGTCCTCGAACCCGTATCGCTCGAAATCCTCCGATGCGTCCCATGCGCTCTTGAAGTCCCCGATGGCCTTTTCGGCAATTTCCTCGATTTCTTTTTGAATTTTTTCTTCAGACATTTTTCTTCCATTATGGGGCAGGTTTGAGTTCCGAGATGATGGTATCACCATTTCGGTTATCGCGCCAAAAGTATGAAATATCCTAAACTATAGAATCGATGTCGTTCAATACAAGCGAGCCCTATGAGCCAAAAACCGGCGGGTATATTCCTGCCCGAGTCCGCCCGCTGCTCCGGTTATGAAGATTTTTTTGCCTTCGAGAGATTGCATCAATAAGCCCCGGTTTTCGGCTTGTACGAAATGGGCGGGGTTTTCCAGCCGGCAACCGGGTTTCCGGGGTTGAGGCGCGAGCGGAACTTGTCCGTTGTCTGTATCACCCACGGGCGCAACCCCTCAAGACCCAACGCTCTGATGTTCTCGGCCATGCCGTGTTTGGAGGTGCCGATTTTCAATTCAGCCTTGCCCATGAAGCAGTTTTTGTACTTGGCGTCCACGTCCACGATGGTTTTCATTATCTTATCGTTGAGATTTGAGTATGTTACCAGGTCGAAAGCGGGCATTTTAAGGCCCGAGAATGTTCTGCCATTAACCCGTACGATGTCCTCATCCGTTTCCGGGTCGAGCACCGCGAACTCAAACTTTTTGCCCTCGAAGCTGTACGGTATTTTCGTTTCAAACTTCGGAAATCCCCATATTTCGCGGCCCGCGGCCCGGGCCTGCGGTGTGGTGACGGGCATTTCCAGCACGTATGCGCCGACCGTCCACTTTTCCCCTTTCTTTTTGAGGAAGTTCGGCAGGTATAGCTTGGGGTCGGGAAACATTTCGGGCCTGACCACAATGGTTGTGGTCGCCTCTTCGTAGGGGCCGATGCCGACGTCCCTGTAGTTGTAGAAGATTAAGCTCACCAGCGCCTTGCCGTTGAAGAACCTGCAGGGTATGAGGCCGGTATCTTTGAGGAGCGGAGTCACCCGGTCGTATGGCACGAAATAGTTGAGATGCCGCACTCTCACGTCGTAGAAAAAAATGGGCAAGTCCACCCGGCCCTCGGATGTGTCCTGGTAAGTGCGAGGGACGCCCCAGAATTTGTCGCTTTTTCGGCTTTCATCGCTCATAGCATGTTCTCCTTTACCCATTTTTCGATTTCGCGCATTGCGTTTTCATAAGAAACCCTCGTTTTCCAGCCCAGTTCCCGTTTGGCTTTTGAAGTGTTAACGTCGTTATCCCTGCCCATGAGACCGACGGCGTGACGGGTTATCGCGGGCCTGCGGTCAAAGAAGGGAGCTATCCTGTCCGAAACTCCGCCCAGGAACCATGCTATTCCGAAGGGAATGCTCAGCCGTATCTTTTTGCCGAACATGGCCGCCAGGTCGTCCAGGTACCGTTTCCAGGTCACTTCCCAGTCGTCGCGAAAGAAATATGTCTGGTTGGCGGCTTCGGCCGTGGCGCCGGCGAGGATGAGGCCGTCCACGAGGTTGTCTATGTAAATGAGGCTTGCGCTGTGGCGGCCCCTGTCGAAGTACGAAAAGAGGCTGTCCCGGATGGTGCTGCCCAACTCGCTCACCCAAACGCTGCGGGGGCCGGTGACGTTGGCCGGGCGGATTATCACGTAGCCCTCCGGGAACCGGTCTTTGTATGCTTTGACCACCCCCTCCGCCTCCAGCTTGGCGTCGCCATAGTAAACTCCGGTCTTGACGCAGGAGTCTGCTTCTTTCATGCCCGTGTTGTGTCTTCCGGCGCCGCAGGCGCAGATGGAGCTGATGTACACGAACCGGCCCGATTTGCCGGCGGTCGCCTCCAGCATGTTTTTCGTGCCGTCCAGGATGGGGGCGTAAAAATCTTCCCGGCTTCCGTAATCGAGCACGCGGGCGGCGAGATGGTAAACGACGTCGACCCCGTCGCCGATGCCCGTCAGGGTTTCCGGTCTGGTGATGTCGCCTTCGCGGGCTTCGGTTATGAAATCCCTTATGTGGGAGTAATTTTCGCCCGGGAAAACGAGCGCCCTGACCTCGTCGCCCCGCTCCGAAAGCGCCTTGCAGAGTTTTTCTCCCATGAATCCGGCGGCGCCGGTCACCAGTGCCCTCATGCTTACTTCTCCCTTTCTTTCGCCTCTCCCGATTGTTCCATTATCTCCCAGTTGATGTACTTAAACAGGTTATCCAGCATCATTTCCCGGAGATCGAGAGGGTCTTCATACAGGTAATTCAACAGTTCGTTGTTTATGCCGGCTATGTACCCGTGGATGGTGCTCCAGAAGTATATGATGTAACGCTGAATTTCATCCCCGGTGGGTGGGCGGACGGTTTCCGCCAGTTCCCTGACGGACCCTATCATAAATGTATATACCTTCTGGGATTCCACCAGCTCGTGGTGGGCGGTTGCCTCCATGGGGGTGCCGATATAATCCCGGTACTTGGGGACATGCCAGGTGAACATAAGGTTGTAGAAGTTGGGGTTTTCGAGGCCGAATCTCAGGTACGCTCGCATTATGGCCTGAACGCGCTTCAGTGGCTCGGATTCGGAATTGTAGGCCCTGAGGCAATCTTCATACAGCATTTGAAAGCCCGTGGTGAGCACGGCCAGGTAAATCTCGTCCTTGTTTTCGTAATAACTGTAGATAGTTACGGCTTTCACCCCCAACCTTCTTGCCAGCTTCCTCATGCTGAAGCCTTCAAATCCCTCTTCACGGATAATTTCCAGAGCGTGCATGAGGATTTTCTCCCTGTACGCGTTGACTTCCTCCAATGTCATCGGTTTTTTCGGCATTTTCGGTCTTGACCTTTTAAGATAACGATGTTAGGATAACGGCATTATATCATAGCTTTTTGGTTTCTGCAAGGGTAAAATGAAATCCTGGGTTTGAAATTTGTTTGGAAAAGGAGTAAATATCTGATGAAGGGGGCTAATTGGTGAAAATGGAAAGGCCGTTCTTCAAGGAAAAGCCGGATTTCGAGCATTTGCGGAAGGTTATAATGCGGGAGACCCGCGAGGGGCCGGTTATAATTTCTGAATCAGCCGGTTAAGGGCGGTGGCGGAGACGTTTGACTTCCAGATGTATCCGTCGGCGCCGACCTGGTCTATTATAATTTTTATCTCGTTCTCTTCCTTCATGGATATGATGAAAATCGGGATGTTTTGCGTTTCAGGGCCTGCTTTTACGACTTTGCAGAACTGGCCGCCGTCCATACCCGGCATCATGAGGTCCACCAGTATCACGTCCGGTTTTTCGCCCTTGCCGAGAATTTTCTCGGCCTCTTCACACGAATGGGCAGTGGTTACCTGGTAGCCGCCGTCTTCCAGGTCGTCCTTGATAACCTGAAGCGCCACTTCGCTGTCATCAATGACCATCACCTTCTTGGACATCGTTACTCCCCCAGGACTGTAATTTTCCGTCAACCTAGCCCTATTTCAATTAACTCCAGTATAGTTTACTGATACGGTTTGTGCAAAAGCATTTCCGGCGAACCGGTCGATTTTGAAGTGGAAAGCTTGAAACGAGCAAAAAGCGCTCTTATCCATATTCAGTCCCGGAGTTGTTCCCGATGTTTATCGCTTCAAATTTTCCTTGATATTTTTACAGATTTTTTCGATATCTTCCCGTTTTAACTCGGGATATATGGGCAGGGAAAGCACTTCCTTTGCGGCTTTCTCGGTATGAGGGAAATCGCCGGAAGAATAACCCGTATCGGAATACGCGGGTTGCATGTATACCGGAAGAGGATAATGTATGCCGGTTTGCGTGCCCCCATCAAGCAGGTGTTTTTTCAGCGCATCCCTTGCCTTTGTACGAATAGCGTAAACATGATAAACATGAGTGGCATAACTCATTTCCCGTGGTGTTTGCACTTCACTCCCCGCGAGAAGTCTATCATAAAGGCCGGCACAAGCCCTTCGCGCCTTCGTCCAGTCATCCAGATGACGCAACTTAACCCTCAATATGGCGCCCTGTATCCCGTCCATGCGCTTGTTGTAGCCCTTAAGTTTATGGTAGCCCTTTTCTTCCTGTCCCCAGTCTCTAAGTATCCTCATGATATGGGCGTAATCAGGGTCATTGGTGACGGCCATGCCCCCTTCCCCGTATGCACCGAGGTTCTTTCCCGGATAGAAGCTGAAGCAGCCGATGTCGCCCAGTCCTCCAACGGGACTACCTTTGTACTTGGCGCCGTGAGCCTGGGCGGCATCCTCGATAACGGTTATGTTGCGCTCGCGGGCAAGCTCGAGAACCGGGGCCATGTCCGCCGGCTGGCCGTAAAGGTGCACCGGCAGGATAGCCTTGGTGCGCTGCGTTATCGCCTTATCCAGTCGAGTTGTGTCCATGGTGAACGATTCAGGGTCGATGTCCACGAACACCGGCGTCGCGCCCGTGTAACATATCGCCGCAACCGTAGCCACAAACGTGAACGGCACGGTTATAACCTCATCGCCATCTCCAACGCCGGCCGCCAGCAGGGCGAGATGCAGGGCGCTGGTGCCCGAATTCAGCGCCACCGCGTGGCTTACGTTGCAGTAATCCGCGAATTCCTTCTCGAACTTCTCCACTTCATCTCCGAGAATGAACTGGCCGCTTTCCAGCACTTTAATGACGGCTCCGTCTATTTCATTTTTTATGCTTCTATATTGCGCTTTCAAGTCTGCAAGAGGAATCATTACATATCCCTTCCTTTTTTGTGTTTATTAGTTTAGAAGCAAGTGTGTGTCATTTCAATTTTGGAGACCGTTGCAGAATTATGATTTTTCGTTTGGGATGTGTTGACCTTCATCGCGC
>CAYWKU010000055.1:0-11381 GCA_964459325.1 uncultured bacterium | reverse complement strand
TGGACAGCATCTGCGCTGCAAGGGGAACCTGTTCCGGAACTTTTTATCAAATTCCGGTAAAATCAATCAGAGGCCGTTGCAGAATTATGATTTTTCGTTTGGGATGTGTTGACCTTCATCGTGCCGAAAAAGAACCCCGAATGGACAAGGGGCTTCAGCCCCTTGAATTTCAAGGGGTTAAAACCCCTTGTCTGGAAAAGACATTCCCGGGGAGCTACAGAAAAAAAGCCTTCTCTCCCCCTGAAGCCTGTTTTGCAACGGCCTCAATCACTTAACCCGTCCAAAATGGCCACTTTCGGTTTTTGTCGGACAGCATTGGTAGATTATGCTTGCAGAAGGATGCCTCGGTTTGTCGGAAATCCCTGCCGCCTTGACATATGCCCTCAAAATGTCTAAAAAAATTAAGGGGATAATTAAAATGGCGCCTAAGGTGGAAAGCTACTCGTTCGGAAACATAACCATCGACGGCACGTCCTACCGGAACGACGTGATAATCTGCCCGGACGGCATCCGGGACAACTGGTGGCGCAAACAAGGCCACAGCCTTCACCCCGAGGACATCCGGGGAGTGCTGGACGATATCAATCCCGACACTCTGATAGTCGGGCGCGGGGCAAACGGCGCGTTGACGGTCCCCGACGAGACCCGGAGGTGGATTGAATCCAGGGGGACACAAGTGCTCGACCTGCCCACCCGCGAGGCTGTGGAAAAATACAACAAGATGTCACAGGCCGGCGACGTCGTCGCGGCCCTGCACCTTACCTGCTGATAAATCTCATATCCCGGAAATCTCAGGCGAGCAGCTTCCTTACGTGCTCGAGGCTCTTTTTCGCGGGAGTCGGGTCGGCGCCCACGTTGAAAACTTCCAGTGTCATTATATCGGGAAAATTGCGGAAGAAGTCGAGGTGGGGGGTGTAGTCGAAATTCCCCTCGCCTATGACCACGTGGTCGTCCCTTTTGCCGAAGTTGTCCGTGAAGTGAATGTGCCGGGCCGGCGGCCCCAGCTTCTCGATAACCTCGGGCAGCTCCCCGTTAAGACGGGCGTGTCCTATATCTATGCAGAATGCCAGCGCGGGAGATGCCACTTCATCCCTTATCGCCAGCATGTCGTTGAGGTCGCGGTCTATCGAATCGGACTCGAAGCCGATGTTTTCCAGGCATATTGTCACGTTCTTTGCTTGTGCGCGGGCGGCGATTTCCTTTATCGATTCGACGTTGTAGTGCCGTTGCAGCTTGAACGCGTCGGGCGCCCTGTCGGCCATGCGTTGAGGCAGGATAAACCTGCCGTTGTGCACGACAACCCTTTTTCCGCCGATATCGGCGCACAAATCTATAGCGTCCAGCGTCTGCCGCACCGATTCGGTCCGGATTCCCGGATTCAGGGCCGCGATATTGAGGCTGGTGAAGGGAGCGTGCACTGCGACGGCCAGCCCCGCCGATTGGGCCAGCTCCCTCGCTTTCTCACGTTGGGCTTCTGTAACCTCGTCGCAGTTGCACTGAGGGAACTCGGCGAAAAGCTCGAACGCATCGAATCCGCAATCCGCGGCCGCTTGTAAGCCGTCGGTTAAATTCAACCTCATTACGGAAGAACCCGCCATCCCTATGAGTGGCATCTGTTATTCACCTCTGGAAAAAAACCGTCACGTAAAAAAGATAAATCAAAACCCGCGGCTTGACATTAAAAGCCGGGACACATACTATGCCACATATGGCCGAAAGGATTCTCATAACCGGCAAGCCCGGAAGCGGAAAGTCCACGGTTGCCCGGGATATTATCCGGGAACTCGACATTAAGGCCGGTGGAATTTCCACGCCCGAAATACGCGGCGAGCACGGGCGCACGGGGTTTATGATTCGCGATATTTACACCGGAAATGAAGAAATCATGGCTTCGGTGGACATCAAAACCAAACCCAAAGTCGGCAAGTACGGCGTGGATTTGAAGGCCCTCGACGACATCGGAGTCAGCGCCATTGACGAGGCTATAGAAAATCCCCAAATAGAGTTTATTGTAATAGACGAACTCGGCGCGATGGAGTTGTGCTCCAGGAATTTCGAGATGGCCGTCGAGGCCGCCTTCTCTACCGACAAGGATATGCTTGCGATACTTCACCGAAATTACGTGGATAAATACGGTCAAATGGGACGGGTGTTTACTCTGACCCGTGATAACGCCGAACAAATCAAGCGGGAAATTATAGGCATCTTAAAGTAACCAGGATTCTCCGTTGAGGGTAGCACACCTTGACCGTAGGGCAGCTTATGGCGGGCAAAACAACGGAGACCGGCGTAACCTTTTGGTGACCGGCATATTTTGTGTAACCCCCGGGAGCGGTCAAGGTGTGAAACAAATCCGCCTCCTTATCCGGCTGCCTTGGTTTAAAGCAACACAGAGCTTCAGTCTTCCACCGGTTTTACCCTGGAAAAATACGGGTAGTTTTTTATCCCCCTCAGTGTTTTTGATTTAAACAACGCAAAAATTGCAATGGCGGCTACTATGGCCACGAACCCCAGCGATGCCCACTTGATGGCAATCATCAGAAAAACAAAAATCAACGTGCTCATGCCTATGAAGGCCCCGCACACGAGTTTAAGCAGGCGCGAGGGCAGCTTTATCGCCGAGTTGGCATAATGTTCCGGATACTTTTTGGGGAATTTCATCCCCGCTATCGCTATCACCACCATGGCGAATATCAGCCCCAGGTTGAGCATGGAGCCGAAGAACATCAACGACGGAATCGTAACCAGACTGATAGCGCTGATAATGAAGGGCACGGTGAGCGCCCAGTGAGGCGTTCCGAAGCGTTCGTTGACCCTTCCGAGAAATCGAGGCAAAAGGCCTTCTTCCGATACTACCATGAGTCCCCGGGCCACCAGCGTGAACACACCGTTTATGGTAGTGGCGCATGCTACCAGCGCTCCCGCCGCGATAAAGAAACTGAGCGCTCCGCCGCCCATGAAATTCTCGGCGACTTCGGTGAGCGAAGCTTTCTCCAGCGAAAGCGCGTCGGTAACGCCCACGGTGACGGTGGTTATGCACAGGTAGATGATAACCACCAGGATAATGGCCCAGAGAAGCACCCTGGGGAATATCTTGCGTGCCCTGATAACCTCCCCGCCCACGTCCACTATGAAAAAGCCGCCGGTACAGAAGGTGAACATCAGCCCCGAGGCTGCCAGCAGCCCGCCAACGCCGTTCGGGAAAGGATTAATGAAATGAGGCGCCGTAACGTGCGGCAGGCCCATCGCTATGTACAGCATCAGCGCTGCAAACAGTAGCACGAACAGAAACGACTGCACCTTTATGGTCGGCTCTATCCCCAACAGGTTGATGACGTAGAATATGGTGAGCACCGCCAGCCCTGCCCATACCGGGCCCACCGGGATAAGCTCCTTCAGGTACTTCCCGAATGCCAGCGCGTAAAGCGGCTGCCCGCCGATGACGATACAAACCGCCAGGGTGAGCATGCTTATGATGGCCACGGTGGGGCTTACTATCTGGGCGTAGCGGTATGTGCCGCTGGTGGTAGGTAGCGCGGATGAAAGCATGCCGTAGGGGATTATGGCCAGCAGCGCCGGGGTGGCCGTGATGAGCATAGCCAGCGGCAGGCTCGGCCCGGAAAGCCCGGCGGCAACGGTGGTTAGCGCGAACAGCGCTCCGCCGATGTTAATGCCGACGGACATGGCCAACAGGCCGAAAAAGCCTATCCGCTTCTTGAGATGGCTCTCCTCGACGTCTGTTCTCATCAGTTACTCCCACCGTCAAGCTCCAGCATTTGCCGGGCTTCTTCCACGGTTGCAGGCTCGCGTCCCGCTTCACGGGCGATGCGGACCATCCGCTCCACGAGCTGGGCGTTGCTTTGGGCAAGCTCGCCGCTCCGGTAATATATATTGTCCTCCAGGCCGGTTCTAATGTTTCCGCCCATGGCCATTGCGATTATCGTTGTTCGCAGGTTGTACTTGCCGACGGTAACCACTTGCCACGTGGAGCCTTCCGGGATTTGATGCAGCATGTGCAGCAGGTTTTCGGGAGTGGCGGGAGCGCCGCCTCCGATGCCCAGCACTATGCTGAAATGCAGCGGCGGCTTCAGGGCGCCCTCGTCCACCAGCTCCATTACATTGGCGATGTGGCTGGAGTCGTAAACCTCGATTTCGATGCCGAAACCCTTCTCGTTGCACCGTCTCACGTACTCGCGGTTGAAATCGCGCGGGTTCTCGAAGGTTATGCCGAAGCCGTAGTTCGTCATGAACTCGAAGGTGCCGCCGTTTATGGTGTGCATTTCGGGCGGAGGGTCTATGTCGAGCAGGTTGAGCCTTTCTTCGAGGGAGGGGTGAATTATCTTGACCTTATCCTTGAGCTTTTCCTTGTTTTGCTTCAAGTACTGAGAGATGCTCATCTTCTCCGCGTCATAGTCTTCCAGCAATTCCCCGAGATTCTCCGGCGGAATATCCGTCCGGGCGCCGATGCCGTTTCCGATTTGCCTGATGATGGGGCACTTTTCCCCGATAAGCCTGACCGCCTTGTTGTAGACGTTTATGTCCGGCGTGTTCTGGCCGTCCTCGCCCCTGACATGCAGATGAAGCACGCCGGCGCCGGCGTTGTAGCAATCGAGGGCCTCCTGTGCCTGTTCTTCAGGGGTGATCGGGAGCGCGGGATTCGCCCATTTGCCGTGTACCCCGCCGGTTATGGCGGCGGTAATTATCACCTTATCCTCGGAGACGATGTCCGGCTTCATGATTAACTCCTTTCACGTGCCTTCCACAAAGCACGTTGAGGAAATACTTTGCCAAATTTCGGACGGTAATGTCAATGCGCAGCAGCTTTGAGGATTTTCATTCATAGGTTCGATGTAATGCAATCTGCCCGACGCACTCGGTAATGCCCTGTAGTAAATCAATGGAGGGAACAAAGCCCAGGTGCTCTCGCATGTGCTCGGTGGAGTAGTGATACTGGCGCCCGATTACCCACACTGTATATCTGGACAGTATGGGTGGCTTCCCGGTAAACCGGGATATAAACTCGGCGAGGGCGCCGGCAAACATGGCCGTCCGATAAGGGACTTTTTTCTCCGGCAAAGGAACGTCGAGAAGCTTTGCAATATGAGCCAGCATTTCGTTCCAGGTTGGGTTTTCGGGGTTAGTCAGGTTGTACGTCTGACCGATTGATTTCGGCTCCCTCAAAACCAGAGCCACGAAATCGGCCACGTCCTTTATGTGGATAAGGTCCACCGAATTTTTTCCGTTGCCGATTACCCTCATGGCGCCGCGTTTCAGGTTTTTCACCAGTGCGGGAAGGAACTTGTCGTCCCCCGGCCCGTAAACCACGGTGGGTCTTATCATTGTCAGGTCTAGTTTTCCCTCGGCTTCCAGGGGGCGGAGTTCCTTTTCGGCATCAATTTTCGTATCGCCGTACGGGTCGCCGATTTTCTTATGCGGAAAATCCTCGGTTATCTTAACGTTCGGAACCCTGCCATAGACCGAGACCGAGCTCATGTGGACAAAGCGCCTGACGTCCGCATTCACCGCTTCTCGGGCCACATTACGGGCGCCCAGGTGGTTGACGTTTTTGCAAAGCTCCCGGCTTTGACCGTAGCCTACGGCTCCTGCGAGATGAACCACCGCGTCGTGGGAATCTAGCTTGCCCGTCAACGTTTCAGGGCGGGTTACGTCTCCGCGGACGATGTCCGCTCCCGCCAGCGGTTCCGCATCTTCGCTGGGGAGCAGCAGGGCGGTAACGGTATGGCCTTCTTCGAGGAGCTTGGAGGTTATGCCCTTTCCCAGAAATCCCCCTGCGCCTGTTACAAAAAGTCTCATCTGGTGAGGAAGATAACCTTTTTTGCCGGTTTTCCAACAAAGCCGTGCTGCCGGGGGTTACCCGGGAAAATTGTTTGTGCTAAACTCCTTTTTAACTACAGGGAGAGGGGGTTTCCGATGGCGGAAGTGTATAAATGCAAGTACCTGAAGGGAAAGCGCCTAAAAATTTTCATGGCGGTCGCCGACCGCATCGTTCCCGCCGACGAAGACTCGCCCGGCGCCGGCACCATGCAGACCGCCGGAATAGTCGACTGGTCAATGGGAAGACTTCAGGAAAGCCTTCGCTCCCAGCTAATGATGCTGCTCGGCCTCATCGAGTTCATGGGCATATTTTTCGGCGGGAAGCCATTCACCAAAAACAGTGACGAGGCCAAGGACCGGGAGCTCAAGTTTTTCGAGTCGGCTCCCGTAAGCCGCCTGCGCCTCGGTTTTCTAGGTCTGAAGAGTTACACCTGCATGGGATACTATACCCGCGAAGACATATGGGAAACCTTCGATTACGAAGGCCCCGTGCTCCCGGACAAACCCTTCGCCGACCCCGTCATCCGAAAGCTTTGCAAGTGCGAGCTGGAGGTGAAGGCATGAAGCGCGAGTATGACGTGGTGATTGTCGGCTCCGGAGCGGGCGGAGGCACGGTTGCCGACCGGCTGATACCTCTGGTCGAATCAGGCGCGAAAGTGGCGCTCCTCGAAACCGGCCCCCATTTCCCTCACGAATACTTTACCCAGCGCGAGATAGAGATGATGAACCTGTTGTGGCACGGTGGAGCGTGGCCCACCCTGAACGGCTCCGTCACCGTCATCGCCGGCAAGGGCGTAGGAGGCAGCACCATCATGTACACCGGCGTGACCTTCCGGCTGCCGGAGAAGGTTTACGACGAATGGAGCGTGCCGGGAATTACGCCGGATGAGCTGGAGCCGAGGTTCGACCGGATAGAGGAAGAGATAAACGTCATCGAGCCCGACGCGGACATGATTAACGACAACAACCGCCTGTTCAAGGAAGGGTGCGATAAGCTGGGATGGCCGGTGGAAAAGATTAAGCTCAACCTCAAGGGTTGCCAGCAGCACGGATTCTGCAACCTGGGCTGCGCCGAAGGTGGAAAACAGGGCACCATGGAAGTGCAGATACCCCGGGCGAAGGACGCGGGGGTGGAGCTTGTGCCCAACTGCCTGGTTAACAAGGTAAAGGACGGGACGGTTTACGCGACCGTTTATCCGGCTCTTGCGGGCACGTTGCCCGGCCCCTGGCCGGAGGGGGAGGTGGAGATAAAGGCCCGGAAGGTGGTGCTGGCCGGCGGGTGCCCCGGGTCGCCGGCGATAATGTTGCGCTCCGGCATGGGGAAGCAACTGCCCACTCTTGGCAAGTACCTGACCGTGCATCCGGCGCTTACCGTTTATGGAGTGTATCCCGAAGTCATAAAGAACTATCGCGGCTTTCCGAAAACGTATTACACTCCGCATTTCTCCGAATCCCATAACCATTACATTGAGACGGCCTTTTACTACCCGTTCACTTCCACCAAGCACCTGGGACTGTGGGGTAAAGACTTAAAAAATATGATGAAAAACTATACCCGGTTCATGTGCATGATTGTTCTCAATCACGACAAGGCTTCGCCTAAAAACAAGGTGGTGCTGGATAAGGGAGGGAATGCCCAGTTCAAGTACGAAATATCGAAGGACAGCATCGAATCCATTTGTCACGCCCAGGCCCACACCACCCGAATATTTTTCGCCGCCGGCTGCGAAGAGGTGGTGATGCCGTGCGCGGACAATATGATTTTCGGCCCCGGCGACGTATCGGACGCTAAGCTCGAGGAGTTTATTTCGCCTCGCAATTTCGTTTCCGTGAAGGCGCCCATCTCATCGGCGCATCCCCAGGGCGGTTGCGGCATGGGCGCTTCCCCGGAAAACTCGGTGACCGATTCATACGGTCGGGTGCACGGCTACCCGTGGCTTCACGTGGCCGACGCCTCCCTGTTCCCGAAAAGCTCGCACGTTAACCCTTACCTGACCATCATGGCGCTTGCGGAAAGAGTGGCGGACAATTTAAAAGACACCGCTAAGGAGTGGAGCGCCTGAGGGGTGGTTGGAATACAGCTTAGTGTAGTGGGAATATAACTCTGTAAATGTACTTGTCGGATGATATGGCGCCCGCCGAGCCTGCCAGCAGCGTAATTCCGGTACGGCGGTCCGAAACCGGCGGCATTGAAGTGTACATGACCCGCCGACAGGACAGCCTGGAATTTCTCGGGGGATTTTACGTTTTTCCCGGAGGCAAAATAGATGCCGAAGATTGCGCCGACGAAGTGCTGAAGCGTTGCGCAGGATTGGAACCAGCCAAAGCTCGTCAAGTACTCGGAAGCGAGCTTGACCCTGCGACTTCGATGGGACACTGGGTGGCGGGATTGAGAGAGCTTTTCGAGGAGGCGGGGATTTTGCTGGTTTATCGAGACGACGACGCTATCCCCGATTTCAATATCAAAGAAGTGCGCAAAAAGTACGACGCTTACAGGACAATGTTGCAAAACTGCGAGATAGCGTTTACAGAGATACTCGCCGAAGAAAACCTCAGGCTCGCGACGGACCGCTTGTGTTACCTGAGCCACTGGGTTACGCCGCCCGGTTCACGCCGCCGGTTCGACACCCGTTTTTTCATTGTCGAGGTACCGGAAGTGCAAAGGCCCCGTTTTTTCGAGGGAGAGGTCAGCGAGGGAATATGGATAAGTCCCTCCGACGCCATTGAAAAAGCACGGCGGGAAGAATTGCCTATGATAATTCCCACCTACCTTTGTCTTTCACAGGTCGCCGAATTTTCGTCGGCGGATGAAATCCCGTGTTCCCCGAAGGGTAAAAAATAACTATACCCGTTTCTTCTGAAGTATCCGGGTAACTACGGGTTGGCTTCAAAGTACTTGTTCAGCGCTATCGCCAGGAGATTGAGATTGGGCGGTACTTTGTTGCGAACTAGGTCGTCAATGGTGTTCTTTATCCGCCGTGCCAGAAACTTCGGCACTCCCGGCAACCGGTCATAATTGATGCTCAGGTCTACCGAAAGGTGCAGCTCAGTCTTATCCTCACCCGACGCATTAAAGGTCAGGCTGCCGGTCAGTTCGTACAACTTGGGGTCGTAGACGCATTCCAGTTCGAAGTCGGCCCGCATCTTTTCGTCGTCCCAAACAGCGTGGTCTTTCCATTGAAGCAGCTCCGGCCTGTAAATGGCCTTCAGCATCTTCGGTACGTCCACGTCTGCGTACCAGTGGTTAACCACTTTCGTCTTGCTATCGGAGCGGCCTTCCCGGCTGAGCTGCTCGATTTTGTATATGAACGGGATGTAAGGCACCAGATCGGGGGGTTCATCCTTTACCTTGCGATATACCTCCTCCGGTTTCTGCCTGACGATTTCCTTATTTTCAAGACGCATTGATTTCCCCTTTTGGATAATCCTATGAGGTTAAATTACAACAAATTCCTCTAAACCCGCAAGGTATTGAGTTTCCAAGATTCCCCGTTAAGGGTAGCTCACCTTGACCGCAGGGTAGCTTATGGCGGGCCAAAAACCTGAGAACTGTTATCACCGCCCCGGTGATGAGCATATTTTATGAACCCCCCGGGAGCGGTCAAGGTGTGAAGCCGGTCCGTCTCCTTATCCGGGAATCTTGGTATTGAGTTTGTTTAAACAAGTTGCGGAATTTTTCCGGAGAATACATATTTTACCCGTGAGTTCCGGGTGGTAATTCCCATATTAATAATGTCGATTTTTACAAGCCGGAAAAAGGGAGGGAGATTATGTTCGAGTTAACCGAAGCTCAGCAAATGGTACAGAAAGCCGTGCGGGACTTCAGCGAAAAGGAGCTGGCCCCCGCTGTCCATGACCTGGACAACGAGATCATTCTGCCATACGACCTGAGCCGAAGAATGATGAAGGCACTGGGAATCGGCGAAATGATTCAACAGGGATTGGAAAAGAAGGCCGATAAACTCGAAAAGGAAGGCGATTCCGGGGAAGGCCGCATCGGGTTGGGCGGCGACGACCCCATGATGAGTTTCATTCTCATGAAGGAGCTTTCCCGCTGGGCGCCGGGTTATGCTATGAGTTGGGGTGCAAGCATCGGTCTTTGTGGAGGCGCCATCGCCACCAAGGGCAACGCAGACCAGATTAGGAACTACGCCATACCCGTGATGACCTGCGAAAAAATCGGAGCGTGGGGGCTTACCGAACCGGGCGCGGGCTCCGACGCTTTCGGAAGCATGAAGACCGTCGCCGTGCCCGACAACGACCATTTCATTCTCAACGGTTCGAAAACCTTCATCACCAATGCCCCCTACGCCGACGTTTTCGTGGTTTACGCCAAGATCGACCGGGGTCAGCCCAAGAAGGAACAGCCGGTGCACAGCTTCATTATCGAGCGCGACATGGAGGGAGTGAGCACCGGTAAACCATTTCACAAGATGGGTATGAAAGACTCCCCCACCGGCGAAATCTTCATGGACGACGTGCGCGTGCCACGGGAAAACCTCCTGGGGGAGGAAAAGGAAAACATCAGAGACGCCGCCAAGGAAAGCCTGGGTAGCGAGCGCAGCGCTTTGCCCGCCATGGCACTGGGCATCATCGAGAAGTGTTACGAATTAAGCGTCGAGTATGCCAAGCAGAGGGTACAGTTCGGCAGGCCCATCGGGCAGTTCGAGGCGATACAGCTAAGGCTGGCGGACATGTACATCATGCAGGAAAACGTCCGCAACGCCGTGCACCGGCTGGCATGGATGGCCAAAAACGGCAAAAAGGACTTTACCTTCGTGTGCGCTCAAAAGGCATACGCATCCCGCGCAGCGACGGATGTGGCCCTGAAAGCTATAGACATCCACGGAGGATACGGCTACATGCGGGAGTACCACGTAGAAAAGATGATGAGGGACGCCAAGCTGCTGGAAATAGGCGCCGGGACCACCGACATCAACCTGATGCAGGCGGCAAAACTGGAGTTGAATTACTGATTGGCGGCCACCTCCGCCACTTCCTCCCCATCCACCAAATCCGCCGGGGGGATGTTGCCCAGGCTTCTCAACGCGGGAAACAGGGAAATTCCACCTATAGCAGCGCGGCACAAAAGCCGGGCGGAAGGCAGAAACAGGCTGAGCGCCGCTATGTCCGCCCCGTCTCCGTAATTGCCGAAAAGCGTCATCCAGGCCAGCGTTGTGGTACCGAACCCCGAAAACGCTATTGGCAAGTCCATAAGCAGCAACGCCACCGGCATGACCACCATGCACTGCAAAAAGGGCGCATCTATGTTGAAAGCCCGGTTCAAAAAGTATAAGCTGACGAACATTATCACTACCGGCGGAACGCTCATTCCCCAGGTTTTGACCCATTGACCTCGACTGGCCTGGTTGAAGCTGCTCCAGAATTCGCTGTACCTGTCCCGGACAATCAGCTTGTGAAGCCCGAAGGCGCCCTTATCGTGAAACCAGTAATACCACGAACTGATGAAAAACAGCAGGCCGGGGAATATTACCAAGCTTCCCGCTTTAGGTAAGTGAAAAAGCACCAACTGGGTGTAATACTTA
>CAYWKU010000054.1:4011-11959 GCA_964459325.1 uncultured bacterium | reverse complement strand
CTTTCTTTTGGAAAAAAGAAAGAAGCAAAGAAAACCTGGTTTGCGCCTTCGGCGCGAAGTTTGGCTTCTACTTTTTGTTTCCGAAATTCCTACAAACCACCATGCGGAAATTAAAACATGGCAGGCCCGACACTCTTGTCGGGCATACGGAACAACACCGTGGAACGCGCGGCAGGAGTGCCGCGCCTACCATGGCAAAAAAACATACCCCCCTATACTTCGAAAAAAAGTCAACCTTTTTGGCGGAAACGGGCGGAAATAAAGGGAAATCCGGGATTTTGGCGGGATGGGGTTATGGGGTACAAAGGTATACTGAAATTGACTCCCTATCACGAGAAACGAGAATTGTATTCGGATTTTATTTCTTATTCCCCTTTATCTCCGGTAAGTTTTCTGACTTCCCCGATAAACCGGGCCGGTTCGATGGGCTTTTCCATGTAACACTCGGGCCCGGGCAGGGTGCGGCTCTTGAACACCTTGTCGTACTCGGTGTCGTATTCGGTTTCCGCCCGTTCGCCCGGCTTGCTCATACCGGTGATAATCATCACCGGTATTCTCTTCCACTCCTCGGTGGTGCGCAGAAACCGGAACAGCTTGGCGCCGCTTATCTCCCCCGGCATCATCAAATCCAGGGTGATGAGGTCGGGCTTGCGCATTTTGAGGTAATCGATGCCCCGGCCGGTGTTGGTAAGCGTCACCGCCTCGTAGCCGTTATCGTTCAGGAGCATCTTGAGGTAGTTACAGAAGTCCGGGTCGTCGTCGATTATGAGTACCATCCTGGATGAGGCGTCGGTTTCCATAACGGCCCTTCAATGTCGTTGAAAAGTGTTCCCGCTCAGCCGCCGAGGACCTTTTTGAGCGTGTCCAGCATCCCTTGCTTGTCCACCGGCTTCTGGATGTATCCTTCGGGTGGCGGCACCTGCTTGCGGCTGGTGATGAACCTCTCGAAATAATCGCTCACTCCGGTAACGATTATTACGGGGATGTCCTTATACTCCTCGCTCTCCTTGACTTCGCGGTAAAACTTCACCCCCGACTTTTCCGGCATGGTGATGTCCAGCGTCACCGCGTCCGGTTTTTCCGAGCGGACTTTCTGCAATGCCTCCTCGCCGTCGTAAGCGGTCAACACTGTGTAGCCGTTATCTTCCAGCAGGGTGGAAAGGTAAGTGACCACGTCTTCCTCGTCGTCTATAACCAGCACCTTCTTGCCCGTTTTTTCTTCAGTCATCCGACTCCTCCATGAATAGGCGGGTTGATTTCTTAAATCCCGACAACCGGCTTGTATCACCATCGGGCTTGAGACTTAATGCCATTGCCACTCGATGAAGCCCGGCTTGGCGTCTTCCATGCAATTTACAATAAGCTCCACCAGTCCGCCATAAAGTATTTGCAGCTTGTTCCAGGCGTCGAAGTAATGGAGCATGTCCCGAATCTGCCCCTTGCAGTTACTGCACGGAGCGCACACGTACTTGGGAATATCCGGCGACAACTCATCCTTGAAGGCGTCCAGTATCTGCTGGAACTTCTTCCTGCCGGAGACGTGGAACCTCCAGTCGGCGAAGTTGTGGCCGCTCATGATTGCGAACCCGCTGCCTCCGCCGCAGCAGTAATTGTTCACCCCGTGCGGCTCCATTTCGCGGAACTGAGGGCATATCTTGTGCAGTATGTCCCGTTGAGGCTGTACGACTCCCATCAGCCTGACCATGTTGCAGGGGTCGTGCAGGGTTACGGGGAAATCGTTGCGGCCCGGGTCGAGCTTCAGCCGGTCGCTGAACACCAGGTCCTTCAGATACGTCATCGCCGACTCGCGCGGTATGTTCAAATCGCCGGTAAGCACCCGGTCGGCTATTACCGTGAGCGCCTTGGTGGAATGGCCGCACTCGCCGAGCACTATCTTCTTGACGCCCAGCTTCTTGGCGATTCTGGCGTGCTCGATGGCCACCTTGGCCGCCATCACGTCGTCATAGAACACCCCGTAGTTGATGCCGTCGTAGCCTACGAGGTCGCTGGACATCGTCCAGTCGACACCGGCGGCCTCGAATATCACGGCGAAAGCGCCGGGGTTTTCCGGCCAGGCCATTATTTCGCCGGCGTTGTGGATGAGCAGCACGTCCGCGCCTTCCTTGTCCCAGGGAGTCTCGACCTTCATGCCGGTCATGTCGTACATGTCTTCGTCGATGAACTCGATGTTGTCCTTTACCACCAGCGGGTTCATGCCGGTGGAGGAACCGACCTCGAGCTGGAGGACGCTGCCCTTCTCGTGAAGCTCCTTGGGCGCCAGCCCCATCTCCTGGCTGAATATCTTCCTCAACTCGCGGGTGAGAAGCCCGTTGTCCACCCCCATGGGGCAGCTCTGAGCACAGCGCCTGCACAGGTTGCAGCGGTAGCTCAGCTCCAGGAGACGCGCGACGGTGGTCCAGTTCAGGTCGATATCGCCGTGGCGCCATTTTCCGAAGAACTTGCCGCCGGGCTTGAGATATTTGTTGTAAATGCGCCTCATCACTTCGGCGCGGTAAGTGGGCCTGTACACCGGATTCTCGCCGCTGCCTTCGTACACGTGGCACGCATCGGAGCAGGTCTGGCAACGGGCGCAGTTTTCCATGCTCAATATCAGCGGCTGGTAAAGGGTCCAGTTGTTCTCCTTCGTGAACAGCTTCTCCATCCCGGACAGAAACTTCCGGACAAGTTCCTGCTCCTCCTCTTTTGTCTGCGGCCTGGGCACGCTCACCGCCACCGTATCGTCCATCGTGCATTCGTACTGATTTCTTGCGTTTTCGGACAACGGTGCGAATTCGGGAACATTGGCCGGGTCGTCGTAAGGCGCCCTGAGCGGTATGCACTCGGCGGGGTCAACACTTGTAAGCTGCTCGGACGGCTTGCTTATGTCTTCGATTTTCACTTTTTTCTTCGTTTTGTCATTACTTTTCGTCGTCATCTTTTTTCCACTCCTCCGTTGCTATTTCCGCCCATGTACGCTTGCCGTCGCCCTTTACGTGAGGCGCCGACCAGGTAACGGGATACTGAAGCGCCTTGTTTATCTCCTTCTCCACCCTGCTGCCGGGAAGGTTCGGCTCGTCGTCCCACTTAACCCTGTGGTACGTAAAGTACTTGGCAATGGGATGGCTCAAGTTGGTAAACGGTATGTAAGCAATCAGGAAAGCCGCCAGCGCGACTTCGACTATAATCAGCGCCTCAAGCGACTCCGGCACGCTGAACGTCACCAGGCTCGCCACAAAAGCCCTCAATCCCGAAAACGTGGGGTCGGCCAGGAGCCAGGCCAGCAACACGAACAGCGCCGCCGCAAATATCAACACGAGGTTAAAATAGTGCGAAAAGTAAGTGAAATCGGCCATGTCCGGGTCGGTCACGCGGCGGTGAATCAAACCCAGACTGCCCGGCATCACCAGAATCATCCCCGGCACACCGGCCACGTATGTCAGGTAGAATATGAACCGGCCTATCGGAGTGGCTTCGGAGCTTACAGCCACCCCCGCCAGCTCGAGTATCGCCCCGAGAATAATCAGCCCCGCAAACCCGACAAGCATGTACAGCCCGAAATGAAACGGGAAGGAGCGATACCACAGCTTGCGGTTGTGCTCCCACAAACCCTTGACGAATATCATCTCCGGCAGCATCCCCTTGAGCTCGGCGATAAGCGAAGGTTTCGGCGGCTTCTCCCACCAGTTTAAGTCTTCGTAGTAAGAGCCGCCGTGGCTCACCTTTTCGGCCTCGTGGGCCACCGGGTAAAGCTCCCATCTCAAATGCACGGGAGTATTGTAGTACTTGAAAGCCCTGGCGATGACCCCGATTACGCACAGGGCCACGCAAAGGTAAACAAATAACTGCAAGGCTATCATGGTTAAACGGTCCTTCCTTTAATAATTTTCAAGATACTTGGTTTGATTTCAGCGCCACTCCTATTTTACCTTTAGATGCAACATTCCGCAACATGGGTGCATCATTCGAGCTGATGTGCGGCATATTCAAGTAGCAATTACTGTGCCGCAAAACCCCGCATCGACGGTTTTTTCAAAAAACAATGCAAAACAGCAAGTTATAGAGAAAAGATTGTGTCTGGAAGGGAAAAGTGATGAGAAGTTCAATAAACTGTCAGGGAATATCATTAATTTCTTGTTGCGTAAACGCAACTGTTGCGCATCCTGCAACATAAAATGAAACATAAACGCGCCGAAAGTTCACTCCTTCAGCGCTATCTCCGCCGCGCTTATCCGGTACGCTCGCAAAAGCTCCGCCATATCTTTCCCGGAAAGCGCCGCTTTTGCCATAATCCGGCGCCTTTTTGCCATGTTCACCCTCAAACCCCTTGCAGCGTCCAAAAGCGCTTTCAATAAAATCCGCGCAAGCCTGAATTTCCCTCCCGTTCCTGCGAACTTCCCCGCCGCCCCCCTACCCGAGAGCGCCCCGTAAGCCTGAAGCCCGTATCGCAACAAGGTGTAGAGCGGGCTTCGGGCTATCCAGCCGGCCGGGAAAAGCTTCACCATCACCCATACCCGGTTCCGCTCCACGTGGTAAGCCTTAAATTCCGAATACGCCCCCGCCCCGGCGGAGTACCGGTGATATACCCTGGCCTCGGGCACAAAAATACATCTCCAGCCCATCAACCTGCCCCTCAGCCCCAGGTCGGCGTCATCGCCGTATGCAAAAAAATCGGCGTCGAAGCCGTCCACCTGCTCCAGCATTTCCCGCCGGTACAATCCGGCGCACCCGGAGGGGAATAAAACCTCCCTCTCGGCCTCATATTGCCCGTTGTCGCGCTCCAAACGCCCCCTCCCGCGGTTGAGCCCGTCCGGATAAATCAAATGCCCCGTATTGTCCAGAATATCCCTTTCTTCGTAGCAAAGTATCTTCGATGCCGCCATTCCGACACCGGCTTCGCCCCCCTCTTCCCCGACGGCGTCCATCAGCTTCCGGAGCCACAACCTGTCCGGCGCCGCGTCGTTATTCAACAGCGCCACCCATTCCCCCTTCGCCCCCTCGATGCCCCGGTTGTTGCCCTCGGCGTAGCCCAGATTACGGCCGTTTTCGATAAGCTTTGCCCCCGCCGGCAGTATGCCCCGTATTATTTCGAGTGAGCCGTCCGAGGAGCCGTTATCCACCACGATAAGCTCGTAATCGGCAAAGCTCTGGGCCAGGATAGCTTCAATGCATTCCTTCACGTACCCGGCGCCGTTATGATTGAGCACTATTACGCTTACAACCGGCATTTATAATCACCCGTGCCGCCCCGATAGAATCGAACGGTACACCTCCGTAAGGTCCCGGGCCATCCTGTCCCGCCCGAAATATTTTTCAACTCTTTCGATACCGAGCTCGGACAGCCTTTTCCTTTCCTCGAGGTCGCGGGCCAGCTCGAGCAGCGCTTCCCCCAGCGCCTTCGCCCCTTCCTTGACCCTTCCCTTCCAGGGCGCGTAATAGCCCACCGGCCCCAGCAGCTCCCGGTTGATGGCGGTATCCAGAGCCACCGTGGGCAGGCCGCAGGCCATGTAGTTTATCACTTTACCGTTGGATTCGGTGGCCGCTATCTTGGGCGCAACGGCAAAATCGGCCAGGTTCAGGTATCGGGGGGCATCGTGGTAAGGCACCCTGCCCGTAAACGTCACCCAATCGGACACCCCCAACTCTTTCGCCCTTGCGGTATAATGCTCCACGCCGGGATAACCCATAATCAGGAAATGCGCCGCTTTACCTCGGAGCGATTTCATATATGCGATGCACTCCAGGAGCAGGTCCAGGCCCTGGTAGGCGTTCAACAATCCCAGGAACGCGCAGACCGGCCTGTCCGGTGGCAGACCCAACCGCTGCGCAAGCTCATCGTCGCGCGGCATGGGCCGAAACTCCCCCCCGTACACGGCGTCGGAAACCACCCACCATTTGCCCGACTTCCGGCCCCCTTCCACTCTCCGCCTCGTCTCGGAGCTTGCCAGCACCGCCGACGGCAACCTGTCAAGAAGCTTCTCCAACCGCCCAAAGGCCGCAAAAGGCAGCGAGCCCGGCCTGACAAAGCCGTGGTGAGACATTTCTCCCGACAAGCTGCCCTGGTAATCGAATACCGCCGGTATCCTCAATAACCCGCCCAGTACCGAACCGAGCAGGCAGCCTTCGTGAAGATGACCGTGGATAATATCCGGCCCGAACGACGAAGCCTCCTTGAGGCTCTTCATTCCAAGCGCCGCATCCAGAAGCAATTTCCCCCACTGAGGCCCCACCTTTTCGTTGCATAAAAACCCGAGCGATTCGAGCCGCCGGACATCCACGTCCGGCACGTCGTTGCCGGCGGGATAAGTTAAAAGCAAAATCCGGGCGCCCACATTTTGCAGGGCCCGGATTTCCTCCAGTATCCTTACGTGGCAACCCCGGTCACCGAAAAACGGCGTCGGGGCTATCATCAATACGCTGTATCTCATACCACCCGAGTTTCCTTCACCCGGTAAGGCACCTTGTCCTGTATCTCGTAGTAGCTGCGGATGTTTATCTCACCCAACAGGCCGAGGGCTATCAACTGCACCCCGACTATGAAAAGCATTACCGATATGTAAAGAAACGGGTTTCCCGTCATGTTCACTCCCATCCACAACTTCATGTAAATCAAAGCGGCAATCGAGGCGCCGCTCAGAAGGATGGCTATGATGCCCCACATGCCTATCACGTGAGTGGGGCGGGTGGCATAGCTGGAGAAAAACCTCACCGAAATCAGGTCAAGTATCACCGCGAAAACCCTGCCCATGTTATACTTCGACTCTCCGCCGCCGCGATGCCGGTGGTTGACTTCAACCTCCGCCACGCTCGCGCCCATCCAACGGGCCAGCGCGGGTACCAGCCGATGCATCTCCCCGTAAAGATGTATCGACCGGATAATCTCACCCCGGTAGGCCTTCAGGCTGCAACCGTAATCGTGCAGCTTCAGGCCCGCCTGCCACGACACCAGCTTGTTGCCAAGCCACGACGGCAACCGGCGGGTAAGCAAGGGGTCGCGCCTCTTCTTCCGCCACCCGCTGGCAACGTCGTAACCCTCTTCAACCTTCTCTATCAGTTTGTGGATGTCGGCGGGGTCGTTCTGAAGGTCGCCGTCCATTGTAACTATTATCGACCCCCGCGCCACGTCCAGCCCCGCCCTCAGAGCTACCGTCTGGCCGTAATTGCGCGCAAGCCTGATGAGCCTGATGTCGCCGTTGTGCCAACTTCCAAAGCAATCCCTCAACTTGTCCCACGTGCCGTCTTCGCTCCCGTCTTCCACTATCACCAGCTCCCAGTTCCTTTCAAGCGACCTGACTTCGTTTTCCAGCTCCCGGGCAAGCTCGGCCAGGTTATCTTCCTCGTTATAAACGGGAATTATAATGGATACATAGGGATTACTTTCCGGGGCGCCGTCTTCCATAGTTCGGTTAGATTAATTCAATTGACGATTTGTTTCAACGCCGATTTAAACTTTTCCCCGGCAGGCCGACACGCCTGTCGGGCTTGAAACGGGGTAACCCACACACTTCCCCCCTGGGAAGGGTGGCCCGGACGTTATACGTCCGGGTTGCGCAAGCAACAAGAAACCGGATTAGGAAACTCGGGGAACCGCCACACTCAAATTCCTTCACCTGTGAACCGCGAACACCGTTTCCTGTTGTCCTGACGGACAACCCCGACGTGTAACGTCGGGGCCACCCGTCGGGCTAAACCCGCGGCCGGGCGACAGTAGTGTCGCCACGAGCTCCGGGGGACAAGGGGCTTAAGCCCCTTGTCTACTCCAGCCCCTTGTCTACTCCAGCCCCTTGTCTACTCCGATTTTCCTGTCGGGCATTACCGACAAAGGCGCGCAGGTGCTGAGGGCGACATGAGTGCCATGCCTGTAAGGTGTCAGCCGGAGGTCACCCCGAGCTCCGGGGGACAAGGGGCTTAAGCCCCTTGTCTACTCCAGCCCCTTGTCTACTCCAGCCCC
>CAYWKU010000054.1:0-3911 GCA_964459325.1 uncultured bacterium | reverse complement strand
ACTCCAGCCCCTTGTCTACTCCGATTTTCCTGTCGGGCATTACCGACAAAGGCGCATAGGTGCTGAGGGCGACATGAGTGCCATGCCTGTAAGGCGTCAGCCGGAGGTCACCCCGAGCTCCGAGGGACAAGGGGCTTAAGCCCCTTGTCTACTCCAGCCCCTTGTCTACTCCAGCCCCTTGTCTACTCCGATTTTCCTGTCGGGCATTACCGACAAAGGCGCATAGGTGCTGAGGGCGACATGAGTGCCATGCCTGTAAGGCGTCAGCCGGAGGTCACCCCGAGCTCCGAGGGACAAGGGGCTTAAGCCCCTTGTCTACTCCAGCCCCTTGTCTACTCCAGCCCCTTGTCTACTCCGATTTTCCTGTCGGGCATTACCGACAAAGGCGCATAGGTGCTGAGTGCGACAGGAGACTCGCCCCTACCACGTAAAAAAAGACGGCCTTACCAAAAAAAGGGGGCGTCCCCTTGATGAGGACGCCCCCCGGTTAGCGGTTTATGTTAAAGGCTTAGTCCTGGTCGAATCTCCAGATGAACTGGTGTTTTTCGGTGCCGGCATACTCCATGCCGATATTGTACCACTTGAAGTTCTGGTTCTGGTAGTCGAAGTCGCCCATGGTCAGGTCGTCCGGCGCTCCGGTTGGGTCGGTGCCGATGATTACGTCGATGACGTTCCACTCGAGCGTGGCGCCGCCCAGACTACTGGAGCTTTCATAACCGGCGCCTTCCCACGGAGTGGGCACGGTGCCCGTGACGCCGCCGATGGTGCGATTGCCGGGCTGGATGTGCGGCAGAGTGAACTCGATGCTGGCGGAACCGTTCGAGCCGCCAAGGTCGCCCATGAGCTTCCAGAAGCGGTTGTCCGCAGGCGAGTTCTTCTCGGGGTGGTCACGACCGTCCACCGCCGTGCCGTGGTCCTCGATGTACATCGTGAAGTAGTCGGCGTACCGGCTCGTGTCCACGTTCAGCGTATTGTTATTCTTGGCGAAGTAGAACGGGCCGTCGGTCTTCCGGTTAATCGCATCGGTGTAAGCCGGTTGAGCGCAATCGTTGGCTCTACATCCGGCGGTGCCGCGCTTGATCTGGCCGTTGCGGTTAATCGGGTGCGACCTCGAGTTGGTGTTCGATGAATCCCACTGCTCCGCTACGTAGTAGCCGTCGTGAGTCGGGTCGGTAATTTCCGGACGCCCCAGGAACTCGCTGTTGCTCTCCGCCGTGTCGGTAGTGAAGGTGCCGTCGTCGTTGAACACGCGGCTGTGGAGCGCGCTGCCGGGCATCTCGGATGTCGTCGCGCCGGCGGTGCCCTTCCAGTCGAGCAGGTTCGGCCTGCCGGAGGTAATGCTGATAGCCACCTCCACGGAGCTGAAGTCCAGCTCGGTATCGCCGGTGCCGGAGGGGATAGCCTGAGCGAGCCTGGAGATTACACCCGTGTTGCTGTCGGAACCTCCCCACGGCTCGCGGTCCTCATAATCGTAGAATTCGCCCGCGGTGGTATTATCATTGGCCTCGGGCCGCTGGAACACCGTGAACTGGTTGTCGTCTATTTCCTGCGTCATGTGTATCTGGTAGACGACAATTCCGCCCGGGTCGGAAGCGTCTGCGCCGGGGATACGGCCGCCGAGTGCAAACAGCGCTCCGCCCGTCCTGACGTCTTCGCCGGCGTCGTAGGGAGCGGCAAGGTCGGTCTGAGGGTCGCCGTAAGTCGGGGTCGTGTCTGTTCCCATGCGGGTTCTTTCCACGTCCATCGGGTATTCGTTGGCCTGCGTCATATCGACGGTTATGCCCACGCAGTTCGAGCCGCCGTCGCAGGCGCCGTTGGGATTCGGCCAGGTGGTAGTAAGGTCGCTGTCGCGATAGTCGATTTCGAACGGCGTGGCGCCGATGTCGGTGGAATCGCCGTCGGTGTAAGTGGCGGGAATCGTGGCGTTATAAGTGCCGAACGCGCTCAGGAAGATGGGGAACGACTCGATTGCCAGGCCCCTGTACAGGCAGAACCCGGTGGAGTCGGCAAGTCCGCCAACTATCATGAAGGTGCGCTCGATGTCCTGCTCGCTGGTGTAGTAACGCCAGCTGGTGTCCGCCGGGCTGGCCTGACCGTTGTCGCAATCGACAGTCCAATCCTCCCTTACAAGGTCGGGCAGCATGATGTTGAAGGGCAATTCGGCGCCTACCCTCATTGTGTAATTGCCGTCGTCACCGTAGCACAGGACAAGCGTCCTGCCGTCGTCGTCCGGCTGGAAGATAACGTCCATGTTCAGGTCCGCCAGCGAAGCGTTCCTGTAAACCGGCGCCACAACGCCCAGCCTGATTGGGTCGACCCAGTCTTGGTTTTGGTCGGGACCTAACATGCTCTTGAAGGTGTCGATGCCGACGTCTCCGTTCACGTAGTATTTCTCGGTGGCCACCCATTCCGCGGTGGTGTACTCGAGTGGCAGCACCACCTTCCGGGCGTCCACGTCGCTCATAGTTGTGGTCTGGAAGCAATCCCGGTCGGTAGTGCCCGAGTCTTCGCCCATATCTTCGGTGCACTCGCCGGTTTCACCCTTCCAGGATACGGTTATTTTTGCCTTGGCGCTGCTTGACGCCGGTATGTGGAACACTCCGTCGTGGTTGCCGTCCTCGTGGTCGAACTGTTCCGTTCTCATTACATTGGACCAGTCTTCATAGTTCTGCTCGAACAGTGCGTACACCGGATAATCATTCGTACCGCTCAGGGCGCTGAAGTCCTGCTTCTTGACGGCCCGAATCTCAACGGTGGTCGGGGAGGTACCCCAGTCGCCGTTGTCGATGAAGCCGCCGCAGGTGCCGCCCAGTGGCGAGCACTCGGTCAGACGCCTCGACGTTACGAACGTATCGGTGTCGCCGCAGTTAGCGCCGTCACAAGTCGGACTGGTGCTGTTGATGGTTATGTCGCAGACCTCCTCCGACGGCCAGTAACCCTGGTCGGCGCTCACAAGGCAGTTGGTGGCGTCGTCGGGGTCGACCGCGCTGGTCACCGTAACCGCGCCGGAAACGCTGCAGGCAACCGCAATGTCACAACCCGACAGGCTGCCGTCGAAGTTCAGGGTCACTTCGTCCCAGTCGGCGGGGTAGTTGTTGGCCACCCGTTCCGTCAGCGGCCTGATGCCGCCGAGGTCGCCGTTGGTGGAAGTGCCCGTCCAGTTGACGCCAGCACCGCTTTGCACTGTAATTGTGATGGAATCGGCAGTAGTGGCGCCCCAACCGTCAGCTACTTCGTAGTTTAGGATGCAGGTCTCATCGCTGGAACCGGAGGTGAAGCTGGTATCGCAACCAACCGACCCGGCCCCTGAACCGCTTACGGTAACGTCGAACGAGCAATCGTCGCCTGCGTTGCCGCAAGTCACGTAACCGGGGTCATCGGTGTTGCTGTTGGGCGTATCGTCGTCGGCCGCTTCACCGTTTACGGCATCATAGGTGGTGCTGGTGTTTATGGTGATATTGCTCGGGTTCGTAGTCCAGTACGGGTCCTGGTTGGTCTCGCTTATGCTCACCTCGCCCTGCTGGTTGGTGGTGGCTGTGCCGTCGTCCACGTTGATGCTCACCGTGCAAGTGGTTCCGCCATCGGATTCACCGGGCGTGAACGAGTAGGTCGCCGTCACCTTGCCGTCGGCGCTGCCGGAGATGGCGCCGCCGCAGGTGTTGGTGCCGTCGGTCGCATCCGACAGGGTCAGGGTGTCTTCGGGAATATCGTCGTCCGAGGCCGTGGCGTCGTAGGTGTACTCCACATCCTCAGTGGCCGTTCCCGGCACGGAAGTAAGGAAGTACGGCGCCTTGTTGTCCTCGGTTATGCTCACCTCGCCCTGCTGGTTGGTGGTGGCCGTGCCGTCGTCCACGTTGATGCTCACGGTGCAGGTAGTACCGCCCATGCTTTCATCCGGCGTGAACGAGTAG
>CAYWKU010000053.1:0-16542 GCA_964459325.1 uncultured bacterium | reverse complement strand
CGAAGTTTTCCCGGGGGAGACCAATGTTTTTTACCTGAGGGACAGTAACGACGAAATTGCCGGTTTTATCGGCGTGATAAGGGACGTTTCGAAACGCAGGCAGCTCGAGGAGCAGCTAAACCAGGCCATGAAGATGGAAGCCGTCGGAAGGCTCGCCGGCGGGGTGGCTCACGACTTCAACAACAACCTGGTGCCCATCATGAACGTGAGCGATATGCTGCTGAAAGAGCTCGACGTTAACCATCCGATGTACGAAGACATGCGGGAGATACGGGATGCGGGTCAGAGATGCGTCAATCTGACGCGCCAGTTGTTGGCCTTCAGCCGCAAGCAGATACTTCAGGTGAAGGTGCTGGACCTGAACGAGGTCGTCGGCAGCGTGGAAAAGATGCTCCGGCACGTTATCGGTGAAGATATAAAGCTGGAGACTCACCTGGCCCCCGAACTCGGCAGGGTGAAGGCCGACACCGGGCAGTTGGAGCAGGTTCTGGCCAACCTGGCCGTCAACTCCCGCGACGCCATGCCCGGGGGAGGAAAACTCACCGTCGAAACCAAGAACGTTTACCTGGACGAGGATTACGCGAATAAGCATTTCGAGGTTACCCCGGGGCCTTATGTTATGCTCGCCGTAAGCGATACCGGGGTGGGCATGGACGAAGAAATCCGCTCGCGTATATTCGAGCCTTTTTTCACCACCAAGGAAAAGGGCAGGGGAACCGGCCTGGGAATGGCGACGGTCTACGGCATCGTGAAGCAACTGGGCGGCAATATATGGTGCTACAGCGAGCCGGGGGAAGGAACCTCCTTTAAGATATATCTGCCCGCCGTTGAAGAGGAAGCGGAGGAATCGGAAGAGCTAAAGCGGGTATCCGCGGAAGAAAATTATCAAGGCTCGGAGACCGTTCTGGTGGTCGAGGACGACCCTGCCGTGTTGAGGGTGGCGAAGCGGCTGCTTTCGGAGAGCGGATACGAGGTGCTGGAGGCCGCCGACGGCGAAGAAGCGCTCGAGCTTTGCGAGCGGCACTCGGGCCGGATTGAAGTGGTTATTACGGACGTGGTCATGCCCGGTATCAGCGGTAAGGAGCTGGTCGAAAAAGCTATGGAAATATGTCCGGGAGTAAAGGTTATTTACGTTTCGGGCTACACCGATAACGCCATCGTTCATCACGGGGTGCTGGACCCGGGCACCGAGTTTATCCAGAAGCCGTTTACCGCCGAATCGCTGCTCGGTAAGGTGCGGAAGGTTCTGGACAGTTGATGCCGAGTCAGGCTGTAAAGAAACCCCGGGCTTCAGCCCGGGGAGCTTCACATTTATGGGCACAGCCCCGGACTTCAGTCCGGGGGATGATTTCCCCGGGTTAAAACCCGGGGCTTATAAATCAAATGTGAAACTCCCCGGAATAAATTCCGGGGTTTCCGGTTTTGGTAGGCCCGGCACTCCTGCCGGGCATTTTTTGAGCGGTATGGCAGGCCCGGCACTCCTGCCGGGCATTTTTTGAGCGGTATAGTAGGCCCGGCACTCCTGCCGGGCATTTTTTGAGCGGTATAGTAGGCCCGGCACTCCTGCCGGGCTCCTAAGCGCGATAAGAGTGTCGCGCCTACCATGTTGGGTTGGATATTCAGTAGCGGGACAGTTTTCTCGATATATTCAAAAGGGTTTGTGCCCAGTTGAGTATTTCGCTGTCCTTCCACGGCTTTTCGAGGAAAGGGTATACGCTGCCTTCCATTGTGTAGACGCTTTTCATGAGCGCGTGATGGTGTGCGCTGAGCAACATTCCTCTTATCCATGGTTTCTTTCGGCGCAGGTTGTTGAGGAAGTCCAGCCCGTTGGCGCCGGGCAGGCGGTAATCGGCGATGACCACGTCGAATTCGTAGGCGTCCACGAATTTTTCCGCGAGCTCGGTTGAGTTGGCGGTGGTGGCCTGCCAGCCGTTATTCTCGAAGAGCTTTTTCAAGGCCCGGAGCACCCCGAACTCGTCGTCCACGATAAGCACCCGCCCCGGTGTGGAGGCTTTATCTTTTTCATTAAAATTTGAAGAATCCCGCCTTTGCCTCTCGGTGTCGATTGTGTCCTTCAAAAGCATCTTCCACCCTTTCTCAAAAAACTTGCCTGAATATTAGAGCAAAGGACGTGCCAAGATACGGGCGGCGACGGCCATAAAAAAATTGAAAGATAACAACAGGTTATGGATGGAAATAAAAACAGGGGAGAAAGGTTATAGTATAGAAATTCAGCTTGTGACAAGACCGCCGACATTTTTCTCAAAATTGAGAAAAGGCGCTTGTTGCACAGGTTCTTGAAATGACGAATGGCCGGGCTTGAAGACCCGGCCATTGTTATCAAAAACGTTTATTTTTCGGCGACTTACTTTTCCACTTTGAACCGCTTGTCGATTTCGTCGAGCTTTTCGAGTATGCCGCCGTATTCGAGTTCTTTCATGGGCAGCATGGCGCTTCCGCTGAACCCCTGCTCGCGGATGTGTATTGACTTGGTGGACGCTTTTTCCCGCACGGAATCCCACAACGGATGGGCGAACACGTCCGCCGGTTCGGTGAGTTTGCCGTTCTGGACGCAGAAAGCCGCGCCGGTTACCACCGGCGGGCCGTCGAAATATGAGATGTCGGTGTTTAGCTTGCAGGGCATCAGCGGGCCGACGTGGGAGCCGCGCATAAAGCCGGCCACATAATGGCACCGCTCGTAAGGCACCAGCACTTCGCCGGTGGCCGGGTATTCGCCCTGGGTTCTCACCAGCATTACCGGGTCATCCTTGCCGGTGTACTTGCCGGCGATGTTGTGCAGTCGGGTGGTGGATACCACGGCGGCCTGTGTGCCGTCTTCGCGCGACCAGATGCTTTCGACGATGTAGCGCTCGTTGTCGCGCAGGAGGGCGGCAATATTATAGATGTCTTCGGGGGTGCTCAGGTCTACTATCCTGTCGCCCGCCGGATTTTCTTCGGCTTCCTCGCATTTGCAGTCCTGGAAGTGATACTTGCCGCATTTCGGGCAATCGGTGTATTCCACGTCCATTATGCGGAAGGTGAATCCTTTGAACATTTTCGGGCTTAATATGAGGCCGGGGGTTATCATGGGGTCGCAGAAAGCCAGATACAGCGGGAGGTTATAAGCGCCGGGGTCGGTTTTGTCGGCGGCGAAGAAGATGAACGGCTCGTTTGGCCGCTCGTCGATGGTCATTTCCGCCACTGCGGGGCCCATGCCTTTGACGTTACCGGAGAAGGCGTCTTTCAACAGGTCCTGTCCGGCGCCGTAAAGGCCCTGTTTTTTGGCCACATTTTCGGTGGCATCCAGGAAAGTATCCCATGCGAACTTGTGAACTTCCTCGCTGTCGGCGCCTTTATCATGGGTCACCAGCATGGATATGTCATCGCCGGCACTGGCGACGTAGCCGTCGATTATCAACTTCCCCTTCTGGCCCTCAACGGCCTTCTCCACGGCTTCCATCAGGGCCGCGCTCGGTTTGATGTGTCCACCGATGCTACCGATATCGGCCTTGATAACACTCAAAGTGACTTTCATTTACGCCTCCTTTCCCGGCTATTTGTACTTTAATTTTTACTTTTTATGGGCAATAGTGTGCTTTGTAGCAACCATCCCAATCCAAAAACAACTAATACGCGCGAATTTCCTGTTTGATTGAATTTAATACTGATTTTGAAAATTTCAACGAGCGCGGCGCGCTGTAAGCCGCCCTGCGGTCAGGATGCGCTACCCTTACAGGGGCACGGGGCCATATACCGCGTAGGGGCAGGTCTCAGACCTGCCCCTGCCGAAGTGTGTAGTGTTGCAGCGGTCTCTTACGGTATGCGGAAAGCAACGAATATCCGGGCGTTTCCCCTTTGAAGCTGGAGTCTGAGTATGTCGCCGGAATCCAGGTCTTTGACGTAATCTTTGAAGTCGGAGGTATTTTCCACTTTTTCCCCTTTGATTTTCAGTATCACGTCGCCTTCTCTGATTCCGCCCGAGGCCGCCACGCCGGCGGGGTCTATTTCCGTAACCACGACTCCGTGCTCAATACCCAGTTCTTTTCTCATCTGCGGCGGCACATTGGCGACCTCGATGCCGAGTTCTTCCGAGCCGGCTTTTCCGGCCGGCGCTCTGCCGGAGGCCATCAGCTCCTTATCTTCCGGCCGGGCGGTGAGCTCGACCTCGATGTTCTTCTTTTTACCGTCCCTTATGACGGTGAGTTCGATGGTTTTACCGACCGGCGACAGGCTTATGACCCGCATAAGTTCGTTGTGTGTCTGCATTTTTCTGCCGTCCACTTCAGTAATGATGTCCTCTTCCTTCAGACCTGCCTTATCGGCGGGGCTGTCTTCGATTACCTGTGCCACCAGCGCCCCCTCGGGTTTTTCCAGTCCGAAGCTTTCGGCCAGCTCGGGGTCGATGCCCTGTATCAGCACACCCAGCCATGCCCTTTCCACTTTTCCTTTTTCCTTGAGCTGGGTTACGATTTTTTTGGCCATGTTGATTGGTATGGCGAACCCGATGCCGACGTTTCCTCCGCTGGGGGTGAAAATGCTGGAGTTAATCCCCACCACCTTGCCGTGGATGTCGACCAGCGGCCCGCCGGAGTTACCGGGGTTGATGGAGGCGTCGGTCTGTATGAGATTGTCATATTCGGTGTTTCCGATGAACCTGCCCTTGGCGCTTACTATCCCTGCGGTGACGGTGTGGCTGAGGCCGAAGGGGTTTCCGACCGCGAGTACCCAGTCGCCGACCCTTAGCTTATCCGAATCTCCCAGCACGGCGGGCTGAAAATCTCCATTTTCCTTTGGGTCTACCTTTATCAGGGCGATATCGGTTTTGGGGTCGGTTCCCACCACTTCGGCGGTATAGGAGATGTGGTCGGCGAACTGGACCTTTATTTTGTCGGCGTTTTTGACCACGTGGTTATTGGTGAGGATATGACCTTCCCCGTCGATGACGAATCCGGAGCCCAATGACTGCCGCTTTCTTTCCGGGGGCATGGGGAAGAAGTGCCAGAAGTCCCTGGGAAGTCCCCGTAGACCCTTGGCGGTGGAGGTGGTTGAGATATTGGCTACAGCCGGCTGAAGCTTTTCGGCAATGTCGGCAAAGCTGGTGGGGGCGCCGGCCGGCGCGGATGTCGAAGTTTCGGCTTCGGAAACCGACTCGGCTTTTGCGGTACCGGATTTTTCCTGGGTTTTACTGCAAAACAGCCACAAAACGGCCGTTATAGCCAGAAATGCAAAAGCAATCCATCTTGTTGACCTGTAGACGTTCATAGTATTGCCTCCCTTCGCAACGGATGGGTGGAAGTATTTACCTGTTTGAAAACGTGTTACTGAGATTGTTTCTTTACGAACCGGATTCTCAGGTCCGCGAGGATGTTTTTAAGGAGGTTTTGTTCCTCCTGGTTGAGGTTACCCGTGGTTTTTTCTTCGAGTATTCCCAGGATGTCGATGGTCTGTTTTGCGCCCTCGACATCGGTGTGATACTGCCCGTCTACGGGGTGCGGCGCCTCGCCGAGTTGCAGCATGGCGCTCGACCCCAGCGACAGAATGAACTGGGTGAAATCGAGCGGCGGGTAACCCTCCTGTTCACCGACCTGCCGTTGGTCGTCCGACTCTCCCACGAGCCCGGACCCGGATGGCGGCGCCTGGCTCTCCGGTTCCTGTTCCGGTTGAGGGGGAGGTTCTTGTGTTTGCGCCTCTTGCTCTTGTTTTTCCGGGGCGGGTTGAGTTTTTTTCTCCTTTTCCTCTTTCCCCGCTTCTTCTTCCTCGTAGGAGATGCGCTTGTCCGTTACCTTGAACCCCTTGCTTTCGTTTTCGTCTTCCGTCATTTTTTAATCCTCCAGTAAAGAGGTTGAGATTGTCGAAATGTTATTTTCCCTCGCCGGAGTTTTCCTCTTCCATAATCCTAAAAGCCGACTCCCTGAAGAGGTCGAAAAACTCCTCGAACTGGCTGAGCATCCTGTACATGTTTCTTCTCATCCGGAGGGCGACTTCGACGCCGGCCCAGTTTACGCCCATGTTTTTGCGCAAGTCCAGTGCGAAGAGTCTTTCGGCCACCTGCTCGATGTCGTAGATTTTTTCCTCCCCCTCTTGCTCGGGTACCACGATTCCTTCTTCTTCGAGCCTTTTGAGCGCTTCCCGCTTTATTTTCGCGCACCTGATAATCTGCCCGGCTGTGAACGTTTTCTCGTTCATCTTGTATGCCCTCAGCTTTTCAGGATGCTTTCTGTTTTATCTGTTTCAACAATTCTTTGGATTCTTCATCCAGTTGTTTGGGCACTTCTATCTGCACTTTTACCAACAGGTCACCCCTGCCGCCCCCTTTGACTTTGGGCATTCCTTTCCCTTTGAGGCGGAAGGTCTGCCCTCCCTGGGTTCCGGGAGGTATAGTCATGGTGGCCTCGGCGCCGTCGATTGTAGGGACTTTGAGTTTTCCGCCGAGGATGGCGTCGAGGTAATTAAGGGGCGTTTCGGCCACCAGGTTGTCTCCGTCCCGGCTGAAGACCGGGTGCGGTTTTATGTGTACCCGTATGAAGAGGTCTCCCGGCGGGCCGCCTCCGGGGCCGGGCTCGCCTTTGCCCCCCACCCTCACCTTTGAGCCGTCCTTTACGCCGGCGGGAATTTTGACGGTAATGCTCTGTGATTCGTGCACTCGACCAACGCCACCGCAGGTGCGGCACGGCTCGAACCCGACCTTCCCCCTGCCTCCGCAGGCCGAGCAGACGCTGGTGAAGTTAAGCGGCCCCTTTCCTACTCGCGCCCTTCCGCTTCCCTGACATGAGGGGCAGTTGCGCACGCTCTTTCCCATGACCTCCCCTTGCCCGCCGCAGGAGGGACATTGCCTTTCGGAGGGCAGGTTTACCCGGGTGTCCAGTCCCCGGAAGGCCTGTTCGAGGGTTATCTCCAGGTCGCTTTCCACGTCCCTGCCCTTTTGGGGGACTCTTGAGGTTCGGAAACCTTCGGCTCCGGCGCCTCCGCTGAATATATCTCCGAGGAGGTCTTCGATGTTTACGCCGCCGCCGAAGCCGGTTCCGCGGAAGTCGCCCTTACCGAATCCGGCGTCTTTGAATCCGCCTCCCCCTCCGAAGGGCCATTCCTGGTAGTAATAAGCGCCGCCCGCGCCTCCCGGTGGTTGGTGACCGACGCCCTCGTGGCCGTAAGTGTCGTACTGCTTGCGTTTTTCGGGGTCCTTGAGCACCTGGTAGGCTTCCTGTATTTGCTTGAACCGCTCTTCGGCCCCGGAATCCCCTGCATTCACGTCCGGATGATACTTCCGGGCGAGTTTGCGGTATGCTTTTTTTATTTCGTCCTGGGAGGCGTTACGGGATACTCCCAGCACTTCGTAATAATCCTTCTTTTCAGCCATTTTAAGCTATGAATCCGCTGCAAAATTGCCTGGTTAACTCTGTTCTCCTTCCTCTTCTTCGGCCGCCGTTTCGGTTTCCTTTTCCGTTTCTTCTCCCAGCTTCTGGGCTTTATCCGAAACGTCCGGCAGGCTTTTGAGATACTTGTTAAGTTCTTTTTTGTTTATGATTCCGTGCCTTAGATTCCTTTTGTGCAACCTGATGTCGTAATTCAGGATGTCTTCTTTTTTCATGTTTGCTATTCCTCCCTTTTTGTATGAGTAAAATGTTCTGCTTCAACGGGTATTTTGTATAGTATTTCTTTGTCCACCAACCTGACCTGCGGGTCGATGGTGCTGTAAAGATATACATACTTGCCGCTGACGTCTTCGTCTCCAAAAACCGCTTCATAGTCGGGACGCTCAGAGTCTTCTCTATATATAATAGTGATAATTGCTGAGGGGTTGTCAAATCCGAAATCGGATTTTATGGCCTGGTCGGCGCTAATCCAGGTACGCTCCCGGATTTTGAAGCTGTTGATTTTTTTAACGGTTTTTCTGAGAGCGAGGAAATCGAATTTTAAATCCTCATGTCCGAAAATTGTCCATTTTCTGGGCTTTTTTGTGTTGATGAGTTTAAGTTCTTCCCCGTTTTTCCGAAAGCTTATGGTTTTCGCTCGTGCGCCAAAGAGCCTCAAGGCCCGGTTGCTTTCCACTTCCCGGAGCTTTTTGGGGATTTTTTCCAGCCATAATTGTTCTCTTGCGAGAAAAATGCTGTCATGAGCCGTTGATTTTGCATACCGGTACCCTTTTTTATCAGGAAAGCGTTTTCCGATGACGAGCTTTTTCTTGCCCAAATCCGGCAGCTTAAGCTCCAATACCAGCGCGGGCGCATCAAAGCCGGGGGCATCGGGGATTTTTTCGGGCGGTAAAAAGGCGATTATCTGCATATTGGTTAACATATTTATGACGGATTGCATCTTTTTTTTCTCGGCGATAGCTCTTTTTGGCTTTTCCATTCTCCACAGTTTGTATTTGTAATCAAGCTTAAAGTGGTACGATTTGTTCTTAAAATCCAGGGATATGAAATCGGGTTTACTGCTAAAGGCAGGGAAAAGTTGCCTTTCCCTGTATTCGTGAAGAGTGGCGTTGAAGTCGAATTTGTACTGGTAATTGACCAGCACCACCTCCCCCTTGTCGGGGTCCATGGCGTAGTAGCTTCCTTCGACGGGGCTTCTTCGGCCGAAGTGAATCCTGTGCCATTCGTCGCTGCCTTCCAGTCGGTACTTGATTTTTATATCGGGATTTTTTAATCCGTATTTTTCAAGCTCATCGGGATTTTTTTCCACCACCCTGTCCACTTCCATGAAAACAAGCGTTTTGAGCATGGAATTGACCATTTGAGCACCTGCTTTTGTGCGGATGGGTTGAGTTATCATCCATTCGCCGTATTCGTTGGGCGCGAAATTGAATTCTCCGTTCGGGTTGACGATATGGATTTCCGTTATTTGATTCGTTTTTATTATATCTTCGACGGTTTTTATATTGTTTTGAATAAAATACCTGTTACTGAAATCCTCCTTTATTTCACGCTCTTTTTTCCCGATGAGCTGATAAACCACGGCCACGCAAACCGCCAGGACGATTGCGGCCGAGATTATCTTTACATATCTCATGAATTTACCTCCTGACCCACCACACGAGAACGCCAAGTATCAACATCAGCTCGGGAAGTAATATTACCGTGATGTTAAATAAGAGTTTCTTCTGCCTGTACCTGAGAAAGAGACTCCTTGCAGTGGAAGCTTTCGCTCCTATCGCCAGAAACTCTTCCATACCGGTAAGCCAGCCGAATATATGGAGTGCCAATTCGCCATTATAGTTCCGGGTTTGGTCCAACATTATGTTTTGAAGCCAGACGCCGTTTCCCACAGCCACTACCCTTGCCTGGCGCGAGTAACCCTTCAACGGCTCCCCGGCGGTTTGGGTGATGTAGCTGGCGGCGGCCGCCAGAGGCAGCGGGCCGGGCTCGTCGCCTTCCCCCGGATTTAAAATGGCGCTGCCACCGCTCAGAACCTGGTCAACCCTTTTTTCGCTCCAGGATTGTTCCTTGGAACTGAACAACAGCGCCACGTTTATTCCTTCCCTTGCCTCGGTTTTCTCCACGCTGCGCGCCTTCTGGAACTGGGTGGGATGAACTGTGGACAAGTCCTGCGCCACGGGATGGGCCTGGTTATATGAGTTGACCGTGAGGCTGGTGGTAACCTTTTTACGGGTGGGTTGAAATCCTTTCCCGCCGGTCATGGTTCCTTCTATTAACTGCTCCATGATTATGTCGTCCCGCAGATTGATTCCCCACTGGTTGAGCAGTCGGTTCAGGCCGGTATCGACGCCGGCGTTTTGTGCGGCGAGCAGTCTTCCGCCCAATCTCAGGTAATTGTGTATGATAACCATTTCCCCCGTGGCTATCGGGGTGGTGGGGCCGACCACCGCAAGTGAGGTGCATTCGGCGGGAACTTCGGTTTCCGAGCCGAGGTCAACCGTGAGGGTGTCGTAATTCTGGCTTTTCAGCTCGTCATCAAGCTTCTTCATCCCTCCGAACCGGTGCGCCTGGTTACCCGTAACGGGAGGCTCCCCGTGACCGGTGGTGAAACAGATAGTTTTTGCCCTCTCGTCGGTAAGTTGCATGACGGCGTTGGTTATGGTCTCTTCGGTGATGGTGTTGACTTTCTGATAATCTTCCCCGTACTTGACTACCAGGGTGCGGTCTTGAAAAACCCCGTATTTTTCCGCCTCGGCCGGGTCCAGTTCCGGGTCTTTCACCCGGACGTTGACGTTGTCGGAGAAGGCTTCGTATGTCCGGAGCAGCCTGTCCGCCTGGCGGGCCATATCCATGGCGCTCCTCCCGCCCCTGAAAAAGGCGTACAGGTGAAGCTGTTTATCCAGGGATTTGAGCACTTTATTGGTTTGGGGCGAAAGGGTGTAGAGGCCCTTTTCGGTCAAGTCCGCCAGTTGGGTGTTGGAAAGCCCCCCTATTACGTTAATTACCACTATTACAGCTATCACAATGATGGAATATACACTTACCCAGGCTCCCAGCCTCGCTTGCCGGGTTTTCATCGTTCGGACAAGGGCCGGCGTCCTGCCGGCGGCGTATATGACAATCAATACCCCCGCTACGGCAAGATGCCAAACGGCTATATCGTCCATGCGGCCGCTGATGAGCACCAGGACCATACCCAACAGGCCCGCGAGAACTCCGATAATGCCGGTGAATGATAGCAGCTTTTTCATTTACTTTATCTCCAACGCGAACTTTCTATGGACTGATAAGCAAGGAACAGCCACAGGAAAATGAAGGTGATGAAATAAACAACGTCCCCGCTTCTTATTACCCCGTCAAAGAAGTTCATCATGTGTTCCCGCCACGATATGTAACCCAGAATGTCACTCAAAAGCGGCGACCTTATGGACGTCGCAACACCCCCTAAGCTGGCAAACAAAAGTTCCAGAATCAGGCAGGTCACGCCGGCTACTATCTGATTCTCGGTCAGGCTGGAGGCGAACAACCCTATGCCTACCCCGGAGGCCACAAAAAAAGCCAGGGCCATGTAAGAGGATAAAGTAACCCCGGGGTCCGGCGCGGAATAAACGAAAAGGAAAACCGTATAAACTAAAGTTATGGCTAAAAGAACCAGCACGAAAAGCAGACCCGCCAGGTACTTGCCCACCACTATCCTGCCCACCGATACCGGGCTGGTGATGAGAAGCTCGTGTGTGCTGGCCCTTTTCTCCTCGGCCCACAACCTCATGGTGATAAGAGGTATAAGAAATATCAGGATGCTGCTTACGTCCGAAAGCAGCGGCCCCAGTACGAAGTGGTTTATCCGGTTCTCCCTGATGCTCTCCAGAATGCCGGAATCCCTGGCGGCGACAACCATGTCCGGAAAATTGGTGGCCCTGAAGTAAAAGCTGGCCGCCGAAAACAAAACGAAGCCGGCCATTATTATATAGGCCACGGGACTCAAAAAATACAGCTTTACTTCCTTGCCGAAGATTGCCCAGGTCTTGTTCAACTCTCCACCTCTGAAACGGCCTGTGGGCCGGTAGTAGCTTTGTACGTCGCCGCGGCTTCTTCCCCTTCCGCCTCGGCCACCAGCTTGATAAAGGCTTCCTCCAGGTTCATCGATTGGGTTAAATTCTCGACGGTGTCGTGGGCCACCTTTTTGCCCCGGTGAATTATCAAGGCCCGGTCGCAAGTCATGGTGACCTCCGGTAAAATGTGGGTGCTCAGAATGACCGTGCGGTTTTTGCCCAGGCTTTTGATAAGCCCCCGGATTTCTATAATCTGCCTCGGGTCCAGCCCGATGGTGGGCTCGTCCAGTATCAATATCGGCGGGTCGTGCACCATAGCCTGTGCCAGCCCCGTGCGCTGGCGGTAGCCCTTCGACAAGCTTCGGATGAGGCTTTTGCGCTTCTCATCGAGACCGCACCGGGCGATGACTTCCTCTACCCTTTCTTTTCTTTGCGAACGGCTAACTCCCTTGATTTTGGCCACAAAGTGCAGGTATGAGTCCACCCTCATTTCCGGGTAAAGGGGCGGCAGCTCGGGCATGTAGCCTATTTGCCGTTTTACCGGGAGGGGGTGAGTAAAAACATCGTATCCGGCAATTGTCACCTTGCCTGTGGTAGGGGGCATGAAGCCCGTAATGATGCGCATAGTGGTGGTTTTGCCGGCCCCGTTGGGTCCCAGGAACCCGAGGATGCAACCCTCCGGCACATCAAAACTTAAATTTTCCACCGCCAGAAAGTCGGCGTAATATTTGGTGAGATTTTCTACTTCTATCAATACTTCGTCCTCCCCCCGATGAAATATAACCGAATACGGCAATGAAATCAGTTGCTTAGCGGCGTGGTGACATAATAAACGCTTCTGCCCCTCCGCAGCAGCAACAGGACGCTGTCCATCATTCGGATTTTGCCTATAGTTTTTCTCCAGTCATCCATTTTTTTTATGGGGTCATTGTTAATCTTCAGGATTAAATCGCCCTTTCTCATGCCTATTCTGTCCGCCGGCGAGCCCGGGGCCACCTTGTTCACCATCACCCCCGAGGAGCCGCCCGACGATTCGGCAACACTTACACCCAGCATGTACCGGGCCACTTCCTCGGCCATACTCAAGGGAAACTCTTCGGTCTTCAAAATAAGGGTTTTACGACTTTCATTGCGGTAAATCCTCAGTTTTACCTTCTTGCCCACCGGAATGCGCCGCACGGCGGCCCGGAATTCTTCCTTCGTATCCACGTTGACGCCGTTGAAATCCTCTATTATATCCCCGTACTTGAGTCCGGCCTCCTGAGCCGGGCCTCCGTCAACTATAAGGCTGACCACCACCCCGCCGGCTCCTTCGTAATCGAGCTGCTTGGCCATACTGTTGGTAAGGTCCCTGACCTGGATACCCAGCCATCCCACGTGAACCTCGCCGTAGCGTATAAGGTCTTCGACCACGTTGCGGGCCCGGTTTATGGGGATAGCGAAGCCTATGCCCTGGGCTTTTTGATATATGGCGGTATTTATACCTATCAATTCGCCGTCGGCATTAAGAAGCGGGCCGCCGGAATTTCCGGGATTAATCGAGGCGTCGGTCTGAATAAAATCGTGATATACCCTCTCCTTCGTTTGTATGGAACGCTTTACGGCGCTAATGACGCCGGTAGTCACCGTGTGTCCCAGCCCGAAGGGGTTTCCGATGGCTATGGCCGGCTCGCCTACCAGTGCAGTGTCGCTGTCGCCCATCTCGAGGTAGGGCAGGGAATCGTCGGCTTTCAGGTCGAGCACCGCCAGGTCGGTCTCCATGTCGGCTCCTATAAGCTCGGCGTCAACCGTCCGGCCGTCATTGAGGGTCACCGTCACCTGCGAGGTGCTCAGTATAACGTGCTCATTGGTGAGCACATGGCCTGCGGGGTCTATGATGACTCCCGAGCCCAGGCTGTGCCTCACCTGACGGCGTGCATAGCGGGGGTCAAAGAAGTCCCGGAAAAACTCGTCGAATACCGGGTCGGAGCTGTATGGGAAGAACGGGTTGGACCTGCGGGCGATAACCTGCTCGGTGCTTATGTTGACCACCGCGTCGCTGGCCGACTTTACAACCTCGACGGTGGCGGTGCGGCGGGAAGTCCGGGTGGGGCCGACTATGGTGATGGCTATTATCGCCAGCGCCGCCCCGAGGGCTAAGTATGCAATTTTATTGTTCATCTTCGTGCTCCAGCTTCTTCCGGCGCAAGTCGCGCCTCTGGCGAGGGCGACAATATCCCCGTTTGCCCTTTTTGGTATCCATAGGGCGGGTGGCTTTTCTGGCCACCGGCTTGCGAATTTTTACTCCTTGGCGCTTTTTGGCCATTTTTTATGTTTGTTGAAGTACGCCGGAGATTTAGAAGTATATCTCCGGCGCACTCAGAAATTCACTTCGGTTATGTAGCCGCCCTCGCCGCTTTCGTAGCTAATCCACCTTCACTTTCTTGCCTTTCGGCTCGGCCGATTTAGGTAGTTTAACTTCCAGCACCCCCAGAGAGTAGCTTGCCTTGACGTTGTCTCCGTCGACCCTTGCGGGCAGGGAAAACACCCGGTGGAAATTCCCGTTATTTCTTTCGAGATGATGATACTTTTCGTTTTCCACCTTTGCCTCCGGCTTTCGTTCTCCCTTTATGGTGAGAATGTTTTCCCTGACTTCAACGGCTATCTCGTCGCTGGTCATCCCCGGCAACTCAGCGATGGCGGTAATTTCCTCCTCGGTTTCATAAACGTCCACCGGCGGAATCCAGGTGCCTCCGTAAATCATTTCCCGGCGAGGCATCAGACTTTCCTCGAAGAGACGGTTCATTTTTTCCTGGAGATTGAGCAAATCCCTGAAAGGGTCCCATCGGTTAGTCGCCATGGCAGCCTCCGCTCCTTAGAATTATAGTATAAGGATATTATATAAAGTGGGGATTTTGCAAAAATAAAAACGGCGAGGGGTCTCGGGGGGCCGCCTCGCCGGTTGCCTTTATGGGTTCGGGCTTACTGGTTCTCTTCGTACTCGGCGTCTATGACTTCATCGTCGCCGGACGAGCCGGAAGCTCCGGCGTCCGCTCCGCCTCCCGGCGCCGCTCCGCCCTCTCCGGGGGCTCCCGCGCCTGCGTCGGCTCCTGCGCCTGCGGCCTGGTACAGTTTCTCCGCCATTTTCTGGCTGGACTGCTGTATCTTCTCCACCGCCGCTTTCATGGAATCGGTGTCTTCGCTTTCCAGCGCCTTCTTGCCTTCCTCGATAGCGGCTTTCACGTCCGCGGTGTCGGTGTCGCTGAGCTTGTCCTGGTTCTCGTTGATGAGCTTCTCGGTGTTGTATATGAGGGAGTCGAGGTTATTGCGGACTTCGACCTGCTCTTTCCTCTTTTTATCCTCTTCCGCGTGAGTTTCCGCTTCCTTGACCATATTGTCGATTTCTTCCTCGCTCAGGCCGGAGGTTGCTGTAATCCGTATGGACTGCTCCTTACCGGTGGCTTTGTCCTGGGCCGACACGTTAACTATGCCGTTGGCGTCGATGTCGAAGGTGACCTCTATCTGGGGCACTCCCCTCGGAGCGGGCGGTATGCCGTCGAGTATGAACTTGCCCAGCGAGCGGTTGTCCTTGGCCATCTCGCGCTCGCCCTGCAACACGTGCACCTCCACCTGCGGCTGGCTGTCCGCAGCGGTGGTGAACACCTCGCTCTTGCGGGTCGGGATGGTGGTGTTCCGGTCGATTAACCTGGTCATTACGCCGCCGAGGGTTTCGATGCCCAGGGAGAGGGGTGTCACGTCCAGAAGCAGCACGTCCTTGACCTCGCCGCCGAGGACGCCTCCCTGAACCGCGGCCCCCAGGGCCACCACCTCGTCCGGGTTGACTCCCTTGTGAGGCTCCTTACCGAATATCTCCTTGACCTTCTGCTGCACCAGCGGCATCCGGGTGGTTCCGCCCACCAGCACCACTTCGTCGATGTCCTTGGCTTCCGCTCCCGCGTCGGAAAGGGCCCGCCTGATGGGGTCAAGGGTGCGGTCCACCAAGTCGCCGGCCATCTTTTCCAGTTGCGAGCGACTCAGCTTGACGTTCATATGCTTAGGGCCGCTTGCGTCGGCTGTCAGGAACGGCAGGTTGATTTCGGTCTCCGCAACACTGCTGAGTTCAATTTTTGCCTTTTCCGCGGCCTCCTTTAACCTCTGTATGACCATCCGGTCATTGCTGACGTCTATTCCCTGGTCCTTTTTGAACTCGGCTATCAGCCAGTCTATGATTCTCTGGTCGATGTCGTCGCCGCCGAGGTGAGTGTCGCCGTGGGTGGATTTAACCTCCACCACGTTGTCCCCCACTTCGAGTATGGATATATCGAAGGTTCCACCGCCAAAGTCATAAACGGCGATAAGTTCGTCCTTTTTCTTGTCCAGGCCGTAAGCGAGCGCCGCCGCTGTGGGCTCGTTGATGATTCGCTTTACATCCAGTCCGGCTATCTTGCCGGCGTCTTTTGTGGCCTGCCTCTGGGAGTCGTTGAAGTAAGCGGGCACGGTTATGACCGCCTCGGTAACTTTGTCTCCGAGATACGATTCCGCCGCGTCTCTGAGCTTTTGCAGCACCTTGGCGCTTATCTCGGGAGGACTGTTGATTTTACCTTGTATATTCACCCGAGCGTCGCCGTTTTCAGCCTGAACGACCTTGTACGGCACCAGGTTTATCTCGTGGCTTACCTCGGAATAACGCCGGCCCATGAACCGCTTGATGCTGGAAACGGTGTTTTCGGGGTTGGTTATGGCCTGGCGCTTCGCCACTTGTCCCACTAATATTTCCCCGTCCTTGGAAAACGCCACAACGCTCGGGGTGGTACGGCTGCCTTCCTGGTTCTGGATAACCTTCGGGTCGCCGCCTTCCATGATTGACACCACGGAGTTTGTGGTCCCAAGGTCGATTCCTATTATCTTTCCCATTGTTCCTATACCTCCTTAAAAGAGGCCCCCTTATCGAGGACCTCTGAGTATTTTCCTCTTTATGGGTTAATTTAAGCATCAAAGGGGAGGAGTCAACCTTTGACTGAACTTTTTACAGCTGAAAATTCTTTGTGTTTCAAGGGGGTTACATAACAATTGCCGGCTGCCAAGATTCCCGCTTAACGAGTTGGCAATGCTTTTTAGGGAGGGATTTTGGGGGT
>CAYWKU010000052.1:0-19024 GCA_964459325.1 uncultured bacterium | reverse complement strand
TAGCGTCAAGGTGCTTACGAATGAAGAAGTGGTGAAGATGGAAACCTGAGAAAAAATGATTGGCAAAACGTTAATTTTGTGCTAAAAAGTGGCAACTCTGTGGGAATGGAGGAAAAATCCGCGAAGCTTAAACAGTCAGGCAGCTAACGCTCCATTATGTTTTCCATCTTGAAAGTGGGCTTGTCTTCAGTCTACGGACTGAAGCTCGATGTTGTAAATTAAAATTACGGGAAGGGAGTGATGCGATTTCAAGACGGTCGGTAAAAATGTGGCGAGGGGCGCCCGCGAGGTGCAGCTTCCCGTTGGATAACAGGGAAATCGCGGTCGGAAATGAACCTTTAAGTATTTGAAAATTTAAGGCAAAAGGAGGAAAAATCGTGCTGAAAAAAAGTGCATTGGCGGTGTTGGTAATTGTGGGAATGGTGTTGAGCTCGGGTGTGGCTCGCGCCGACCTGACACTCATGAAAAGCAAGTACGAGGTGACATTTTACGGTTACATTAAAGCCGAAGCCATTTATCATTCCCATCAGGCATTAGGCGATAATTGGGCCGTTTACGCTTTTCCGGACATGGAGCCGTTCAAATCACATGATACCCTGAGTTTTACGGCCCGGCAGTCCCGTTTCGGCTTCAACATAAAGGCCCCCGGCCCCACTGAGGATTCCAGTGTTCTGGGCAAGTTCGAGATGGATTTTTACGGAAAGGGCCACACGGAAAACAAGCCCGCTCTGATGCTTAGAAGAGCTTATGTAATGTTGAAAAACCCCAACTGGAGCCTTCTGGCCGGTAACGAATGGATGCTCATGAGTCCCCTTTATCCTCACACATCCAATTACCCGGCAGGCGCGGGTATCGGCAACCTGGGGTATCGCATGCCGCAGGTAAGGCTTACCTTTGGAAATAAAATCCGGTTCGCCGTAAGTGCCGGGGAAAAAATTGAAAGCGACCTCACCACCAAGGACTTCGACGCCGGTGACAACAGCGCCGTGCCCGACATGCAGGGCCAGCTCGGTTACTGGGGCGACAAGCTCACGTTCGTCCTTTCGGGCCACTATGCCGAGGAGCAATATGCTGAGAAGGGCGCGGATGGGGACTTCCACGATGTCACTTTCGAGAGCTGGAGTTATAACGCCAGTTTGAACGTAAAAATTGGTAAAAGGCTGGCCCTCAGGGGCGAGGGTTTCTACGGCGTCAACCTGGACGGCTGGTACACCGGCAGTGTCTTCAACCAGGGCGTCGGCATCGATGAAGACGGTGAACGTACTCCCGTCCGGGACGTCGGCGGATACGTGGAACTCATGGTCAAGCCTCACGACAGGGTCACATTCTTCGGAGGATATGGCGAGGACAATCCCGAGGATGACGACATCGTAGGAGGGCCGTGGGAAAATAATCCGGACAATGCAGACACCCTTGCCAAGCTTATCCCGGTCGACGGAGGTATTACCAAGAATCAGATGTATTACGGCCATGTTTTCTTCGACGTTACCAAGTCGATGAGGGTAAGCGCCGAGGTCATGAAAATCCGCACCGAGTACAAAAACGACGGTATCCACGATAACGACGGCGAACTGTGGAGGTCCGACCTGGCGTTCTGGTTCTTTTTCTAGAACTTAAAAAAGGAGGGTTGTAAAATGAGAAAACTTATAGCTGCCATAGCGTGCGCGGCATTAATCGTCGGGCTGGCGAGTGTCGGACATACCGCCAAGGACGACCCGATAAAAATAGGCGCGCTGTTCAGCGTTACGGGCCGCACCGCGCCCCTGGGCGCTCCCGAGAAAAACACCGCCGAGATGATTGTCGAGCAGGTAAACGCCAACGGCGGCGTCCTCGGGCGGAAAATCGACCTCATCGTGTATGACACCGAGGGCAACAACACCAAGGCGCTCAAGCTGGTCAAAAGGCTCATGCACGGCGACAAGGTGACGGGCGTTATCGGGCCCACCCTTTCGGGCACCACACTGGCCTGCGTGAACGCGGTTCAGAAGGCAAAGGTGCCCATGATATCCTGCGCGGCATCGGTGAAAATCATCGAGCCCACCAAAAAGTGGATATTCAAGACGGCACAGACGGACAGGCTGGTTATCAAACAGCTTTACACTTACTTCAAAAAGAAGGGCTTCAAGAAAATTGCAATCCTCTCGGTCGATAACCCGTATGGTTCAAGCGGCCGAGGCGAGCTGAAGGACCTGGCTTCCAAATACGGTCTCGAAATCGTGGCCGACGAGGTTTTCGGAGGGCATGATACCGACATGACGGCCCAGCTCACCAAGATAAAGGGCGCCGACGCCGAACTCGTGGTATGCTGGGGCACCAATCCCGGCCCGGCACGAGTCGCCAAGGGAATGGAGCAACTCGGCATGGAAATACCGCTGTATCAGAGCCACGGGGTGGCCAATCCGCAGTTTATCGAGCAGGCCGAAGGCGCCGCCGAAGGAAACCTGCTCTTTGCCAGCAGGCTCATCGTGGCGAACCAGTTGCCCGATTCCGACCCCTCCAAGGACGCGCTGCTGAAGTACAAGAAGCAGTACGAGGAAAAGTACGGCACCGTCAGCACTTTCGGCGGGCACGCCTACGACGCCATGTGGATTATGATAAAAGCCATCGAGCGAGCCAAGAGCACCAAACATGCGAAAGTCCGCGACGCCATCGAAAAGACGGACAACTTCATCGGCATGACCGGAACCTTCGACATGACCCCCGATGACCACATGGGCCTCGGGCTGGACGACCTGGTGCTCATCCGGGTGAAGGACGGCAAATGGGACCTGATGAAAAACTAGGCTGAAAACCCCATAAAAAACACTAAGGACGGGCTTCTCAATCGAGGGCCCGTCCTTTTTTAACTAAAATTTTGCGGTGGGAAACGGAAAGTTATACATTCCGAGGTAGACAAGGGGCTTAACCCTTGTCCAACTTATTTTTCCTTAATGGTTTCGGATACTTTCTGCCCGAAATGCCTGCCCGCTTCCTCGAAGTGGGCCAGCACTTCGTCGCCCGGCGACAGCGTCACTACGCTGGCGGGCGAGCCGTCGGGCTTGGTGAGCCTGATGGTTTCGGCGTTTTGCAGCACCAGGGTGGCCCTGCGGCCGGAATGCTCGACTTCCACCAACAGCAGCGGCCTTCTTTCGGTCTTCGACCTTCCCACGAAAGCAAGCTCGCCCTTGCCTTCGGGGTTGACCACCAGCACCTGCGAGCCGGTGGACAAATCCGCCAGGTACTTCGTTTTTCCGCCGGGGGTTCGGACGTAAGCGTGTACCGCGCCTGCGTTGACCCGGAAGGGACGGGGGTCGCAATAGGGCGTTTCCACGTTTTCCGCGTGAACCAGGAGCATGCCAGACGAGCTGTCGCCGACCAGCAGCCCCTGCCCGGGCCGGAGCATGCTGGTGGTGTCCACGCATACCCGGTCTCCCATTCCAAGCGGGGAGATATTTTTTACCTTTGCCGCGACCAGCTCGAGCTCTTCGGCTCCGGCCTGCATCCCGGCGCCCAGGTTTTTGACTTCGGTGGGGTCCTCGGTTTGCAGGAGCACGCCGTCGGCGCCCCTTTCCAGGGTTTCCAGCGCCGTTCGGGCCTCGGCGACGCTTTTTACCGCGGCCACCAGCTTGCCGGGCCTTTTGGCGATGAGGTTTTCGAGCGGTATGATTTTCCAGTCGCTGCAACTTACCACCACCCACGCATCGGCCGGGGCCGAAGCCGCTTTGTCCTCGTCATCGCGGCCGGAGATTTCAAACTCCATCACGTCGCTTCCCGGCTTCAGGTCGCCGTCGGGGGCGATGGTTTTAATCAGCCCCAAAGCGCGAGCGTCTTCGGAGCGGCCTTCGTCCACCGCCACCGCGCCGGCGCCGCTTTCTATCGCGGCGGTTATAAGCTCCTTTTTGAAGGGTCTTGCGTCCACCCAGAAGAATTTGGTCACTTTAAGCTCCTCGGTTTAAAGCATCTTGAGCGCCTCTTCGGCGCTTTTACCTTCGTGCACGATGGCGCAAGCGGCGGCCACCAGCTTGCGGGGCGTTTCGTGCTGGAAGGCGTTGCGGCCCATGCTCAGGCCCGCGCCTCCGGCGGCCATGGCGCCTTCCACCATTTTCATCGTTTCCTCGTCGCTCAGTTTCGAGCCGCCCGCTATCACCACCGGCACCGGGCATCCTTCCACCACTTCCCGGAAGCTTTCCGGGTCGCCGGTGTAAGGGACTTTTACTATATCCGCCCCGAGCTCGGCGCCCATCCTCGCCGCCAGCTTGACCATGTCCAGGTCTTTTTCGTTCTCGATGCGTGGCCCGCGGGGGTAAACCATGGCCAGGAGCGGCATGCCCAGCTCGGTACATTCGCGGTGGATTGTGCCGAAGTCGCGCAGCATGTCGTTTTCGGTAAGGGCGCCGATGTTTATGTGTATGCTGACGGCGTCGGCCCCCAGCCTTACCGCCTGGGGCACGCTGCACACCAGCACCTTCCGGTTGGGGTCGGGGGAGAGGCTGGTGCTGCCGGATAGGTGCACTATCAGGCCGATGTCGCGGCCGTACTTGCGATGGCCCCGCACCACCAGGCCGTTGTGGACGACGACGGCGTTGGCGCCGCCCTCGGCGACCTCGTTGACCGTGTTGTCCATGTGTATCAGGCCGGGAATGGGCCCGACGGTAACGCCGTGGTCGAGGGGGACGATTACCGTTCTTCCCGTGTTGCGGTCCATTATTCTTTCGATTCGTATCTGCTTCCCTATCATTTCTTTTCCTTTTGCAGTCTTTTGGTTACATTGATTCCGTTCAGGCTTCTGTTTCTTGTTTGGCAGCTATTTTTCTAGTATGAACTATACTAAACAAGCTGACCATATTCCAACACAAGGTTAAGATATGCCCCTTACCACGGAACACACTTGGTTCATCTATTCCAAGCTAGCTTGCAGGCATAAACTGTCTTTAAGTACAAATTGATTAGACATGCAGAACGTCCTCTTCGGTGATTGGCAAATCAGTACTTGCCATCACATTGAGCCAGCTTAACATATTTAAGTGTCTAACCGTCATAGCAACTTCCTTTTCATTCAAGGAAGGTTTACGCTTTTGCTTCCATTTCATAACTGTATTAAAGACATCCCTTTCAGTTGGCTTTCCTTCAGGTCTATCTTTAATTTCCTGCGCGGCGAAATGGACGGTCGCGGCCACTTCGGCTTGTTTAGTATTCATTCGCATGAATAGATCCGCAACCTTATTAATAGTCGGTTCCCAGAATCTGATTTGCTCTTCATAAGCTTTTCGTGCATCCAGGAAGGTTTGCCCTACATTTACAGCGAGCATACTTCCCAATTTCTCCTCATACACAAGTCCGTTATTAACCAGTGCGGTAATCCTTTTTTTGAGGGTGGGGGCATACGGCCCGTAGCTTCCGCGCTTGTATTTTAAGCCAGTGGGAATGCCACATTGAGTTGCAAAGTAGGCTATTTTCTGAAATGTAGTTCTTCCGACAGGCCAGTGAAAAGGTTCATCCTCAATGCGCTTCATAATTTCCACCACGGCCACCCATGCAGGTTCGATTTTATAGGATGCTGCCTCTGATAACACGCTTTCCTGAGGTTTGTTCAAAAAAGAAGGCCGAAGTTCCTCGTGAGGAGTTCCAAACGGCGTATAGAGTTCGACAGGGATGTCCAATGTTTTTAAGTATCTGTACAACGTTGGCCCAACCACACGCCATTCGAGCTGACCGTGACCGCAGCCAAGAGGAGGTACCGCAAGAGACGTGATGCCCCATTCCTTGTAATGTTTTTGAAGATACCGTAAACCCTCCTCAATGTCCTTTATACGCGAAACAGATCGCCAATGGTCTTTGGTTGGGAAATTGAGTATCCAAGGTGGAAACATGCGTTTGAAAATGTAGGGTTTGCCAAGCTGGATTTGATTGTTTTTACACCGTCGGAGGTAATCCTCAAACATGTCGGGAAAGCGCTTTTTGAATTCCAACGCCACTCCTTTGCCCATAATCCCCACACAGTTTACCGTATTAACCAGCGTTTGAGCCTTGGATTCAAACATATCGCCCATAATTACCTTAATCATGGCTATTCCCTTGTATAAAAAAGATATGATCGTTTATCGTGGCTGGTATTCCCTTCGTATACCTATCAAACTTCACAAGTGCCTTTCGACAAGCTAAATAAGCCCCGATGATGTATTTGGGTTCAACTTGGTCAGGGACAAGAACTTCGGCGCATTTCGCGGCCTTCTTTCGATAATATTGAATCTGATCGGGGTCCCGCCAATCATCGGCAAAGGTTAAATCGTGATCCACGATTGCAAGTCCCTTTGGCGCCGGTCTAAACAAAGCATAGTAACCGGAAGCGTTGCCGTCGGTAATCACGACACCGGGAAGGTCCACCACATCCGGGCTAATTTTGAGTACACAAAGTTTTTCGTATTGGTCGCGGCGTTTAAACATCATGGGATTTCGTGCACAAATGTATAGGTTCACGTAATCATGAAGTCTTCTGCCTCCAGGAACATTTACGTTCTTCCTTCGATTTTGGATCTCGCTCATGGCTATCGATTGGTGCTGTACATGTTTAGCCCTATTATGGGACAAAATCCCTCGTTGTATAATGGAAGGCATATTGTCAATAGGAGTAATGTAATGAAGTTCCTCCAACTCATCGCGCTTCATTCTCTCGCCCCAGCTTCTGTTAAGCGAAACTCGTCTCTTTCTCGGTTTGCATCACATAGAAGCGCGGAATGGTACTCTTTCGTTTCGCTTGGTTTAATTCTGCTGCCAAATCATAAATGCTCAACAACTCCGACAAATCCCCTGAATTTGAGTTCATAGACTTCTAAGTTTAAAATAATAGCTTTGAGAGAGGGATGAGTCAACATGAGCGCGAATCTGGGTCGATGGCGGGGCAGATGGAAGAAAAAAACCGGCTTATTTATTTAAACTTTTGAGAACGGCATCGGCTCTTGTTATGTCTTCCGGGTAGGTGATTTTGAAGTTGGAAGCTTCCCCTTCCACCAGTTCCACTTCCAGGCCCATCCATTTTACGAGTGAAGCGTCGTCGGTTACTTTCAAGCCGCTTTCGGCGGCTTTCCGATGGGCGCTCTCGATGATTTCCCGCCGGAAAGCCTGCGGTGTCTGAATGAGCCGGAGCCGGGAGCGGTCAACATATTCTGGTTGCCCGGCATCGTTGACTTTTGCCACGGTATCCGCCGGCGACACCGCTGCGGTGGCGGCCCCGGTTCGTTTTGCGGCTTCGACGACTCTGGAAAATAATTCAGGTGATGCGAAGGGTCTGGCGGCGTCGTGCACGGCCACCATGCCGCACTCCGGCGGCAGCGCTTCGAGACCGGCGACGATTGTGTCCTGCCTGAGTTTTCCACCGGCTACGGGTTCGATTTTGCGGTTAATTTGCCAGTCATCGAGCGCTTTTCGGGTTCTGGCGAGCTGCTCAGGATGCACGAGCAGTGTTATCACGCTTATTTCGGGTACACGGCAGGCGCATTTGAGGGCGTGCCACAGCAGGGGTTTTCCGGCCAGTTCCAGCCAGGTTTTATGCTCGCCCGCGTTTATTCTCACTCCGGCGCCGGCGGCCGCAAGCAGCAATGATGTTTTGTCGGGGTGCAAGTGGTTTTTTCCTCAAAAAAATTCCCTTTTCCTCATCTAATGGCTGCGAGGTAAAAGGGAAATAAGCAATGTCACAAATCCGATTACTTTTTTCGGTCCAATATTTTGACCAACTCTCGTTCGATTTTGCCCTCTTCGCATTCGCGGGCTATGGAAAGTTCTTTTATAAGCAGCGATTTGGCGGTGTCGAAGACTTTTCTCTCGCCGAAGCTGAGCTCTTTTTCGAGCTTGAGGTCGTAAAGCTCCCTCAAAACTTCGGCGATATTGAAAAGCGAGCCGGTTTTGATTTTTTCCATGTATTCGCGATGTCTGCGGTTCCAGGAGCTGGCTTCCTGAGGCTGGCGTCTCTTTTTGAGGACTTTGAATAATTGAGGAATTTCATCCCGGGAGATGATTGACCTGAGGCCGACGGAAGATACGTTAGCTTCGGGTATCATTACCGTCATTTCTTTATCGAGGATTTTTAGCATGTAGTAAGTGTGGTGGGTTCCTGAGATTTCTTTTTTTTCGATGCCGGAGATAATTCCTACACCGTGAGCGGGATATACCGCCTTATCCCCCACTTTAAGCATATAATGACCCTCCAATCCTCCTTATTTCAATGAACGAACACATGTTACACCAGAAATGGCGGAATGTCAAGGTCAAATTCGCCCCTCCGGCGGTCTGAGCTTGAAATATGCCGTGTGATGCTCATAATACTTAAATAAAACGTGCTTTTGTAGAGAAAGGTTCGGGAAAGTTCGTTGACACCGGGTTATCTTTTAGCTATAAAAACTATTGAAAGGAGTGGGTTTAAATGACAAACAGGTTGAATCAGGAACAGGTAAGGAAAAGGTTGAAGGAAACGCAGAAGTACCTCAGCGAGAGCTTCCGGGAAGCGGTGGAAAAATCGGCGGTCGGCAAGGGCATGGAAAAACAGGTTGGCAACGTGCAGAAGGGTATTGAGAACACCGTCAGGCTGGTTCTTCAATCCTTCGACGTGCCGACCCGCAAGGAAATTACCGACCTGGAGAAGAAGGTGGACTCCCTGGCGGCTAAGGTGGATAAGCTGGCGTCGGCGGGACCGAAAAAAACCGGCGCATCCAAAAGCTCGACCTCGAAGAAGTCCACCTCTTCGACCAAAAAGAGCGGGTCGACCAAAAAAAGCTGAGCTGCAGTAAAACATTAAATCGCTGAGTGTTCGAGCGGATTCTTTTGAAAGTATGGGAAGAAAATCCGCTTGTCGAAGGGTGAAGGGGCGTTTTGCGCCCGCCGTATATGAAAATTTTCGAGAAAAGGCTGATACTGGTAAGCGGCAAGGGCGGAGTGGGAAAAACCACCACCGCCGGCGCTCTTGCGATTCTCGCCGCCCGTGCGGGACTGAAGACTCTTCTGTGCGAAGTGCAACCCGACGGGAGACTGTCGAAACTTTTCGGGGAAAACGCCGAAAAGGACAGGCAGGTGGCGGAGAACGTGTCCTTTCTTTACGTGAGTTCCGAAGATTCGCTGGTGGAGTACCTGAAAATTTACCTGCGTATAAAAAGGCTGTACAACACCATAGTCAACAGCACCGTGATGAGATACTTCCTTGATGCCGCGCCCGGATTCCGGGAGCTTTTGATACTGGGGAAAATCTGGCACGAATCGGTGCTTGAGGAGGGTCGGCCCAGGCGGCGCAAGTGGGACCTGGTGATAGTTGACGCCCCGGCCACCGGCCATGGGATAAGCTTTATGGGAGTGGCCCAGGCCACCGCCAACATGGTGAGATTGGGGCCGATACACAACCAGGCCGAAGAGATGATAAATACCCTCAGGGACGATAAGCACACTGTCCTGCTGACGGTAACCCTGCCGGAGGAGATGCCGGTGAACGAGACGGTGGATTTCGTCTCGCGGGTGAGGAGTACCCTGAAAATACCGGTGGGCCCGGTTGTGATGAATTGCATGCCCGGGCCGATTTTCCCCGAGAACAAGATGCCCCTGTGGGAAGGGTTAAGAAAAAGCGTAGCGGGGGATGAAAGTAGTTCCGGGGAGCTTCGTTCGCTGGTCGGGCTGGCGGAAATGGGCCTGAAGCGGCGTCGGTTGGCGCTGGATTACCGGAGCGAGCTCGAGCGGCGACTTCTCAGGACAAACCTGGTGGACGTGCCCTTTCTGGAGCGATGGAACTGGGATTACCGCACCCTCGATGAGGTGGGCGAGCGCCTGAGGGACGGATTGGACCTTTAATTTTCCCGAGATTACATGTGGCGGTTTTATTCGGGTTTATATTCGACCTTAACCATGGCCGGAGGGCCGGATACTCCCATGCTGTTGACTGCCCGGACGGATAATGAATTTTTTCCCCGCCCGAGTTTCCAGGGGTAGGTGAAAGTCGCTCCGTGGAGGACGGTGAGCGTTACCCCGAGGGGCGGTGAAGGATTTGCGGGGTGAAGCCGGTATTGTCGCCAATCGCTTCCGTCTTCGCTTATTTCCAGGAACTCCGCCTCCTTCATGTTCGTTCTTATCAGGCAGCGCAGTTTTCCTTTTTCATTCAGTGGCTTCAGTATTATTTCCACCTGGTTCAAGGGGAAATTGAATTCGCGTTCGTCTTCGGTAATTTGTTTGTATATCTGGGGGCAACCGTCGGTGCGCCTGTCTTTCCACGCGATATATCCATCGGCCCTGTCCCAGAAGTGCAAAGGTCGGGAAAGGTGGTCGGAGCGCATGTCGGCGGCTATGTGTTTAAAGAGGCGCTTTATTTCGGAATCTGAGCGGTTTGAGTTGGATTTCCCGTATTTTCCCTCGCCTCTCACCAGCTTCACGGCATCCGCGCCCTCTTCGGCAACCGCCCGGTGCAACTCCAAAGCGCTCAGGGGTATTCCGTCCCGGATAAAGTGGCAATCGAAAAAGGGGTCCATGACAACCCATTTATTGAATTGATTAGACCAGACCTCGACGGTCACGTGGCCTCTTTTGGAGCCGATGCAGCCGGTGGCCACATCCAGGTAACGGGACTGCCATCCAAGCGACCTTGCCGCCTGCGCCAGGACTACCGCGTACTGTGCGCAAAAGCCTTCCGTTTGTCCGGAGCGTATCATTTCGAGAATCTTGTTTGCGTTCCAGGGAGGATATGGACGGGGGGCGCCGCTTTTCCATTGGCTGTTGACCCGGGAGCGGAGCAGCACCATCTTTTCAAATTCGTCCGCGCCGGGGGAAATAACCGTATCCAGCTTTTCACGTTTTCGTAGCTTTTGAAGTTGCGGGTGCGAAGGAAGCTCGCTCCTGAAGCTCCACGAGCGGGGAGTTATGACGCCGTCGGATAATTCAACAAGCCGGATGTCCGGAGGTAAATTTATGGGTGATGTTTTTTGGGTTGGTTCAGGTTTTCTGAGGTAATGAATCGTCAGAACAATCGCCACCACTATTGCCGGGTAGACTATGAGGCGGATAACGTGGTTTTTCCGGCGGCCTGGGAGCATTATCCGGTTAGAGTAAACAAGTGACGGGATGAAAGCAAAGGCCGATGAGATTGCGCTCCGGGTGAGGTTAAGGTACTTTTCATTTCATTAGATTATACGGCGGGATTATTAATTGAGGGTTTCCATGTGAAAGGAGATGGTATGAAGGCTGCGATAGTTCCCAGGCACGGCGAGCCGGATGTTTTCACCGTCGAGGACAGGCCCGACCCGGAGGCCGGGGAGGGCGAAATCCTTATTGATGTGAAGGCGGCGGGTGTAAACTTCGCCGATATTATGGGCCGGTTGGGGTTGTACCCGGATGCGCCCAAGCCGCCCATGCTGCTTGGGTATGAAGTGGCCGGGAACGTGGCGAAGGCGGGCGAAGGGGTTACAGAATTTTCCACGGGGCAGAAGGTTCTTTCAATGACAATGTTCGGCGGCTACGCTGAGAAAGTGGCAGTGCCCGCGCAGATGGCCGCGCCCATGCCGGAAGGGTTGAGCTACGAGCAAGGGGCGGCGGTGCCGGTGAACTATGTCACCGCTCACCACATGTTGATTTACATGGGCAACTTAAAGCCCTTCGAGAAAGTGCTGGTGCACGCCGTGGCGGGAGGAGTGGGCACCGCGGCCACTCAGATAGCAAGCTCCGTCGGCGCCGAAGTGATAGGCGCCGCCTCGCCTTCCAAGTTTGACTATGCAAAAAGCAACGGGGCGACGCACCTGATAAATTACAGGGAAGGGGACTTCGAGGAAGAAGTCATGCGGATAACAGAGGGTCGGGGTGTGGATATAGCGCTGGACTCGCTTGGCGGCAAGCAGCTTATAAAAAGTTACAACTGCCTGGCCCCGGCCGGCCGGTTGATGATTTTCGGAATGTCCAGCGTGGTTTCCGGAACCCGGCGCAGCATGATGAAAGCGGCCAGGGAGATGATGGGGATGAACAAGTTCCATCCTCTCCGTTTGATGAACGCCAACAAGGCCGTAGTGGGAGTGAACATAAATCACCTGGCAAAACGCGCGGATATACTGCAGAGGCAGATGACAAATCTGATGGAGATGCTCGACGACGGTCGAATAAAACCCAGGGTTGACAAGTCCTTTCCACTGGAGGAGGCGGGCGAAGCCCACCGATACATCCAGGAACGGAAAAACAAAGGTAAGGTAATACTGAAGATTGGTTGACGGATGAGGTTGTCACATCAGGACTATCCGGACTTTGCATTTTGTATATAAGGAAGCATCAATGAACAGGAACAGGCCATTTTTGTTTAAGAGATTTTGGTGCAATTTAATTTTCACCGTCCTCCCATATTTCATATTTTTTGCGGCGTTTATGCTTGTTTGTTGTGAAAAAGGTCTCCAAGAACCTCCCCCGCCTTCAGAGTACTACGATTTTACCGAGAATTTTGAAAGGGCTATCGACCGTAGCCCGACTCAGTTCGTGGATATAGGCTCGAAGGCGGCGGGTTCGCACTTGGGAAAAGGTTGGAGCAGGCCCGAGAAAACCGGGAAGGGTTTTACATATACTTATACGCTGGGGAAAAAAAGCGTATTTAACTTTCACCTGGGAGATAAGTTGCCGACGGCGTTGACTTTTCGAGCGAAGTCTTTCGAGTATCCGGGCGCCGAAATGCAGCGAGTAAAAGTGCGGTTGAATGGCAAAAAACTGGGAGAAGTCGAGCTGGGAGCGAAATTCTCCTCGCCGGTACTCAAAATCCCCCCTGACGCTCTTAAAACCGGAAAAAATGAAATAGTTTTCGAGTTTTCCCGGGCCGTGAGGCCGAGCGATTTCAAGCCCGAAAGCACCGACAAGCGTAATATTTCCGCCATGTTCGATTATATCGCTCTTTTCAGAAGCGCGGAGGAGCTCCAACGATTGGTAAAGCAGGGCGGCAGAGGTTTGTCGCTGATAGGTTCTTCGGGTGAAGAAAGCAAGGCATTGGTTTTCCCGGTCGATTCGGTATTAGCTTTTCCCCTTCGGATATTCAAAAACACAGTGATGAAGCTGGAATGGGGAGTAGTAAGCAAAAAGGCGGAAGGCCCCGTCCGTTTGAAAATTTTCCGGCGGGATGTTTCGGGAGAAAAAGCCTTAGTTTTTGAAAGGAAAATTCCAGCCAAGCGATTGCCGGGTAAAATGCTTTCGGAGGAGATAGATTTAGGTGAATTGGAGGCCGGCATTGGCGAGATAGAGTTCAATGTCGAAAAGTCTCCCGACGAAGCTGCTCTTGTGATTAACTCCGGCAAGCTGCTCTCTTCCACGCCTTCGACCAACATTTTGCTGATTGTAGCGGATGCCTTGAGAGCTGATAGATTGAGTTGCTATGGTGGCCCCGTCAATACGCCGAATTTGGACAGGTTGGCCGAAGAGGGGGTTCTGTTCAAAAGAGCCTATACTGCTTATCCCGTCACTCCGCCGTCGTTTTCTTCGATATTTACCGGGAAGCTGCCCGCGCACCACGGTGTGAGGTCGTTCGGGGGATACCTGACAGGTGACCAGAAGACCCTGGTGGAAATTATCAACCCCTTCTATCAGAAGAAGGTAGGGTTTGCCGGCCTGGCGGTTCTTAGCGAACGGCTGGGATTGTGGAGAGGGTTTGACGAGCGCCACATGGTGTGCACCGATAATTGCTGGAAATTCCCCGCCGAAGAGGTTAATCGCGAGGTCATCAAATGGCTCGATGCGAACCGGAACGAACAGTTTTTTATGTTCATACATTATGCGGACCCTCACTCCCCTTACGCGATGCCCGGGTCGATTGAGATGAACATCTCGGTTTCGATGGATGACAAAAAGGTTCACGAACAAAAACTTACCTACCATGAATGCGTCGAAGTTCCCGTTAATCTATCACCGGGAAAACATCGGCTGGTAATAGAAGCTTCGGCGCCCAAAAGATGCGAAGAGCGCATGAGCGCAAGGGAAAAAAAGTTTGTTTTGGTCAGCAGGTTAGGTAATAATGTCCAAGTAAGCACGCTCAACGGAAAAGCGCCTGAAAACAAGGTTTGGATGTTCAATAACGTGGAGATTATCTGCGGGAAACCTCTTGAGGTGCAGTTCGATTATACCGGCAACAAACCGGTGGAAAAGGTTTTCGAATTTATGCCCCTGGTAGTGGGAGGTCGCTCCGATAAATGCCCAGGGGGCGAGCGATTGGAAGCCTATCACAAGGAAATATCCTATCTGGATGAGCAGGTCGGGGCCCTGATAGATGTTCTAAAAGAAAAAAAAGTGCTGGATAAAACGGTTATAATCTTCACCTCCGACCACGGTGAGGAATTCGGCGAGCACGGTTATTCGGGCCACGGCCCGGGCCTTTACGTGCAAAGCCTGCACGTGCCCATGATATGGAGGGCGCCGTGGGTATTCGGGCCGGGTAAGAAAGTAGAGAAAAGCGTCCGATTGATAGATATAGCGCCCACAATACTCGATATAATCGAATTGCCACGCCCCCCGAGCATGGACGGGAATAGTCTTATGCCGATGCTGGAGGAAAAAGCCGCCGACAGGCCGGTGGTGACCGAAACAAAACCTGAAGGTGACCGAGATAGGCTGTATTCACTGATTTCGGGGAAATGGCACCTTATCGTCCACGAAGATGACACCTATCCGGAGCTTTACGATATCGAAAAGGACCCCGGGGAGCAAAAAAACGTTGCAAAATCGCACATCACTCTCGTAAACCGGCTCGAAAGAAAGCTCGAAGAATTACTCTCGGGGAAGCAAATCGAGAGGAAAGAAGAACTTGATGCCGAAACAAAGGCAAAACTCCGGGCCATGGGATACGTGGAATAGCCCGCAGGGGGGTTAATCGTATTTTGGGTCGGGCGCCCTTTCGCGCACGGCCTCAATTATTTTGGGGACGGTTGTTTTAGTGGCGAAATCCACTACAAAGGCGGGTAGTTTGTAACCGGGGTCCACCACCAGGCTATATATGGCTATCGTTTTATCCCCCTTTTCTCCGAAGGGCTCGAGTTTCCAGGAGCCGTGGTTTATGTCGATGTTTCCGTCTTCCATTTCCCATTGTACAAAAAACTTTTCCGGTTGATGCTCGAGGCGGATAAGGTACCATGTGCCGTCCCCGGGAAAGGGCCACGGCACATGCAGTTTCTGGTACTGCCAGGTGGTGTTTCCTTTCTTTTTGCGTATTTCGCTTTCACAAACCTGTGGCATGAAGTCCTTGTAATTTGCGTAGTCTCCGATAACTTTCCATACCCTTGCCCGGGGAGCGTCAATAACGCCGGTGGCCTGCACAACCCTCAAATCCGTGCCTTCCAGCTTGTTGCGATATTTGACTATTATCTCGCCCTCTCGAAGCTCCTCCATCTCATCCTTGGTCAATTCTCCGCCAAAGGACGTCATAGCGGCGAAGACGGCAATCGTGACCGCAAAGCATATTAAAAGCTCTTTTCGCATTTTTATCCTCCCCTGTTTATCTGAGCGAAGGCTTTTGGAAAGTGCCGGTCAATTTGCCGGCGTAAACGCCTTCTTCCTTCTTGGTAAGCATGGAGAAGGGCATTTGATTCTCGAACCGGGCCGTTGGCTTGAGAGTCACATCAAGATTGAGTTGACTTTGGGGCAGGTTTCGCCTTTGTATGCTTATGCTGCCGGTCATTTCAACGGAGCACGGTTCCCCCTCGAGTATTAACGAATTTACGGTTAAAATGCGTCCCCTTTCCAGTTCCAGCTCGGCCTTTGCTTTTGAAAAATTGAAATCGGAAGTCATCAGAGCCATGTCCACGTCAATGGCCTTCAGGTTCCCGGAATGCAGCTTGATAGAGCCTTTATTTGCGGACACCTTATGGGCGTCAACGTGAAATTCACCGGCGCCCCCGATTTCGCCTCTGATATCAAATGGAACGCCTGCGGCGGCTTTAAGCAAAGGGCCCACATTCACTGAAATAATGCCGAATTTCACATCCCCGGCTTCGGAGGTGCCCGAATAGTCCAATTTTATCTTGCCGTTGTAAAGTTTTGCATCGGCCGAGGCCACTATTTCGCCGAAAATCAGTTTGATAAGGGAAGTTTCGAAATCCAATGAATCTACTTGAATTTTTTTATCCTCGCCTCTGTTTTGGTCTTCGCTTTTGTTCGGTAAGGGCCCGACTTCCAGGTTTCCGGCGGTAAATCCCGACGGGAGGTGAGGGTTTATACGCCCAATTTCAATGGATACCGGTAAGTGGGATTTGAATTTGCTCAAAACCCCCTGAGCCAGAAGGTCGTAGGGAAACGTAATTATAAGGAAAGCGAAATATGCTAAAAGAAAAATGCCGATATACCCGGAAATTACGAACCTCCGGGACGGAGAGCGGATTTGTTCGGATTGAAGCGAGTAGGATTCCATTTCCGGTGCTTTTTAATCGGCCTCCCGGGCCTGTTCTTCCTTTTTAGAATAAGCGCTTACCTGAATAGTCAGGTTCAAAAGTTCCTGGTGAGCATACGGCGTCTTGATGTGAAAATACTTAACCCTCAAAAACCTCGGGGAGGTTTCTATGAGGTTAAGCAGGGCGGTCACCTGGCGCAAGTTCAGGTTTTCAGCCTTGACTTCCACCGCCGTTTCCTGGAAGTATTCGCTGGGCGTGGTGCGCATTACTTTGAGGGTTGCATCCCCGATGCCGGCCTCCCGGGTCAGGTTTTCCAGATAAGACAGCAGGGGGGAAGTGTCCCGCATCCTGGACTTAATATCCCGGGCGCGGGCGAGGACTTTCGAATACTCGGCCGCGGAGTCCTTTATCTCATTGAGCGCTTTCTCTTTTCCGGATATCGATGAGCGCAACTCGTCCTGCTTGCTCATCACCTGCCCGGCGAATATGGCTATTATAATCAATATGGCCGCCGCCATGCCGCCGGTAAAAACTATCTTTTCCCTCTCGCGCGGCTCCATATCAACCGCCTTCCTCCTTTTCTTCTTCGGTAAGAAATATTTTCTGGGTGAATCTTACTCCTCCCTCGTCTCCCATCTTTTCGCGCAATGTGGGAGGGTCGAACCTTTTGAAAGCTTCAAACCCCTTCAGCTTGTCTATAATGGCGTCCATTTCGGAATATTGATTTATAGTCCCACCCAATGTAAGTATTCTGTCGGTAAGGGTAAGTTCGTCTACATCGGTGTTAATTTCCGAGGGTATTTCCCGGCTTATCACCGTCATGGCGTTAAGGGGGGTAATACGCTCGGTTTTTCCGATGGCCTTGACCAGCTTTCGGGTGTTTTCCAACTCCTCGTTGATAACCCCGAGAGCGTTGGAAGGCCTCACTTCCTTTTCCGGCATCAAACCCTTGGCCACCGCCGCTATCTGGGCGTCCAGCTCGCTGACCCGGGATTGGAGAATCTGGTTGTGAAACAGTGAGTTAACCATTAACAGCATAAGTATGCCCGCCGCGAAAACCGCCGGCACAATAAGCTTTTCCCCGATTATGGCAGTTTCGGTGCGATAAGCCAGCTCCCCTTTCCTTAAGTTAATGCCCTTGGAAGGGCGGGAATGTTCCAGCGCCAGGGCAAGGGCCAGGGCGTGTTCGGGACCCAGCTTGACTTCCGTGCTGTCGGGACCGGCCCATATTTCGGTCTTCAGGTTCAGTTTGTCGGACAGTTTATCCGCAAGTCCGGGTTTATTTGCTCCTTTGCCGCAAAGGTAAAGCGCTTCCGGAACCTTTCCTTCTTCCACCTCAAGAAACCTGAAAGTATTTGAAATTTCATGAAAAAGCCGCCCGAAAGAGCTCCCGGACGGGAGTTGTTCTCCTTCCGCGCCGGTTTCATCGGAAAAATCGTCAGTTCCCCAGGGAAGGCCCCGGCCGGTCAGCGCCCTGTCCCCCTGAGTGATTGAAAGAATGCATCGGGTATCCCTCACGTCAAGAAAAGCCAGCACCTCGTTTTTGCCGACTTCCATTTGAGAGGCCAGGTTGCGGTAAGCAAATGCCTCCGGAACCGCCGACCTGGGCGCCACCCCCTTTTGGCTCCATTCATCTATCCAATCCCTTACGGCTTCCTTTTTGGCGCCGGCAACGAGCGCAGTAGCCGAATTCTTTTCTTTTTCTATAATTTGATAGTCGGCGCTGAACTCATCGGAACCGAATGGCGCCCAGCTTTCCAGCTCGAAAGCGGTAGCCTGCTCGATTTTTCTTGACCCGGAAAAGGGGAAATGAACTATCCTGTTGGTTACCAACTCCTGAGGAAGGGGCAACTCCGCCGTCCAGGCTTCCTCATCCCCCATGGAAGAGTTGCCTATACTTATAGTGGAAGCCCCCGTGAGCTCCGATTTTCGGAGGGACTCAAACACTTCCACTATGATGAGATTGTCACCCTCAGGGTCGGCTCCTATGATTTTCCTGGGCATCCGGCCTCCATAATTTTAAGTAATTTACTTAATTTTTCTGCTTCATAAGCTCCAAAACTACGCTAATTATAACCCCAAATAAAAAAAAATTCAAATTTCCCGAAAAAGCCCTTGACAACCCGGGGCAATTTATGGTAAAAAACTAGTGCGTTATTTGGGTACTGTAAAAGTGTAAGGGGTAATTGAACATTTTGGTTTTCGTCTGAGCGGTTTTCTTTTGTGAGGGCCAAATCGCCTCCAGTGGATGAAAATGTACTGGAGATATGCCTTTTTTGTTGTTATTAGACCGACGAGTTGGTGAAAGGTTCTCGAATAATTTGAGATTTTAGCCATTATTAAAGTGAAGTTAAGAGAAAGGAGGGTTGCCATAGTATCAACAGCTTTTGAAATGACAAACTGCTACGAAACTCATTAGCTGCGAAAAGGGAGTAAAATCGGGCAAGTTAAAAAAAAGGAAGAAGTTTTTTGGTTGAAAGTTATTTAGTTAGTTGGTTTAAAAAGAAAGGAGAAATGCGGATGAGTAAAAACGGTAGAATATTACTCATACTGGGGGCAATCGCCTGCCTGGTATTGTTCTCTACCACAGCTTCCATGGCGTACAACGCTCCTGAGGTCACCAAAACATTCTACGGCGACGCCAACGGTGACCAGTCATTGCTTGGTGATGATATCCCTCTCCACAC
>CAYWKU010000051.1:15433-19500 GCA_964459325.1 uncultured bacterium | reverse complement strand
GCCCGAAACAGGCATATGCTGTCCAAATAAAAAACTTTTATTGGACAGGGTTGATTATTATGTTGAATCACTTTCAAAAAATGTATAATCAACCTCAAAGGGCATTTAGCCGAAATTTTGGCCGATGTCAATTAAAGGGCTTGACATGGGGACACTTCAGGTCTACTATGAAAACGGAAGTTATGCAGTCAACCAAACTATAAACCTTCCCAATTCCGGAAAGTAAGGGGGTGATTACCACAATACCGCAGGATTTATTAATAAGTTTCGTAATAGGGGTTATTTTCGCTCTCAGCGCTGCGCCCATGCTGGAGAAAGAGGAGTCCATGATTAACACCTATTTCATCAGGGCGCTGGTGTTCCAGGTAGTGCTGTTTTTCCCCATCGGTCTGTTCCTGGCATGGAAATGGACGGCGTGGAGCTGGCTTTACCTGGTGGAGCCGCATTCCGAAAGCAAGCTCTGGACGTTCCTGGCGGTGCTCGCTTACATTCCCATGATGATAGCCGGTTTCCACATAACTTACTTGTGCATCAGGCTGGGCAAAAAATCGCAAGCCTACTGGTACCTCGCCGGAGGAGCCCTTGCGCTTATCCTGTTGAGCATCGGTCTGGCCGGGAGGGTATATCATGTCGCCAACGACTACGTGCCGCCTTCCCGGATAAACCAACAGCCCACCTGGTTCGAAAGCGGATGGTTTCTGCTTTCCATGATTATAATCGGCGCAATCTTCATCGGAGGCGTATATTACGTCCTGAAACTCAACGCATCCGACAGGAAACGGATGGCCAGGCAGGACTTTTCCTCTCAGGTAACCTGATAAGAGAGCGGAAATAAAGGACAAACAGGATAACCAGCCCCGGGGGCCATACAGGCGTCCGGGGTTGTTTCGTTTGCAACCCCAAAATTCCCGGATAAACGAAACGTAGCTTTTACACACCCTGCCCGCTCCCGGGGGGTCACGGAAACCCGGTTATCACCCGGAAGGTGATAGTCAATCCCGAGCATTTTCGTATGCCATAAGCCACCCTGCGGTCAGGGTGTGCTACCCTTAAAAGGGGGCTTTGATTGTAACCGGTAAACCTTCCGGCGCAATTGATGCTCACCGCCGGTTATGATACAATTTGTTGCGACCTTTTCCTGAGGCGACACAATGGAGAAAATACAGGCAATAAAAGGCTTTAAGGATATTCTCCCCGAGGGGGCGGTGCTGTGGCGGCGCATGGAAGAAACCGCCCGCGGAGTGCTGGAGGCTTACGGGTACCTCGAAATCAGGGCGCCCATGGTCGAGCACACCGAGCTTTTCGCAAGGTCCATCGGCGCTCAGACCGACATCGTGGAAAAGGAGATGTACACCTTCGAGGATACCGGCGGCAGGTCGGTTACGTTGCGCCCCGAGGGAACCGCCGGGGTGGTCAGGTCTTACATTGAAAACGGGCTTTTCAAGAGCAGGCCGCGCTCCAGGCTGTATTACATGGGCCCCATGTTCCGCCGGGAAAGGCCTCAAAAGGGCAGGTTGCGGCAGTTCCATCAGGTGGGCGCGGAAGCTTTCGGCATAAGCTCGCCGCTGGTGGACGCCGAGCAGATAAAGATGCTGGATGAGTATTTCGGCAAGCTCGGCGCGGCCGGCCTCGAGGTTGTTATCAATTCCCTGGGATGTCGCAAATGCCGACCCGGATACCGGGAAAAGTTAATTGATTTTCTTTCGGAAATACCGGAGAGCGAGCTTTGCCCGGATTGTGTCCGCCGTAGAGACTCCAACCCCATGCGGGTGCTGGATTGCAAGCGGGAAAAATGCAAAAAAGCTACCGAAAAGGCGCCCGCCATATTCGATTACCTGTGCGATTCGTGCCGCGAGCATCACGAGACGCTGGAAAAATACCTGGCCGCATTGGAGATAAGCTACAGGACCGACCCCCGCCTGGTGAGAGGTCTGGATTATTACACCCGCACGGCCTTCGAGTTTATATCGAGCGGTTTGGGCGCCCAGAGCGCCGTGGCTGCGGGCGGGAGGTACGACGCCCTGGTGGAGGAACTGGGCGGGCCTTCGACGCCCGCCGTGGGTTTCGCCGTCGGCCTGGAGCGGCTGATGATGCTCCTGCCGGAAGAGCCCGCCGAGGCGCGAGTGGAAGTTTTCCTGGCCCTATTGAGTAAAGATGCGATGAAGCTCGGCATCCGGCTGGCTTCGGCAATCCGCTCCCTCGGTTATCGGTGCGAGCTCGATTACGAAGGGAAAGGCCTGAAGGGCCAGATGAAGCTGGCCGACAAGCTCAACTCAAAGTACGTGTTGATAATCGGCGATGATGAGATGAAATCGGGCAGGGCGGTGCTTCAGGATATGGCCGGGGGCGAAAAGGAGGAAGTTTCCATATCGGGCAATATTGAAAGTATCGTGGCCGAATTGAAGAAAAGGTTGAGGGGTTAGCGAGCGGGTGTAGAATATTCTACAACGTTGTAGAATATTCTACAATTCTGTAGAATCCGGACTTTTTCGATTCTACAACTCTGGGACAAAATGTCTCAATTTTTCCAGATGCCCAACTTTCGATTCCGGGCGCGTTTTTCCAGGCGCCCGAAAAGTATTTTGTACTCGGTATTCGGCGGCGTCGGTCGGGCTCGCGCGTGCCCCTTCCTTATGAGGTCGGCATTGACGAAGGTAAGCTTGTTGATGAAAACCTTGCCGAGGATGTTGCCGTCCGAATCGTGCGATTTCGGGCCGGTGAGTATATTTACCCACTTTCCTTTTACCAGTTTGCGGTGGAAATCGACCGCCGCTTTGTAGCCCTTTTCGCCGGGCGAGGGGCCTTCGAGGCCTATGTATGCCACGGTGCGGCCATCGTCGAGTATGATTTTGTCGGGACCATCTATGCCCTTAACTCTGGAGTGTATTATGGAAGGAAGTTTTTTTTCGCGCCCGGGGGATGATTCGGAAGCTTTAGATTTTGCTTTCGGGCGCGGAGATATGAGCGTAACGTGCTTTACGCCGTTTTCATCCACCCATACAACCCGCTTGTACTCGTCGGCGTCGCGGGAATGTTCGGGGGATTGGGCGGCGTGAAGATATGTAGCGCAAAGGAGCAGAGCCAGCGCGGTCACGAGAGCTTTTTGAAACTTCATCAGGCCTTTATTCCTCCGGGCTATCCCCGGTCGCATCCAGTTGACTTTCCAGCGTCTGCACCAGCATCCTCAGCTCGGAGATGGTCTGCTCGTGCTCCCTGAGCTTTTTCTCCAGCTCGGAAGGGTCGGCGGGCCGTTGATGTGACATCTGCTCCATGCTTTTTTTCAATTCTTCCTTGTCGGATTCCAGCCGGGATACTACTTCTTCCTTTTGTTCAAGACCGGAGCGCAGACCTTTTATTATTTCGTCCTTTGCCTCGAGAAGCTCATCCCTCTCCGCCAGGGAGGCGTTGAGCCTTTCCCAGTCTTTTCCGGATGTTTCCTCGAGTTCGTCCAGTTGGCGCAGGGTGGAGCGGAGGCTTTCGACGTCTTTTTCCAGACCGGAGGAGGCCTGCTCGGCTTTGTGCAGGGCGGAGCGGAGCTTGCGGATTTCGGCGTTTTTATCGGCCAGGGCTTCGTCCTTGCGGGCCAGTTCACCTTCCAGCTCCGACAGCTTTTCCTCGCGCCGTGCGAGTTCGTTTTCCCACTCGGAGAGGGTTCGCATTTTTTCCGCCAGCACTTCCTTGTGCATGGAAAGCAAAGTGCTCAGCGATTGCGCCGCTATCCCGTAATCGCCTTGTTCGGGAATGTCGAAATCCAGGCCCATTACGTCCTCCTCCTTTATCGGAGATGCATGCACGTCGTCGAAGAGCACGGCGTTTTCGCCGGAGACGAAAACCTCCGTTTTACCGTGATTTAATCGCTTTATGAGTTTTCCCTTGCGTATGTCGCGGTACACGGTGGACTTGGAGACTTTTTGCCTGCGTGCAAAATCGTCCAGGGGAATCCATTTTCCTTGACCGGTTTCCATTTTAATGTCGACCCGTTAATCCTTCCGTTGGTAAATTATATAATAAAAATAGCCGGTTGGCCAGAAGTAACGATTTTTCCCCACCCTGACCGGTCCCGGTGG
>CAYWKU010000051.1:0-15333 GCA_964459325.1 uncultured bacterium | reverse complement strand
TTTCACGGAAACCGGGTCAATGATTTGAAGCGTGTACTCGTCATCGGGCTTTTGGGGGCGCCGCAAGCCGCCCTCCGGTCAGGGTGGGATATCCGGGAGGGGACCGGTTGGCCAGAGTTGATGTTTTTTCCCACCCTGACCGGTCCCGGTGGTTTCACGGAAACCGGGTCAATGATTTGAAGCGTGTACTCGTCATCGGGCTTTTGGAGGCGCCGCAAGCCGCCCTCCGGTCAGGGTGGGATACCCGGGAGGGCCGGTTGGCCGGAAGTAACGTTATCTGGGGGTACGGACAAGGGGCTTAAGCCCCTTGTCTCACACACGCCGCGCATGTGCCACTCCGCCGGGTGGCGCCGATAGCTGTGCTATCGGCGTGGTTGTGCATGGGCAATCCTATCCCGCACCGATAGAAAATCTATCGGCGCCACCCGGGGAATGGATTGATTCCGGCGCCACCCGGGCAATGAATCCGTTTAGTTGTCAGAAGGGGTATCCGAAGGAGAAGTGCCACCTGTCGCGCCGTTCCCAATCAACGGGCTCGAGTTTATATCCCCAGTCCAGCCTTACGGGGCCGACCGGGGTCATGACCCTTATGCCCGTTCCCACGGTAAATTGCTGGTTGTCGAGGCTCAACTCGTCGGGCGTGTTGACAAGTTGTCCCGAGTCGCTGAACACCACCCCATGCAGCACGCTGTAAATGGGGAAGCGCAGCTCGGTCTTAGTGACGATTTTTTCCAGCCCGCCCAGCGGTTCTTCGTCGGTGTCGTGCGGCCCCAGCCCGTCTCTGGAATATCCCCTTACCGAGCGGTTGCCGCCGACGAAGAAGACTTCCTGCAGGGGCGCCTGCGAATCACCGAGCGGCTCGATGTGGCCCGCATTGAGACTCAGTGCGAAGACAATCCGGGGCGTGAGGGGTATGAACCTGGTACCGGTGGCTTCGGCCCTTATAAACTCATCGCCTTTCATAATTTCCCGGACATACTCCAGCTTGACCCGGTTGAACCACCCCGTTGAGGGGTCTATGAAGTCGTCCCGGGTGTCGTGCACCAGCATGGGGCCGGCGCCCACGATGATGTTTTCGTCTATCGAGATTTCCTCCTGCTCCTCGGGGGCGACATTGCTGAGCAGGTTCCATTCCGTGCGGGCGGTCAAGCTGCCCGTTAGGGACTTTAAAAGTTTTTTGCTCAGCGAGAAATTCCCGGAGACCTGGGTCAGGTTGAAGGTTTCCCTTATTTCGTATTTCCAGGCGCCGGAGATGTCGGCGCGCATTCCGGTTCCCAAAAAGCGCGGGTCGGTGTACAGCGCTTCTATCTCGCTGCGCAAGCCGCCTCCCATGAGCCTGAGCCTGCCGGTCTTGCCGTAGCCGAGAAGGTTCAGGTCGGAGAGTTCTATCCATATGTTGGAGCCGAGGTCGGAGTCGTAGCCCACTCCGAAGTCCAGGCTCCTTGCGGGTCTTTCCATCACGTCTATCAACAGGTGGGCGGTATCCATGTTTTCTTCCAGCCCCAGCGTTTCCAGCCTGGAGGAGTAGAGAAACGGCAGGCCCCGAAGATTGCGTCGGCTTTCCAGAAGCTCCGAGTATGAGAAAGGCTCGCCGGGGTAAAGCTCCACCTCGCGGGTAAGCACCCGCCCCTTTGTCCTGTAGTTGCCCCGAATGAGGGTTTCTCCCACCGTTACCCTTTTGTTCTCCACCACCGAGTATGTTATGACCACTCCCGGGCCTGCATCATTCGGTGATACCCTCTCCACTTTCTGCGAGACTTTGGCGTAAGGGAATCCGTAGTCTGCGTACATAAGAAGCAGCTTTCTCTTTTCCCCGGGCAGCAGTGAGGGATTGAAAGGCGCGCCGGGAATCAGGGTTAGCCTGTTAAAGATAAAATCCGGTTGAAAAAACTCGACACCTTTGAATTCCACGTCCCGCACCACCGTCTGGGGGCCTTCCCGTATGGGGATGGCAACGGTTACCTTGTTACCCTTATCGTTCAGCGGCTTTACCTCGTAAGGGCCGACTTTAACCCCTTCGTACCCCCATTTGTGGTAGAAAGTTTCGAGAGCGGCGATGTCTTCCTTGAGGACCTCATCCACCAGCCTGGAGCCTTTTCCGAAATATTTCCTCCTGCCGGTAATTATCTGTTTATGCAGCTTTTTGGGTTTAAAGCTTTCGGCGCCGGGGAAGGTCACGTCCCTGACGTGAATTTGCCGCCCTTCGTCTATCTGAAAGGTTATTTCCGTGAAATTCGCTTTCCCGGAGTCCTTCTTTTGGTTTATGGTCCAGTTCACTTCCACGTTTTTGTATCCGCGGGAGCGGTACATTTCAGCTATCCGGAAGGCGCTTTCGGTCACTTCGAACTTGTCCACCGATTCGTGCTCGGCGAAGGTTAGTCGCTTTTCGATGCTCCTTTCGGTGGCGTGCTTGTCGCCTTTTATAATGATTTTCGCCCGGGGGCCTTCGTTTATTTTAAGACGCACGGTAACGGTGTAGAATTTGGGGTCCAGCTCAATTTCCTCTATTTGTACTTCCGCTTCATAAAAGCCCCGGTTATGATAGGCCTTAAGTATCGATTCCACGCCGTTGTCCAGCTTTTTCTTCCGGTAGCGTAAAAGGACGCTTTTGCGTACAAGGTACTTGATGTACATATCGGACAGCCGGCGGTTTCCTTCGACGTTTATATCGTCGAGGCTGTAGGTGAACCCCTTGGTTATCGAAAAGGTTACAATCACGTCCCCCGTTTTTCTGTCCGGCTCCGCGGAAACCTGCACGTTGCTTTCAAAGTACCCCTCTTGTTGCAGGTAAGCTTCCAGGAGTCGGATGTCCTGCCGAATTTTTTCCTCGTTGTAGGGCATACCTTCGCGGGTGCGAATCGCTTTCCGGAGCTCGCTTTCGAAAAGGGGAAACGCTTTTTCAAATTTCAGGGTGTGTATAAACCTGCGGGGCGTAAGGTCGACAATAATTTCAACCCCGCCAAGGGTTTTCTTCTCCTCGATGTGTATTTTTTCGTACAGGCCCGTTTTCCTGAGAAGGCTGATAGTGCGGGCTATATCCGTCAGGGTCAAGCGCTCGTCCTCCTGCAGGGGAATAATGCGCCTTACCTGCCGCGCGTGTCTGGGCGATTCGCCGGTTACCCTGAGTCGGGTAACGACGGGTTCTTCATTCGTCGCGGCGAAGCCGGGGTGGAATACCGCAACTACAAGGATTAGAACCGTCAGTGTGATAATGAGCTTTTTCATTTGACCGTGAAGTGGAAGTTCAGCCGAAAACTGTATATCCCCTCGCTGTCCTGTGAGCCCTGTAGCCAAACGTTGTCGGTGATTTTGTATATAAGGCGGGTTTCCTGCACCCGGTCCTCGCCGCCCATTTCCGACGAATATTCCATTTCGATGCGTTTGGACAATTTCTTTCCCACCGTGACCCTCGCCCCGGCTTCTTCTTCTCTGGCTTCCACGGTGAAAATGTCGAGGCCGGTGTAATTTTCAAGCGGCCCCCCAACCGCTCTGCTGACATCCTTCGAGAAAAACAGCGGCAACGCCGCCAGTGCCTGGTACTCGTCCCGGCTCAACTCCTCCACCGTTTTGCGAAAAGTGATGAGCGCCAGGATGTTCTGGTCGTCCAGGGCCGGGGTGGATTCCAGCCGTAGCTCCATGTGGCTCAACTCGCCTTCCAGGTAAAGCCTTATTTCGTACTCCCGGATGGTGGTTCTCGCCATTACGTCCACCAGCGGGTCGATTTCGATGGGGTTGGAAAAATCTATCCTGCCGCGCGCCAGGTCGAACTTAGTGCCTCCGTAAAATATGTTCCCGCCCAGACCTTCGACCTCGCCGTCAAGTACCGGGTTGGAAAGGGTGTCCGTGATGAGTACATCCGTCCTTACCGGTACCTGGGCGAGGTTGTTGTTTATTTCGAAGTTTCCTTCATCCACGACCCGCACATTCATTTTAAGATTTTTAACCCATCCCGGCACGTCCTTGGTCGGCGCAGTTTCCCTTTTCACCTCGATAAACTGCCGCTCTATCCTGACGTCTTTTGTGTACCTGCCGTCCACGATTCTGATTTGACCGCTCAATGTGGGTTCCTCGGGTGTTCCGGTCAGTTTGAGTTCGGGGCTGACGACTATCTTGTACATGCCGCGTGACTGGAAAGGCACTTTTCGGGCGTTGAGGGACAAGTCCATGCCCGTTACTTCCGTGCCCCGGTGATAGAGGTCGCCGGAAAGCTCGAAGGAGCCTTCCTCGTCGAGCTTACCCCGTAAGGTCTCTATTTCCACGATTCCCGGGGAATCCGAAACTACCTGCATATAAATCTCTTTGAAGTCGGCATAGTAATTTCTCAGCCGCATCGAGCCTTCAACGACGTTGAGTTCCCCGTCGAACTTCATCTCCTCCACGGGGCCGACGGCCCGGCCGCTTGCCACCATCCGGCCTTCGGAAGACCTTATTTCGGGGATGAAGTTGGACAACAGCGCCAGGTCGACGTCGGCGGACACGTCGAGGTCCCATACGCCGGTTTCGCTTAAGGCGCCGGTCAGGTCGAGCATGGAATCGGCGGTCAGGAGGTGGATTTCCTGATTCCCGCCGTGTGGGCCTATTTCCACCCTGACGGGCAGAGTGTTGTGTATTTTCTCACCCCGGTATTGAATCATGAGGTCTGTCAGGAGCAGGTGATAGTCCACGTCTTCCCAGCCGGCTTCTCCGCCGTTAAGTATCAAATGGCCGGTGATGTGCCCTTCGGTTTCGGTCAGGCATTTCCACCGGCACAGCGGCAGAATGTCCATGTCGTCGAACTCCACCTTGAAGTCCCTGAAGTTACCCGTGACCATGTTGTAAGAGCCGTCCACCGTGATTCCCCACGGTTGAGTGGCGTTTATAGCAACGATGTCGTCTTTGAGGACGAAGCTCATGTCGGCGCTTTCCAGCTCGAGTTTTTCATAGTTGAGGGTTGTGAAATCAACCTCTCCCGAAACCACCGGCCTGTCGAAGTTGGCGCGGCCGGAAAGCCTTGCGTTAACCACCCCGGTGACCGGATGACCGGATTCGGTGACCATGTTCAGCGATTGCAGGTGGAGCCCCTCGGCGGCCAGTTCCAGTTCGTAATCGAGGTTCCACTCCATTCTGAACCTGCCCCGGCCCGTGTCTCCCGAGGGAAGCCGTAGCGAGGCGTTTTCGAAGGAGATTCCTTCCGGGTCGTATTTCACTTCCGCCTCGATGAGTTCAATGTCCTGGCCCCACGCTTTCGCTTCCTTCATCCGCATCTCGCCGCCGCCATGCAGCCGCGACGGTGTTCCCGAAAGCTCAAGCTCGCCGCCGACGGCGCCGGTGAAGTCGGTGTCGAAAACCTCCCGGGTAAGTCTCACCCCGGCCATTTCGATATCCATGGAAACGTTCATTTCCGACGAAGAAAGTGGGTTTCCAGCCCGGAGTAACCTCACTTGGGAATCGAAGGAGAACCCGGTATCTCCTCCGGCGCTTGCCACTGTCGAGTACAGGGTTCCGTTTTCCAGCCTCGCCTCCACCGGCCCGTCGCCGAGGTATGCCCTGAGGTAGGTCAGGTTGCGGACTCCGCCGGAAGCGCGGGCTTTAAGGCTTTCGAGATTGCCCCCGATGTTTCCGTGCAGGTTCAGCGAGCCGCCTATATCCTCGAAGCCCCAATAAGGCAGCTCGCTCTCCATCCGGCTGATTCCCAGCCTCCAGTCGAACTTCAAATTTCCCGTTTTGGTTGCCCAACTGCCGGAGGAGGTAAGGTTGGCGTATCGAGTCCAGAAGTCCAGCACCCGAAATGTTATTTCACCGGCGCCGGTGTCCACCACTCCCTCCGTGCGGTAACTCAGAGTTCTGTTCGGCAGCTCGATGGTTCCGGTGGCGGAAAATTCGCCGGTTCCTATGACGTAGTTTCCTTTCCCCGTGATATGAGCGCCGTACATGTCAACGCTGAAGTCCTTCACCCTGACCGTATCGTCGGAGCGGTGATATGAGAAATCCGCATCGAGGTTTTCGTAGCGCTGCTCTTCAACCACCCCCCAATCCGACCTGAAACGGCCCCCCACTTTGTAATTATCGGTTCTGCCGGTAACGCGGGCTTCGAGCTTGAATTGGCCGGGCGGGTTTTCCCGGTAGTCGAAGTATCGCAACAGGTCGCCGATTTTTCCGGCGCCGCTTACGTCGAATCGCATGCGGGGGTTTTTGGTCTTTATACCGTCAAGCCTGCCGGATACCTCGATGGGGATGTCCAGGAAGTATGCGTGAAGCTCATTGACCTGGGTGAAGACTTTGTCGATGATTCCATCCACTCTTATATCCCGGAAGTAATGGTCGAAGCCGGGGAACTCGAGGCGCAGGCTGTCTATGTCGGCTTTCGGAAAGGCGGTTTTTTCGACGAAGTGGGCGCTGCCGTTTATCCCCTCGAGATGTACATGCACCGGGCGATGCTCGGGGTAGTAGTCGTATTTGAACTCGGCGTCGGAGGTCATCACCTTATCCGCCCTGGTGTAGAAATGTTTATCCACTTTGGGCGGCTTTTTGAACTTTTTCCATATGAACACCCCGTCCGGGTCAGTCCACATGTGCACGTAAGGCTCGCGCAGCTCGGTTCTGGCGAACTTCAGCCTCCACCAGAGGAGGGCAAGAAGGTTGAATTTTACCTCCACGTAAGGGCTTCTCGCTATCAGGCGGCCGCACCTGTCCCTTGCCTCCACGTTCCAACCCTTTACGGTGGTGTCGCCGAATATGATTTCGGCCCGCCCGGCGTTTATCTCACCCCAGAACCTTCTCATGGCCAGGTCGAGCAGCGCCTCCTTCACCATGGGCGTGTTCGCCCACTGGTTTATGTTGGCGAAAAAGTAACCCAGCGAAAGAAATAGTATTCCCAGCAGCACCAGCAGGCGCAGTCTTTGCCGCAGCCTCGATTTCAGGGGTATTTTCTCTCTTTCGGACATGTAAAGAATGATTTTACTTTAACAGTTATAAAATCGCCAAAAACATAAAGCGGTCAAGTGTGCGAATAAGCCGTAGGAGCGCACGGCGTGCGCCACTACGTAATCGGTCTGACCGCCAAAACGGGAGCGGGATGAAATTGAAAAGGGGCCCCCGGGAGGGCCCCTCATGGGTTTTTCGTATGTCGGGTAATATTACTTTTTCTTCTTTTTTGTGCTTTTTTTACCCTTTGCAGCTTTTTTCGCCGGTTTTCGCTTGGTCGCCTTACGAGCCTCCTTTTCTTCCAGCACCGCGTGGGCGGCGGCGAGGCGGGCTATGGGCACCCGGTAAGGGGAGCAACTAACGTAGTCCAGGCCGGTGCGGTGGCAGAACTTGACGCTCTCCGGGTCGCCGCCGTGCTCGCCGCAGATGCCCACCTTCAGGTTTTTGCGGGTGGAGCGGCCGCGCTTGACGCCCATTTCCACCAGCTCGCCTATGCCCCGCCGGTCGAGCGTCTGGAACGGGTCGTCCGGCAGGATTGCCTTCTCGAGGTAGTGTTTCAGGAACTTGCCGGCGTCGTCGCGGGACATTCCGAGGCCGGTCTGGGTAAGGTCGTTGGTTCCGAAGCTGAAAAATTCGGCCTTCTGGGCGATTTCGTCGGCTGTCAATGAAGCGCGGGGCAGCTCTATCATGGTGCCGACAAGGTAGTTCACCTTGACTTTGTGCTTTTTCATTACCTCGTTTGCCACCGTCCTGGTCATCTCCTCCAGCGGAATGAACTCGTTTTCATATCCCACCAGCGGAATCATGACCTCGGGCTTTACGTCCACCCTTTTCTTCTTGAGCCGGCAGGCGGCCTCGAATATGGCCCGCACCTGGACTTCGTAAATTTCGGGGTAACTGATTCCCAGCCTGCATCCCCGGTGGCCCAGCATGGGATTGAACTCGTGCAGCGCGTTAATGCGGGTCCTGAGCTTCCGGGGGCTTACCTTTAACTGCTTCGCCAGCGCCTTGATGTCCTTCTCGGTGTGAGGCAGGAACTCGTGAAGAGGCGGGTCGAGCAGCCTGATGGTCACCGGCAGCCCCTTCATGGCCTTGAATATGCCGACGAAGTCCTTTTTCTGATACGGCAGTATTCTCTTGAGGGCTTTTCGCCTGCCTTCCTCGTCGTCGGCCAGTATCATTTCCTGCATTGCACTAATACGGTCGGTCTCGAAGAACATGTGCTCGGTGCGGCACAGGCCGATGCCTTCGGCGCCGAAGTTTCGGGCCACCGTCGAGTCCTTGGGGGTGTCCGCGTTGGTGCGGACGCCGAGCTTGCGGATATCGTCCACCCATTTCATAAATTGTCCGAACTCGCCGGTAAGCTTGGATTGGATTGTGGGTATCCGGCCCTGGTATACCTCGCCGGTGGCGCCGTCAATAGTGAGGTGGTCGCCCTGCTTTACCGTGATGGCGCCGGCCTTGAACTGCTTGTTTTTGTAATCCACCTCCATGTCCGAGCATCCCGCGACGCAGGGCTTTCCCATACCGCGAGCCACGACCGCCGCGTGGGAAGTCATGCCGCCGCGTGCGGTGAGTATGCCTTCTGCCGCGTGCATTCCATGAATGTCCTCCGGGCTGGTCTCGAGCCGCACCAGGAGGACTTTTTCTCCGCCCCCGGCCTTTGCTTCGGCCTCGTCGGCGGTAAAGACGACCTTACCGGAGGCCGCGCCGGGGCTGGCGTTGAGGCCCTTGGCGATTTTCTTCTTGGGGCTTTTGGGGTCGAGCATGGGGTGCAACACCTGGTCGAGCTGGGAAGGCTTCACCCTCATGACGGCGGTTTCCTTGTCTATGAGTTTCTCCTTGTACATGTCCACCGCTATCTTGACCTCGGCGTGAGCGGTGCGTTTGCCCACGCGGGTCTGGAGCACCCACAACTTTCCATCCTCGATGGTGAACTCGATGTCCTGCATTTCCTTGTAGTGGCGTTCGAGTTTCTTCTGAATGTCGTCGAGTTGCTTGTAGAGCCTGGGCATGAACTTTTGCAGTGAGACCATATTTTTGTCGGTTTTTCCGGCCTCGTTGATGGGCTGGGGGGTGCGGATGCCGGCCACCACATCCTCGCCCTGAGCGTTGGGCAGGTACTCGCCGTAGAAAACCTTCTTGCCGGTGGACGGGTCGCGGGTGAAGGCCACGCCGGTGGCGCTTTTTTCGCCCATGTTGCCGAACACCATGGTCTGCACGTTGACCGCGGTGCCCCAGTCTTCCGGGATGCTGTAAATCTTTCGGTAGCTGACGGCCTTGGGCACGTTCCAGCTTTCGAATACCGCTCCGATGGCGCCCCAGAGCTGGTCCCATTCCTTCTCCGGGAAGTTCTTGCCGGTGTGCTTTTTGACCGCCTTTTTGAACCGGTCTATCAGCTTTTTCCAGTCGTTCGCTGGAAGGTCCAGGTCGAACTTGACCTTTTTCCTCTTCTTGTAGTCGTCGAGTATTTCGCGCAGCACTTCGCCGTCCATTCCCATGACCACGTTGGAATACATCTGGATAAGGCGGCGGTAGGAGTCGTAAGCGAACCTTTCGTCGCCGGTAAGCTCGATAAGGCCCTTGATTGTCTTTTCGTTGAGGCCCACGTTGAGGACGGTTTCCATCATGCCGGGCATGCTGACCCGCGCGCCGCTGCGCACGCTTACCAGCAGCGGGTTTTTCGGGTCGCCGAACTTTCGGCCTATTCCCTTTTCGACGTGAGCCAACGCCTTCTTTACTTCGTCCTTCAAGCCGGGCGGGAGTTTTTCTCCCAGCTTCTGATATTCAATGCAGGCGTCGGTCGTAATGGTAAAACCGGGGGGAACCGGTATTCCCAGGCGGGCCATTTCCGCCAGGTTGGCGCCTTTTCCGCCCAGGAGGTTTTTCATATCGGTGCGCCCCTCCGTTTTCGAGCCTCCGAACAAGTACACTCTTTTCTTCTTAGCCATGTTACCTCCCTCTTCTTTTGAAAGTTTTTAACTTATGTATGATTGAATATCACGTCCCGGGCCGCGCTATCGCAGAAAAATCGGCCACGGCCATAAACGTTTTGTGTATGTTGTACAACATGCTGTGCCGATTATCCCGCCCGCGCGGGTCGTCGGGATTGTTCACCAGCACGTGGTCGAAGAACTTATCCACCGCCGGCCTGAGTTCGGCCATGACCTCGAGGGCCCGGTAATAATCGCCCTTTTCGGCCAGTTCTTCCACCTGTTTTTTGTTTTTCCCGAAAGCTTCCCAAAGCTTCTTTTCCGGCTGCTCGACCAGCAACGATTCGTCAACCTCTTCGGTGTGGTAATTTTCCAGTATGTTTCCCACCCTGCGGAAGCTGGTCGCCAAATCGTCGAAATCCGGCCTTTCCCGGAAGCTGGTAAGGGCTTCGGCTTTCCTTATCACTTCTATATAATCATCCACGCCCCCTCTTGCCACGGCCTCGACCGTGTCCGGGGCCGCAACTCGGTCATTGAGTATCTGTGTGCGGATACGCACCGCTACGAAGTCCAGTATATCGGCCACAAGTTGCTCGTGCCCGATTTTCGAGTTCCCCTCGACTCCTTTTACGGCGTCTTCGATTAATCCGGGAATATTCAGGTGTAATTCGCGGGCCTTTATGATGGCCAGCATTCCGAGCACCGAGCGCCGGAGCGCGTAGGGGTCCTGGTCGCCCCGGGGAGTAAGTCCCAAAGCGAAACATGCGGCCACGCTGTCCAGCCTGTCGGCTATGCTGACGATGCACCCCTCGATGGTTTCCGGAAGCACCCCGCCATCGATGTCGGAAGCGCTTCGCGGCAGGTAATGTTCCTCGATGGCGCGGGCGACCCCTTCATCCTCACCCGATACGCGGGCGTAAATGCCGCCCATCTGCCCCTGGAGTCCGGGAAACTCGCCCACCATGTGGGTGACCAGGTCGGCCTTGGCCAACTTCGCCGCCCGCCCGGCCTTTTTGGCCAGTTCCGGATTATCGGGCTCGATTCGGTCGGCTGTCTTTTCCGCCAGTTCCTCCAGCCTGGCCGCCTTGTTCGCGTAAGAGCCCATTCCCCGTATGTACAAAACGTCCTCGAGCTTGCGGGCGTGTTCTTCGAGCGATTTTTTGCAATCGGTCTTATAGAAAAACCCGGCGTCGGCCAGCCGCGCGTTCAGCACCCGCTCGTTGCCGCGAGCCACCACCGAGACGTCCTTAACCGGGGTATTGGCCACGGTGATGAAATAAGGTAAGAGCGCCTTCTCGTTTTTCGCATCCCGCAGGGGCACGTATCGCTGATGGCCGGTCATGGCGGCTATCAGCACCAGCTCGGGCAAGTCGAGATAATGTTTCGGAAACTCGGCGCCTATAACAACCGGCCATTCCACCAGGTTGGCAATTTCCGAGAAAAGCTCGTCCAGGCACGCGGGCACTCCGCCCAACTCGGAGGCCTTTTCGTGTATTCCGTCGAAAACTTTTTTCAACCGCTCTTCGTGGTCAACCATGACGTAAGCGTCGTGCAGCTTTTCTTTGTAGTCTTGAAAGCTTCCGATTTCGATGGGGCCGGGGCTTGCGAACCGGTGTCCCCGGGTGGCGGTTTCGGATTTTATGCCGTCCAACTCGAATTCGAGCAGCTTTCCGTCCAGGATGGCCGTCAACCATCGTATGGGCCTTGCGAAGCGTATTTCACCGTAGCCCCATCTCATGGATTTGCGCCACGGGATGGATGTTATGAACCCCGGCAGTATTTCCGCCAGCACATCTTGAGCCGGTCGGCCCGGTTTCTTCACCCTGGCTAGAAGATAAGGCCCCTTTTCGGTGTCCACCTTTTCCAACTCGTCCACGCCTACGCCCATTTTCGCGGCGAAACCGCCGGCGGCTTTGGTGGGGTTGCCGTCCTTATCGTAAGCGGCCTTGAGGGGGGGGCCGGTTATTTCCTGGATTCTGTCGGGCTGGCTCTCCCGGATATTGTTCACAACTGCCGTCAATCGGCGCGGGGCGCCGGTGGCCAGGGTGGAGGAGCTTTCGGGGTTATCGAGGAGGTTATATTCGGCAAGCAGCCCCGGGAGGGCCGAGCGTATGTAGTCGAAAGCGGGGTTGAGGAAACCCGCCGGTATCTCCTCGGCGCCTATTTCCAGAAGAAGCTCCACTTAACAGTTCTCCCCATGCGATTCTTTTAGCAACGGATAGCCCAGCTCTTCCCGGGTTTTCAGGTAACCCTCGGCGCACATCCTGGCCAGCCGCCTGACCCTGCCGATATAGTTGACCCGCTCGGTAACGCTTATGGCGCCCCGGGCGTCCAGCATGTTGAAGGTATGGCTGCACTTGAGGCAGTAATCGTAAGCCGGCATTACCATGCCTTCCTTTGCCAGCCTTTCGGATTCGGTCTCGTAATCGGCGAAGTGCCTGAAGAGCATTTCGGTGTCCGAGTGGTCGAAGTTGTAGCTCGAAAACTCCACCTCGTTGCGGTGGTAGATATTTCCATAAGTTATATCGCCGGAGTACGCCAGGTCGTATACGTTGTCCACTCCCTGCAGATACATGGCGATGCGCTCTATGCCGTAAGTCAGCTCGGCGCTTACGGGCTTGCAGTCTATGCCGCCGGCCTGCTGGAAGTAAGTGAACTGGGTTATCTCCATGCCGTCGAGCCACACTTCCCAGCCCAGTCCCCATGCTCCGAGGGTGGGGGATTCCCAGTCGTCTTCGACGAAACGTATGTCGTGCTCCATCGGGTCTATACCCAGCGAGCGTAGGCTGTCAAGGTATATCTCCTGCACATCCGGCGGGTCGGGTTTGAGCAGCACCTGGAACTGGTAGTAATGTTGCAGCCGGTTGGGATTTTCCCCGTAGCGCCCGTCGGTGGGGCGGCGGCTGGGTTCGACGTAAGCGGCGTTCCACGGCTCCGGCCCCAGCGAGCGGAGGAAGGTGGCCGGGTTCATGGTGCCCGCGCCGACCTCGACATCGTAAGGCTGCTGTAGTATGCAGCCTCTGCTGCACCAGAAGTTCTGAAGGTTGAGTATTACGTCCTGAAAATCCATTTGCTTATCCGAAAGTTTAATTCAATAACCAAAGTAAAAATAATGTAACACAAACAGGCCGGTTGCAAGGCGACCACAAAAGAGGGGTGCCACCCCGTATTTTTCCTGAAGTGGTAGGCCCGGCACTCGTGCCGGGCAATTCATATACAGATGGAGGAATGCGCGACAAGAGTGCCTCGCCCTGACGGGCAGGCTCCGTAAGGCTCCAGCCGGGGGTCGCGCCTACCACCACGGGAGTCAGTTCTTTTTGGTGAGGTGAGCCACGGCTTTTTCCAGGCCGTTGAGGCTGAGGGCGAACATGGGGAAAAATTCGGAGATTTTCCTCAAAGTATACGGGCCGCGCTTGAACTCGGGCGCATATTCCACCATAGGGTTCATCCACGCGGAGTGGCGGAACGTTTCGGCCAGGAACATGAGCCTGTCTATCCCCGGCAGGGCCTGCTTTTCGTAGTAGTAGATGTTGCCGAAGGGGTGCTCGAGCTCGCTCGGCGCCATGGATGCGTCGCCGACGATAATCAGCCTGGATTCGGGGTCCATTTTGGCGAAGTCGGTTATGTCGACCGGTTTTCGTCGCCTTTGAGGGTCTTCCCACACCCGGTCATAGATGCAGTTGTGAAAGAAGTACGTTTTTACACGCTTGAATTGGGACTGGGCGTAGTTGAACAGCGTCTGCACCACGTCCACGTACGGGTCCATGCTCCATCCGCCGTTGTCTATCATGAGAATGACTTTGAGCTTGTCCTTTAGTCTCCGGTCGAAGACGATTTCGATTTCGCCGCCGTTTTTGACGGTGTGGCGGATGGTTTTGTCCACGTTAACCCGGTCGGGGGGGCCTGCCGGTTGCATGTTTTTCAGACGTCGGAGAGCTTCTCCCACCTGCGACGAGGTGAGGCGGGTATCCCGGGTGTAGTCCCTGTATCGCCTTTCCATGGCTATTTTTACGGCGGATTTGCCTCCCCCCTGCCCGCCGATGCGCATTCCGCCGGGGTGGTAGCCGGAGTGGCCGACGGGGGAAGTGCCGCCGGCGCCTATCCACCGGTTTCCGCCGTGATGAGCCTCGGTCTGTTCCTTCAACCTTTGGAGGAAATACTCCACCAGCTCCTCCAACTCCATATCCGGCAGGGAGTCGGGGTCGATGCCCATCATCTCGGCCAGCTCTTCCGGTTTCTGAAGCCATTGCTTGAGCATGGAGCGCATGGCGTTTTCCAGCTCCCGGTCGAACTCGGGGCCCTTGTCCACGTTAAAGAAGTACTTGGAAAAGGTACGGTCATATAGGTCGAAGTAGCGCTCGCTCTTGACCATCACCGAGCGCGCCACCACGTAAAAATCGTCAAGGGTGTTTACCAGGCCCTGGTGAAGGGCTTTTTGAAGCCGGAGAAACGCGGTCGGGTTAACGGGTACCCCGGCGTCTCTCAACTCGTAGAAAAATTCCACGAACATGGCTTGAAGCTCACCTGCCTAACGTGGCCCATCGCTGGGCCTGCATGAAATCGGAGCTTTTCTTGAACAGAATTCCGAGATAAGGGATTTCCTCGCCCTTGTCCAGCATTTTGGGCTTGAAATCGGGGTCCATGCGCAGCGCGCGTATCCAGTTTATAAGCTCCCGGGTGGCGGGTTTCTTTTCCACGTCCGGCAACTGCCTCATGCGGTAGAAGGTTTCGATGCAGGCTTCGGCCAGCTTATCGTCGATTTGTGGAAAATGTGCCTCGACGATTTTCCTCATGAAGTCGGGCGAAGGAAAGGCTATGTGGTGGAAGTTGCACCTTCCGAGGAACGGGTCGCTCAGGTCCTTTTTGGCGTTCGAGGTGATTATCACCACAGGTCGATTCCTGGCCTGAGTGGTTTCGTCCACCTCGATGATGTCGAAGCTCATCTGGTCGAGCACATCGAGCAGGTCGTCCTGGAAATCGCTGTCGGCCTTATCGATTTCGTCGATGAGCAGGACGCAGCGCTCGTCTGAGGTGAAGGCCTGCCCGATTTTGCCCATGCGGATGTAGTTTTTTATGTTGCTTACGTCCCGTCCCGAGTCTCCGAATCGGCTGTCGTTGAGGCGGGTGAGGGTGTCGTACTGGTACAGGGTGTCCACGGCCTTCATGCTGCTTTTCACGTTCAGGACGATTAAGGGCATTCCCAGCCTTTCGGCCACGGCGTGAGCCAGGAGGGTTTTGCCGGTGCCGGGTTCGCCCTTGAGCAGCAGCGGCATCTCAAGAGACATGGAGATGTTGACGATTTTGGCCAACTCCTCGTCCACCACATAGGTACCGGTGCCGTCGAAGTAACTGTTCTGGTCGGTTCCGGACATTATATTTACTCCTTTTTCAGCATAATTTTCTTTTCAAATTAACATTTTAGCATAACCTTCCGGTAAGGTCTACCAAGCTTCCCGCTTTAGGTAAGTGAAAAAGCACCAACTGGGTGTAATACTTA
>CAYWKU010000050.1:0-20586 GCA_964459325.1 uncultured bacterium | reverse complement strand
AAACCATTTGCGGACTTCCTTTTCCTTGTTCGCGCCCGCGTTGCCGCTGCCACGGGAAGCCGCACCAGTGTCCAGGACCACGACGGCCCTGCCATTGTCCTTCATGCTTGAATAGATATGCTGGACCCATCCCCAGTCTGCCTTGTCGCCGGGATTGCCCGCCGGGAAACGGTGGTAAGCGTCGTTAGTGTAGAGTTCTTCCTTGAAGCCAGTTTGGTTCCACATGGGATTGGCGACCACGCGGTCGAACTTCTTGATGCCGTGCCCGGTGTCGTCCTTGAACTTTGGATTGTTGAAAGTGTCGCCAAGCTCGATGTCGCCTTCCATGTCGTGAATGATCATGTTCATCTTGGCCATGGTCCAGGTGGTTGTGGTGTACTCCTGGCCGTAGAGTCGGAGCGGGGCGTAGGTTTTCTTGCCCGCCTTTTCCTTTTTTTCCTTGAGTACCAGTTCGCACTTGATAAGCAGACCGGCGGAGCCGCAGGTGGGGTCGTAGACTTCCATGCCCGGCTGGGGGTCCATAATATAGGCCATGACCATGCCGACTTCACGGGGAGTGTAAAACTCGCCAGCCGACCTTCCCGAACCTTCGGCGAACTTGCGGATAAGGTATTCGTAGCTCCGCCCGATAATATCCGGCTCGACATCTTTCAAGCCAAGACGCTTGAGGCTGATAGCTTCGATGAGGTTGGAAAGTCGGTTGTCGTCTATTTCTCGCTGGCCTCTGGTGGTGGCGTTGTAGTCAACGGTATCAATCACGCCGTCAAGGAGTGAGTTGTGAGCCGCTATTTCACGGATTATGCGGGTAAGCTCCTCGCCGATATTGGTCGAAAGGGAACGAATGACACTCCAAGTGTCCTGAGTTTCCGGGTCTTTCGCTTTCAATGGAATGTAAAACCGGACGCGCGAATTATCAGCGTCTATTTTCTTGAGCGCTTCAGTCCTTGATTTCCCTTTGGCAATTCTATCCACTTCATCGTCGAACACGTCGCAAAGCCGCTTCACGAAAATGAGCGGAAGGATGTAGTCCTTGAATTTGCCCGCGTCCTTCGCCCCTCGAATTGCGCAAGCGGCGTCCCAAATCCACGATTCGAGCGACTTATTGTTTTGAGCTTCTTTTTTTGTTCCGTTCTTAGGCATTTTGTCGAATTTATGATTTCGCTAATTTATTCATACTTTACCCCAATTTATCATCCAAGTCAACTTATTTGAGGTCGCTTCATTGGCCGGCTTTTAACGACTTTGCTTCTCCGTAGCTTTTAATTGTTCCCAAACAAAAGAGGGACAGATATTCTTACCTGTCCCTTTTAAATTAAATGGGGATGTCGTCCTCGTTGGTCTCTTTCATTTTCTTCTCCGCCTCGAATGTCTGGTCTATGTTGCGGTCGGCGAATTGGAAGAAAAGGGACCGGAAGGTTTCCTTGTCGTCGGCCGAGTTTTCTTTGAGGTCTTCGAACTGGACGACGAAATATTTTCCCTTGGTGTTGCTGGTTTCCTTGAGGCTCATGGTTGCGCCGTATTCGTAGAGACCTTTTCGGCGCAAAGCGATGGCCGAAAGGAGCGCCCTTACGGGCTTGAGTTGAGTGCCGTGCAGGGAAATGAAGAACGGCACGAGGTCTTCTTTACTTAAGCAGAGCAGGTTAATGACCGAGTTGCAGAGCGGCCTTTCGTTCTTTTCGCCCCACATTGCGTTCTGGCAGACCGGCTCGAAGCGTTTTCCGTTTTCCTTGTTGCCACAAATCGCGTTGACGGGGTATTCGATGTCGTCCGATGGGTGCACTCCGTCGCTGCTGCGGCAAATAGGGTCTTCTTCGAGGTTATCACTCCAGCACACGCGGCCTTTCGATGCGGCCAGCACTACGATGTCGAGCTTGGGCGTTTTCTCATTGGTGAGGTTGTTTCTGAATGTTCCGGGGTTGCCTTCCTTGCTGGTGGGCTGGACGATTTTGTAACGCGGAATAACGAGGTCTCCCGCATCGAATTTCTCCAGGCCAAGCATTTCCGGCGTTTCCGTTGCGAGTTCGCTGTTTTTGTTTTCTTTCTTTTTCTCCGGCAATTTTGTTTTCGTTGCCATTTTTTCACCTCCTAAAAGTAATTTTCAAGGCCATGCAGACCTTCTGTTTCGATGGTTTGTTCTACTCTTTCGCCGTGAGGCTTGCAAAACGCGCTGACCTCACAGTTGTTGCAAGGGCACAGGTGCCCGATTTTGAGGGGTCTCATTGGGTAAATGTTGAAGCGAATGCCCTGGATGATGTATCGGATTTCCTTTTCAATGGTCGGGATGTCTTCCGCCGTTCTCGCCACAGCGAAACTGGGGTTGCCCCTTATTTCACCTGCCTGATACTGCACGCCGTTGCGGGTTGTCGTTCTCTTGTAGGGAACCAGGTTTCGCAAATGGTACCACTCTAAAATGTCCGGCGTTATTCCAAGCCCCTTTACTGCGCCGAGGTAGTAGATTGAAAACTGGATGTCCCGCGCAAGAAAGTCCGGTGACGGCTCGGTTGAATCGGTCTTGATGTCGCGTAAAACTATCCTGCCCTGTTCGTCGCGGTAAACAAGGTCTATGGTACCCGTGATGGTGTAGCTGTTGATGAGGAATTCGAAGGTCGCTTCCGAATGAATCACCTCTAGCCCCCTGTTGTTGCCGGTGTATGCGTTGACCAATTCCATGACCTGCTCCCACACCAGATAGGGAATCTCGCCGCGATGCCAGTCAATCGGCTCGCGTTTGTGAAAGGAATGAATGAGCCGGTGGACGTTGGCTCCGATTACGAGTGGAACCGACTTGGCTTCCTCGACCTCGATGCCGTCAACATTCAAGAGCCGAAACTTACGCGGGCATTGCGAGTAAAGTTTGAGCAAGCTTTGCCTGAACGGGCCGCTGAACCTGTGGTTTGACACTTTTTCCTCCTTTCTTACGCGGTTAGATACCTGTCCAGCGTACCGCCCGCGATTGCTTGCATTTCCATTCGGCGGTCGGCGTCGGGAATCGCCTGTGCGGAATTGCTGACGGCGTTGACCACTCCGAATAACGTTTTCGACGGCTCCGAGAGGAAGGAATTGAGGATAGCCTGGTATTCCTCTTTGCTGAGGTCGTTTTCCTGCGCCAGCTTGTCAATGAACTCGACAGGCTCCGTGATTTGCCTGCTGACGCTCGCCTTGAACTTCTCCACCAGCCGACCGGCGTCGTTTTTAACGTCGTCAATTACCTGAAGAATATTTGACCTTATCCTTTCCGGGTCGCCTATGTGCCGAAAACCTCCTTTCTTTTCCCGTGAGACAAGCCCGTTTTTGCACCTGAGCCGGTAGACGAAGCCCATGACGGTCACGGAGCGAAGTCCGATTTCGGAGTTGGCGACGTGAACCCCTTGCTCGACCACATCGCCCGGTTGAACCTCCGCTTTGCTTGACGGCCACGTGACGCTCACGTGAGAGCTTCTGTCCTCGATGGATTTCATGACGACTTTTTCAGTGCCGTCCATGAAGTCGGCCAGGATTTTGAAAAGCTCGATGTCGTCAAAGGGCGCGTAGCGGTCGCTCATGATTGCTCGAACCTGATTTTCCCTGACTATCCTCAGCATCACATCCTTTTTCTCTTCCGCGTTTTGCATAAACCATGCGACGTCGAGTTCCTTGAGCGCTGGCGGGCATTTCTTGAGGTAGACGTAGGGCACCCCGGTGCGCGTGCATAGTTGTTGAAGAGCATGAACTTGCAACATTAGCTTTTCGGTTATCGGGGATTTGGCCTCTTTGAGCGGTATCAGGGCGCATTGTTCGTCTTCGACCTTGAACCTGAACCGGTTGAGTTGTGCGTAGCGATCCACAGGATTCATTTCTGCAAACCGCGTTTCCACCGTTTCCAAGACATTCTTGAAACTTGCCATGATTTCACCTCCTGACTTTGTTAAAGTGCGAATTTCGCCCTTCTAAAACGAAAGGCGCCGAGAAGAACCCTGCAATTATGCAGAACTCTTACCGAAGTCTTCCCGCCAGGCCCCTACCGACCTGTGCCGCCGATAGGAACCTGCTTTCTCATTCCGGCAAGAGAACTGAGAAAAACAACCCAGCATGGCGGCCGGATTGCCGGGAAGATTTAATCTGATAAGCTGTAAAGGTTGGAGTTGTCTGGCAGGGCTTTGCGCCAGACTCGACTTAAAAGCAAGTGAGGTTTGAAAATATCTACATGCTTTGTGATGGTGAACCAAAATAATGCCGAGCCTGCGCCGGATTCTCTTACTTGGTAGCAAGCCTTAATCAGATTTTCCATTCGCCTTTGGCTGGTAGTCACGGTCAAAATTCTAATCGAAGAAACCCCGAAATCGTTTTCATGACCTTTTTTCTTCCACCAATCGTAGTAGTCCTGATAGCGTTTCATCATAAGTTTTGAGGCGATTGTGCCTCTGTCCATTTCCAGCAGAAAAAAATAATTGCGTGTCTTGAAGCGGACGGCGAATAATGCGTCGGGGATGAGGTGCTTTTTATTGTAATAATTGCTCATGAGATTATTTGAGATTTATCTTCACTTCACGCCGGTGTTGCCTCCATGAAGTCAGTTGCAATTCTTTGCTTCTTCGCTCAAGACTTTCAAGACATATTCGGAAGTTGTTAATCAAGATGGTATGCTCAAGAAAAATCGTTGATCGCTTGGCGTTGGATTTGAGATAAAACACTTTTTCCATGCCGTGAGATAGGGTTAGCTCTCGCGCCCCCTTGCGGTTCAACGCGAAAACATAGCAATATGAAATCCTGCGGGAAGCCCTTGTGAGAACCAGTCGCTCGAGGTAGCCGCATCTCCAGAGTTTGAAGAGCGTATTTTTTGCCGGGAAATAGCTCGTTATGGCAAGGCTGGCGCGAAGTTGATTGATGGTCAGGAAACGGAATTTATTTACTGCTCTCAGGATTTCGATGCAATCAAGGTTGCAAGATCTTTCTGATTGTGTTTGCGTTGTCATTTGATGTGAGTTTTAGATAAGAAAGCGCCAGCCCCGTTGCCGCAAACAAGGGCTGATAGTACTTTTCGCGGTCGCTGACTATGCGTGATTCATTGACGGGTAAAAAATGGGCAAGTTCAGGATAAGTATTTCCTATTAGTCTGGCCAATTGGCGTTGGTTTTTAAGTGCCGTGTCCATTCCCAAAACCGCTTTTATCTGTTTCAAGCTGAAAATATATAAAGGGCAATAGCGGCTTGTGGCTTGCCCCCTGATTACAGATAAAAGCTGCAAGTTATAATTCGTGGCTTTCGTCTTGGATAGCTTCATGGCAATGACAACTCTAGGCCGATAAGAATTCATCAGGTTGCATAACAGGCGGTTGAAAACCAGCATTTTTTGCCCGGCGTCCCTGTATCGCCGCAATGATTTTACCTCGTAGCGATGCAGTCCCGCTTCGTCTAGCACCGCAAAACCGGACACTCTGCGGCCCGGCACAACGCCAAGAATATATGGAGATTTTACATTTTCCATGTTGTTGTTTTTAACGCTCTCAGGTTTCTACCAGCGGTCTGGCGACCCGAAAACCTCGATTGACTTTTTTAACTCTAATATCCTACTTCTTTGTTCATCGCAAAATTCCTTGTATAAAATCTCGGTGGGGACGTTAAGAGCAATGGCGATTTTGAATAAGGTCTGGCCGCTTGGAAAAACGACTCCCATCTCATATAAAGAAACACGATTTCTTTGAACGCCGATCAACTCGGCCAGATCGTCTTGAGTTAACGGTCGAGGATAAAATTTATGCCTATAGCGTTTGATGCTATTGGGATGTTTAATTGCTTCCATAGATTTACAGACCAATTATTTTTTCTCATTATATCCGTTTAATCGCTTTAAGAAAGACGGAAAAATGTATCTAAAAGGATACATTTTATCCGCATTCTGTGGATAAGATTTCATATTTGTAGAATACGTAAATGGCAATTAATTTTGGATTAAAAAACCACTGGTAAAACCAGTGAATTTTGTTAAGGAGAGCTTTCCGAGAATGTATCTAAAAGATTACATTTTTCCCCCTTTTTATTTCACATCCGATGAATTATGCTGAAAAGAGCTAAAAATAATTCGCATTCATATGGCGCTTGATCAAGAAGCTATCGATGAGCTTAAACAAATCTATCTCAAGGAATTTGGCGAGGAACTTTCCGACAGAGAAGCCTGGGATATGGGGATAAATCTCGTCAACATTTTTAAGGCTGTCAGCGAAAATTGCCGCCGTAAAAAGGTCGAGGATGCGGAAAATTTGACGGAAGACATCCTTGAACGATAAGATTAAAGAAGCCCTTCTAAAAATACGGTTTCAAAAACTAAAAAATTCTATCCTTATGGAGTGCTTTATTTACGCTCGCAAGAGTACCGAGTCTGAGGATAGGCAAATCCTCAGTATCGAGGCGCAAATTAAAGAGCTAAATGCAGTGGCATTAAATCAAGGGCTAAAAATCGTAGAGGTGTTTTCCGAGGCCAAATCGGCGAAAGCCCCTGGCCGACCGATCTTTAACAAAATGATGCAGAGTGTTTTCAAATCTGATGGCACAAATATCCTGTGCTGGAAGCTTGACCGCTTGGCGCGCAATCCGGTAGACGGCGGCAGCCTCATATGGGCTGTCGAGCAAAAGAAGCTGATTAGGATTTTTACTCCAAGCCGCGATTTCAAAAATAGCGGAGACGACAAGTTCTGGATGCAGCTTGAGTTCGGGATAGCAAAAAAATACGTTGACGACTTAAGCGACAACGTAAAAAGAGGTATGCGAGCCAAGCTCGATAAAGGCATTCTTCCGGGGAAATCCCCTTTGGGCTATCTGAACGATAAGGAAAATAAGACCATCGTAAAAGACCCAAACCGCTTTTATCTCGTGCGCAGAATTTGGGAAATCATCCTTTCCGGCGATTACAACATACGGGAATTACTTAGAACCGCCGATGAGGATTGGGGGCTTACAACCCCACAGTGCAAACTTATAGGCGGCAAACCCTTAATCCGTAGCGGCCTGTATCGGCTGTTAAGCAATCCGTTTTATTACGGCGCGATTAAAAGAAAAGGGGAAATTTATCCCGGAAGTCATGAGCCGATGATAACTAAGGAGGAGTTCGATAAAGTTCAAAGCATTGTCAAGAGAGTTAACAGACGCCCTCAAACAAAGGAGTCCGCGTTCACCGGATTGATCAAATGCGGCGAATGCGAAAGCATGATAACTGCGGAAGCCCAGACAAATCGCTATGGTTATCATTACCTGTATTATCGTTGCACAAAAAAGAAAGGCGGTATCAGAAACAATTGCGGGCAAAAGTATATCCGCGTCGAAGACCTTGAAAAGCAAATCTCGTCATATTTGAAGAAGGTATTTTTGCCGGAAAGCTTTGTTGTCTGGGCCTACAAACAGCTTGAAGCCGCGAAAAATCTCGATGAGAAAATGCAGGCTGGTGTGCGAGATTCGCTAAACAGGGCTTTGAGCGAATGCAAAAAGAAGCTCGACAATCTTTTGCATTTGAAACTGAAGGAGCTTCTCACCGATGAGGAATACGTCCTTGAGAAATCCGCTCTTACCGAAAAGAAAATGAATCTTGAGAGCAAAATTGCGGGTTTTGACGAAAACCCCAAAATATGGCTCGAACCTTCCAAGGAATTCTTTTCTTTCGTAAACTTAGCAAAGGAATGCTTCGACACCGGAGACGACGCCATCAAAAGGCAAATTCTCGCGGCGCTCGGCTCGAACCTTTTTCTGAAGGACAGAATTTTGCTGATTGAAGCGAAAATTCCGTTCCGGCTGATTGCCGAAAACGGCAAGAGTTCACTAGGGCTGGGGCTAGTAGACAACGTTCGAACCTTTTTTGCCGACTCATCGAACCATTTCTACATTCCCGTTCTTGAAAAGATCTAATTAAACACTCTACGATTAAAGCTCTTTAAAATTTAATGCCACTGCTATTACGGCTTTGAAAAGTCGTAATTTAGGGGAACGTCATCGTTCTCCGGTTTAGATATGGTCATAATTTCAAACATATGCCGGAAAAACAATCCTTCATTTCAACAACCAGGTATTTTTGGCGGAATTGGCGGCCACTGCTGGGCAATTCATTGGCGGTGCTGATTATAGAGGCGCGGCAAAGATGCTACCACAACCGAAAATCCGGGGAATCGAGAAATTGGTTTTATTCGTCAATGGGCGAGCTTGCTGGTGCCGTAGGATTCGGTATAAAAAAAACCATAAACCTCTTAAAGCAACCTCATGCAAGCAAATTCATAACCTACAAACAGACATATCGCTATGACCCGGCCAAAGGCAAGCGGATAAAAGGAAAATGTTTTTTTCAGGTTTCGCTGACCGACCCTCTGACTCCCGATGATGAGGCTAAGCCTTTGCGGCAAAATATCCACAGCGATGTATCCAAAAGAGAACAACCTACTGGTCAGAATAACCGAAAGGTTTCACATCAAAGCGAACGACCTACATGTCGAAATAGCCTCAATATATATAATACTATTAATAATATAAATATATCTGCTACTGCTACTACTAATAATAACATAATAACAAATGAGAAAAAGGGGGAACAAAACTACAGAAGTAGAAGCGAGCAGAAGTTAATAAAAGCAGTGAGAAAAACTTTCAAAAATCGAATTTCGGAAAGGAAAATTGTAGAGCTTATCGAAAAGACAGGGTTAGAAAACGTGGTAAATCAATTGAAGTGGCTACCTCACCGCGACAATTCATGGGCCAGAAACGGCCCCGTCGTGGCCTTCATCGTCTATTGCGAGCAACAGCTAGAGGAGCCGGAAACATTGAAAGCTCGGCAACGGAATGAGTTAATAGCCGAAGAGCAAAACCGATATTGCGAAGCCGAAAAAGACAGCTTCCATGCGATGACGCAACGCGACTTCGCGGCCCGACGTGCCCGATACAGCAACCCCGAACAATACGACGACCTTTTCCGGCAACTAATCGAAAAACTTGAACCCTGTAATAGCCTGGCCAGAAGTCTATTGCAATCCAGTTTTATAGGAGATATAAAAACCAATGGTTCGCACAAAACAGCAATAATCGATGTGCCAAACGGATTTTCGGGAAATTTCCTCCAAAGCCGCATTTCAGGAATGGTTGCAGTTAACTCGGAATATTTCAAACTCGAATTTATTCACCAATCAGCCCCTTCATGATACAATAAATAAAGAAGCCCGCATTTCCGTTCATGGAAAAGCGGGCTTGACATTCACTTATTTAACCAGCGCGCATTTTTACGGAAGCATCAGAAATAGAGACCTTACCTTGTAAGCGAAAAGGTCCCCTTATCACCCATCGTAAGAACGGGTAGATCAGCTCCGTAACTGCCGTTGAATGTATTGCCGGATACGGTGCCCACGAGCTTTATCTGGTCGTTATCAGTGTTGTAAAAAAAGACGACAGCATCGCCGTCGGTCAGGCAAACAGAATTGCCGCCGAGGAACGTTCCCAAACCTGTAACCCCTGTAACATTGTGTCCATCGTCAAAAGTAATGGTGAAGGGGTAGGTAGAGACGCCGTCATCTAACACTCCCGACCACGTGCCGGATAGCGGCGAAACCGCTGGAGCTAGCTCCATGTCAAAACTACTGCTCCAGGATGAGCCTCCCTCTGAAGATGTGCCGATTCCGTTGGCCGATATCCCTCCCGGTCCCAATTGTCCGGTCAGGTTTAAGAAACGGGACCCCCCCATGTCACCACTATCAACATTAAAAGAGCCGGTGTCAAAGAGCTCCGTTGTTCCGGCAGTCGGATGATTGATATTGAAAATACCAACCACGTCAGTGAGGTTTCCACTACTATCGATTTGGAGACCTAAAAAGTTGTCTACCGGAATGTAGGGAGTGGGATCATTTGGGTTTGTATCAGGGTTATAAGATAACCACCGACCATTCAAAGACAAAGGCACTTGTGGAGGCGCTTGAAAAATCAGCAATCCCTTATCATCCGTTGTGACGTAAACGTAGAGTCGTTGCCACTTACAAACACGCCCTTTGCGCCATGGGTAGTTACGTAGTTATCTACCAAAGTTGGAGAAGCCGGGGTGGATACATCTATTACCTGTAAACCCGAAGTCCCATCGGCAACATAAGCATAATTGCCACTGACGTAGACGTTGTAGGCGAATCCGGGCGTATCAAAAGTGCCGACAAGAGATGGCGATGCCGGATTCGACACATCAATTATTTGCAAGCCGTATTCTCCATCCGCCATATAGGCGTAATCACCGATGACGAATATTCCCAATAAGGTGCTGCTCCATGAAGAACCCGGACCCGGCGTGTCAAGCGAGCCCGCCAAGGTCGGAGAGGATGGATCGGAGACATCTACCACAAGTAACCCCGAAGTATCACCGTCAACAACGAAAGCGTAATCGCCGCTGACATGTACTCCTTTGATGTTATATGGGCTGACTGGCGGAACATACGAACTGGCTTGAACTGGAGAAGCTGGATTTGAAACATCCACTATTTCCAGTCCGGTAACTCCCCCTCCGCCATCATCACCGATAAAGGCATAAGAGCCAGTGACGAAAACGTATTCTGCCCAGTCATTCGTCGTTGTATAGGAACCAGTAAGAGTCGGAGACGCCGGATTGGATACATTGATGATTTGTAACCCCGATTGAGCATCGGCTACATAAGCATGATCACCGATTACATAAACGCCTCTTGCGCGATCAGGGGTGTTGTAAGTGGCAGCTAACGTGGGAGATGACGGAGTGCTAACGTCTATGATTTTCAGCCCTTCAGTGTCATCCGCCACGTAAGCGTAATTGCCACGCACAAAAAGGTTGTATGGGTCCAAAGTATCGTAGGAGCCGACCAAAGTGAGACCGCCAGCAGAAGGGGTTGTGGCGTTGGCCTCGTTAGAGTATGAAGAATCTCCGTCAGAATTGTAAGCGCGAACCCGGTAATAATAAGTAGCGTCCGCATTCAAACCGGCACTTTGGTATGAGATTGTATCGGCAGTGACGGTGCCTATTTGTGAGTATGTGCCCCCGGCACCGGCTTTACGTTCAATTTTAAAACCTTCCTCGTTGTCGGAATTGTCTGTCCATGCGAGGTTAATCTGGGAACTAGAAATAGCGACTGCGCCCAAACTCGAAGGCGCAGCCGGAGGATTGCTGGTTCCATTACCGTCAGTCGTCCCGTCATCCCCGCTTCCACCGCAAGCCGAAAATGCTAAAACCAATGCCAGAAAAACAGCGGCTAACGCTTTGCTACTCACTTTCATAATACTCCTCCCTTTCGTTTTCGCTAAGGGTTCTAACAATACAATAATTGCATATGACTTTTGACAAATACAATCGAATAGAATACAATTGGCGGAACTTGAAGAATGTTAAAGCGGTCGGCTATATTCGGATTTCGACGAACGAAGACAAACAGAAATACGGCTTCGGGATTCAGCTCGGAGCCATCAAGGATTATTGCCTGAAAAATGGGCTTAAACTCGTTAAAGTTTACAGGGACACCCGAAGCGGCAAGTCTCTCAGGCGACCGGAAATTCAAAAGCTCCTTTCCGAGAAGGACGATTTTCAGGTTGTCGTAATCTTCAAACTGGACAGGCTATCAAGGAGTGTCCTTGACCTTCTCAAGCTGATTCACGAGGACTTGCAAGGGAAGGATGTCGTTTTCATTGAGGAAGGGATTGACCAGCGGACTAAAGAAGGCAGGCTCTTTCTGACACAGCTTGCCAGCTTTGCCGAATACGAAAGGGAGCTTATAGTCTCCCGAATAAAAAATGGCCTTGCAGAGGCCAGGAAAAAGGGGGTGAAACTCGGAGCGGAAGCAAAATATCCTCGGTATCGAGAACAGGTAAGGGAACTGCGTGGCAATGGCTTGACGTGGAAGGAAATTTGTGTAAAATTAGGGATCAACTACCGGACGGCAAAAAAGGCGTTTGAGGACGGTTGCAAATGACTAATGTCTAGTGCAACCTGTCCCCGCGACCTGTAACTGACTGATATTATTGGCATTATTAGGCATACGACACGGTGTCGCAAAGCGTAAAATATTTCAATTGAGTTCATCAGGCGACTTGAAAAGCATCCCGCAAACGAGCCACATTTTACTGATTACAGGTAAAGAAGAACCCTTGTCATTTTCCTCATCTTCAAATCTGCACTCTATGACGGGTAAAGAACTAAGGGTGTTAATAGGTTGCAAAACGGCCTTCTTATCGCTTAGCTTGTTATACCTTTTTAAAAGCGCCCTACCATCCTCAAAAAGAACACAATAAATACGGTTATCTCGAAGCTCCTTAATATCGGCGACCTCTTCAACTATAAGGAATTGCTTATCGAGTGCGACGGGATCAGCGCTGTCTCCAATCACGCTAATTAGGTGAGTCTTCCCGCCATTTAGTTTCTGCATTACGGTTGGCCAACTGGTTCCTTCGGGAAGAGGAATAACTTCATTCTTATCTTCAACTGGAGTTTTCAATTCGCTCCCCGTGGGATAGAGAACTGCAATCAATTTCTTCATTGACGATTCCGATTGTTTGAAAATCACGGGTGAAAGACCGCGAATTGAAGGGTTAATACAAGAACCTATCCACGTGTCGTTGTCCGGTTCTTGGGAAGCTTTATGAACTCTACGCAGGTAGGTATTTTTTCCAAATTGGATAAGAGTTAAATCTCCTTCATTTATAGGTTCGTTCGATGTAAATAATCCGACCTGACCAGCCCATGCAACAGGTCGGCAGGAATCCGAAGCTATAATTGCAAATTCTAAAGCGGGCCAACGAAAAGTTTTAATTTCCGGACTATGGTCGGAATAAACAGCGAATTCTCCCTCAGCGGCGACCTTACCAATTTCTGAAATTTCGCAGCCGAACTTGCATGGGTTTAATTTGATTATTTCTGCACCTGATTTGATACTTTCTGCTCTAACAACTGGGGCCTGCTGGCATTTGTTAATTATTTCCTCTATTTCTTTGTAAAGCAATCTGAATGAATCTACCCACTTTTTGTAATTGGAGGACACATCTTGGGTATCATTGGCGGATAAATTCCCTTCATGTTTTCCAGCGTGATGAGGCTCATCAATAATGTACTTTGATGGCCCCTTGTCAATTATACCTACTAACTTGCCTACATCGAAATGCTCTGTAATGGGCCGACCTTTTATTTGGCCTTGTGAGAGCTTTTTAAATTCGGCCAGCAAATCACCTGCGGTTCTACCTGAATAGTCTCCGGGCAGCAAATATAGCGCAAACTCCTGTAAGGTTCTCTCCAAGTATCGTCTGACCTCATCCAGGACAGGCTTATGTTTGGATTTATCCTTTTGGAAATCTGCCACAGCTCTGTGTAACGGCTCAATTGCCGGCTCTGTTCGACAATATCTATGATTGCCGTCCGGCTGGAGAGTTTTTAATAGACCTACTTCTTCCCCGGTAGGATCGCTCACCCATGTTTCGTGAAGCAAATATTCATCATGTAACGTTGCCAGCGCTTGGAAATTTTTCGCGAGATTCTTCTTAATTACTTCATTTATCATATTTTTCCTATGATAATCATCAAGGCTAATTGCCGGATCATCTATGGGAACCACCAATAGAGAAGGCTTTTGTCTGTCCAACAGGGCAAAAGCAAAAGACCAAAGGAGCGCCCTTATTCGGCCCGCGTTAGCTATTGGATCAGCTTCTACCACAAAATTATCAGTCCACTTAAGCATAAAACGAATGTCAGGTTTGCTTCCTTTCTTTGTAGTTTTAGAAGCCAAACCAGATAGGCGGATCGGATCGTCAGGACTTGGATATAAAATATCGTAAAACTCCGACATCTTTGCAGAGACAGCCTCAAGATCAATAATAAGTTGGGCTTTGGAATACTCTTCAAGTTTCCTTATCTGGCTGAGAACTTCGTGCAATCTGTTCGCTTCCTCAGATTGTATAATTAATTTATCTACTTCCTGATAATCATCGGCAAGAGTAGTCAATTGTTTTCTGATTTTATCTAATTCTAAAAAACGGTTAGTGTATCTTTCCAGGCCCGTTAAGCGCTCTATAAGCGAATCATCTTGAGAACCGAAGACAATGCCCTCTATTTTTATCTTAAGATCGGATAGATGTTGCTTTGTCCATTTTGCAACAGCTATTTTTGCTAAACCCTCTTGTATTGATTTTTCAAGCCCACCCAAGCCCTCTTTAAATTCCGTATCCCATCCTTCTTCGCATATTTTGATTTCAGCTTCTTTAGAAATTTCAGCGGTCTCCTGTATCAGTTTATCAAAGGTTTCTAAAAAGTCCTCTTTAAATGACTTCACATCTTTGATCTTTTGAAGCACATGTACATCAAGCATATTCTTAATTTGTGTTTTTGGATCTTCAGTTGATATTTTTGGGATAGAAGAGGGAAACAAGGCGTTAATTTGGTTTTCATATGACCTAACATAGCTATCAACCCCGATCAAAATTGCCTCGTCTTCTTTTGCTAATTCTTTTAATCTCTCTTTTATAGCTTCTGGCAAATCTTGATCGCAGACTGGGCACTGGTCAAAACTCTTCTGCTGCTCCATATATTTTGCAGCCTTTATTTTGACGGCCAATTTTCCCTTTTCTTTTTGATTTTGTTCCCAAAGCGAATAGCTTTTTGAAATTTCGGCTTTCCATTCCTCTACCTTTTGCCTAAATTTATCCAATAAAGATGCAGGATCATCGGTAATTTCCAGCCATGAGGCAATCGGCTGCCACGACTCCAAATTTTCGCCAATATTATGCCTGATTTTTGAAAGATCCTCAGCAATTTTACCTTGCTTATCTCGATCAGGTATCGTATCTAAAGCAAGAGCTTCCTTTATTTGCGCAAACTCTTTACTCGCTCTTTCTTCGACCGCCTTTGCTTGAGCAGCTAAAAGACGATTCTGAAATAAATTTTCAGTTTCCCCGGGATTTTTAGTGTAAGAAGCTCTTAACTTCTTCAAATCCTCTTGTATCTCGGTATCTACGGAACTTAAAATTTCGTTTAGAGTTGCATCCGTTCGTTTTTTCTTATCATCTGAATTCTTATCAATCTGCCCTTTGAATTTTGCAAGATTGGTACTCCAATCCCTTGCCAATTTCCCTATTGCTTGAAGAGAATCTAGGCCAGCAACGGATAAAAGCGCTTCTGATATTTTCGATCCCTCTTCAAACTTAATAGAGGACACTCTGGATGGCATAAGCAAGGATATTTCAGTGCAAAGGTCGCTAACGCCCAAATCCTGCCAATCAATCTCTCTGTCACTCCCATCTTTGATAGTCAACGATGACTCAGCATTATTATCGTTTATCTCCCTTTTAATATATATGGCTTTATCAACCGATCTTAGTTCGATTTCAACCCAACAGGTGGGGCGAGTTTGCTTTATCGCATCTAATCCTAAATTATGAGGTATGGTTACAACAGCTGGCCATCCTTCGACCAGTGTGCAAGCTTTCTCCACCTTTTCGTTGTAGATGTCAATACAGGAAATTTCGGCCTGTGGTTCTGTCCTCTCTTTGAGGCAATGGCCGGTTAAACACCAAACAATAGCGCTGATAATTGAGGTTTTGCCGGAACCATTCGGACCATAAATAAGCCAGGGCCTTCCTTCAAAATCCAGTTCAAACACTTTGCCGTTCCATTCACTGAGACCACGAAAATTTGATGTCTTAAGCTTGTGTAATTTCCATTGGAACTTTTCTTTATCTCGGATATCCTCAGTTTTTGTGTGCCCTGTTTTTCCTCCACTAGCCGACAATTCTTCAGCCCGTTTTATGATAGAATTTAAAAAAGGCTCTGCCTCTCGAACAGAGGTTTGCGTTTGCTCGTTCTCGAACTTGTCTATAAGGATGGATAAAGCTGGGACAGAAAAATCATCAGCGGGAAGCTTAATCTTTGAGCCATCTATGGAGAGTTCCTCCCCGTTTATTAAACGGTTAAGGTCATTCCTCGATCTTGCTGTTAGAATTGACATATATCTCATATTGCCCTATATTGAACATAAAATCAAGTGAGAATTGCGGGGTCGAGCGGAACAAAGCCGTCTATTATGGTACCGATTTTATCTTAGGAATCAAGACATCGTAGCTCAGTAAATCGTTCCTTTTTCATCTGTTTTTTGGCTTTTTCTTGCGCTTTGTAGATTTGGATGGGGACTTAGCTTTTTTCTTCCTGCCTTTTTCCAGTTGCTTAACCTGCTCGATAGCTCTTTCAAAGTGCTTCTCCACCGGAGAGGTTTTTGATGCTTCAATGGCGCGGAATTTGTCATATTCGGCGTAGGCTTTTTCGACAGCCTCTTCGTGAGTAATGCTACCGGCATGTGTTAGAATGTCCCGCTCGCTCAGACGGAGAAAATCGTCGAGTTTGGCGATCCAGTCGTTCATGTACATCGGGCGGCGGCCTTTCGCCTGGAGTTCGGCGAAATCGAGATAGAACGCGACGATGCGGTTGAGGGTGTCCAGTTCCTCCCGGTTCAGGTAGTTTTTGGCGATGGCAGAGTCTTCCTTCGAAGGTCGGGTACCCGACCAGGCGGTCATTCCCATGTAGGGCTGTGCCGAGTCGGCCCGGCCTGCGATGATTTCGGCGGCGGTGTGCCCGTGCGCCGCCCAATGCATCTTGTTCTGGACTGTGGCGAAAAACTGCCGGGACATATCCGTGCCTGGATCGTAATCGATGCTCGTGGCGTAAATGTCGAGCACCTTGCGCCAGAAGACCTTCTCTGAAGACCGGATGTCACGGATGCGGGCGAGCAGTTCGTCGAAATAGTTGCCGCCGCCCGCCTGTTTGAGCCGCTCGTCGTCCAGAACGAATCCTTTGACAATGAATTCCCGCAATCGCTGAGTGGCCCAGATTCGGAACTGCGTGCCGCGATGGGATTTGACCCGATAGCCGACCGAAATGATGACATCGAGGTTGAAGTATTCGACATCGCGGGAAACCTCGCGCTCGCCTTCACGTTGAACTGTTGCAAAATTTGCAACAGTTGAATCGTGGTCGAGTTCGCCTTCATCGAAGACGTTTTTAATGTGCCGGGAAATGACAGATTTGTCGCGCTGGAAAAGTTCCGCCATCTGCTTCAGAGAAAGCCAGACCGTTTCGCCGGAAAAGCGAACTTCCATTCGCGTCTGACCGTCGTCCGTCTGGTAAAGCAGGAATTCAGACTCCTGCAAAGCCATTTTCCGATCATCGTTTGCCACTGTTTTGGTCCCTGATTTGAGGAGATCGACTGATAGAGATTAGAGAATGCGACCGTTTATTTCAACAGGCAGAGGAAAAATCCCCAAAATATATTCAGGGTGGGAGCAGGGGGTTTAGGGCTTGTTCAAATGTTGGCCAATGTCGGCGTGCCGAGGCACCCAAGAGGTCTAGTCGGAGACGCAGACCGATTGGCTGGCACACTCGTCTCGTGGCCGACCGCCATCATTTTGGTGGAGCGCCGTCAGGCGCGGAACCCGAAGCGAAGCGGAGCCGACCCGAAGGGGAGGAAAATGATGGCGGTCGGGCGCGAAGCGCCCGACATTGGCCAACAAAAATAACCCTTTGTAATCAAAGGGTTACACCTATATCAAAACAAAAAAAGGTGTAGATATTTAGTATGTATACCCATATGTATACCCTTTGCCCCTTTCAATATCGAAACCTTTTTTTAACCTTATTGGCGGCAGACAGAAGGAGACGCCAGTCCCTTTTGTCTGCCAACGTGTCCCCTTGTAACCGGTATTTCCACTGCATTAACCGTCCGCTCGACGGCAATGACGCTCATTCGACTCGTTGACAAGGGCGTGCAATGATTCTAAACTGCTCGAAATTGAACCACTTAGCCGATGAGTCCTCAAAACCATGGATGCTGAAAGCCTCAATGACCTGATTTCCCAGGGTGAAACCCTGGAGATCGAGTTCAAGTCCGACCGCCGGAAAATCACGGACAGGGAGATTTACAAGGAAGTGGTTGCTTTGGCCAACACGTCCGGTGGGCACCTGCTTATCGGCGTCGAGGACAACGGCTCGATAACCGGCGCAAAGCCCCGACACGGCGCAACGACCGACCCGATCAAGCTCAAGTCCGCCATCTTCAACAACACCGTCCCCAACGTGAACACGTCCATTTCGGTGGTCAACCACCTGGACGGCGATGTAATCGTCATCAGAGTCGAACCCTACCCTGAACCTTGCGCCACCACTTCGGGAAAATCCCTGCACCGCACCATAGGGGCCGATGGAAAGCCTCAAACCGTCCCCTTCTACCCTCGTGACCAGCGGTCCCGCCGGGTAGACCTGGGCCTGCTGGATTTTTCTGCGCAAATCATGAAAGGCGCGACTTTCGACAGCCTCGACCCTCTCGAATTCGAACGGCTTCAGCAGACCATCAAGAAGCTCCGTGGCGACCGGACATTGCTGGAGTTTTCGAACGAAGAGCTTGCAAAGGCGTTGCGGTTAGTCGAAAGCCACAATCGCCACCTCGTCCCTAACGTCGCCGGTCTGTTGCTTCTCGGACGTGAAGAAATCCTGCGTGAGTTGCTCACGACCAACGAGATTCACTTTCAGGTTCTCGACCCGCAGGGCAATGTCAAAGTCAATGAGGTTTTTCACGGCCCACTCCTGCGCACGCTGGACAAGATTGAAACCCTCTTCGCCGCTCGCAACGAGGAGCGCGAGGTCACCGTCGGCATGTTCAGACTTCCGGTGCCCGACTATTCGCCGGACAGTTTCCGGGAAGCCGTGAACAACGCGATTCTCCACCGGGACTACACCCGGCTGGGCGCGGTCTACGTTCAATGGCAGCCCGACCATTTGCTTATTACCAACCCGGGCGGGTTCCCGGAGGGCATCAACCTGAACAACATCCTCGTACACGAGCCAAAGCCGCGCAATCCGCGACTGGCGGAAGCGTTCAAGCGCATCGGGCTGATTGAGCAGACCGGCCGGGGCGTGGACAAGATTTTCATGGGCCAACTCCGGTATGGCCGCCCTGCGCCGGATTACAGCCGAAGCGACGCGAGCGGCGTCCGCGTGGTTCTCCACGGCGGCGAGCCGTCGCTCCAATTCGCCGCTTTCGTTTATGAGCAGGACAAAAAAGGCGCGGCGCTTTCCCTGGACGAATTGATGGTGCTCAACGCTCTTTTCTTGGAGCGCCATGTTGACTCGGAATTGGCCGGAAAACTGATACAAAAGGGCATGTCGGCTGGAAAAGCCGTCCTAGAGAGCCTACACGAGCGTGGCCTTATCGAGGCTCGCGGCGAAAAACGGGGTCGGGCCTACCACCTGGCTGCACCTCTCTACCGGCGATTTCAGATGAAGGCCGAATATGTGCGCGCCAAGGGCTTCGAACCCGCTCAAAACGAGCAGTTGATCCTCAATTATGCGCGCAGCCACGGCAAAATAACGCGCTCTGAAGCCGCCGAACTGTGCCATTTGAGCGTCCACCAGGCAAGCAGGCTATTACGCAAATTAGCCCATAAACATAAGCAATTGCAGCTAGTTGCAAAAGGACGAGGTTCATACTACCTTTGGACAGGTGGCAATAAACGAGCGTAAAACGAGCGTGCTCGTTTCGTCTTTTCTAAAAATAAGCGCTAAATTATCTTAGAAAGGGATCTGTAATCAATAATTTATGACCAGCCTTAGCCGGATGTGAGATGAGCATTCCTATGAAAACGTATCTTCGAGCAAATCAGCCTTATTGGTTTGATTTGCCGGAAAATATTGGCGATAGGCCCATATCGCTTGTACGTCTTAACCTGAAACCTGACATGGACAACGGTCTCCATACCTTTAATAATAATGTCTTGAATCAAATCGGTATTACTACGCCCAAGAAGGGAAATTACTTTCTGTATCGGGATGATGAGTTAATTGTTGTTGCTCCGGAAAAAGAAAAGATATTTATCTTCCGTGGCCCACAGGATAGTAATTTCTATAGGATGTATGGCAATTATATGGCACAAGCTTTTCGGAACAATACGAAATCAAAATTGATTAAAACTCTTTCAGATACAAGTGGACCAAACTCAACAGACACGGTCATAGGTGCCTTTCGTGACTATACATACTTCGATGCTTTTTCTGTATGGTTATTTAACGACATCACAGAAATTTTTACTCGAATAGCAGGTGACGTATCACCTACATCACATTTTGTAGAAATCGGGAATTATAACATTCTCAAGAATGGGCTTAATACTAGAGATACATTACATAATGAACTGAACTCAACACATTGGAAAACGCCGGACATATTGCCTAAAGAATTGACATGGGTAAACGTTTTTTCTGTGGCCACTACCGGAACAGTTTCCAATCTCTCTCTTAAAGTAGTTGTCTGCATGTATACTCGCTATCCCGAATATAATCTCAGAAATGATACCTGTAATCTTATCCGGTCATTTTTACAACAAAATCTTGCTGATCGTTATTTTGACCGCTTACTCCGCCTGAACAATGTCAGAGCTCAAATTGGTGGCAATTTAAAGCTAGATTCTCCGTATGAATTCCTTAAAACGGTTGTAAAATCTGTTGCGGCTGATCTACTGTGGGAAACATGTTCAATATTCCTTCGCGACAGTAATGATGGTTCGGTCGTGTCCCACTTTGTGGGGGAAATTCGGATTTTCCCTCCGGGGACATGTT
>CAYWKU010000049.1:0-23120 GCA_964459325.1 uncultured bacterium | reverse complement strand
CCGTGGCAGCGGCAACGCGGGCGCGAACAAGGAAAAGGAAGTCCGCAAATGGTTTATCGAAAACGACCTGATCGAGGGCGTCATCTACCTGCCTGAAAACCTTTTCTATAACAATAACGCTCCGGGCATACTCATTTTTCTTAACAGAAACAAATCCAAAAAGCTGAAAAACAAAATATTCCTCATGAACGCCGGCAAGGAGTTCGTGAAGGGCGACCCCAAGAACTACATCGGCGAGAACCAGATCAAAAAGATCGCCGATACCTATAACGCCGTGAAGGTCGTCGAAAACTTCAGCATGTTCGTAAGCAAGGACGAGGTTGTAAAGAACGACTACAACATTTCACCGTCCCGCTACATTCACCTGGACGGTCCCGAGGAATACGAGCCGGTCGAGGACATCCTGATCTCTCTGGCCGAGGTCGAGGCCAAAGCAAAAGAGGCGGATAAAAACCTGCAAAAGGTTTTGAAAGAACTGGGATTTTAGGTAAAATATATGAATAAAATTGAGCAAAGAATATTGGAAAGAATTGAACAACTCGAAGAGAAAGCTAAAAGAGTTAAAGCTACTCATAGACCCAACCCTCCTGGAATTGTTGGTGGTCAAACTATTGATGTAGACATTTTTAATGAATGGAAAGTCGGCGTTGAGAATTTAGTAGTTAAAATTACAGGTGAAAATAGTCCTTATTATAAAAATTTAGAAAAACGAGTTCAATATGCAACTATGGGTGAAGTTGACTCAGGAATTGGAATTCTTCGTGGGTTGAAGGAGGATATCGAACAAGGTTTTCTGGCGTCAGTGAAGGAACTTGTGAAGGCGGAAGTGTTTACAGATTTTTTGGAGATAGCGTGCCATCTTCTCGACAATAATTACAAAGACCCGGCGGCGTCCTTGATTGGGGCTGTTTTGGAAAATGGCCTCAAGGATATTGCGGTCAAGAATTCAATTTCTGTTTCAAAGCGTGCCGGTATTGACGAGATCAATAAGAAGCTGGCTTCAAATAACATCTACAACGCTTTGGTAAAAAATCAGGTCGATGGCTGGCGAATAATAAGGAACTCGGCGGATCATGGGAATTTTAACGAATATAATATCGATGATGTAAAGGGTATGAAGTCGGGCGTTGAAAACTTTCTGGCTAATCATTTATGACAATGCAAACATCAATAGCTGAAGACTGGAAAGAGTTGCCCTTTGCAGATTGCCTGCAAAAGGTCAAGCTTGCTCGTGGCAAACAGGTTCAAACAAAGGAATATTTAGAATCAGGGGAATATCCCATCATTGACCAGGGTCAATCTGTTATCGCAGGGTTTACCAACGACGAAGACAAAGTTATCTCGGACATACAACCCTTCATTATTTTTGGAGACCATACAAGAGTTTTAAAATACGTCGATTTTCCGATTGCCTTGGGCGCGGACGGAACGAAAATTATAAAACCAATAGATGAATTTGACTCAAAGTTTTTCTTTTTCTTCCTCAAGAATCTCGACATATCAAGCCAAGGTTATAACCGCCATTTTTCTGTCTTAAAAGAAAAGAAAATTCTTCAGCCTGCGCTTCCAGAGCAAAAGGCCATTGCGCGGGTGTTGACGACGGTGCAGGAGGCGATTGCCGGGCAGGAAGAATTGATTGCCAAGCTCAAAGAGCTAAAGCGAAGCATGATGAACCACCTCTTCACCCACGGCACAAAAGGCGAAGAAACAAAAATCACCGAAATTGGCGAAATGCCGGAGAGTTGGGAGGTTGTGGAGCTTGGAGATGTTGGAGAGGTATCTTATGGAATTCAGGCTGCGGTTGCATCGCTAACGAAACCGGTCGGATTCAAAATTCTTACGAATAAAAATATTACCCTGGACGGCGAAATCGTTTATGATAAAGTCAATTATTACGAACCCAAGACAAAAAGGGAGCTATCAAGTTTTGTTGGAAACGGCGATGTCCTTTTGAATTGGAGAAGCGGCAGTAAGCATCACGTTGGCAAAACCGCAATCTACACCGGAGACGAAAAGATACTTCATTCCTCCTTTATTTTGAGAATACGAACGGATCAAAACAAAGTAATCAACAGATTTTTATATTATTATTTAAACTGGCTCAGAGAGACGGGATATTTTGTTAAACTTCAGACATACTCGGTAAACGCCAAATTCAATAAGAGCGCAGTTTTATCTATGGATTTGGCCATGCCGCCAATCAACCAGCAATTACTGATGCTGAAAGCCTTTGACACGATTTCAACAAAAATCGAAGTGACAACGGCAAAGCTATCAGACTATCAGAAGCTTTTCAACGTTCTACTCCATGAATTGATGAGTGGGGAAAGAAGAATTACAAATCTATGATAAATCCATCCTCAATTACAGAACAGTTACTATTTACAACCGTCCGATTAGAAACTCCCGGTGGCGTTGGGACGGGTTTTTTCTTTAATTTCAAAATTGACGATAAAATTATGCCGGTAATAATAACCAACAAGCATGTAGTTAATAATAAGAATATTGAAAGCGTTAATTTTCTTTTACATGTACAAGATAACGATGTACCCTCAGATGAAAATATAGCAATAACATATAATGCAAATTGGATATTCCATCCGACCATGGATCTTTGTTTTTGTTTCGTGAACCCCTTATTTGAGCAGGTTAAAAATAGACTTAATAAGGATGTGTATTTTACGCCAATTACAGAAAATTTAATTTGGGATAATGAAAAATTAGAGGAATTGGAAGCAATTGAAGATGTTTTCATGTACGGCACCCCTATAGGGCTTTGGGATGAAAAAAACAATTTGCCTTTGATTAGAAAAGGGATAACCGCATCGCATCCTGCAATTGATTTTAATCGAGAATCAGTGGGCGTGGTTGACCTTTCTGTATTTCCCGGCTCTTCTGGTTCCCCGCTATTCATAGTCAATCTTGGGGGATATAGGGACAAGAGAGGAACTTATTATATGGGTGCAAGCAGGATAATATTTATCGGCATCTTATTTGAGGGGCCAGTATTTAATCAAAAGGGTGAGATTTCTATTCAGGAAATTCCAACGCAACAAAAAGTAATAACAACGACCCAATCAATGATAAATCTCGGTTATTATATAAAAGCTAAGGAAATACTCGTTTTAAAGAGATTAGCCGAGGATTTGATAAATAAACAAAAACATGAAACGTCATGAGTATGAAAAAAATAGCGAAAGAAATCATTAGCGAATTGCTAAGACAGAGAGCGGATGGCAGCCTTTTCCATCGTGAGCAAAAGGACCTTGAGTTCAAGGAATCCTTCAACTTAAGCGGCTTAGCAGAATATTTCCGCGATTTTGCCGCATTTGCTAATAATACAGGCGGATATATTATTTTCGGGGTCACCAACAGCCCTAGGAAATTAAAAGGTTTGACGGCGAAAAGTTTGGAGCAGTTTAATAAAATCGATGAAGAAAAAATATCCGGATTTATCAATGAACACTTCGCCCCTTACATCGATTGGGAAATGGATACGGTAAATATAAACGGCAAATCTTTTGGCGTATTATATGCTCATAAAGCTTTAATGAAGCCCGTTATATGTAAAAAAGGCGACGATAAGCAGACTTTAAAAAACGGAGTAATATTTTACAGATATGCCGGCAGGACAGAAGTTATCCAATATTCTGAACTTGCCAGCATGATAGCCAATAGAATTAAGGAAAATAATGAGCAATGGCTTAGAAAAGTTAAAAAGATTGGCGAGGTTGGACCAGCAAATGTTGGCATAATTGATACCCTAAGCGGAATCGTTGAGGGAAACCACGGAACGTTATTGATTGATAGCGATTTGGTCAAGGAGATCAGTTTTATTAAAGAGGGCAAATTTACAGAGAAAAATGGCGCGAAAACATTAAAATTGGTTGGCTCTGTTCAACCCGTTGACACAGTAGAAATAGCCAAAATCATAAAGAAAAGGCTGACTGATGAATATACATATTCATATACTAAATTAGAAAAAATAATTAGGGGTAGGCACCCAGAAATCAAACCTAGCCATATTCATGCCGCAATCAAGGAAAATGATTTAAAAAATAATTCCGATTACTCCGCATATAATTTTAGGAACAAAGACCAAGAAGAAGAATATAAAAAAACGGGCGTTGCAAAGAAGAATACAGTATCGATTTATAACGACCGTGCCATTGAATTCATTATAAAGGTGATTAAAGAGCAAAAATAATTTATGAAACCAACAGAATCAAAATCAGTCCAGCAACGCATCATCAAGTACGCCACCGAAGCGGGTTGGCGCTATGTTTCACGTTCTGAAAGCGACGAGCGGCGCGGCGGCGAAGAAGATTATAAAAACGGAATTTATTATCGAGATGTCTTGGACGCAAAGCTCCGGGAATTCAACCCTTGGCTTCCCAAGAATTACAAACTGTTCAACTTCGCGCCTAAGATCGAGGGCAACCGGCAGATGCTCCTTGCCCTGCGAGGTCAGAGCACGGCTTACGACGAGAAGGAGAAGCGGGAGCGCAACGTCGTTTTCATCGATTTCGCCAACCCCGAAAGCAACGTGTTCGAGGTGACCGACGAATTCACTTTCTCCAACAGCCGCTACACCAGCCGGCAGGACATTGTCTTCCTCATCAACGGCATCCCGGCGATTGAGATCGAGTGCAAGAACCTAACCACCGCCGAGGGCGTGGACAAGGCTTTGGACCAGATACGCCGTTATCACAATGAGTCACCCGAACTTATGGCGGTCGAGCAGGTATATTTGGCGACGGAAGGAATGCGTGTAGAATACGGCGTAACGTGGAACACCCAGCAAAGAGACATCTTCAACTGGAAAGGCGGCAAAGCCGGAGACTTCAAAAAGAAAATTAAAACCTTTTTCGATACCAGGCACGTCCTGGATACTATCGAGAAATACATCATGTTCATCGAGAAGGACGAGGAACTAACCAAGATCGTCCTCCGGGAACATCAGGCAAACGCCGTCGAAGCCGTGCTGAAAAGAGCGCTTCAAGAAAAAGCGACGCGGGGTTTGATATGGCACACGCAAGGTTCAGGCAAGACATACACCATGATTAAAACGGCGGAATTGCTGTTCAAGTCTAATGATGCGGACAAGCCGACGGTCATCATGATGCTCGACCGCAACGAGCTTGAAGACCAGATGGACAAAAATCTTCGCGCCGCCGGATTGGAAAACGTCAAACAGGCCAAATCCATCCGCAACCTCGTTAAAATTCTCAAGTCCGACTATCGAGGCATTGTTGTGACCATGATTCACAAATTCCGGGGCTTGCCCGCAGACCTCAACACAAGGAGGAACATTTTTATTCTGATTGACGAAGCCCACCGCACAACTGGCGGCGACCTCGGCACGTTCATGATGGCGGCTCTGCCGAACGCCACCATTATCGGCTACACGGGCACTCCAGTAGATAAAGCCCAATACGGCAAAGGCACGTTCAAGACCTTCGGAATCTCCGACATCAAGGGCTACCTGCACAAATACAACATAAGCGAAAGCATCGAGGACGGCACGACCTTGCCGCTCTATTACTCCCTTGCGCCGAACGAAATGCTGGTGCCAAAGGAAACGCTGGAGCGGGAGGTTTTGAACCTTGCCACGGAACACGGCGTCACGGACATCGAGGAGCTTAACGCTATCCTTGAACGCGCAATCAACACCCGGAACTTCCTTAAGGGAAAAGGGCGTATCAAAAAAGTCGGCAAGTTCGTTGCCGAGCATTTCAAGCAACATATCGAGCCGATGAATTACAAGGCGTTTCTGGTGGCCGTTGACCGCGAGGCCTGCGCTCTTTACAAGAAGGAACTGGATAAATACCTGCCGAAAGAGTGGAGCGAGGTCGTTTATTCCGGCAGCAATAACGACAAAGCGCTCCTCAAAGAATTTACTATCGACTCTCAGAAGGAAAAGGAAGTTAGGCGTGATTTTGCCGACATTGATAAAAATCCGAAGATTTTAATCGTAACGGAAAAGCTGCTGACCGGCTATGACGCGCCGATTTTATATTGCATGTACCTCGATAAGCCGTTGCGCGACCATGCCCTGCTTCAGACAATTGCCCGCGTGAACCGCCCATACGAGAACGCAGAAATGAAGATGGTTAAACCGCATGGTTTCGTCCTGGATTTTGTGGGCATTTTTGACAAGCTGGAAAAAGCCCTTTCATTCGATAGTGACGATGTGCAGGCTGTTGTTAAGGATTTGGAGCTTTTGAAAAAGCGTTTTGTCGAGAAATTGACAAAGGACGCCAAGCCATATTTCGAGCTACTTGTCGGGCCGTTCGATGACCGGCTTGCCGGTATTCTGATTGAGCATTTCCGGGAAGAGGAAAAGCGTAAGGCGTTTTTCAACCTTTATAACGAGATTGAAATGCTGTACGAGATTATTTCCCCGGACGCATTCTTGCGGCCTTATATCGACGATTACACGACGCTTTCAAGCATGTATCAGGTGGTTCGCAGCGCCTATGCCAAGCAGGTGAAAATTGACCGCGAATTCCAGAAGAAAACGTCCGAACTGGTGCAGGAACATATCGAAAGCAGCCAAGTAAAGTTAGGGGCTGATTTAATCAAACTCGACGAGAAGGGCATTGAAATTATCAAGGACAAGGACCAGCCCGATGAGGTTAAAATTATCAACCTCATCAAGAGCATTCAGAAACTGGCCGCGGAAAAAGCCGACGACCCGGTGCTTATTTCGGTTAAGGAACGGGCGGAGAACATTATGGATGCTTATTCCAGCCGGCAGATGACCACTCAGGAAGCCTTGAAGCAGCTTTTGGAGCTTGCCGAGAATGAGGCCAAGCGTAACGAAGAACAGAAGAAGGAAGGTATTTCAAGCGTGGCCTGGTTTATAAGGGACTTGCTGGCAGCCGATAAAATAGTCGATATGCAGGTCGTGGAGGATTTGGAATCGATTATCGATGAATATCCGGAGTTTGCGAAAAGCGAGAAGTTGACACGGGATTTGCGGAACGACATTTACGACCGGCTTGAATCGCTGGGCATTTCTCTTGCCAATCAGAAAAAAATAACTGATCAAATAATCGAAACCCTTGTAAGAGCAAGCCTATGAAAAAGAAAATGATTAAAACTTGGGAATCGAAGCGAGAATTCAAGGAGGAAGTGTATCTTTACGCCGACAAGATCAAGGTGAATGTCAAGCAAATCACTCTCCGCTCGATGACTCGCAAATGGGCAAGCTGTTCAACAAACGGTTATTTTACGTTTAACGTCGAATTGCTTGGAATGGACCGCTCGCTCGGTGAATATGTCATTTTGCACGAGTTGCTACATTATCATATCCCCAATCACGGCAAGCTTTGGAAGAGTTTAATGAAGGTGCACATGGTGGATTATGAGGAGCGAGCGAGCAAATTAAAGTCGAGTTGACCACCTTGATGAATTCACGCGACCTACTCCGTCGGCTTCGCCACGCCGACCTTCCTCGAAATATTCAAACAGCACGGCGTTACAAATTAACAATATCGGGCCAGGAATATTATGGATAATTTCATAGAATTATTTAACAATCGCGAAAAGGCGCTTTTTATATGGCTTATAATCTTTTTAATTTTTACCCTTTTACAGAAAAGTATTAGGTCAGCCTTCAAAAATCTGCTAAAGACGTTCTTTGTTGTAAAGATACAGGTTTCCCTTCTAATGATGCTCGCTTATGTATTTTCTTTGATCCTTCTATTACGAGAGATAAATCTGTGGGGCTTTTATCTGCTGAAAGACACTATATTCTGGGCTTTCGGTACGGCCTTTATACTTATGGTGAACGCGAACAAGGCGAACAAGGAAGAGCATTACTTCCGGAAACTGCTTCTAGACAACCTTAAGTTGATCCTGGTGTTGGAATTCATTGTAAACCTCTACACCTTCAACCTGTGGATAGAATTGATGTTTGTGCCCGTGTTGCTTTTAATCGTGGTCATGAATGCAATTGCTGAGACAGAAGAGAAATATGCGCCCGCCAAAAAGTTGACGGACGGCATACTGATGGCTTTCGGCTTGATAGTCTTGGCTTATTCCGGCCTTAAAATCTACACCGACTTCGATAACTTTGCTTCAGCCGACAATCTTCGAGCCTTCCTGCTGCCAATCATTTTAACAATTTCTTTTATTCCTTTTTTGTATCTGTTCGCTCTTTTTATAGCTTATGACATGTTTTTTAGAAGGTTGAGTATATTTATTCCGGAGAATAAAAAATTGCTTAGATTTACGAAGTGGAAAATATTCGCCACGTGCAAATTTGATTTGAAAAAGCTTAATAGCTTAACAAAGCCATTTTTCAGAGAACTTACGATAAGTAGCGACAAAGATGATGTCCTGAAAATAATAGACAAACTTCAGAAAAACAATGACATTCATTCCGAGCAATAGCGGCGTGCCCAATTTTCGATGTGAAAACAGGACGGGTATTCTCCATAGTCCACGGATACAAGGCTATCCCCACAAATCGGACAGAATAGGTCATTTCCGATGAAGGTGCAAAACAACTCAAGGTTTACAAGGAAAAGGCCTACATTGAGACGCTTCACGCGACCTATTCTGTCGGCTTTGCGACGCCGACCTTCCTCGAAATCTTCAAAAAGCACAATATTTTGAGCTGATCTCGAAAAATCAGAGATTAATCCTCATCCCATTGCCCGAAACGCCTTAGTTCCGCAATAATCGGCGCAAGTCGCCGCATGAGGTTGCGGCGGCTAAGTTGAATTCCAAAATCCCTTGTTTTCTTGCACCATTTCCGGGCTTCGTCCCATTGTTTTGTGTGAACGAAGAATTCGCAATTGGTTCGCAGAAAAAGGGAGTATTCGTTGGTGTTTAACTGCTTCGTAATTCCCTCTATTCTTGAAATGATGTTTTCTGCAGGTGTCCAATCCTCATTACGAATATAATGCTGGGCAAGACGAATGTCCATCGTTGCAACCGTGCCGATGGAAGTGCCGGACATCGCTTTATCCTTTGCCTTTTCAAGAACCCTTTTTCCTGAATAGCTATTACCCAAAATGGAAATAAATTTTCCTTCGTTGACAAGAATGTGGGATAATGGTTGAGTCTTTTTTCTAATTGAGCTCACCCTTGCCCTCAACAGGTATTCCGCGTCCCTACATGCCCGTATTGCCTCATTATACAAGTTTAGCTGGCCATAGGCGTTAGCTTTGGTGTGAATACAATCACTGATTGAGTAATTGTTTCTCCCGATTTTTCTGAAAATGTTTATAGCGTTATCTGCCGATATTATAGAGGCGGGTGAAATACCGAGATGCATTTCCGTGATGGAAAGTTTCCGCCAAAGGTCTCCGAGTAATTGGAGATTTTTTTGATTTTGCTGAACATACAGGTGCCCCAAGATATTGTTAAGAAGCAAGCGATTTTCAATTAATTTGCCCCCATTAAAAAGAACATCGGCTTGTTCAATGACTTCAAGTGGCGAAAAATCGGGCGTAATGTTTATAACACGCTCCGGGCCGAGGATATACCTCCAACACTCTTGCGGGTTTATACGCAATGATGGAGGGCCAACGCTGACTCGATAAGGCCCCACGGAAACCCCTCTGATGCCATGTCTGATACCTTGATAACCGCTCAAAGTTTCCGGTAGATACTGAATTAAATAAGACCTGCTTAACACATCACGGTCATTGTAAAGTTTCAACCTTCGTTGGAAGTATTTTCTGGTAGCTTGGCCTCCCTCGGATATGCTTTTATCAAATAGCCTGCTCAACTCATTGGCTGCCACCCATCCTTCATTTTCGCCATAGTAACGTCTAAGGGCAAGGAGAATAAAGTACTTCCAGAAGCGTCCATCCAAAGCAATCTCATCAAAACCGTAGGCACCTCTAATTCTGTCGCTACATTCGAATCGTTCTGAGCCATTAATGATTAAAAAAGGCTCGGGAGGTGAATCCTTATCTTTGTAGCGAAATTCTATTGCAATTTCAGATATTTGCGCCACAGTGTCTTTTTCCTTTTTCTTGTAAGCTTTTTTGTTATTTTCGGTTTGAAAGATGATAGCAGTTTCGAAGGAGAAAGGAAAAAACAAAAAAAAGAAGGAGGCGAAAGATGTCCAAAAGGAAGCTCATAAGCAATGATGTAACGCCGTTGAAGACGGACGATGCGGCGTTGATTCAACTGCACGATGACCTCTATGAAGCGGTGAAAACGCTTCTAAGGGTTAAGACTAGGCTGTCGGAAAAACGCTATTCTCCCAGCGCCAAATTGAAGAATCATATGAGCAAAGCCCTTTACAACAGCTTCAAATCTTACCTATTGCTGAAAAGAGAGGTAACCATTGGCAAGCTATGCATGCGTGTTGAAAATGAAAAAGTTGGGTCGGAGGATGGTGAGGCGCAAAGTCGTGTTACTTGAGTCGAAAATTAGAGTGGGCATGCACCGAGGAGCACAGCCGCCCTTAAAGGCCCCAAACACGAAATATGAAAGGAGCCTTTATGATTTACGCTAGCATCTTTTTAAAAAAAAGCAAGTGGGGATATTTCCCCAATAACGGAGTAGTCTCTCGGCGCCGTTTTTGCTCCAGCCCATATCCCCGCCACCCTTTATTTGTCTCGACATCTCATATTCATCTTGCCACCACTAAAGGCGTTCTAGCGCCGCCAAAAAATGAATTACAGGAGTTTGGACTATGAAAATTTTATGGTCGCCAAAAGCGTTTTTTTTACGGTGGAATGGAGTAATACGGCATTCCTCGTGTAAAAGCCGGCGAATGGCGCGTAAAGCGGTAAAGTGTGGCATCTCATGCGAGGAGTTTCTTAAAACGCGCTCGGCAGAGTACCGGGAACATTGCCCGCAAACCGATTACCTCAAGCTAAAAAACGATGTTCAAGTTTTGCCCGAGGCGGAAATAAAGAAGCCGATCAAGGCCATAATATTTCCGCCATGGGCAGCGGATTTGCTTTCCTGGACCCAGAAAACAGCAGAAATTTTTCATGGCTCACAATTGTTTGCAAAAGTCATTTCCTTTTTAAGGCCAGTTAACCCTATACGCGCCCAAAAAATGGCGGAACAAATGACCGAAGCCGTGGAGAGCAAAGAAGATACCGGCAAGGGCATCGCTGAGAAGGAGTTCGATCTGGCGGCTCGCATCCGTGATTCAGACCAAGCTGCGGACGAAAGCGGTCATTTTTGGGGACAAAAAATGCATGCATGGTGGAGTAATTTCAGCTGGACAGAACCTTTAAGCTATGTAGGAATAATTTCAATGTCGGCAGCGGAAGCAATTCTGACGTTATTGGCCTTTTCTGAGCTAATTGATACAGAAGCCCCCGGATTGAAGCACTATCCTAGATGGTTTGTCGAATCCATCCCCCCGGCACTTTCTGTCATCGCAACGGGAGCTTTAATACTTCTGGCTCATAACGTTATACAGTGGACAGCTCTGATATACAACAATGCCATATCCAGAGGCCGGAAGACAGTTATAGTTGTTCTTATTTTGGCGGCGGTAAGTTTTCAGGCCTTAATTTCTCTAGGTATAGGCGATTTGCGCACAGAGAGTCTATCGAACCCTCTTCGCCAGGAAATTTCGTCTAGCGATAGAAACGAAATTGTGGAAGCCACTCAAATTTTGCTCGTCTTTCTGTTGCCTTACATCGTTGGGTACTTGACTTATAAAGTTACAGGGCGCAAGGCGGATAGTGGCTTGCTCGAAGTGCAATATTCCGAAAGCAACCCGGCCGATTTTCCTATTATTCGCAACGCTGAAATTAAGACGTTGACGAAATCCATTGAGAGCCTGCGGGAAAAAAAGCGGGATGCCCAACGGAAAATCGAGGAGCTTTACTCAAAGGCCGAAAAGGAGATCGAAAAAATCAAATCGACAATCCTCTGGGAAGAAAAAATTCTCACTGCATACCTGGATGAACATTATTCGGCGCTTGTGGCAGATAAGTTTTTATTTCAGAGCATGCAGAAAAAGAACAGGAAAAAGTAAAGAATGTTCGCTAACCGATAACAGGGATGATTCACACGAATCCCCCCACCAAAATGACCTCGATAAAGGGGTCTCGAAAGGAGTAGACGGTTATGGAAAAATTGATGTCGGTTATCAGTATTTTTTACCTTTGCATGGTGGTGGCTGGGTGCACCACATCTGCGGGCATGGAAGTGGATGCCCCGATCCACTATGAGGTAATCGTGGATGCGGACGGGGTTAAGGCGAATAAAACCTTGATTCTAAGTTATTTCAAGACATGGGAGCGAGAAACCGGCCTCGCTCTTCCATATTCGTCATTTTCCGTCATTGAATTACATCCAGGCCAGAATACGTACGCCATGCTCATAAATATCACTATCCCCAAGGCATGGGGCGGGCGGAGGAATAATAGAAAGGCCCAATTTCATGCTAACTCAACAGAAACCATCAAACAGGTTATTCAGAACGGCCCCGCTGTGGTGCTTAGCTTTTCCCCGGACGGATTACTCGATCATACTACCGGCTCAACTAAGATATATGTTATTCCGAACAATCTAAGCAATTCCTGGCATACCGTTAAGGAATATATTGTTTCCCCGCATAATAAGGAGAATATCCAGCCCTTCAACCTGAGTGTCGTATGCGACATCTCAGACTCTACGCATTTTTTGGCCTGTAATTCGAACAACCTCGCGGCTGCCTATGAACTTTTCGTAAACAACGCGCTTAAATCGGGTGGGGGTAGTTTTATGGTATGGTATGTCGGTGCCGGAAGACAGTCGTCCAGCAGGATGTTTTTTTACAGTGTTTCAGGGCGAACCCCCGGCGAGCAAATGGCGTTCATGTTGGTGAAACGAGGTGAGATAACCGGCCTGAAACTGCCCAAGGAAAGGGGTTCCTCGAGCGCAATCGTGCAGGCTCTGGGCCTTGCGGCGGATGATTTAAAGGAAAGAAATGGCCGCCGTGTGGCTCTGATGCTCACCGACGGCAGGCAGGTAGACGCCTTGACCGGCATAAACCTGGAGCGCCGTATACCAAGCCCCGAAGCGTTCGTGAAAGTTCTTGAACAGACAGGCCAGCTTCCCGACCTCTCTGGCGTCGAAGTACAGATGTACGGACTTGGTTCGTATGTTTCCAACTCGGCCCTGGTTGATAAAAAGCTTGAAGAATGCTGGAAGGAATTATTCAAGCGTTGTGGAGCAAAACAATTCGACATTTACTGGAATGGCATCAGCGAACTGAAGTAAAGAAAGGGAGCAATAAAAAATGATACTTTTTGATCTTTACGCTCCTCCATTAGCGGCGCTTCTTCTTCTCGGTGCTGCCTACGCCGTCATGTTTGGCGGCTTCAACTCAAGGTTCGCAAAACTATTCTTCAAGTGGGTGTTGCTCCTCATTGCCGTGAACATTCTTGTTCACATGTTTCTCGGAGGCTGAAATGGAAAGCAACGTGACCCACGATTTCATGGCAAGCATGATATTCCTGGGATTCGCCTTGCTGATAGCGAAAGCATTCCTGAACAGCGTTTACCCAGGGCTTTTCGGCAAGCTTTTCAGGGGTATTGGCAAGACCTTGGGACTGACCTTGAAGATATTGCTCTGGCCGCTGGGCTATCTCTTGTCGAAGCTTCTCAAGCCGCTCTTGAAAAAGAAATTACCGGGCAGGAGAAGATGAAACACAAGCAGGTCATAGCGCGAGGGTACCCGTTCGATAGTTGGCTGCGCTGGAATAGGAAAATAATCCACAAAGGCGTTGCCAATCCTCACCTTTATGCACTCGGCGGGTCCGGTACAGGCAAAACCCGTCTGCTTTATACGCTTGCCACGCAAGACATACGTGATGCGCTTGAAAATGGCGGAAGGTCTGTGGTCGTATTAGACCCTCATGGCGATCTGCATCGCAACCTCTTGAATTTTGTCGCTTTGCAGTCTGAAAATCGCCCGATGGCCGATAACATTGTTCTCATTGAGCCTGTCAACCGGAAGCGCGGCGCGATCGGCATCAACGTGCTCGAAAAAGTGCCCGGCACCGACCCCTACGAGATTGTGGATGAGCTTATTTCGGCTTTCAAAAGCATTTGGAGGGATGCATGGGGCGCGCGAATGGAAGACATTTTAAGACATTCGTTCCTTCTCTTGGAAGAACACGGACTGACAATCGCGTCTATGCCCAGGCTCTTGGTAGACACCGTTTTCAGGAAGGCCATTGTGAATAATTCCAGAAATGTCGACTTGCGCCTTTACTGGCAACAGGTTTTCGATACGTTCCGAAGCAACGATCAAAAGCTATTCGTCGAGTCATCGAGAAATAAGATCAGTGCGTTTGTTTCTAACCCATTTTTAAAATTTATCCTATGCCAACAGCGGAGCACTATTGATTTTTATAAGGCCCTTAACGAGGGGAAAATAATTTTGGTCAATCTGTCCAGAAGCCACCTGAAAACCGAAAGTCGCCGATTGTTCGGCGTTCTTTTATTTGCGAAAATTCAACAGGCGATTGTCTCACGCGACGAATTACCGGAAGAACGGCGCGTCCCCGTCTCTTTATATTGTGATGAAATGCACGAAATATTCCACCCCGAATTTTTCTTACCAATTTTGGAAGGCGGCCGGAAATATAAAGCATCTTTAAATTTGTTTCATCAAAGTTTATCTCAACTGGAAGATGATTATGTAGATATCGCGCTGGGCAACTGCGCCACATTGGTTTGTTTCAATGTGGGCCGCCGTGACGCAGAACGAATGAGCCGGGAAATGTTTACATATTCGGGGGAACGCGTCAAATACTGGGACGGTAACATTTTAACAGGCAAGAAGGGCCGCCCCTTGTACTACACAATCCAGGAAGAAGTAGAGAACAGTATCCAGGAAATAATGACGCAAAGTGTTGGCGAATGCTACATAAAGCTTAAGGGGCGCAAAAACCCTCACCCCTATGTTGCCACTACGATTCCAGTCGAGTATCCGGCGGTAAATCCCGAACTTGAGGAAAAGATACGTGAGATAAGCGCCTCGCACTTTAACCGTCCCCTCGACGTAATTTATCGGGAACTCGAGGAAATGGAAGCACCGTTTTCCGGCAATGGCAGTGGCGCGGATGAAGAACCAGATTCGTATAGGGAGTGAGTCCTGAATGAAAAGCAATTTGATAAAAGCCACGGCCATTAAAGAGCAACAGCGGAAGCCAAAGTATAAAAGAATTAACGATGTCACTATACGGCTACAGGAAAGGGACTTGAATATTATTTTATTGATTTACCTGTATCGCTTTTTGTCTTCAGATTTAATTGCCGCTTTTATAGGAGGTAGTAAACAAGGGGTGTTGAGGCGACTCAACCTTTTATTTCATGCGGGCTTTTTGGACCGTCCACATGAGCAGGTGCGTCCTTTCGAGCCCGGTTCTGGCCAGATGGTTTACGCCGTTGGAAACAAGGGAATCGAGCTATTGCACGAAATGTTCGGAATTCCTAAAAAGAAGGTTGACTGGACGAGTAAAAACCGTGATGTAAAAAATATCTTTTTGAACCACACACTAATGATTGCGACCTTCAAGGCGACATTGAAACTTGCTTGCGACAGACACGGGGAAATTGAATTGATTGAACAGGAAAAAATAGTCCAGGGTGAACCGGTTTTAAAAATCAATATCAACCGCGAAGAAAAAGGAAAGACTCAAAATATGCGTTATAACCTAAAACCCGATGCACTTTTCGGGTTACGATTCCTGGAGGAAAATCCGAATTATAATAAGGCTTACTATTTTCTCGAGGCAGATCGGGCTACGCAACCCATCGTTAGATACACATTTCTCAAGAGGTCTTTTTTTGCCAAGAAATTATTCGGCTACCGACATTGTAAAATTTCCGGCGCGTTCAAAAAGAATTTCGGGTTTGAACATCCCCGCGTGTTAACCGTGACCACCTCACAGGAGCGCATCAATCACATGGTAGAGGCTTGCCGGAGAATGTACGAGGACGGCAAGGCTTCAGGCATGTTTTTGTTTACGTTGGCCAGCAATTTCAACGTGAAAAACGTCGAAAACGTGCTCGGCTCGATATGGCAAACCGCGCGCGATGAAAAGCTCGTGAGTCTACTTGATTAATTATGGAAGTAAAAAAGGGTGGTAAGAAATGGAAAATGGAGATAAGAAAAATAATCCCAATGACAGCGAACTGTCCTCACCGGAGATAATCGCGCAGCTTGGTGAACTGAAACCAGGTGCTATAATCACCGAATCAGGACTTGCTAAAATGTTCAACAGGCACGTTGTCAGCGTGAAGCGGGCGATTTCCAGAGGCGAGTTTCCTCAGCCAGTCCGTATTTTCGGTCAACCCTCTTGGACGGTGCGCGTGCTCATCGAGTTTATCGAGAAGCGGTTGAGGGAAGCCGAAAAGGATGCGGAACGTGAGCGGGAAAGACTGGAAAAACTTCACGTTTGATTTTTAATGAAAGGTTAGTGCAATGGCGGGTATAAGAAAAAAACCTCTTGCGAACGGAAAATATCAGGGCTGGTTTATGGACTACCGCGGCCGACAGAAATTCTTCACCGGCACGACGAACCAGCGCGAGACAATGCGCATCGCGGAACGCCTTGAGGACGAACATCAGCAAATAAAGCTCGGCTATCGGGAACCGCCCAAAGAGATCAATAAAAACCGGTCGCGATTCTTCGATGAGGTCGCGAAGGAATACCTCGACTGGGGAAACAGCCAGGGCGGACGCGGCGGCAAGGCGTGGGGTTCGGTGCATGCACGGAATAAAAAGGGTCAGTTGAAGTGGTGGGAGAAAAAAATGAAACTTGAAACTCTCGCCGACCTCGATGGGATACTCCCGAAAGTCGAGGCCGCTCTCAGGGACATTCAGAAGAAAGGCCGCACGGGGAGAACCATTATGATGTACGCGGAGACTCTCAGGAGCTTCTGCCGGTGGTGTGTAAACCGGGACTACCTCGAAAAAAATCCTCTGAAAAGGCTCCAGCCCTACGATATGACGCCGAGAACGATTAAAAGGGCTATGACGCTTGACGAGCTGCAAAAGCTCCTCAACGTCGCGCCGCCGGAAAGACGCATTCTATACGAGGTAGCCTGCACGACTGGCCTCAGAGCGAAAGAATTGGCCTCCCTGAAGGTGAAAGACCTCAATCACGACCTCAAGGCCCTTGAGCTTCGCTCCGAGTGGACTAAAAACAGGAAGTCGGGTGTCCAGCCCCTGCCGGAATGGGTCTGTGAGGGCCTCAAGGCGTCCACGGTGGGCAAAAAGCCGGACGATCCGCTCGTGTACCTCCCCAGCCACCCGTCCAGAGAGATGGACAAGGACCTGGAGGCCGCCGGGATACCAAAGGTTACGGCGGAAGGCAAGCTCGACTTTCACGCCCTCAGGACGGCCTACGTGACCTTCCTTTTGGAGTCCGGCGCCACCGTCAAGGAGGCTCAGGCGCTGGCCCGGCATTCCAACCCCGAACTGACCATGAACGTCTACGGCAGGACCCGCGCCGGAAGGCTCGTCGAGGTCACGGAAAAGGTGGGAAATTTCGTAAATTTTACCGAAAAGTATGCTAAATATATGCACCTGGATTCCGGAAAATTCGGGATAAATGAAGAAAAACCCAGTGAAAACGCCGACTTAGCGCATGCACTGGGCAATGGAGGCGGCGGGAGTCGAACCCGCGTCCGGAGAGGTTCAGCTAACGGCGACTACGTGCGTAGTCCGTGTTTTAATTTTCCCGCGGTCTCCCACGAACAGGATACCCCGGGAGGTTGTCCGCTTTAGTTTCGGGAATTAATCCGCGGACGGATGACCAATTCCCTAGCTCACCTGTACGACGGGATTGTTCAGACCGGTGAACGAGCCTGAAGTCCCGCTAGCCGTCTTACGCGGCTAGAGCGTAGCCTTCGTTATCGGCACTTGTGTTATTCCCGCTTTTTACGAGGTTGCGGGGCCTCGGCACGCCACCGATAACATCTTCTTCCCCGTCGAGACCGTGTCGCCCCCTTTCTCTGAAAATATAAACGAACTTATTTCTATACTATTTAGTATACTAATCGGGGGGGCTTGATTCAAGCCAAGTCTCTTATTTTCGCAAAAATTTGAGCGCATGTCAAGGAAAAATCCGTGCCAACTTGACAATTACCGAATTTATTTATATGTTTTTGACCGGACAGTCCTGACCACCCTGCCGATTAAGTGCTGTAAGGAGGGCATTCTTGGGCCAATCCCCCATATTCGGCGACGAGAAATTTGAGTGGCCGGTGGAGCCTAGTAAGCTTCTGGAGTCTCTGGCCGACAAAACCGACGCCCTGATGTACGTATTCGACGGCCGGGACAGGCTGGTTATCGCCAATGAAAACACCGAAAAGTTCATAGGCCACGAGTTGGAGTTCAATGCCAGGCTGGAAGACCATCTTGCGGAAGATGTCGCCCGGGAGATGAAAAAATCGCTGGCCGAAGCCCGCCGGAGTGAAGGAATTTACGAAGTCGAGCGGAGTTTCAGCCACAACGGCAGACCGGTATGGCTCTCCACCCGCCTGGTGGCTTTGGATTTTCCGGCCACCGGGGAGAGATGGGTGTTCGGATTATCCAGGGATGTTACCGAAGAAGCCTGGGAGCGGGTTAACCTTCGGGAAGCCAAGCAAAGGCTCGACTTCATATCGGAACACGCGGGCGACATCATAGCCCTTATCAGCGCGGACGGCTACACATTGTGGCTTAACAAGGCTTCGGAAAGATTAACGGGCTATCCTTTAAAAGATTTTGCACAAACCAGAATTACCGACCTGGAAATTCTTCATCCGGAAGACCGGCCCTTGATAGAGAATTCATTTCGGGAAATGCTGGAAAATCCGGGCGTACATAAGCCGGGATTCAGGGTTAAAAGAAAAGACGGCAAGTGGGTCCATCTGGAAGGCATATCCCGGCCCGTATTCGACAAGGACGGGAACTTCACGGCGGCGGTGGTGGTTTTGAGAGACATCACCCGGCTCAGGGAGGCCGAGCGGAAATACCGCTTTCTTGCCGAACATGCTCACGACCTGATTTCCATCATGGATACCGAAGGGCAATACATCTACGTCAGTCCTTCTTCGTTCGAACTTCTCGGATATTCACCGGAGTATTTATCGTCCAAAAGCATATTCGATATTTGTCATCACGATGAAACCCACATTATAAAGGACAATCTAAGGACACTCGCCGCCGGCAAAGGCGAAACTTACAGGCTTCAGCACCAATTGAAAGACAGAAACGGAAACCACAAACACTTCGAATCGATTGTAAAGGCTTTTACCGACCCCGAAGATTCCAACACGTACATACAATGCACCAGCCGGGACATCACCGACAGGAAAAAAATGGAAGAAGCCCTCATCGCCAGCCACAAAATGACCTCGCTCGGCACATTGGCGGGTGGAATAGCTCACGAATTCAACAATCTCCACTCCATCATACTCAGCCACGCTTCCTTTCTGATAAACGAAAACGACATGTCGGAAGAAGCAAGCGAGGATGTAAAGGTAATAATCGACGCCTCCAATCGCGCCAGCAAAATCACCCGGGAGCTTGCGACCTATGCCCAGGTGGGCGTAAAAAACCTCAAGAAGGTTGACCTCAACAAAATCGTAAAAAACACGCTGAACATCGTAAGCGACGAGTTTAGCTCGGAAGGCGTCGAGGTTATACGGAATCCGGCCCAACAAGATTTAACCCTAAAGGCGGATAAAGGCCGGATTCAGCAGGTAATCATGCACCTTTTTACCAACGCCACTCACTCCATGACCGACTCCGACAACAAAAAGTTAACCATCGAAACCGGCGAGCAAAACGAATGGGCCTACGTAAAAGTCAGTGACTCGGGAATCGGCATTGAACCGGACAAGTTGCAACGGGTTTTCGACCCGTTTTACACCACAAAGGGCCCCCTGGGCGGAAGCACCATACCCGGCACCGGTTTGGGTTTGAGCGTATGCAACTCCATAATTCGCGAGCACGGCGGGGTCATCACCGTCGAAAGCGAACCCGGAGTCGGTTCCACGTTTACGGTCTGGCTGCCGCTTGAAGAAGAAGAGGAAAAGAAACGCGAAACCCCCGAGCACTCCCGTCCCTCATGGGAAAAAGCTGAAGAAAGCTCAAACATACTGGTAGTGGACGACGAACCCTCAATATGCGAGATGGTCAAAAGGGTCCTGCAAACAATGGGACATCAAGTCGAAACCGCCACTCGGGGCGAAGAGGCCGTGGAAAAACTGGAGCAGCGCGATTATGACCTGGTGCTCCTGGACCTTCAGATGCCCGACATGCCCGGAGAAAATCTCATCCGGGCCATTCAGGAGAAACCTCCCGGAACAAAACCCGCCTTCATCGTAATAACCGGGAAAGTGGAAACTGACAGGAATTACCTGCTCGGGCAGGGAGCCTTCGACGTGCTGGAAAAACCGTTTCACATGAATCTGCTCGGCGAAAAGGTGGAGCAGGTCCTGAGAACCCGCTCGGAAGAGTGATAATTATACCCCGTAGCCCTACCCGCCTCCCGCTTCATCCACGCGCTTTCGCATCATGGGCTCCACTACGGGCAAAAGGGACTTTGCCGCCAACCGATGTACAAATTCATTGGGATGCGAATCGAAGGAAGAAGCCCAGTATCGCCGGGCTTTCCTCCCCTTTAATAAGGGTAACAGGTCCACGTATTTCACATCTAAAGCTTCCAATCTCTCAATAATCATATCCTGGGCGTCCTGAAACTCGTAGGAACCGGACTTTAAATCATACAAAGTGGGAAATATTACAAAAACCACCTCGGCCCCCGAATCGCGCGCATGCTCAACCAGCCCCTTCAGCGCAGACTTGAACTCCGGAAAATCGGGAGCATCGGAAGAATTGATGAAATGAATATACTCCGTAAACAACTCCTCCTTCTTATCCTTGGTCAGGTAAGTCACAATAAAGCTGACCAGGTACGATTTGGAAAGCATTAGCCTTAAAGCGGGAGAAAATCTAATTACACTGAAGACTTCCTTTCTGATTCTGGCGCCTTCCGGGTCGTTGTGATTATATCCCACCAGCACAAGATCCGGAGAAAAACGCAAGCCCTTTTCCTTGAACACCCTGTATTCCCTGACCGTGTTATACATGGGAAAACCCATGTTAACCACTTGTACGTCCGCAGATGTTTCCTTGTCCAGCATTGCTCCCAGAAGTTCGGGGTATCGCTTGTTTGGATTCTCTATTCCCTTGCCGAAGGTAATACTGTCGCCCAGAGCGACTATTCGGTAGGTGTTCGGTGGCTTCTCGGGGCTTACCAGTTCCCCCCTGAAACCCAGTTTATTGGCTTCTACATTCTTTTCGAACCATTTTCGGGAAGGAGCGACGTTACCAAGGGCACCGAAAGGCCTGGCGTCCCACCATATTCTCAGGGCCAACTCCGCCCCTCCTACGGCCAGCACCAATGCCGGAATAGTTAAAAACAGAAAGGCTTTCAGGTGCTTTTTGGGAGTTTTTTTCATGGTCATTTATATCTGGACTTCTCCCGCTGCATCTCGCGGTCAAGGTCGCGGCGCTTAATCTCCTCGCGCCGGTCAACAACCTTCTTGCCCTTCCCCAACCCCAGGCTGACCTTGGCAAGGCCCCGGCTGAAATAAATCTCCAGCGGCACGAGCGAGTAACCTTTTTCCGCAACTTTCCCGATTAGCCTCTTTATCTGCTGGCCGTGCAGAAGCAGCTTCCGTGGCCTGTAAGGGTCATGGTTGGCATAGGTGGCATGACTGTAGGGAGCGATATGGCAATTCTCAAGGTACACCTCACCGTCCTTGATGTCCGCGTAAGCTTCGCGGAGGCCGGCCTGGCCCTCCCGGAGGCTCTTGACCTCGGTGCCCGCGAGAACTATCCCCGCTTCCATGACCTCCTCGATGTCGAATCGGTGCCGAGCCCGCTTGTTGCGAGCCACCACCTTTCTCCCGTCGGCCTCACCGGAGGCCTTTTTTTTCTTCTTCCTCGCCATTTTCCACCTGCACTCGGGATGTTACGCCGCAGTGAACCTCCGGTCAACCGGTCTCGCCCTCAACCCACCGGCCCCGAACACTCGACCGGGGACGCCGCCTTGACACCTGCCTGAATTCTGATACCCTATAAACTTTGCATAAGATGGAGAAAGCTACTATGAAAACCTATTCAGCAAAACTTGGAGAGCAGGAACGTAAATGGTGGGTGGTCGACGCCGAGGGGCAGGTGCTGGGCAGAGTCATTACCCGCGTGGCCGAAGTGTTGCGCGGCAAAGACAAGCCCGGTTTCACGCCTCATATCGACACCGGCGACTTCGTGATAATTGTAAACGCCGACAAAGTAAAGCTGACGGGGAATAAAATGAGCGACAAGAAGTATTACACTCATTCCGGATTCCCCGGCGGCATAAAGGATTTCAGCGCCCGGCTCATGCTCCAGAAGCATCCCGACCTGGTCTTCAAACGCGCGGTAAAGGGAATGCTGCCTAAAAACAGGCTCAACAAACATTTACTCAAAAAACTCAAAGTATACGCCGGGCCGGAACATCCGCACCAGGCACAGAAACCCCAAACTCTCCAAATTCAGTAAAGGGTGAATGAAAAATGCAGGAACCGGTATACATAGCCACGGGAAGAAGAAAAACTTCCGTCGCACAGGTAAGAATGAAAGCCGGCAACGGGCGCATCGTGGTAAATAACCGCGATATCGACAACTACTTCGGCCGCGAAACGTCACGAATGATAGCCAGGCAGCCGCTGGAAGTCACCAATACCGCCGACAGGTTCGACATCTTCGTCAATGTTAAGGGCGGAGGCGGAAGCGGACAGGCCGGAGCCATCAAGCACGGCATCAGCCGCGCACTGATAGAAGCGGATGCCGACTTGAGAAAACCCCTCAAAAAATCGGGCTTCCTCACCAGGGATGACCGGGTAGTCGAGCGGAAAAAATACGGACGCAAAAAAGCCCGTCGCAGCTTCCAGTACAGCAAGCGCTAATACCGACTGCAACGTTGCTATGCACGGAAGGGGAAGTGAGAGCTCACCTCCCCTTTTTCATTTCAAGAATCGGTGACTGAATAGTCACTCCCGAAATTCAATCGGAGAAATATGAAATATGGGGACAGAAATATGGGGACATAATACGGATTTTTCGTAATTGAGAGCCAATTATAGTGTAA
>CAYWKU010000048.1:0-23387 GCA_964459325.1 uncultured bacterium | reverse complement strand
TGCCCGCTGGTGACAGGACAGGCCCCTACGGCCCGGGCCGGGGCAGAGGCTTCGGGCGACGCCGGGGCTGGGGCCGGTGGTAATTTAAGCTCGACAGACCCGGTGTTTCTTCGCCAAAGAATATCGAGGAGAAGCCAATGAGTTACGTATACGGGCCGGTGCCTTCCCGGCGGTTGGGCCGCTCACTGGGGGTAGACCTAGTTCCTTACAAGAGTTGCACTTACGACTGCATTTACTGCCAGCTGGGTCGCACCACCAACAAAACCACCGAGCGGAAGGAATGGGCGCCTGTTTCAGATATCGTCTCAGAATTGGAAGGGAAGCTGGAAACCCGCCCGGACTACATCACCCTAAGCGGCTCGGGAGAGCCGACGCTGCATTCTCGAATAGGCGATATTATAGAAAAGATTCGACAAATGACCTCGATTCCGGTGGCAGTGCTTACCAACGGCTCACTCCTCTGGGATGGTGAAGTTAGAAGAGAGCTGGCGAGCGCCCACCTTGTCGTGCCGTCCCTGGACGCGGGCGATGCAGCCATGTTCGAAGCCGTGAACCGACCTCACCCGGAAATATCTTTCGAGAACATGCTGGACGGGCTCATCTCTTTCAGAAAGGAGTACTCCGGTCAATATTGGTTGGAGGTGTTTCTACTCACCGGCCACACGGCTCTCGGTTTAGAGGCCACAAAGCTGGCCGAGTGCGCAGGAAGGATAAATCCCGACCGCGTCCAGTTGAACACCGCTACCCGACCGGCCGCCGAGGATTGGGCCGCGGCGGTTCCGTCTGAGCGATTGAAGGATTTTACCGAAATTTTCTCCCCGAAAGCGGAAGTTATCGCCGATTTCCGTGATATTCATCAGGAACCGCTCTTTCGAGCCGGGCAGGAAGAGATTATCCATATGCTCAGGCGACGTCCCTGCACCCCGAACGATATTGCCAATGGCCTCCCCATGCATCTTAACGATGTTCTGAAGTACCTGGATGAGCTATCGGCTCAGGGAGTGCTGGAACAAAGCCGGGTCGCGGGTAAAACTTATTACAGCCTGAGGGCAAATCAAGAGCCTGGTTGAGCCACCGGAATCGTTAATGTTTTGAACCGGTCATCTTATACTCGGATTCGGCTTACCCTTCGGCAGAGGGTTTGAGAAAAACGACGGAGCAAAAGCTTTTATGAAAAGGCCGTTGCAGAATTATGATTTTTCGTTTGGGATGTGTTGACCTTCATCGTGCCGAAAAAGAACCCCGAATGGACAAGGGGCTTCAGCCCCTTGAATTTCAAGGGGTTAAAACCCCTTGTCTGGAAAAGACATTCCCGGGGAGCTACAGAAAAAAAGCCTTCTCTCCCCCTGAAGCCTGTTTTGCAACGGCCTCATGAATATAACGACTGTCAGTTGTCCCGAAATTCGCCGGGAACAATAGATTTACACTTCAACCCCTCCGTATTCTTTCAGCAGGCGTATTGCGTTTTTATAAAGAATTTTCTCTCTCCACTCGGCGTTGTCTTCGGTGGCAATCAGGGCTTTCGCTAGCGGCATCAGGAATGAATAAAACGGCCAGTCCGAGCCGTAAAGCACTCTGTCGACGCCGATGCCGTTTATCATCTCGCGGATTCGGTGAGGCGGCTGGCCGGAGGTTTCCATGTAGACGTTATCGTGCTTTTTGCCCAGCTCGATTACCTTGTCGTACTCCTCGATGCCCGAGTGACCGAAGATGAAAATCAACTCCGGAAAATCGCGCACCGGCTCCTCGAAATATTTTATTAACGGCCACCCGGCTTGCCATTTGGGGGCGACTGGCGAGTGCCCGGAATGGAACAGCGCCGGAACGCGCCGGGCCTGGAGGACTTCGTATATCTCGTTCAGGCGAGGGTTGTTCGCTTTGTACATCAACTGCTGAGGATGGAACTTGAATCCCGCTGCACCCTGCCGAATATAGTTTTCGGCCTTATCACCGGCACGTTTATCGTAAGGATGAACGCAAGCGTAGCATATCAGCCCGGGCTCGTGCCGGAGGTATTTCAAGTAATGATTCGAGACGTCCGTCAATCCCCACGGATAATCCAGGGCCAGTATCACGCTGTGAGTAATTCGCATCCGTTCCATTTCGTCGAGGATGTTCGGGATAGTCTGGGTTCGCACGAATCCGTTCGCGTCGAACGCAGCTCTTACATATTCAAAGGCTATCTTTTTGCCCCTTTCGGGTGGGATGCAAAACGCGGAATAAACGTCCAGGTCTACCGGTATGCCGCGGTCCGGGAAAAAATATTCAACATGGTCGGTCTTCCGGTACAGGTTAAGGCGCGGAGCGAGCAGGAGCGTCATTCCCAGGTGAGTGTGAAAGTCGATTACACGCTCCGCTTCTTCCGCTCGCAGCACCGGCCTGTCCCGCTCATCCAGGTCGAAATATTTCAGCCTGGACAAATCGTGGCAGTCGGCGAATTTTCTCTCCTCGTTCATCATTGTTTTCCTTTCAGATTTCTCACAGTTTAAAAATAAGGTTCATCCCAATAATGCGTACCTGATGGGCGAAAGTTTTATCCCGAAGGGATTGTATAATTTTAGCCCAGGGCAACGCCCTGGGTAATTTCGGCCACATCGGACATTATACCCTGAAAGGGTTACATAAATTATGCAACCCCTTCGGGGTAGGGGGTGTGGGTGGTTCCCACCTCCCGGGGCGTTGCCCCGGGCTATTTTATTCAGCCCTTTCAGGGCTGTTCCCTCTTTTTTTACATCTCAATTGCGCCATCCTTCAAGCAGGGGGCATCAGCACTCCCTCATGAACCGGGTACTCATTTTCTAGATTAACCAAAAATAAAAATTCAGGAAAACCGCCTGCTGATGAAGTCCCCTGAGTATATGAAAACAAGCGGAAAAATAAGGAAATGCCCCCGGCAGGACTCGAACCTGCGGCCTACGGATTAGGAAAGCTTACAATTGCCCCTTCGGCAACTGTCTGAAATCATTCCACAAGTGTCGCAAGTCCCGTAAATACGGGGGGATGAGCGATTCCGCTTATTTTTCCCATTTACGCGTGTCAGAGCTGAAACTGCCATACAGGTGCCAGATGAGGTGCCAGACGAAAATCAGCCCCGGTTGGAGGAACAACCCTTCGACCAGGGCTATTTCTTCCAGCTAAGCACAAAATTTACTCGCTCGAAGGGGAAGGGTAGGGTTATATATAAAATCGGGTCCTCCATGCTTGTCCCCACCTATATGGGAGATAAAATCCAGGGGCCACTTCTGGCCGGTTTTTATTCACCACCATGTTAGAGAGCGTTGCTGAAGGGAAAATGCTGACCTCGACATTACAGACAAACCCAAACCAGGAGGCTCAGGCCTCAGGTTAAGTGCTGGCTAGTACACTCCCATTGACTTATATTCACTTATAATGGATGTTTCCAAAATACTAATCGTCGGGAGAAATCAAAATGAAAAAGATGAAAGTGATACTTATCCTGCTGCCTGCGGCGTTTTTTCTCCTCGGGTGCCCTAATTTCGCCGAACTGGCAAGGGAGGTGGTCAAGCCGCCCAAGGTTAGTGTCAAAGATGTCGTCATCACTGATATTTCTACTGAGAAAATAGGCTTCAATCTTGAATTGGCCATCGATAATCCCAACCCCATCGGGCTTCCTCTTACGGGAATAGAGTACAGATTCAATCTCATGGACCAGCCTCTTTTTTCGGGAAAGGACAACTCGAGTACTGAGATCAAGGCGTCGGGAGTGAGCCAGGTGAACATACCTGTTTCGGTCGCCTACGCCGACATAAAGACCATTTACGATTCCGCCAGGGGACTCGACGAAATGCCTTACACTTTTTCGGGTAAAGTACACTTGGAAACGCCCGTTAGCGATTTGCCTGTACCGTTCAAAACAAGCGGCAAGCTGCCTGTAATACGGCCTCCAAAAATTAAAAACGCCACCGTGAACGTAGAACGCCTTGGTTTTACCGGCATCGACCTATCGCTGGTGCTCACTCTGCACAACCCCAATGGCTTCGACCTTCAGATTGTGTCGCTAAAACATTCCATGAAGCTCGATGGACATCCTTTCGTGTCGGGTAGCATCCCGGCCCGGACGATACCGAGAAAATCCTCGGGTACTCTTCGCATACCGGTAAAGATTGACTCAAGCAAGCTGGCAATTTTTAGATCCATAATAAAGAAGGGTTCAGCATCGTACTCACTCGATTACAACGCCACTTATAATCTCAAAGACCGGACGATCAAACATAGCGATAATTTTCAGGGGAAAGTTGACTTCCGCAGGTGAGATACCTGCGTCTTGTGCAGGCACACGGCTCATCGGCAGGGGACTTTAACCTGATGCGAAAAAATATGAAGTGAGTAATCTGCAAAAACGGTGAAACGAAGCAGGGAAAAACGACTGTTACACTACAGCGAGGAGAGACCACCGTAGTTGTCAAGGATGTTCCTGCCCAGGTATGCGATAATTGCGGCGAGTATTACCTGTCCAAGGAGATTACCGGAAAGCTGCTTAAGAGAGCCGACCAGGCTGTCAAAGCTGATGCTGAGGTAGAAATTATTCGTTTCGCAGCTTAACCCGGAAGTTTAAATAATAAGGGTTTGTGAAGGATTTCGATGTGTAGAGCCTGTCTGGGAAAAAGTCATGAAAATCAGCTATGTTCCGGAAGTAGACGTGCTCAGTATCATATTCCGCTTAGTGCAATCCCGGAACATCAGGCCGAGAGTGATAATGGTTAAAAAGATTAAGAAAAAATCCCACAAGGGAAAAACAAAAGGTTCCGCTTCCGGCCCCAAAAGTCAACCACCTTCTCCTACTCAAACCGAAGTGCCGGAACACTTTATGACCGAGCAGTATAACCGGCTGGTCAGAAAAATTATGAGCCGACATGAATTCCAAAGCATGGAGGAGGCTAAGGCTTTTCTTCAGGAACACGTAGTTAGAAAAACTATTGACGAGATAAAAGCGGAGTTGGGGCACGACCCGGAGGAGGAGGCGCAAGAACTCGCCTTTATGGCGATGGAGTCTTTCGATTATGAAGAAGTCTCGGAACTGGTGAAAAAAGCCCTCGACCTCGACCCCTATTGTATTGATGCCAGGGCAATGGAAGCGACTTTAAAATCAAAGAGTGACGCCGAACTTATGGACAAATTGGATAAAATCCTGGAGGTGGCCCGAGAGCTTATCGGGGAGGAATTTTTCAGGGAGCACAGCGGTGATTTCTGGCGCGTAATTGAAACCAGGCCTTATATGCGAGTGAAGGAAGCGTTAATCCGGATGTTAATAGAGCATGGTGAGAAGGAAAAAGCCATTGGGCACTGCGAAGCCATGCTGGAACTCAACCCCGACGACAATCAGGGCATCCGCGAAATCCTGCTCGGATTGTACTTCGAGACGGACAACCTCGAAGGAACGAAAAGGCTTATCGAACGGTACGAGAACGACATTATGTCCACCTTCACGTGGGCTAAAGTTCTCGAGCGATACCTGTCAGGCGACTTGAAATCGGCCCAAAAAGCCCTGAAAGAAGCGCAAAAGACTAACCCGCACGTAAAGGATTTGCTGACGGGTGAGGAGCCGCCTCCCGAGGAATATCCGGAGTATTACTCTCCCGGTGATATTACCGAGGCGTACGTTTGCTACCGCCACCTCGCACCAGCCTGGCAAAAACACCCCGAGGCAATCGAGTGGCTCAAATCAATAAGATAATTCCTTGGACAATACCGAAATCAAGCAATTTATGGAGTAAAATAGCACCTGTCTGCTGAATAATAACCTTGAGAAACACTCCGGTATCGTCCCCTTTATTGCGCTATTATAAATTGGACGAAAAAACGAATATTTTAGCTAGTTATAGACATAAGGGGCTGAATGCTCCTATAAGTCGGCGTACAAGAGCAAAAAGCTCGAAAACCCGCGCATGGTAAAAGATGTAGCTCAGGCAGAATACGGCGACAGTCGCTGCTGGAGAAGGATAATTATGGCTAACCCCAAGCTGTTCCCGTATGAAGACCCGTATCCGAGGCACTATCAATATCAAATGATACCCGAAGGCAGTGAAGTACGGATTCCCGTGAGGGATATGTAAGGAACTGAAAGGGGCGGATATTCGCCCTTTTCCAGTCCGGCAGAAAGGGGTTCTTCAAACAGATGTTTCTAAGCTGTCTGCATCTTTGCTTTAAGAATATCGTATAGCGTATCTGGAGCGAGGTCGGCACCATTAGGCCAGCAGACAACCCCAAAATCATCTATGGTTATCTGCCTGAAAAGCTCGGGGTCACCAAGCGGCTCGAAAACAGGCCCGAAAAGGCGATATTTGAGGTTTATAACTCCCTTCACACCATCGGAAAAGGTGACATCCAGGCGATAATCTTCCAAAGGTTTAGCTTCGACGACCTTCTTCATAAGTTTACTCCAATGGCTGTATATTATTCAGTGGTTTATGTTCTCTGGCCAACTTCCAGTTTTCCATAAGTTCATCACGGTGTTCCTGGACCCACTCCAGTACCATTGCTTTTGCTCGACGAGGTAATTCGCCTTCTATGAACCTCAAAGTCTCAATATTTATCGTTGCCCCATGTTCTCCGTAATATGCATGGAAATGTGGCTCCCCATGCTCCTCAAAATACATTCTGATAACAATTCCGAAGAATTCACTAATCGTGGGCATTAAGTTTTTTCTTCTCCACTTTTTATACCACTATTACTTTTCAATAATATCGCAAATACTGAAAATTGCAAAAATGCCGGGTTTCGATGCCATGGATATTCGTACCCAAAGGAAAGAGCTGTCGGCAAATTACAAAATTTTTATTCCTTGCCCGGTAAATTCAGGAGGCTACCTGCTCGATTACGTCCATGTACCTCTTGGTGCATACCTGGCGGGTGTTGGTTTCGAGGAGGAATGAGCGCCCGTTTTCACCCAGATTGTTTAGGTTTCCCTTTTCTTCGTACAACGATAGGATTGCCGTGGCCAGTGAATAAGGGTCCTCGGGTGGCACGACTTTGCCGCACCGGGCTTTATTGACCATGAGCGCGGTTTCGCTGTCTTCATCCACCGCCGCCAGCATGGGCCGGGCGCTGGCCATGATGCCGAAAACCTTGCTGGGCACGCAATAGTCGGACAGCCCCCTCTTCAGCGGAACCAGGTGCACGCTGGCAGCGGAAAGGCTTTCGGAAAGTTTTTCCTTGGGCTGATAAGGCAGAAAAATCACGTTGTTAAGGGACAGGCTTTCGGCCAGCTGTTTCAGGTTTTCGCGATTGGTTCCTCCGCCTATCATCACGTAAACGATGTCCTCCCGATTCCGGGTCAAATCGGCACACCTGATTACCGCCTCCAGCCCCTGGCTCAGCCCCATGTTCCCCGAATACATCACCACAAATTTGCCCTCGAGACCGTGCTTCCGAAGAAATTCGTTGTCTTGTCTTACGGGGCGTATCGAAGCGGGGTCTATCCAGTTGGGAATTACCGAAATTTTCTCCTTGTCCACTCCCTTGTGCATGATGTTGTAGGCCATCGTTTCACCGACCGGAACTATGGCATCGGAGCGCCTGTATAGCACTTTTTCCACGGCTTCGCACATCTTTATCAGGGGCTTGTTTTTGACCACGTCCAGCTTCACCGCCACGGCGGGGTACATGTCCTGTATGTTGTAAATGCAGGCCGAATGTTTGACGAGCCTGAGCATGCAGGCGGTAACGCCGTTTAAAAGGGGAGGTGTGGTCATGTAAATTACCACATCCCGCCGGGGCAGGAGAAGGGCGGCAAAAAAGGAGGATATGAAAAAGCTCAAATATTGCAGAAATCGTTTTTTATACCGCCAGTTATCATCCCTGAGCTTCGGGGTATAAGTGTAGGTGCGAAGGATGTCCACCCCGAAAGCCTCGTCCAGCTCCAAACATCGCCTGGGCAACAGTTTATGCAGGAAAGTCAACGCCCTGCCCGTGCGGGATTTCCATTCTTCGGGTGAGCGGTTTCCGGGCCTGTATTCGGCGGTTGAGCATTCCTCGGAGTTTCGATAGCTTGGCCTGCCCGTGAGCGCCATGACCTCGTGGCTCTCTTTTACAAGGTCAACGCAAAGTTCCGTCATTATCTGACCGCTGGACGCAACTTCCGGGTAAAAATGCTGGTTTATCAGCAGTATTTTCATTGAATTTTCGGAGGGTTACGGGAAAACAAGGAAATACCCCAAACCTTTTTGGCCTGTTGAGTTAACTAAATATCACCAGCCGTTAAAAGACTGCAATCGAAAAGCACCTTACACCATTACAACCGGACTGTCAACCCCTTGTAGTGAAATAAAATTCAATATGCTGCGGTCTTGATGTCAAGAAAAGAAGTTGCTGTGTTCCCGGATGCGCTGTTCGTATTCGTAAGTTAGCTTATAAAAAGGACTTTTCGGGGGTATACCTCGGTTTTGCGCCGGTACCCGGTATATATCTGAATATACCGACTGTAGCAACGGCTGTCACCGTATCAGCATTTTTATCACATACCCGAGCTGGATGAAATGATTCCAGGCAATTCGCCTCGGCTTGTCGGTTTGTCCCAGGGTGACGGGCACCTCCCTGATTCTCGCCCCCATTTTGTAAGCTTCGAGAACCGAAGTTCCGCAGATACAGGTGCCGGGGATTTTCAGCTTCAGCGCAAGTTCGCTCCGGATAGCGCGAAAGCCGGTGCCCGTGTCACGGACAGGTGCCTTCAGCCCGGAGACGGCGCTGATAACCCTTTCGGAAAACCGGGCGATGTGTTGTCGGCTACCCAGCACCATGTCGGCTTCGTCATTAATGATGGGTTGCACAAGGCGTCTGATATCCGACGGATGATGTTCACCGTCGGCGTCAATGGTTACCACTATGTCGCAGGTTGCGTGCCGGAAGCCGTTCTTGATTGCCTCGACCTGGCCCGAATTGGGTTGCCGAACGACTTTCGCTCCGGCCCGGGAAGCCTCATCACCTGTAGAATCGTCGCTGCCGTCGTCAACCACAATCACCTCGTCAACCAGTTCCCGGCATTCGGTCACCACCTTTGCAATCCTCTCAGCTTCCCGGTAAGCCGGAATGACCGCCGAAACCTTCAACTTTCCCTCACCGGACGGGTTTTCCATAGTCTATGTACTCCCCTCAATTGCCTTTTCAGGTTCAAGTTACCCGAAAATAAGCAAAACCGCCGGGGAAAACAAACGTGAACCGGGGCTTTTCTCAAAAAGCTTGGTAATACAGGGGACTTGCTCGGCCTTTTAACCTGCGGATTGATAAAAACGTCAGTCAAAATAAGCGAATAAACCGATTCTGTAAAAATTGACATGGTAGTTTAAAGGATGTAATTTCTCTGTATTCGACTGACAAGATCCAAATTTCCTCCGCTATGCAGGATACGTCCCAAAAACAAAATCGGGGCGTCTTTAAATAACCAAGTTAAAAGCCAACAATAACGAATAATGGAAGGGTCGAGCCGGTCTCGGCAAGGTCGACAAGATGACCAAAGGAGTGAGGCAAGATGAGAAAAAAGACAGTTATTGCCGTCATAATTACGCTTATGATGGCGGGATATGCGGTTAAAGCACCGGCCCAAAAAGCGGAACAAGAGGAGAAAAAGTTGTTGCTCGCGGCTCTTAAAGGAAAAACCGAAACGGTGAAAAATCTTTTAGATAAGGATGTAAACCCGAACGCGAAGACAAAAGATGGGGTGACTCCCCTGATAGCTGCGAGTTTGAGGGGCCACACCGAAATCGTCAATCAACTCCTTTCAGCGGGGGCGGACGTTAAACTGAAAGATGATAACGGGTTTACCCCACTGATGTACGCAAGCCGCGAGGGTCACACCGGGATTGTCAACCGGCTCCTCTCGGAGGATGCGGCCCCCGACGCAGAAACCAGGGACGGGGCGACGGCGCTGATGCTGGCGAGCTTGAAAGGCCATGCTGAAGTCGTAGAGCAGCTTCTTTCGGAGGGAGCGGAACCCAATAAAAAAACGAAAAACGGGGGCAGCGCGTTGATGCTTGCGAGCTTGAAAGGCCATACCGAAGTCGTCAAGCACCTCCTTGAGGCGGGAGCCGACCCCAACCCGAGGGACAACAAAGGAGCGACTGCGCTAATAGACGCAATCCCCGGGGGGCATTCTGGAATCGTCAAGCATCTCCTCGAAGCGGGAGCGAACCCCGACGCGAAGACCAAACATGGAGAGACCGCTTTGATGGTTGCGAGCGAGAAGGGCCATGTCGAAATCGTTAACCAACTCATTGAGGCGGGCGCGGACATTAACGCGAAAACCGGCGATGGAAAGACGGCGCTTATATTTGCAAGCTATAAGGGCCACCCCGAAATCGTCAATCGGCTCCTTACGGAGGGAGCAGACCCCAACGCGAATCCCGAGGACAAGGGTGGAGGAACCGCGCTGATACTTGCGAGCTTGAAGGGTCATGCGGAAGTCGTCAGGATACTTCTTTCGGAGGGAGCGAATCCCGATGTAAAGCGTAGCCATGACGGGTTCACCGCGCTGATGGCTGCAAGCCAGGAGGGGCATGTCGAAATCGTCAAGCAGCTTCTTGAGGCGGGAGCGGACCCGGATGCGGAGTATAAGAACGGTAGAACAGCGCTTATGTTTGCAAAAGATAATGACCACACCGAAATAGTCCGGATACTCAAAGAACACGGCGCGAAATAGTGAAATTTGAACCGGGGGGCGGCGGTAAGCATCAACGCATGGAGGCCGAGGCATGACACCGCCCCTTTCGACATTGCTGCAGTCGAGTATTGAATGAAGCGCTGCCGTTGTGAGAGACGACGGTAATATTCTCCTTGTATGAGGGTATGATTTTAAGGACTCCTGAATCCATGCTAAAATCATAACAGGGAGTAGGACTATGAGCCTAGCCAGGTTATTGGAAGAAAACCGGGAAGAAATCCTCCGGATTGCCGAAAAGCATGGTGTATCCAGAATCCGCGTGTTCGGCTCAGCCGCCCGTGGAGATGACACCCCTGAGAGCGATATAGATTTTTTAATTGAGGTCGATGGCCCTACCACGCCGTGGTTCCCCGGTGGGTTGGTGAGTGACCTCGAAAAACTCCTTGGTAGACGAGTAAGCGTTATTGAGCCGACTGTTCTCCGTGAACCTCTGCGCGAGAGAGTCCTCCAAGAGGCCGTTCCTCTATGAAAGAAGACCGGGTTTATATAGACCATATCATTGAATGCCTTAAATGGATTGACGACCATCTATCAGAAGGAAAAGGGATGTTCTTTAATGACCGCAAAACCCAAAGCGCTGTCATACGAGAACTTCAAACCTTGGCAGAATCCACTCAAAGGCTATCATCCGGAATTAAAGATAAGCATCCAGAGGTATCTTGGGAGTGGATTGCGGGTTTTCGGAACGTTCTTGTACACGATTATCTGGGCATCAACTTGGAGAGGGTATGGCAGATAATTGAAAATGAGCTTCCCGATTTTCGCAGTGCAATACAATCAATTAACGAGGAGCTTAAAGATTAACACCCGGCCTTTTATATAGCCCTTTCCTAATTACTCAGTTGAAAAAATTATCTTGAATTGACCGCATCTGTCATTGGTAAAGTGTACCCTCTTGGACAATCGAAATCGAAAACCTTTACAACCGGCGCTCCGCCCGGTTTGATATGGATTAGTTCAAAAAAATGGGTCCTCTCAAGTCTGTGTGGGTTCAAAATACCCAATATTCGTCGTAAGTGCTTGACATAATTGGACTTTATGCGGATGAAGGTGGCGCTGAATTTAACCCCAAAATCGGGGAGGGATTGGAAAGCCCCTACACGCTTGACAGGTCAAAAGCAAGGTTATAGAATGGTTTTTCATAGAAGCAAGAAGGGGGAGACGGAATGGGGCGATCCGCTCTGTCCGTTTCCTCCAGATTATTTGGTTTAGGGAAGGAAAATAGGGTTGATTCGAGGCTTTTTCTCGAAAATCAACCCACAAATTCTTGCGAGGAGCTAAAAAAATAAAAGGGCTGAAACCGTTTTGGAAGAGAATTGAACGACTATGGTGCAGCCGGGGTTAATAGGGAATTTAGTCAAATCTTATAACGGGAAAATAACCAACAAGGTGGGAGAGGGAGCAAATGGAAGGGCAACTTGTATTGGATTATAGCTACGAATACGTCGAGGAGTTCGAGCGGATAATTTTGAAAAATTATCGTGAAAGCGAGAGCTTCCACGTTGAAGATTTAATAGGGGTTATTCCTGATGAACTAAAAAGTGAAGTAGCGGAAATATTCAATTCCCCGAGGTTTCGTGTTATAACTCCTAACTTAAAACTGGGCAAAGATGCGGATGATAAATGGTCGTATGTTGATGCCAGGCCGGTCAAATTCGCCATCGTATCGGAGATAATGCCGTATTTACCCTATAAACCGGACGAAATGATTAACTTTGAAAACGCGGACTTCATCCGGGAAATATACTATGCTGACTTTGCAGCCACCAAAGAATCTCTGAAATCACAACAAATGCTCAATGAAGATGGGTGTTATCAGGATAAAAACGGAAAAAATATCAAATTCGAGTACCCTGAAATACCCGATGAAATCGAGAAATACATTCACATCCTGGTTCATAAAAAGCTCGGCTCACGGGGTATTTGTAGACAGGAAACAATCGGCTATATATTGGATTGCATTTTTCTTGCTCTTGAGAAAAATAAATTATGGTGCAGGCCAACACGTTGAAAGTTCCATCAAAAGAAAGAAATCAAATAGATGGGAGCCACAATCACTATCGTGAGAGGAGGAAGAGAATGAGTGATTTGAGAAATCCGGAACGGGCATTTGTACTTCGGCTCAGCCCCGGCTATGTAGACCGTATGGAAGAAGCCTTGAATAATAATGTCTTGATGGTAGGGTGGGCCGAGATACCCCCGGAGGCAGCGTTCAATTTCGATTGGTATGACCTCAGGGAAGAAATTCGCAAAACTTATCGCCCTGATGACACCAATTACTACAAAGCAGGTCGTGCGACAGGCAATTTATGGAGATTTCTCCGGGAGATGAAGCAAGGCGACTGGGTTGTCGTGCCTTATGGCGATGGGTTCTATGTCGCCGAAATTGCGGGAGAGGCCTTTTTCGACGAAACAAAAATTGAAGACGATTCAGCCTATCGAATGCCGGTGAAGTGGTTGAATGAAAAGAAGCCCATTTCCCGAAAACAGGCGAAAGCTTCGTTACAGTCTCGAATGAAATGCTACCACACATGTGCCTATGCCGAAGACATCGTTGAAGAAATATACGACGCCCTGATTTGCGCCCCCAAAGAAGCAGATACCGGAAAGACCTCCGGTTTTACTGACGACCTGCGGAATATTCTTGTAGATAAAACAATTGAAGAAATCAAAACCGGTAAAATAAATGACCGGGGTTTTGAAGGGCTAATCGCGTCCCTATTAAAATCACGAGGAGCACGAGAAGTCCAAATCGTCCCGCGACAATATGATAAGGGAGTGGATGTGATTGCGACCTTTTCTGTGCTCTCGAATATCGAAATCAGCCTGGGGGTTCAGGCCAGGCATCATAATGGAGAGACCGGAAAAGCGGCTGTGGAAAACCTATGTCGTGGTATGGTCGAGGAGGGACTTCAATTCGGCTGGGTCGTTACTTCCGCTGAGTTTTCGGAAGAAGCTATCCAAACTTCCGAAAAAATGATGGAAGAAAAGGGATTTGAAATTGAGCTGATTGACGGGGTTCACCTCGCCTCGCTGGTGGTAGACGGAGGATTGGAAAGTCTGTTTGGGAAAGCCGCAAAATAAGGCCTGAAATACATCCGGCGAAAAACACTGAACCCAACATTACAGACAACTAAGACCGGGGCAGGCGTCGGGTTAAGTCCTGGCTAGTACAAGTTAGTGTTTTCATTTGTCGAAGCCTCGATTGGCTTGACTGACTGCGTGGCAAGCAAAGAAAATATGACTATCGCCGAATTTCACCTTTTTTAATGAGGGTAGCTGTTCTAATTCTTTTTTGGCCTTTGCAACTTCAGGATATCTTCTAAGCAAGTCCTGGCAATCAAAAAACATTTTGCCCTTATTGATATTCTGAGGAGATGGAAGAAATAAGCATTTGCTCTTTTTTCCTGCATCGTTAATGATTCTTTGAGCTATCGTGCCGAAAGTAAATATTTCGCAATTGTTGTCATTAGGCAACCAAGTGGAAAATATACTCTTCCAGAATTCGACAGCTAAATTTTTCAATTCCTCGGTAGGGCTTTCATTTTTATTTTTCCTAAATAAAGACCAGGGGACCGCATTACTTACCGCTACTTCGTCAATATTTATGTGGGGTTCAATCACTTTTAGTGCAATTTTTATGTGTCCGTCATCCCAGGGACCAATACCGAGATACCCCGATGACTTCATTTCTTCATATAATCTAAGAAATCTTTCTCTTTTGTTCTTTTCTCTTAACGGTTTCCTATCTTTTTCTTTCGCCAGATTCTGTGATTCAGCTAGTACAAGTATACGGTTCCAATTTTCAGGTATATATGGAATGTAGGGTTCTTTTATTTCCACGTTATGAGGGACCTTATCAGTAAATTCCTCGCATATCTTTATCATTTTTTCTTGCAAACCTGAAGAAACCATGTTTATTCCCTCCTTGCTGGGTATATTTTTGTTGTGCCCTTAATCTTTTGGCAAAAAAAATTAAGCTGTTTTTTTCTCTCCTCCTTTACCTTACTTTCCGAATAGCATAACTTCTTATCTCTGTCAATACCTTAAGAATGACATAGGTGGTCAAGAAAATGACCGCGATGCCATCCGGTTGCACATAATGTGTGCACTAATCCTCTTCCCCGACCACGCCCAAAAATAATTCGAAATTTTTCGTCTCCTATTGTCCGCTCCTGTCACAGACCGGGTTTATTCTGATTTTTAGTAAATCTCCTCGTAAATTTATGCAGTAAATTCAATTGGTTAGGAGGAGGCCAACAATGCAGGAAATATCAATTTCAGACTATCAGAGGGAATATTTTCGCCTTTTATCGAATTACGTAAGTTTGTTGCGCACCAAGAGGGAGCTGACGACCGACCTCGCCTCCCTGGAATGCGGCGGCAAACACAGGAGACGTCAAAACGATAAAAAAGAGGAGGAGATTAAAGACCAGCTGGATAACATAAAAGACAGAATTAATTCAACGCTCTCCGAAATTAAAAAGGTGGCCAGGGCCGCCGAAAAAGCCGGGGAACCCATTGAACTCGAAAAAGTCGCTCATGAGCGGAATTTGTCGGTGACGGAATGGAGTATTATAGCTGTGCTCTGTTTCGGGGACGCGTTGCTGTCCAACGGTTATCAAATAGAGAATAGAGGTAGCCTTATCCTCAGTTACGTGCTCGAAGACCCCACTGAAATGCTGTTCTATCGCAACGTCTTCTGTAAAGACTCGAAAATCTACGACCTCATCTCTAAAGAACGTTTCAGGCCCGATAAATCACCTCTGGATAATACTTACAAGTTAAGTAAAAAAGCCCTCAACCGAATATTCGGCGAAAAAAACACCGAGACTGAAAACGAGGAGGAAGACGACGACGATGACTACCGCCCGGGGACAGCGGAGTTATTGCAGGTCAGCAAACCGGGGGTGCGTCTGAAAGACGTGGTGCTTCCCGATGAAAAAAGGCAAGAATTGCGCTCGTGGCTCAAATGCGTGAAAAAGGAAGATAACAAGGCCGGTGAACTGGGCATCAACATCGGCCTCATAAAGAATGCTGGCAAATCCCTGCTGCTTTACGGCCCTCCGGGTACGGGAAAGACCTTAACCGCTGAAGCCGTGGCGAAAGAACTCCACAAACCCCTCCTCATTGCGAAATATGAACGGATTGCGAACATGTTTCACGGAAACACCGAAAAAAATGTCGTGGCCGTATTCGAGCAGGCGAGGGAAGAGGACGGTGTACTGCTTTTCGACGAGTGCGACGGGTTATTCTCAAACCGGGTGAGTGTCAATCATTCAACGGACAGGCTTGCCAACAAGGAAAGGAACCTGTTGCTCCAACAGATGGAAAATTATTCCGGAGTCATGATACTTACTTCAAACAATGCCGACGGGATAGACCTGGCGTTCGAGCGGAGAATCGGCCTGAGGATAGAGATGCCGGTCCCGAATACAGGAGAGCGGGAAAGAATCTGGCGCTCCTTTTTCTCGAAGGACGCCGCTCTGGCAAAAGATGTGAATTTCCGGAAACTTGCGGAAAAGTATTCTTTCAGCGGCGGCTACATCCGCAACGCGGTAGTCCGCGCCCTGCGAATTTGCACCGCCCGCAAGAGAAAAACCGTCAGCCAGAAAGTGCTCGAAGAGGCCGCCGAGGCGGAGTACACCAGCATGTGGACTCGCGACTCGGGCCGGGCCATAGGTTTCGGAAAGGAGGCGCTGTCGCAGTAAAAATAGCTTAATCGAAAGATTTTTCTGAATTTCTAAGCTTCCAAAGAGAATACTATAGTGTGAGAACTGAATCTGAAACGAATACCATTTTCGTCCAGCTCGATAACCCGAAGCTGGAACGAGCTATAGCGAGGTGTGCGAAACGACTCGGATGCAATGTAGTGAGGGGAAGAACCCCGACGGCTCTCTTTGAGGCCACCTATTTCATTGCCGTGGTAGACCGCAATGTTGTGGGGAGTTGGGGTTGGGATTTCTATTTGAGTTACGTCAAAAGCCTGGAGGAAGAAGTGAACGTGGAAGATGAATCCCTCGAGCAGGAATTGAGAGAATGGCTGCAAGTACCGCTGGAGGAATCGCCCCTCATCCTCATAGACCAGGAGAACGATTATCCCATACCGGATTTCACCCAGGTTTTCCATTCCGAGCCGAAGGATATACGCCGGAAATTTGAAGCCATCGAGAAGGAGTTTCCGGTACCGAAATCCGTGCGGATTCACTACTGTAAGCCGGAGGATGTCCATGCGATAATTGAAACCATCGAAATGGAATACAGGAAAATTGAAAGGAATAAATGAAAATCAAAATACACAAAGGCACGAACGAAATAGGCGGTAATTGCGTGGAGTTGTCGCACGGGGATTGTTCGCTCCTGCTGGATATCGGCCTGCCGCTCGACCCCGAATCCGTTCCCGCGCCGGTAGAGGATATGAAGCCTTCCGCAATTCTTGTCAGTCACCCCCACCAGGACCATTACGGCCTTATGGATATGCTTGACCCCGATATTCCGATATACATGGGAGCGGTCAGCCACAGTCTGATTGATGCGGTGAGGCTTTTCACCGGCGGCAAAGCTTTAGACAACGAAATAGTCCATATCAAACCCTGGAAGGAGTTTGAGATTGGGCCGTTCAGAATTTATCCGTACCTCATGGATCATTCATCGTCCGAGGCTTTCGCTTATCTGATAGAAGGTGGTGGGAAGCGGGTATTTTATACCGGAGACTTCCGCGCACACGGACGGAAGGGTATATTGTTCGACAATCTCCTCAAAACGCCTCCCCAAAATATAGATGTAATGATTATGGAAGGGACTATGCTGGGGCGTTCAAATGCCGATTTTCCCGACGAGAAATCGGTAGAAAGTAAAATCGTGGAAATCATTGAAAACCAGGAAAACATTACTTTTCTGCTTTGCTCATCGCAAAACATTGACCGGCTGGTAGGCGCTTTTCGAGCATGTATAAAATCCGATAAAACCATGGTCATTGATGCCTACACGGCGTGGGTGTTGGAAAAGATGAAGCAGGTGTCCCGTAATGTGCCTGCCATGGATTGGGAGCAAGTCAAAGTATATATACCCGGGGGACAATACCAAGCACTCAAAAAGCATAGAGAGTTTTTCGGCTCATTTTACCAAGACATTTTCAACGATAACATCCGCATAAAATCTGAGGAAGTGCATAGCCGCGCAAAAGACCTTCTTTTTATTGCCCGCCCGTCCATGCATAAAATCATTGATAAGCATTTAACTTCAAACCCGGTGAATGTTATATACTCAATGTGGCTCGGATACATAGAAGACGAAAGATACGCAGAACAAAACGCCAGAGTTCGCGAATATAGAGACGACCCCGGCGTCAACTTCCAATACGCCCACACAAGCGGCCACGCCGACTTGGAACAACTGAAAGTCTTAGCCCGTGCGATAAATGCACGAAAGTTGATTCCTGTCCATACAGAATTTGCAAAAGACTTTACATGCCATTTCGAAAATGCTATGGTGCTTAACGATGGTGAGTGGTTGGATGCTTAAAAGAACCACAAATTAATTAAGGAGGGTGACATGAGCAAAGGGGAATATAAAAAGCTATGCGAAGAGCATGCAAAAGAAAATAATTTCTGTGGTTTTTATCATGAATTAAAGAAATGGGCAGATGAAAGAAAAAACTTGAATAATTTTGGTAATGTGTTTCATGTTGAAAGTAGAAAGGAAAAGTGTGGGCTCGCTACATGCAACAAAGATCCAAAAAACAAAGAAGTCAAGTTAACACGAGCATTATTTAATAGTTATAATAAGAACAAAAACAGTTTTTTTAAACTTGGGCCTCGGAAGGTTCAGTTTCTATATTATGAAGCACCGTTATTGAGACAAAAAGCTGGCAAATATTCAGGACAAGTGCATTGTGATTTGATAGGTATTGAAGAAGAAAAGAAAGAATTAATAGCAATAGAAAATAAAGTTGAAAATGGAGATCGCCCACGCAAAGCGTTTTGGCAAGCTCTAGGTTATGGAATATTGTTAAAGTACTTATTAGAGGAAAGTCATCTTAACGAGTCGGCAAAAAGATTTTGCATTAAAAATCTCTCCGAGTATTCGGTGCATTTTTGCGCCGCTGCTCCTAAAGATTATTTCGAAAGAAAAAGAAGATATAACCCCTTTGATTTGGTAAAACGTTACGAATCTTTTAGAAAGAATAATACAAACTTCCCTGCTTTTCTGGGGTTTGTTCAAATCCCGTGTCAAATTGACGAAAGAACACATAAAAAATTAGACAATGAAAACATCATCCCGATAATGAAAGCCGGGGGCGGGACTGTTTGCCATAAAATAGGCACCTAGTCTAGACTGGTTCATTCAACTGAGTTGTATTTTAACGCCTCTTGGAAAGCCTGCCTTATTTCGTTTATCAGTTCCCCGGGTTTTTCCACAATAATATAGGGCGCGTAGCCCTGAACCCAGGTTTTGACTTCCTCCAACGCTCCCAACCTGAAGCTTACGCGCAGCCACCCGTCCGGCAGCTCCTCGACCTCCTGGGTGGGGTGCCAGATTTGTTCGGTTATCTGAGGCTTCAATATCGGGTGGACGCGGACGACAACTTCCCGCTCCTTCTCACCACCCAGGACTTTCCAGCCCTTGGTGGAGTATTCCTCAAAGTCGAAATCCTCGGGAATCTCGTAGTGTTTTTCAGTAAGTTCCCATTCCCGCACACGGTCTATAAGAAACGTCCGGACACCCTTACGCACATGGCAATATGCCACCATGTAAAGAGCGCCGTTTACGTACCACAGGCGGTAAGGTTCAATGGTGCGCTCGGTTTCCTCTTCCCTGCTGGGAGTCCAGTAGGTAATTTTCATCCTCCGGCGTTCGAGAAGGGAATGGGTTATCGCCTCTATCAACTTCCGGTATTTACCGTAATCGCGGATGGGCCTGAACGTAGTGCCGAACATGTACCGGATGGCGTCCGCGTATTTTATGTGCTGGTCGCTCAAAGTGGCCCTTACCTTTTTACGGGCGCTTTCCAGAGCGTCATGAAAAACCGTGCCCTCCAGGAAGTTATCCGTCGCGCCGAGCAGGTTGAGAGCCATCAGTTCCATGGGCGAAAAATTAAGCTTCAATCTAAGTGTGTAGTCTTCAGTGAAAAGGTGCTTCGTCCCGTCGGATGTCTTCTCCGTGGTCAGAGGAAAACCCGCCTCCCCAAGGGCATCCAGGTCGCGGTATATGGTTCTCGGCGTGCAGCCGGTCAACTCCGCCAGCTCATTAACCGTAACCCCCTGCCGCTTGGCATCAAGCGTCAGCAATATGCACCAATGTCGGGCTATCTGATTCTCTCTCATTGCATTCCCCCGGAAACGTAGGTTTTCACGCACCATTCCGTGATGTTATTCATCGGAAACATAATTATAACCATAGCATATACAGTAAATTATACTCGCTCAAGGCGAAAGATAGGGGGATATGGTTGCCAAACTTGCAGTAAACAATGTAAAATAGATATTATATCTAGGAAGGACTTGGCATAAATTCTAAGTTCTGAAACAAACTTGACTCTTGGAGAGAGGAGGCTGGTTATGTCGCCACAACTAAACGAGGAGCAAATCCTGGAAGCTTTGAACCAGCTTTCGCCTACAGGCAAGCGAAAAGTATTGAGTAAGCTGATAGGCGACCTCGAGGAATTTGACCGGATTGTTGACCGGAACCAGGAGAAATTGCGGGCAATTTGTATTGAGCGCGGCATCGATTTTTCAAATCTTACCGAGGAGGAGCGGGAAGAATTAATAGACGAGATACTGCACGAGAAATAAGCATTGAAGGCTGTATTTGATACTAATGTCCTGGTCTCTGCATTGTTTTGGAGAGGCACTCCGTATCGCTGTTTGCTCGCCGCTGAAGCCGGTCTTTTTGAACTAGTGGTTTCAAGCGAAATACTTGACGAACTCGTAAATGTGCTTGAGAGAAAGTTTCTCTTGACTAATGAAGAAGTGGCGGAATCCGTTCAACTTATCCGGAAAATTGGTCGGCAGGTGGAAATTACCAAACGCGTTCATATAGTGGAGGACGACCCTGATGATGATAAATTTCTGGAGGCCGCAATAGCTGCCGACGCGGAAATCATCGTTTCTGGAGACAGGCATCTCTTGCAATTGCAGCGATACGAAGACGTCCAGATTTTGAAAGCTAATGCTTTCATGAAAAAGATATTTAGTTGAGTAAAATCACCAACTTACCAAAGATAAAGAAATAACCGAGCCAACCGAAGCCCTCAAGAAGCCAGTTTGTAAAAGATTCACAGCCAAATATTTATACTTGCTCAAGGCGAAAGATAGGGGTATATATCAGAGCGGGGCCTCCCTGGTGGTTTGAGGCGATATGGGAGATTCGGAGCCGGTGGGCAGTTTTGGCCGGTTTTGCCCCCGAAACGTTAGCGGAGATGTATGCCCCCTTGACAGTGAACGTACGTTCACCTAAAATAAAATCAAGGGAGAAAGGATGGAGGAAAAAGACAAGCTCAGGGAGCGAGTCAAAATGCTGGCTCAATTCTATCACCAGAAGGGCCGAATGCCCAGCTTTTCGGAGCTGGGGGAAATGACGGGCCTGAAATCGAAAAACGCCGTCTCAAAGCTTGTGCGCAGGCTGGAGGCTACAGGGGTGCTCACCAGGGACGAGACCGGGCGGCTGATACCAAGCTCCCTGGCCAACCCGGTAAGGCTGCTGGGCGTGGTGGAGGCCGGTTTTCCGAGTCCCGCCGAGGAAGAGCTTGTGGATACGATGTCCCTGGACGAGTTTTTCATCCAAAACCGGAGGGCCACCTTCATGCTCAAGGTCTCCGGCGATTCCATGACGGGGGCGGGGATACTGCCGGGGGACATGGTGCTGGTGGACAAATCCCTGACCCCCAACAACGGGGATATAGTTATCGCCGAGGTGGACGGAGAGTGGACGATGAAATACCTGAAAAAACAACGCAACAAGGTAATTCTTGAGCCTGCCAACGATAAATATGAGTCCATAAGGCCGACAAACGAGCTTAAAATCGGAGGAGTAGTTACGGCTGTCATGAGGAAATATAAGTAGAGTTTAAAAACTACGACCGGCTAACAAGCATAAAAAGGCATATTTTTCAATTAGTTGGGTGGACTATGGAAAAAACTCCCTTAACAATACACTCCTGGCCCCGGGCCATAATGCACGTGGACGCCGACGCCTTCTTCGCATCCTGCGAGCAGGCGATTCACCCCGAGCTTAAGGGCAAACCGGTGGTGACCGGCAAGGAGCGGGGGATAGTGGCCGCAGCCAGCTACGAGGCCAAGGCCGGGGGCGTCGAGCGGGGCATGTCCATACCCGAGGCCAGAAAGGCCTGCACCGGCCTCGTCGTAATGCCCTCCGATTACGAAACCTATAGCCTCTTCTCGGTGAGGATGTTCGAGATTCTCAGGAGCTTTTCCCCCGATATAGAGGAGTATTCCATAGACGAGGCCTTCGTTGACCTGACGGGATTGCGCAGAAGTTTCCGTGGCTCCTACGAACAAATCGCCCGGTCGGCGCAGGAATTCATCGGAAAGGAGCTGGACATCACCGTCTCGGCAGGCTTGAGTATAACCAAGGTGCTGGCCAAGATGGCCTCAAAGCATAGAAAACCGGGCGGCCTTACCGTGATACCCGGCAGGGAGATACACTTATATCTGGCACAACTGCCGATAGAAAAGTTATGGGGCATCGGCTCCAAGACCTCGGCGTTCCTGCAAAAATTCCGTATCAAGACGGCCCTTGATTTCGCAAGGATGGACGAGGGGTTCATAAAGCGACGCCTGTCCAAACCGTACAGGGAAGTGTGGCATGAGCTTAATGGCCGCCTCATGTACCCGGTTGACCCCACGCCGAAGGACGAGTACAAGTCCATAAGCAAGGTGAAGACCTTCACTCCACCCTCAAAGGACCCGCAGTTCATATTTGCCCAGTTGTCCGGGAACCTTGAGAACGCTTGTATAAAGGCGAGACGGTACCACCTGGCGGCATCCAGGCTCATGGCGCTTTTAAGGACGCAGCATTTTGAGGATACCGCCGCCGAGGTCAAGTTGAACAGGCCCACGGCCTATCCGGCGGAGATGTTTGACCCGTTACACGAGTGCTTTGAAAAACTATACAACCCCGGAGTGCTGTACCGTTCGACTGGCGTCGTCCTGTCGGGGCTGGTATCGGAGAACGAGGTTCAATACTCGCTCTTTGATGACCCGATGGAGGCCGAGAGGACGATGAAGATATACAGTACCATTGATGAACTGTCGGAACGGTTCGGCAAACACGCGGTTCAACATGCAACCAGCCTTCCCGTAAAATCCCAGCAACAGCACGAGGGCGAGAGAGGGGATACACCTCAGCGGAAGAAGGAACTTATTCGCGGAGAAAATGCCAGGCAGCGCCTGGGGATACCGCTACTGGACGTTGACGTGTGAAGGTCCTGGGAAACAAGGGTACATACCCATTCGAGGCGAAAGATAGAAGTATATATAAAAGCGGGTCCTCCAGCGAGAAAGCTGCTGATATGGGAGATTTGGTCCAACTAACACATCGAGAGCGGAAAAACGCCGCCGTTGCTCACAAACAAACAAAATGGGATTAATAATAACGTCATGTTTATGTGCCAAGGCATATGATGTAAACAAATCCAGTAATTCTGTAGGACTTGATGGTGTGGCTTATTGGAGGTAATATCAACAGGTAGCC
>CAYWKU010000047.1:23638-25343 GCA_964459325.1 uncultured bacterium | reverse complement strand
AACGCCCGCTACCTCTCCATCTCGGGGACGAAGTGGGACGGCTGCACTGAAGACCCGGTGGAGGGCATAACCATCGAGCTATGGAAGGACGGCGAGAAGATCGCCGAGGACATCACGGATATCAACGGAGAGTACTCCTTCGAAGGCCTGGAGCCCGGTACCTACACCGTGAAGGAGGCGCTCAGCGGGGAGCAGCTGGACGAGTGGTACATCGTATCTCCCGCAGGCGGGATATACGAGGACATAGAGCTGGCCTGCGGACAGCCCATCGATGGCCTGGACTTCGTAAACGCCCGCTACGGGTCCATCGAAGGATGGAAGTACTGGGACAAGGACGAGAACGGCATCATGGACGGCGAGGACGAAGGACTGGAGGGAGTGACCATCATCCTCACGCCCGAGGAGGGTGAGCCGCAGGAGACGGTGACCGACGAGGACGGATTCTTCTACTTCGGCGGACTCCTGCCCGGCACATACACCGTGAGCGTGGATGAGTCGACGGCCGAAGGCTACTATCCCATCAGCCCGATTTCCATCGAGGTAGACGTGACCTGCGGAGCGACGGTCAAGGTATACTTCTCCGAAGCTCCTTACGGCTCCATCTCCGGTCAGAAATGGCTGGACGCCAGCTTTGACGGCGTGAGGGACGAGGACGAGACCGTGGTCATCGAGGGCGTTACGATCAAGCTCTATTCCGCCGGCCCGCCGCAGGAACTCATCGCCACCACCGTTACCGGCGAGGACGGTTACTACGAGTTCACCGACCTCGAACCAGGGAACTACATCGTGGTCGAGGAAGCCCAGCAGGGCTACTTCGCCTGCACTCCCGTGAGCGTGGCCGTTGAGCTGTCGGCAGGAGAGGGCGCAGTGGTCGACTTCGGCAACTGCCCCTACGGGCGCGTCGAGGGATTGAAGTTCCTAGACCTGGACGGCGACGGAGCCCAGGGTCCGGACGAGCCTCCGCTGCAAGGGGTGGAGATCACCCTCATAGGACTCGGTGACACCGGGGCCATGGCCAAGGCGACCACGGGCGTCGACGGTGCCTTCGTCTTCAAGAACCTGCTGCCGGGCGAATACGCCGTGGAGGAGACGGTACCCTCCGGCTACTATGCCACGCGGCCCATCAGGGTGGAAGTCGTCGTGGGACCGGGTGAAAGCGTATCGGTTATCTTCGCCAACGCCCTCTACGGCAGCATCACCGTCAACAAGTGGATCGACGACGGAGACAGCCAGATTGATCCGGACAAGGACGAACCCAAGTCGGGCATGACAATCGAGCTCAATGGCGAGACCGCCGCCGGAACACCGGTAAGCATCAATGGGACCACTGGAGAGGACGGGAGCTACGTCTTCCTCCTCCTCGAGGCCGGCAGCTATAACGTGACGGAGGTATACGACACAACGAAGATGCAGGCAGTCACCCCGGACAGCGTAGACGTCGAACTGGCCCCTGGCGGCGAGAAGGTCGTTGACTTCCTCAACGTCGAGGTCGAGGTGGGCGGCGAAGTGGTCCCGGGACCTTCTTCGGGCGGTACGCTTCCCTCCACCGGTATCGATCAGATGCCTGTACTTATCGCGGCGGCGGCATTCATGTTGCTCGGCCTGGCGCTACTCGCCCTCGGCCTGCGCCGCCGCTATCAGGAATAGCATAATCCGACAACGTCACACCGCTTAAGGAAAGGGCCCCCTCGGGGGCCCTTTCCAA
>CAYWKU010000047.1:0-23538 GCA_964459325.1 uncultured bacterium | reverse complement strand
CCTGGGGTCAGCCCTCCATTATCAACACCTGGGGTCAGCCCTCCATTATCAACACCTGGGGTCAGCCCTCCATTATCAACACGATCGCGTACGTAAAGTAGCAGATGAAACCTTTACGGATCGTGTTGATAATGGAGGGCTGACCCCTTACCAGGGGAAGGCGATGTCGGTACATCTGGAAGAATAATTAACCTGGATTTATCATATCAAACCACAAAGGAGACGCCCCGAGACCCGCTTAAGTAGCAGTATGAAAGGAATTATCGACGGCTCTTAAGTTCTGAAAGGAGACACCTTATGGGTGAAGAGAAAAATGGGATTCTCAAGCTCCAATTCGACCGCCATCTGCGCCTTGAGTTCAGAGGCCCAAAGGTGACGACCGACACCGGTCTTCTGGCGGTTAGGGAGCTTGATAGGGCGTTGGGACTCACCGAGATGGCAGGAGAAACGATTAAAGACAAGAGAACCGGAAGGAACGTTCAGCATGAACTGACCGGCCTCCTTCGTCAGTCAGTCTATGCAGGACTGGCGGGATATGAGGACGTTAACGACCAAGAAGGGAAATACGCCCTCACCTGGACCAGGCTCTCCTGCGCTCGCTTCTCCTCCAACCAGGTGAGGCTCTCTCTGTTCGTCCTCGCCTACAATCTCGGAAACTTCGTCCGCCGTTTTGCCCTGCCGAGCAAGGTGTCCCACTGGTCGCTTCGAAGTATCCAGCTGAAACTTATCAAGATCGGTGCGGAGGTGATAAGCCATGCAAGAAGGACGGTATTCCAGTGTACGGAGGTTGCCGTCCACGGCGAGCTGTTCGATAGCCTCCTTTCTCGTATCCGCTCCCTTGCAAGCGTTCCTACCTGACCGTGAGAAAGGAAGTCCAGATGAAACGAGAACGTTGGCCAAGTGTCCCGGGATACCGGCGGTTTTGGTGCTTTCGCGCAAACAGTCGGAGATGTTCGGATGATGAATGTCGGAATCGACACGATGGAGGTGAAAACTAGTTGGATCATGGTAAACTTACGATGTTGGGGATTCGAAATGAGAAATGTCGGATAATATGTTTGTCCGCCTGGCTGGGGGAATTGTGAACAAAGTTCAAAGAACGCTGATTACTACGGTGATCGCTTTGGTCACGGTCGCGGCGATTGCGGCGGGGATATGTTCGTGCGCAACGTCCTCCGGCGGGGAAACCCGCAACGACGTATCCGACGCAATAGACGAAGTCTTGAGCGACAACGAGATTCCCGGAGCGGTTGCGAAGGCCTCCCTCGGAAGTGAAGGCCCGTGGGTCTTCGCCAGGGGCGAGGCTGACATCGAGACGAACGAGCCCATAAAGGCGCAAGACAAGTTCAGGGTCGCGAGCATAACCAAGACGTTCACCGCCGAGATGGTGTTGATCCTTGCGGACCGGGGAAAGCTGGAACTTGACAACCCCGTCGACGAGTACGTCTCCGGCGTTCCCAACGGCGACAGGATAACCGTCAGGATGCTCCTCAATCACACTTCCGGCATTGAGGACGAAGACCCCACGGGCATCCTGCAGAAAGAGACTAACGAGAATCCGCTCCGCAAGTGGGAGCCGAGGGAGCTGTTCGAAGCCTACACCGGCGGAAAGCCGCAGGGTGAACCGGGCGCCGGGTACGAGTACTCGAACGCGGGATACGTGCTCCTCGGGATCATGATTGAGGAGATAACCGGAAAGCCCGTTCAGGAATTCCTGGAGGAGAGCATAACCGGGCCGCTCCAGTTGGAAGATACCTACTTCCCGGAGGGTCCGGACATACGAGAGCCCTACGCCCACGGGTACGACGGGACCAAAGACGTGACCAGAGTGGATCCCTCCTGGGACTTCACGGCCGGAGGTATGGTCTCCACCGCGGTCGACCTCTACAGGTGGGCGAAAGCCTTCGCAGAGGGGGAGCTGCTCTCACCCGAGATGCTCGCCCAGCAGAAGGACTGGGTGGAAATCCCGGGCGGAAGGGGAGAAATAAAGACCGGGCTCGGCATGGAGAACCTCTTCGGGTGGCTCGGGAAGAACGGCGACAACACCGGCTGGCAGGCCGACATGTACTACAAGCCGGAGAAGAAGGCCACCTTCGTTGTGCTCATGAACAAGGAGAGCACGGACGGTTCCGACCTCGGCGCCGTACAGCAGGCCTTCGCCGGGGTGGCGAACGCCCTCGTCCCCGACTCGATACCCCGGTGGTACGTAGAGGCGATTACGCCCGAAGAGTCGAAATGACCGGTCTTCCGCGGACAGGCCGACGCTGCGTTATGACCGTGAGAAGATCCGGCCCGATCGTACGGCCGCTGCTTGCAGCAATCCTGATCGGAGCGCTGGTCGCGACAGCGCTCTCCTGCGCCGGTGGACACCCCCCCGCGGATACGAAAGAGGCCCTGGAGGAGGCACTTGACCAGGCCTTCGACGAAAGCGGGGCTCCGGGCGCCATCGCGGGCACCCGGACACCGGAGTACGAGTGGACCGTCGCCAGGGGATCGAGCGACGTCGAGGCGGGCAGGGAGATCGAAGAAACAGACAAACACAGCATCGGTAGCATCACGAAGACCTTCACGGCCACCATCGTCCTGCAACTCGTGGACGAGGGAAAGGTGGGGCTGGACGAGCCCGCATCGAAGTACGTAAGCCTGCCGGAACAATTCAGCGAAGTAACCGTCCGCCAGCTAATGCAGCACACCTCCGGGATTTCCAACTGGAACGAGATCGAAGAGCTCGCCAGGCCGGTCCTCGAGAATCCCTCGAAGTGGACCTATCAGGAGCTTCTGGAGTTGTCCCTGGAGCAGCCCCCCTACTTTGAGCCGGGCTCCGCCTTCCATTACTCGAACGCCGACTACTGGCTCCTGGGGATGATGATCGAAGAAGTCACCGGCAACGAATACGATAGCGAGCTCGAGGGAAGAATACTGGAGCCGCTAGGCCTGGAGGGCACGAGCATGCCGGAGGGGCCCCCGGGGAGCGCGAAGGATTTCGTCCACTGGTACGCGACCAACGAGGACGGCAAGCTGGTGGACATGACCGGGGACCCGATAACGGACGCCGTCAACTGGCGCCTTCCGTGGGCGGCCGGCGCGATGGTATCGACGCTCGACGACCTTCTGGTCTGGGCCGAGGCGTACGGGACCGGCCGCCTGATCAGCGGGGAGGCGCACGCCGAGCAGATGAAGATGGTGCCGGAGGGAGAGAAGGGGCGTATGTACGGCCTCGGGATGGAGTCCCGGGGTGATTGGACAGGGCACAACGGCGCGGTCGTCGGTGGAGACTGCGACATGTTCTACTACCCCGATACGGGCGCAGCCGTGGTGACCTTCTGGAACAAGCTGAGCCCGTTCAACCCCGACGCATCCGAGGCGGAGGATGCTTACCCGGAGTTCTTCAGCACCGTCGCAAACATCCTCTATCCGGGCTCCATTACGTCAGAGTAGCGCGCAGACCACGGCTCTTCGTCAGAACCGGCCCCGCCGGTGTAGGCTCTCGCCCGCAGGAATCCGGCCGTAACCGAAGAAAATGAATTAAAGATTATCGTATCAAATTCAATTTATCATTAACTAAATGGACTACCACTTGAAATCTATAGACGGATCGTCGTAGGGGATACGTTCCTCGTCGGGGTCGGCGGCATCGTAACTCCGGCTGGTGTGATAGAAGAGGGCGGCCGGCTTGTCTCCCAGCACCTTGTAGCCGTGCGCAACGCCCGGCGGTATGACTATGAGCAGCGGCTTGTGCTCGCCGGCATAGATGACCTGTGTACGATGGCAGGTGGGCGAATCCTCCCTCAGGTCGTGCAGGACCACCTGCGCCTCGCCCAGGGCCATGAACCAGAGATCGTACTGTTTGCGGTGCCAGTGGAAGGCCTTTATCACTCCCGGGTACGCAACGGTGAAGGTGGTCTGACCGAAACGGTCCAGGAGTGAATCGTCGTCGCGCAGCACCTCCAGGAGATATCCCCGCTCGTCGCAGAAACGCACCAGGGGCTTTAAGCGCACGCCTTCCAATGCTTCGGAGTATCTTTCATCCATTATGCATCACCTAGTAAAGGTTAACGGAGCAAAGCCGAGGTAGCAAGCTCTTCTGATCGTCACGTTGCGGCAGGCAGCCTTCGGCGCGACGGTATATATGCCGGGCTAAGCGCAGATGGAGGGTTTCAACCCGGCACGCGAACACGCGGCATTAACGAACACCGCACGATGCCAGCCGCAATTGGTAATGTGTCTCGTTTTCGTGATAAATTTCTAATGTCTGCAGTGACTTAAGGCTACGAACAGGAGGGTGGGATGCGTGTTGTAATCTGCGGCGCCGCCGGTCAACTGGGAACGGACCTCGTGCAGGTCTTCGAGTCGCAAGGCGAGGAGGTCTTCGGTTTCGACCTCGACCTGGATATTACCGATCACGCCCTGGTCATGGAGAAGATCCCCTCCCTCCAGCCCGACCTGCTGATAAACTCCGCGGCCGACCTCGACGCCGACCAGGCCGAACGCGATCCCGAGCCGTCCCTGAAGACCAATTTCACCGGCACGCAGAACCTGGTGCTGGCGTGCCTCGAATCGGGTTGCCCCATGGCTTTTATCAGCTCCGATTACGTCTTCGACGGGAAAAAAGATGCCGCATACAACGAGCTGGACGAACCTAATCCCCAGGGAGTCTACGGTAAGGCCAAGCTGGCCTCCGAGCGTTACCTGGCTTCCACCCTGCCGCGCTACTATGTCTTTCGCACCCAGTGGCTGTTCGGGAAAGCTGGGAAGCGGAATTTCGTAAAGAGCATCCTGCGCAACGCGAAAGAGAAGGGCAGGTTGCGCGTGGTGAAGGATGAAGTGGGAACCCCCACTTACACGGGTGACCTGGCGGAGATAGTCTACCGCGTGTGTACATCGGACTGGCACGGCCTCTACCATGCCACCAACGAGGGGGTGTGTTCCCGTTTCGAGTTCGCCCGGCAGATAATAGACATCGCGGGATACGAGGACGTCCCCATAGAACCCATCGTCTACGCCGACCTGGACCTCCCCTGCCCGCGCCCGCCTTACTCGCCGCTGGACAACATGAACCTGCGCCTGCAGGGCTTCCCGCCCGCCCGCCATTACAGCGAACCCCTGCGGGAATACATTGAATGGTTGCTCTCGAAGGAAGCCGTCCAGGGGTAGGGGGATGTACGATCTCGTCGTCGTAGGGGCCGGCTGCGCGGGATGCGTGGCCGCACAGCGCACGGCCCGGCAGGGTTTCAAAGTGCTGGTGCTGGACCGCCAGCCCTCCGACAGGCTCGGCCACACCTGGGTGAACGGCGTGGAGCGCACCGTCTTCGACCGCCTGGGCATCGCCACACCCTGCGGCGAGGAGACCATGCCCTCGCCGTTGAGTTCACGCCTTCTCGGGCCTTCGGGAGACCATTATATAGAGACCACAGCAAGTCCCACCATCGAGGTGCGCATGAGCGTCTTCGTACGCCGCCTCCTTTCAGATGCCATGGAGGCGGGCGCCGAGTTCAGGGAGGCTACGCCGGCTGTCCAACCCCTTTTGCAAGGAGAACGGGTAGCGGGGGTGGTCGCCGCTTCCGGGGAGGAGATACCTGCCCGTGTGGTCGTGGACGCCTCGGGGTGGGATGCGGTACTGCGCCGCGGGCTCCCCGACACCTCTCCCGTACCCCGCGAGATGGACGAGGGCTACATGGTGACCGCCTGGAGGGAGCAGCGTCGTTTCGGCCCCGAAGATGCCGCCGGAGTACCGAGCATACTGGGCATCCCCCCGGACGTCAGCGTGAGCAGGGTGGGGTGGCGCGGCGGGTACTCGGTGCTCATGCTCCACTGGGACCCCCGCGAGAGCGAGCTCGACATCCTGGTCGGTTTCAACCAGGCCGAGTCCTCCGAATCGGCGGGGGAGTTCGTAGCGGACTTCTTCGAGAAAAAAGGGCTGGGCGGTGAACGCTACTACGGGGGAGGCGGCCTCATACCGGTCCGCCGTTCCCTGGACGTACTCGTCGACCACGGCATCCTCCTGGCCGGCGACTCCGCATGCATGGTCATCCCCGCCCACGGCTCGGGGGTGGCATCATCCATGATCGCCGGCGACCTGGCGGCACGCACCATCTCGCGCTGCCTGCGGGAGAACGACGCCAGCCGTGAGAACCTGTGGGAATACGCCGCCTCCTACCAGCGCGGCCGCGGCGCCCTTATGGCCTACTTCGACGTCACGCGCGGGCTCACCGACAACTTCGACCAGAACGACATGGACAAGCTGGTAGGCTACGTCATGACCCGGGGCGACGTAGAGGCGGGCTTGCGCGCCGAGCCCCTGGCCATCGACCTCAAGGATGCCCTCAGCCGAGTGCGCAGCCTGCGCCACCCCGTCTTCACCGCCCGTTTCGCCTGGCTGGCCAGCGCGGCTTTAACCCTCAAGAAAGCCTACGAGGATTACCCTGAGCGCTACCACCCCGCACGGCTGGAGGAATGGCGCGAGAGGGTCAGGAGAGCGAGGAAACGCCTTGCAAAGGACTGACGCGCCGGCCGTCTTTCATATCACGTAATCGTCCAACTTGCTGCAAGCCACGTAGGCGGTAAAAGATGCCGCCAGGGCCAGCCAGAGCCCCCAGCCCACCCCCTTCAGGGTAGCGGCGAAATCCAGGCCGACCGCCCTATCGTAACCTATACCGGCGAATATCCTTAGAATAAAGAACAGGAGCACCAGCAGCAGGCAAGAGAAGGAGAGGACCTTCATCACGATCATCCAGACCCTCGATTTCCCGATATCGAGGAATATGAATGCGCCGGCTCCCCATACCAGGGCCGTGAACGCCGCCACGGCCATGCCCTCGGGGAAAGTGATACCTATAAGGGCACGGCCGGGATTGAGCTGTTCGCCGATCCACGGGAGCATCGCGGATACGATGAGCGCGATTCCGGCTCCCACGGCGACGGCGCTGCAGCGTAGAGCGCGCCTCGGATCGATAACGTTGGGGAGCTTGTCACCGGAAGCGGGCGCGGAGGCACGGGAAGGGACCCTGCGAGAGAAGCGCTGCGGTGCGGCGTCCGCTCCCTGCGGGGCGGCCCTCATCGCCCCCGTATAGGCGAGCGTACTTCCCACCTTGCTCGCGGTCTCAGCTCCCGGCTCGGCGAGGCGCTCGCGGCTGCCGGTGGTGGTTGAAGCGGCTTGAGCGCTCGCGGTCCCGCTACCTGCCTCCTGCGGCTCGCCGTGATAGATACGGGCGATAAGTTCCTTCCACTCCCTGTCCCTGCTGAAGTCATACCCCCCCGAAGCGCCCTCCATCTCCGCCTCGCCGATCTGCAGGTCCCTTGCCGCCTCCAGCTCGCTCTGCAAGGCCTTCTCTTTGTCGAAGGGTTCCGCCGCTTCCCCGGCCATGGCCATTCCGAGGTCGGCGCGCACCTGCATGAGGTCTTCCCTGAACTCCTTCATGCTCGCATAGCGCCGATCGGGTATCTTGTTGAGGGCGCGGTGCACGGCGCGCACCAGGTTGGATGGCAAATCTTCCCTGCACTCGTCCAGGGGGACGGGCTCCTCTGAGGCCACCCTGAAGATGATGGCGTAATCGTTCTCGGCATCGAAGGGGCGCTTTCCCGCCAGGACCTCGTAGAGGGTAACCCCGAGGGAGAAGACGTCCACGCGGTGATCGTAGCGCATGCCCTTTACGAGCTCGGGAGCGATATAATTCGGGGTGCCCATGATCACGTCGGTATGAGTGCGGTCGCTCACCTTGAGCATCTTGGCGATGCCGAAATCGGCCACCTTTATGTTGCCGTTCTCCAGCACGAAGATATTGTCGGGCTTGACGTCGCGGTGGATGATCCCGTGGGAATGCGCGTAGTACAGGGCCTCTCCTATCATGGGCGCTATACTCATGACCTCCTCGGTGGACAACGTGCGCTCGGCCAGTATATCCCGCAAGGTCTTGCCCTCGAGGTATTCCATGACTATGAACTGGCGCTCATCGGAGGTGATGATATCGTGCACGGTGAGGATGTGGGGGTGGGTAAGGCGGGCGGCGGCCATGGCCTCCAGGCGGAAACGTTCCCGTATCTCCTCCGTCTCCTCGTCGCTGAGATAGCCCGGGACCGCCAACTCCTTCAGGGCGACGTACCTCTCCAGGACGTTGTCGTGGGCAAGGTAGACACGCCCCATGGCCCCGCGGCCGACTTCCCTTATGATCTGGTATCTAGTTTCCATAGCACCGCATATATTATCGTGCAACGAACAATGCCCTGCTCATCATGGGTTATCGACCGCTCGTTCGAGTAACATGAGATGTATCGAAGACGTTCTCAAGGGAAATATAGCAGGAGTGAAGGTATGCGGTCAGACCGATGTTGCGCCGATTGGAATCCTGGCGATCCGGGGGCGGTTCCGCGACGCACACCCTCAGCGATGGAAGATAAGCTTCATCGTACCCAGGAAGATCTCGTCGGAGTCCGCGAGAACTTTCGGCTCGAAGGCCTCGAGCCTTTCGCCGTTTATGTGCGTGAAATTAGTGCTGGAGAGGTCCATGATGTAATAGCGGTCCTCCCCCAGCCGCGTCACCTTGGCATGGCGCCGGGAGACCCCGGAATCCACCGCGCCGTACGGCGTGAGGTCCACGTCGGGGAAAGAGTGGGTCGCCGGATCGATCCTGCCCAGCGTGTATTCGGCCTTGTCGTCAAGGCCGATGCTGTGCTCGGTGCCCTCAACCTCCAGAAATGCCATACCTTATTTGTACCAGGATTAAGTACGGTGGTAAAGACAGTACAAGCCTTGGCACGTTTACCTATCGAAAGATAATCTCACCTGCAGACGTATTTTACAGGCGCGTCAGTAGTGGACCTCCATGGCGCGGGGCGGACATACCTTGATACACAGCTCGCATGCCACGCATTCCTCGTCTGAGAAGATCACCTCCATGCTCCCGCGGTCCATCGACAGGGCATCGGTCGGACATACCGCGACGCACGCTCCGCAATGAGTGCACTTGACGTCGTTGCGCCGGATGTCCTGGGACAGGGGCTGGACGGTCACCCCGCAGGAATGTATATAATCCAACCCGCGTCTGTAGTCCCCTTCCTCTCCCGTGACCTCCAGCACCAGCAATCCTTCCTCGCGCGGGGTGATGGATGCCTTGAGGATATTGAAGTCCAGGCCGAAGTCGCGCACCAGCTTGCTGACGATGGGTTTGTCGACCTGCTCGTGGGGAAAATGGAGAACGATCTTGTGTCGTATCATCTTACTCCACCCCCTCTTCCCTCGCCGCGCAGGGCAGCAGCTCTACCGGCTGGGTCAGAAGGAAGCGGCCATTCTCTATCCACTCTTTCAAGGTAACCGCGATCTCCCGGGCGCGGTTGTAACTGGAAAGAGAGGCGGTGGGAATCTTTTTACCCCGCAGCTCGACGCTGCCGCTCTTGAGCTGTGCATAGGTTACCTCGCCGATGACTTTCCCGGTGCCCTGGGGGTAGTCGGTGGAATAATCCACTACCGGTGCGATGAGATCCTTATCGCTCACGGCCGCCGATCTCACAACGTCCTCCGATAGGACGGGAATGGGAACGCCTATACCCACGGCGAGACTGGCCCCGTACCCGAGGATGGAGTATCCGGTGAGATACCGCGTGTTCATCCCCCTCACATCGCCGATAGCGGAAAGGGTCCCGCCGGGACGCGAAGGTGCCCCCCCGACGCCGCGCGGGACATCGGTGTGATGCTGGGTACCGTACCAGGCCACGTATCCGATGCCGCCTCCCAGGAAGATACGCGTACCGATGCCGATGGTCCGGAACAGCGGATCGTTCAAGAGCGGCGACAACTGTCCCGCACTGGAGTAATTCGCGTTACCGAGCTCAGGCCTCAGCACACCTAAGTAGGTATAGATGACCCGCTCCGACAGGTTGACCGCCACGTTGTAGTTCTGATAAGCGTTGCGCGGGTTGAATAGCCACGCTTCCTGAACATCGTCCAGGGTAAGGTCTTTCTCCCACGCGCGGTTGGGATAGCAGTCCGTGCCGTAGGATTCGGCCCGCAGGTGCAGCGTCTTGCCTGAGATCAGGTCCTCTATGACATGGCCTCCGCCGTAGCTGAACTCGCCCGGGAACACCTCGTTTAAAGGGTCGTGCTGCGCCATCTCCGTAGCGCCGATGTAGACATCCGCCGCCGCGATGCCGCAGAATACGGGCACATCGTTGAGCCATGCCCGCGAAATCCTCATGCGCGGCTTTGCGTGTCCGACGTTGACGAAAGCCCCGGAGGAACACATGGGGCCGAAGGTGCCGGTGGTGACCACGTCCACCTTGCGCGCCGTCTCCTCTATGCCTTCCTCCGCCACGAGGTCCACGATCTCCTCGGCGGTGACCACTACCACCTCGCCCTTCTTTATCTTCTCGTTTATCTCCGCAATGGTCTTGCCCATTATCTCTTACCTCCCTTTATTTTCCATCAGAACATTCCCGAGGGAGGCAGGGCATGACCCATACGGAGTCCACCACCGCCTTTGCTCTCGTATCGATTCTTTTCTTCTGCATCGTCCCTGTCCTTGCCTTACGCCACCGCGGCGGGCGGATGCGAACTTAAAACGCCGCCGGCGAAGGTGCACGGCGGCCTGATGACCGTATCTCCCGCACCGGGTACGGCGCCGCTGCGCGATACCCTCGCCTGTGATCACGGAGGCATCCGTCCTCGCCTACTCGCTCCTGCTTTCAGCGGGAAGCTCGGGGGCCATCTTCGACCCGCCCGGCGCACCGGTTCTCAACCTCTGCCCGGCTCTCTGTAGCGCCGCCCGCGGGCTTACTCCTCCCCTTCATAGCCTTTCGCGGTACATATGATGTTGTCAATAATCCCCAATATGGTGGGGATATGAAAAATGATACTTCCGCAGCATAAGCATGTCAAATGAGAGCGGGGGGCGTGCTTGCGCAGCAGCCGCCTCAACGTCTGCAACGGCGTGTCTCAACGCATGCGGGACTCCGCTTATCTCTTCGCCTGCCGGAATTTGACTTACGCCGCCGCTGGCGCGAATAATAGCCATTAACCCCCGCATAAGAAGGGAACGCGGCATGATAAGGCTACTGGAGGAAAAAGACCGGGAAGAGGTGCTCGGCTTCCTCGACCGGGACCATGAGCTCAACCTGGTCATGATCTACGATATCACCCATTTCGGGCTGGAGGACCACGGCCTTCCGTTCCAGGGGCGCTACTTCGGCGCCTACCGGTCCGGGGAGTTGGGCGGGATAGCGGCCCTGTTCAACCTGGGCTCCATGTTCGTCTACGCCCCTGACCAGGGCATGGTCCTTGAACTGGCCGACCACGTGGCGGTGCTGGAACGCAAGCCGAGGTTCGTCATCGGACGCACGGATTGGGCGGGACCGCTGCTGGAAAGGCTCTCGAGACAAGGGCTCCAGCCGCTGGGATGGGAGGAACAGGATTATATGACGCTGGTCCCGGAGTCATTCCGACCGCGCATGGGGATCGAAGCACGCTTCGCGGAGCCGCGGGATCTCAAGCGCCTGATGGAGCTGAACCGCGCCTTCCAGTTGGAGTACTTCGGCAGCCTTGACGAGGCCGAGGAGGAACTGGGCAAGCTGGCCGGGGAGAGGATGCGCGATGCGGGAATCGCCGTCGCCGCGGTGGATGGTGAGATCGTCTCCAAGGCGGAGGTCATGCTCCGCACCCCTCATGCCGCCCTCATCGGAGGCGTCTACACCGTGCCCACCTGCAGGGGCAGGGGTCTCTCCTCAGCCTGCATGTCACTGCTATGCGAGGCCATCCTCGCAAGCACGGGTAAGGCCTGCCTGAGCGTGGCGAAGCATAACCACCCGGCCCGGAGCATCTACATCGCAATAGGATTCAAAAAGATCTGCGATTACCGCATGGCCCATTTCTGGTGAGGTCGTGGGTGCCGCAGGTTCATGGTATTACGTAGGGAACGGCAACATCATCATGGAACGTGTTCAAGCCGAAGCGCTTGATTTGCCCGGTGATTTCCTGCATCGCGCGCAATACCTGCGAGCAAAAGGGCAGCCCGGGTGGGGTGAAGACGGCCTGTTCACACGTCAATCAGTCTGGCGGACGATGAGCACGGGGCACTTGGCATGGTGCGTCACGCGGTTGCTTACCGATCCGAGCAGGAAACCGCCCAACGCTCCGCGCCCGTGGCTGCCCATCAAGATCATGTCGTAGCCGCCGTCCTCCGCCTCCTGCAGGATCTCCGCCGCGGAATTGCCGAAACGGATCATCGGCTTTACCTCCAGGCCGGCCTCACGCAGGGGCATGGCACTCTCCGCGAGCATCTCCTCCGCCCGCTTGTCCAGCTCCTCGCGCAGTTCCTCCGGGGGCGGCATCAACACCTCCGGAGCGATGAGACCGTCGGACCAGAAGGCGGAATACACGGGCTCCTCGACGACCGAAAGCAGAGTAACCTTGCAGGAAGTATTTCCTAGCAGCCTGGCGGCAAATGCTACGGCTTTGTCGGCCGTCTCCGAACCGTCCGTGGGAAGCAGAACCTTGTCTATCATCTTTCTTTCCTTTCGCCGGCAGCCTTTCTCCTTGCGACGCCTCCCGCGCTAATTATCGTATTTCTACTGCCATCTTCATCCGCATCAAGAGACGCCCTCGATACAATAGAATAATAATACGATATTTTATTTGCTGCCGTTGCCGGCTGCGCGCCTGCCTTTCTTGCCGACAGGCGAACGGGGGAAAGCGCCTATCCCTTCCTGTTCTTCATCATCACTCCGGCAGTTCCCGCCAGTGATAGCATACCCAACCTTGCGCCATACATAAGTTTTGATTTAATATGCTAAAAGGCGACATGAAGTCGGAAATAAGGGAGGGAACGATGGATTGCTGCTCCGCATGCATGGACTCCGGCACGGGCTGCGAGCCCGGCGAGCCGCGGCCGAACCCCCTGATCATGGCCGCGCGTTTCGCGGCCTTCGTACTCGGGGCCCTGGCCGCAACGGGAGGGATGATCAGGGAGAGGAAGTTCAAGCACCTGGCGTTCTGGCTGGGAACCTGGGCACTTTTCCTCTCGTGGCCCCGCTACCTCATCTGCTCCCGCTGTGAGGGTTACGGCAAGATATGCTACCCCTATTACCTGGGCAAGTACACCTCCCTGGTCTTCCCCCAGGTCGAGGGCAAGGACGTGGGACCGCTGGGCTTCGGCCTGGAGGCCTTCTGCCTTTCCTCCATGTTCTGGACGCCGGCGCTGGCCTTGCGCAACAACCGCGAACTGCTCACGCGCTACATGATGATCATGCAACTGGTCATGGCCGGCCAGTTCTTTCATGCCTGCCGCTGGTGCGCCGCCAATTCCACGCAGGCATGGAAGAATATATGCCCGGCGCACCGCGCCTGGAAGAAGATCCTCAAGATATCTTGAACGTACGGGCCTACCTGGCGAATGGTTTTAACGGCCTAATCTCGTTGGGCGGGCAGCATGTGATCGACGAAATCATAGGAAGCCCGGCGTTGCCGGAAGTCTTCGGTATCAGTGATATGATTCCAGCGGAGTCGCCCAAAGGCCTCCTGCTATTCTATTCTATGGCGCTTACAACATGGATGCCATGCTCGCGACGGGTTCACCCATCATCAAGACCTGCCTTCTATACGGTTTGCTTCGGTAAGGACCCGGAAGCGTGCGGGCAAAGAGTCTACATGGCATCACCGCTGCGCCACCACACGAAAGACTATCCTCCGTGCTTCGTAAGCTGCAGTGGGACCGATCCCCTGCTACCGAAGTCGCGGACCCTCTCCGAGGCGCTGGCGGAACTGGGCGTGCATCGTCGGGACCTTTGCCTCAACAAGCCGGAATACCCGCACGTCCGCCAAGGTTGCCTTATTTTTCACTTACTGAAGCTATCTCGCGAGGGGATTTGGGAAGCTATCGCTTCCCTGCAGGAGCACGCAGCAGCCTGAATGGAATGACGCCTGCCCGGCACACCACACCTGGAAAAAGATTCTCTCTACTTTAGAACGTCCTCCCAATTAAAAAGCACTATGCCGGTTCATTGCAAACGGTCGTGTGAACCTTGATTCCTAAAAGCGTGAGATGCATAGAGTAGACTCCAACACACATCAATGGATGCCGCCACATATAGAAGGTGGTACTTTTATATCCTCTCCAACAAATGCAACCTGAGTCTCTTTGAATATACTATAAACTGGTTACATGTTTTCTCCGCCAAGATTGTCGTGAAAGAGTTTGGCTAAATCGAGATGTTGTTGCCTTCCTTGTGAACTAGAAATGTCACTCATCCATGCTATCATTACTTAGAAATTTTATAGAAAACTTCTTTGCTGGCTGGGCTACTTATAGATGGGGAACGAAGAAACGGATGAAGGGCATCATTCTCTAGATTCTTAGCCAACTTCGATTCCTTTTTTTGAGAGGAAATGATTGTCTTGGAAAAGGAATACTTTGCTCACACTGCCCCCTTGCAGGGTGGAGATATGGAGCCTTTAAGAGAGCATCTGTCCAAAGTCGCCAACCGGGCTTCGGAATACGCGGATGCATTTGGAGCATCTGATGAAGCTGCTTTGGCTGGCCTTCTTCATGATTTAGGGAAGTATGGAGGGCTTTTTCAAGATCGCTTGAAGGGCAAGGAGAGCGGCATTGATCACTGGTCCATGGGTGCTTGGGTTTCCTTGACCCGATACAAGCAAAAAGGAATTGCCGCTGCTCTCGCCATTCAAGGACATCATGTAGGCTTACGGGAAGGCGATGCTGATTCATTGCGCATGTTGAATCCAGAAAAATTGAGAGAAAGGGAAAGACCGCGCTTGTCCGAACCTGACCCCAGTGTTCTCATTCAAAGAATGCAAGAAGATGGCCTGGCAATTCCCAAGGTCGATTCAATTGAGAGAACAATCTACGAACGATCAGCATCTGAAACAGCCGCTGGCATGTTGGATGTACGAATGTTGTACTCAGCCTTGGTAGATGCTGATTTCATTGAAACGGAAGCACATTTCAATGCCGGTCCCGATGGATTGAGAAACTACCGTGGAAAAGGACCATATCTCGAGCCTGAGAAAGGACTTAAGCAACTCCTCGGGTACCTCGAAGAGTTATCCAAGAGATCCTCGGCTTCACTTGCCGTTAATGCATTGCGAAATGATTTACTGGATTCGTGTCTTTTAAATGCCTCGAGCGAACCAGGTTTATTCACGTTAACAGCTCCAACCGGCTCCGGAAAGACTCTGAGCATGCTCGCCTTCGCGCTGAAACATTCCAAAAATTTTGAGCTTCGTCGAATCATAACCGTCATTCCCTACCTGAGCATCATCGATCAAACCGTGAGAGAATATCGCAAGGTATTTGAACCGGTAGTCGGCCCGAAAGAGATCGGGCAATACATACTCGAGCACGACAGCATGGCAGGCACAAGGGGAAAGAGCGACGGCGATATTCCGGATTACCTGGACAGGGAGCGGTTGCTCGCGGAAAACTGGGATGCGCCTATGATCGTGACGACAAGCGTGCAGTTTCTGGAATCGCTCTTTTCAAACAGATCTTCTTCCTGTCGAAAGCTGCATCGATTGGCGAAAAGCGTGATCCTCTTTGACGAAGTTCAAACGCTGCCTATGAAACTTGCGATACCCACGCTCGCCACCCTGTCCCGACTGGCTGAAAGGTATGGATCGACGGTGGTTTTTTCAACCGCCACACAGCCCGCTTTTTCTCACTTGGGGGAAAGCGTGAGGAAATACTGTTCGCAAGGTTGGGAGCCAAAAGAGATAGTACCGGATAACATGTCTCTCTTCAACCGCATCAATCGCACGGATGCGAAATGGCCTGTCGACGTCAATGCAACGATTTCCTGGGAAGAGCTGGCGGAGCAGGTGGCGCTGCCCGTCTATGAACAGTCGCTTTGCATCGTGAATGTTAAAAAGCACGCTCTTGCGTTATATCAGGCACTCAAGGGCCTGGGGGCGGATGGCCTCTTCCATCTTTCAACCAGCTTATGTCCCGTTCACAGAGATGCCGTCTTGAAAGAAGTATGGCAGCGGCTCGAGCGCAAGAAGCCCTGCCGCCTGGTATCAACCCAATGTGTAGAGGCAGGTGTGGACTTGGACTTCCCGGCGGTATTCAGAGCTCTGGCTCCATTGGACTCTGTAGCTCAGGCGGCGGGGCGCTGCAATCGCAACGGCCTCCTTGATCGCGGAGAAGTACATCTGTTTATCCCTCAAGCCGAGGGCGGCGAGAGAATCTATCCCGACGGCGCCTACGAGCAGGCGGCCGGAGTAACGCGTATTCTTTTGAATCGGCATGGCTCGGAAGGCATCGATATAAACGACCCGGAAATCTATAAGGAATACTTCCTGGAATTATATGGTATTGCCAGACCGGAGTTGTTGAATAAAGAACTCCTCGAAGCGATAAGACGATATGACTTTCCAGCAGTTTCTGAAAGATATCGAATCATAGAGAACGATGCAATAAACATCCTGGTTGCTTATGATTCCGAGCGTTTTCACGAACTGGCGGACGAGGTAAGGGAATCGGGGTTGAGGCGAGGCTGGATAGCCAAAGCACGCCCGCATACGGTTTCACTATTCCGGCCGCGGCACAAAGACCCCATCTACTCATATATAGAAGCAATACCTGTAGATAACAGAAAGAGGGAGTATTCGAATGACTGGTTCATTTATCTGTTTGATGACCACTACGATAAGGAAACGGGACTCAATCCCCCACAAGCCATGGAATGTCTTATCGGATGAGTGAGAAAGAGGGATACGCCATGAAACCAAAGGATCAGGCCCTGGAAGTCTGGGGCGATTTTGCCTGTTTTACACGGCCCGAACTGAAAGTGGAGAGGTTCAGTTACCCTATTATTACGCCCTCGGCGGCAAGGGGGATTTTTGACGCCATTTACTGCAAGCCGAACAAGGATCCGGCAAAGGCCGAGTTCCGCTGGCAGGTGACAAAGGTCGAGGTATTGGCTGTACCAAAATATGTGGCGCTGAGGCGAAACGAGGTCAAGGACAAGGCGCCCAGCACGAGGACAATAATGGAGTGGGTTAAGGGTAAGAAAGAGCCGGAACCGATCTGGGCTGACGGCACGAAAAGCATGCTGGGCACCGATCAGCAGGGTCGAACCCAGCGGCAGACCATGGCCCTGAAGAATGTGCGTTACCGGCTGCATGCCGAGATTAGACCTTGGCCGGGGCATGAAGACCGGCTTCAAGGAATGGAGGCTCAGTTCCGCAGGCGAGCTTCCCAGGGCAAATGCATCTATCAGCCTTACTTCGGTTGCCGCGAATTCCCCTGCTTTTTCAGTCTAGTGGAAGTCGGAGCTCAAGTCGGCGAACCGCTACCTTTGAATCTGGACATTGGACTGATGCTGTATGACGTATTTGATCTCTCGAAACCGGGACTCAGCACGGACCAGCCCCGGATAAGCCTCTTCCGCGCCGGCGTGAAGAACGGAGTCATGCTGGTTCCCGAATACGAAAATGATGAAGTGCTCAAGGGCAATGGAGGTAAATACTAATGCTGGAATTGATGCTCAAATATGCGGAGGATCACGGCTTGGTAACCGAACCCGGATTCGCTCCAAAAATGATCCAATGGGCTTTGGTCTTCGACGAAGCGGGGGAGTTCGTCGACGTGATAAAGCTTGGGGATACGGAGCAGCGCAGGAATCCAGGCAGACGTTTTGAAAAGTGCCCCGATCTCAGCCAGGCTGAAATGGTCAGAAAAGACGGCATCAGGAGCCATTTTCTTTCCGAGACCACGGGCGTTGCTACACTCTATGGAAAAAACGGCGAAGAGCAGAAGACACATGAGCGCCACGATTACTTCGTTGACCTATTGAAAAAAGCAAGTATCGTCATTCCTCGACTGGAAAAGATAGCGGAAGAGCTTTCAAGCGAGTCCTCTCTGGAAATAATCAGGATGCGTCTTTCGGACCTGAAAGCCCGCGATACCGAAAAAGCCACCATTAGAATCGGCGGAAGCTTTCCCTTGGAATCGGATACCTGGCATAACTGGTGGCGAGAATTCAGAGAAGCGTCTCTGGGGAAGGAAGCAAAGCCTGGTAATGAGATGCGTTGTTTTGCCACCGGTGAATTGGTTGAGCCGGCATTGACTCATCCCAAGATAAGCGGGCTGGCCGGCGTCGGAGGCAATTCTCAGGGAGACGTATTCATAGGTTTCGACAAGGACTCTTCCAGGTCATACGGGCTCGAGCAATCGGCGAATGCCGCGGTCTCGGAGCAAGCGGCGGCGGCATATAGAGCGGCGCTGAACCATTTGCTCGGTGATTATGGAACTCGAATTGCTGGGGCTAAGGTGATCCATTGGTTCAAGAAAAGGATCGCACCTGATGATGATCCTTTGCCATGGCTTGAGCAAGGACAGTTCGAGGAGGAGATGAACGCTCAAGAAAAGGCAAAAAGAATGCTGGCAAGTATAAGGAGCGGCGAGCGAAAAGACCTGCAAAGCAACTACTATTATGCTCTTACTCTTTCAGGCGCCAGCGGGAGAGTGATGGTACGAGATTGGATGGAAGGCCGATTTGAAGCGCTGGTCGCCAATGTTGGTAAATGGTTTGAAGACCTCGCCATTATTCATCGTGACGGAGGCTGCCTCGCCAAAGACCCAAAAATTTTAGCGGTCCTCGGCGGAACGGTTAGAGATCTGGCAGATGTACCGGCCCCCCAAGTAACGAAGCTGTGGCGGGTAGCGATCAGGGGAGAGCCGATACCTCGAAGCGCGCTCGCCGCTGCTTTGATCCGAGCCAAAATGGACATCATCCACAACAATCCTTTTAATCACGCTCGCATGGGGTTAATCAAAGCGTATCACTTGAGGAAACACCAACTGACAGGAGGTAACACTATGGCGGATGTCTTAAAACCCGAATTAGCCGAAGGATACCCGAACCCCGCCTACCAGTGCGGGAGGCTGATGGCGATACTCACCGGATTACAGCGAAGCGCCCTGGGGGATGTTGGTGCAGGAGTGGTGCAGCGCTATTACGCCGCCGCCAGCACTACTCCGTCTCTCGTCTTGGGCCGGTTGACGAGAACCAGCCAATTCCATTTGAACAAACTCAGCCCCGGCTTAGCTCGCTGGTATGAGGATCTGCTGTCGCAGGTGTGGAGCAACTTTCAGGCGGGAATGCCCAGGACTTTGAACCTGGAAGAGCAAAGCTTATTCGCTCTTGGATATTATCAACAGCTCGCCGACATGCGTAAGAAAAAGAATGAAGACGAGGATACGGACAAGGAGGTCAATAATGAATAGCACTATCAAAAATCGCTATGAGTTCCTGCTGCTGTTTGATTGCGAGAACGGCAATCCGAACGGCGACCCGGATTCCGGGAACGCTCCTCGCATCGACCCGGAAGACATGCGAGGTTTGGTTTCAGATGTTGCTCTCAAGAGAAGGGTGCGCAACTATGTTCAGATAGCGAAGGGAAACCGGGCGCCCTTTGCGATTTTCGTCGAACATGCAACGAATCTCAACCGCCCCATAGTCAAGGCTCATGAGGAGACGGAGGGCGGGTTTTCAGGGGATAGCACGAAAGGCGCGGACAAGAAAAAGGTCGAATTGGCCCGTGAATGGATGTGCAAGAACTTCTATGACGTCCGCACCTTCGGCGCTGTTATGAGCACTGGGCCAAACGCCGGCCAGGTGAGGGGACCAGTTCAATTTTCCTTCGCGCAGTCCGTGGACCCTATACTGTCTCTTGACGTCTCGATAACTCGTATGGCGGTAGCGGATACGGTTAAGGGCGCAAAGTCTAGCGAAGACTACCTGAAATGGGAGGCAGAGCAGCCGGAGGATAAACTTCGCACTATGGGAAGGAAAGCGCTGATACCCTACGGCCTTTACGTCGCTAAGGGCTTTATCAGCGCCTACCTTGCCCAAGAAGATGGTGGCACATGCTTTTCCGAAGGGGATCTGGACCTCTTTTGGGAAGCCTTGCTGAAGATGTATGAACATGATCGTTCCGCGAGCAAGGGAATGATGTCGGTTCGCGAACCTATCTTTGTCTTCAAGCATGTTGGAACGGACAGTGACGAGCAACAGCGTGAACAGCAGGCCATGCTTGGCTGCGCTCCGGCCCATAAGTTGTTCGACCTCATTGAAATCAATAGAAAAGACGGCGTTGATGCGCCTCGTTCTTTCAGCGATTACACGGTTTGTTTCAATAAGAACAAGCTCCCGAACGGGGTTGAAGCGGGCTTCATCGTTACCGGCGAAGGCGGAAAAGCGGAAATCGTCTGGGGCTCTGTGCCGGATAACGTGGTCACGAAGTAGAAACGGCTTAAAGCAAGGCTATGTATTCCGAAGAGGAACTCCTGCCGCTTTCAGCGCTGCAGCACCTGTTATTCTGCGAGCGGAGGGCAGCGCTCATTTACATCGAGGGGCTCTGGGACGAGAATCCGTATACTGTTGAAGGGCTCCACTTTCATGAGCGAAGCCATGAATCTGAGACCGAGTCCCGAGGAAACACAAGAATAGCGCGTGCCGTTCCCTTACGATCCTTGAGGCTGGGTCTCTCCGGCAAGGCGGACGTAGTGGAGTTCCATCGCATGACCCAGGAACAGGAACAAGCAAGCGGCGGGATCCGGCTGCAAGGCGTTCCGGGATTATGGGTAGCTTTCCCAATTGAGTATAAGAGAGGCAGGCTTCGCCATGAGAAAGGCTATGAGGTGCAATTATGTGGCCAGGCAATATGTCTGGAGGAGATGCTGAAGGCCGTCATCCCGACGGGTGCCATCTATTACGGGAAGACGGGGCGCAGGCTGGATGTCGCATTTACAGGGGGTCTTCGTCGTGAAACGATGGCGGCGGCAGCCAGGCTGCATGAGCTTATTAGGCAAGGAACGACTCCAGTGGCTCGTTTTTCGAAAAAATGCGGCAGCTGTTCATTAGAGGATATATGCGTGCCCAAGACTACAGGGAAACGACAAAACATCGAGAAATATATGGCTGATGCGATCCGCGCTCCGGAAGGATTATGCAATGAAGCATCTCCTTAATACCCTATATATAACCAGCCAGGGATCCTATCTGGCTCGAGAAGGCGAGACGGTCCTGGTTAGGGTCGAGAGGGAAACAAAATTGCGTGTTCCTATCCACACCTTAGATGGCATTATCTGTTTCGGACAGGTCGGTTGCAGCCCGCCGCTTATGCAATTATGTGGGGAACGGAATGTCACAATCTCTTTCTTGAGCGAATATGGTAAATTCTGGGGCCGTGTGCAGGGGCCTGTATCGGGTAATGTTTTGCTCCGGCGAGAGCAATATCGCTGGGCTGATGATTCGGAGGTCACAGCAAGCATCGCCCGGAGTCTCTTGATCGGTAAGGTTGCCAACTGCAGGACTGTGCTCTTGAGGGCGCAACGCGACCATCAGGATAAGATTGACAACAAATCGCTTAGAGAGGCGAGCGATCATTTGATGCGGATAGCCAATAACCTACAAAACAAAGTAGTTCTTGATACAGCAAGAGGTTATGAAGGCGAGGCCGCGCGGATGTATTTTTCCGTCTTCAACCACCTGATCACTGCCCAGAAGGAGGATTTCGTTTTTCATGAACGCAGTCGTCGGCCTCCAATGGACAACATGAACGCTCTTCTTTCGTTTCTATATGCAATCCTGGTGCATGATGTAGCGTCTGCTCTGGAAGGAGTAGGTTTGGATCCAGCGGTCGGCTTCCTTCACCGTGATCGACCGGGAAGACCTGGATTGGCCTTGGATCTCATGGAAGAGTTGCGGCCCTTTATGGCCGATCGATTAGCGCTTTCGCTGGTCAATCGCCAGCAGGTCAAGGCCAAAGGATTCAGGAAGACCGAATCTAACGCGGTTCTAATGGACGATGGTACTCGCAAGTCGCTATTAGTCGCGTATCAGAAACGGAAGCAGGAAGAGATATTTCATCCATTTGTTAAAGAGAAGATCGCGATAGGTTTGCTTCCGCATGTGCAAGCCATGCTTTTTTCTCGTTTTATCAGAGGTGATATTGATGGCTACCCGCCCTTTCTTTGGAGATGATGCAAGATGATGGTACTAGTAACTTATGATGTGAATACCGAGACTCCCGAAGGCCGGAAGAGGCTTCGTCATGTCGCCAAAAAATGCGAAAACATGGGGCAACGAGTTCAGAAATCCGTGTTTGAATGTCTAGTCGATATGGCTCAGTGGACGGCTTTCAGACAACGGTTGATCGATGAAATAGATGATGAGACCGATAGCCTTCGTTTCTATTTCCTAGGTAATAATTGGCGCCATCGTGTTGAACATATCGGCGCCAAGCCATCATATGATCCGGAGGGTCCTCTTGTTGTTTAAATCAAAGCTACGCGAATCCTTAGCTCCCGTTCTTTTCCATGGAGGTTCGCGATCTCTTAAAATTCGCATGAACAGTAGCTTTCCTTGCCCGTTCTTTGAAAATTTCATAGTGCATACATTCTGTGTTTCTTTGTTTCGCGAAATGCTGCCTTTTTACGCTGCTATAAACAGGGTTCAATAGGCATGCAGTCGCCCCCCGCGCAGGGGGCGTGGATTGAAACTCGCTTGTGAGGTACTGCCGCATGGCCGCCTGAGTCGCCCCCCGCGCAGGGGGCGTGGATTGAAACATCCCGGTTGTCCAGCCGCAGATGCCCCGATGAAGTCGCCCCCCGCGCAGGGGGCGTGGATTGAAACATTCCCGGACGTGGCCGAGAAGATGATGCTCCCGGGTCGCCCCCCGCGCAGGGGGCGTGGATTGAAACGCCCTCTATGCCCGCGGTGATAGCCGCCTCGGCCGTCGCCCCCCGCGCAGGGGGCGTGGATTGAAACACTTGTCTCGGTTTTCACCTGCTGCCAATCGGTGTCGCCCCCCGCGCAGGGGGCGTGGATTGAAACCGGCAGGGAGATGAGGTCAAGGCCGAAGGCTCGGAGGTCGCCCCCCGCGCAGGGGGCGTGGATTGAAACAATTCGATGAGGCGGTAACGGTCGGTGGTGTCTCGTCGCCCCCCGCGCAGGGGGCGTGGATTGAAACCCTTTATTCCCAAGTCATAAACGACGCCGCTGCGGGTCGCCCCCCGCGCAGGGGGCGTGGATTGAAACCATACCCGCCGGGACTACGCGTTCCATCATCGGCGTCGCCCCCCGCGCAGGGGGCGTGGATTGAAACTGAATGGGGATTATGCCATCCAGTCCATGGAGATGTCGCCCCCCGCGCAGGGGGCGTGGATTGAAACATCGCAAGCCATGCAGCAAATTCGAGAGTATGTGTGTCGCCCCCCGCGCAGGGGGCGTGGATTGAAACATAAACTGCCACCTTCCAAGTATCATCATCTCGGCGTCGCCCCCCGCGCAGGGGGCGTGGATTGAAACCTTAGATCCTTTCCCCTGCCGCACCACCAGCCGCGTCGCCCCCCGCGCAGGGGGCGTGGATTGAAACAACCGACACCAAGCCCGTAAAGCCCTCCGTGGGGGTCGCCCCCCGCGCAGGGGGCGTGGATTGAAACATAGAACTGGTCGTCGCCCGCACCATATGAGCCGGTCGCCCCCCGCGCAGGGGGCGTGGATTGAAACCGCTCACCTTAACACCCGAAA
>CAYWKU010000046.1:0-25730 GCA_964459325.1 uncultured bacterium | reverse complement strand
TCGCTCACCCACACAAGCAAGTTGTGTGGGCTATCAACTATATGGAAACCACGGGATTTATCCCGTGGAGCTTCACATCTATGCCCACAGCCCCGGACTTCAGTCCGGAGGTATGCATTATGCATCAGGAAGTCTACGTGGAACGGGCGGCAGGAGTGCCGCCCCTACCATGTCCAAGCTTCGCTCACCCACACAAGCAAGTTGTGTGGGCTATCAACTCGATTGCTCCCTTTCACGAAACATAGCAAATTTTCTTATTCTTCGAGCTCCTTTTTCATCTGCTCGAATTGTTCCCGTGTGAGTTCGCCCCTGGCGTAACGTTTTTTGAGTATGTCGAGCGCGGACTCTTCACCTCTGGGCAAAGCGGTTCTTCCTTTCGACATGGCCCAAGCGAGATACGCGATAATGGCGACCAGAATAATTAAAACCACCCACATAATCCAACCTCCTGCGCCGTAATACATCATATGCGGCCAGTCCCGGCCGGACCACTCTTCCGCCATGTGACTGTTGTGATAACACCCTGCCGAAATCAGTAACAGGCTTACCGGGGCTGCTGCAAGTTTTTTCAGATACCTCATTCCTCACCTCCAGTGCATAACTTTCCCGTTTTTTATTCCTCTTGTGCTTCTTTGTCCAGCTTTAGGAACTTGGCGTTGACGGCCACGATGACGGTGCTCAGGCTCATGAGTATGGCGCCCCATGCGGGGCTGAGTATGATTCCCCACTTGAACAGCACGCCCGCCGCCAGCGGTATGGCCACGGCGTTGTAGCCGGTGGCCCATGCCAGGTTCTGGAGCATCTTGGAGTATGTAGCCTTCGCCAGGCCGATTATCCCCACCGCGTCCAGCGGATTGCTCCTGACCAGCACGATGTCCGCCGTCTCCACGGCCACGTCGGTACCCGCGCCGATGGCGATGCCGATGTCGGCCTGGGCCAGCGCGGGGGCGTCGTTGATGCCGTCCCCGGCCATCGCCACGACCAATCCCCGGGATTGCACTTCCTTTACCGTCTCGGCTTTTTTATCGGGAAGCACTTCCGCAAAGTAGTCGTCCAGCTCCAGCTCCCGGGCCACCCACCGGGCCACCTTGCGGTTGTCGCCGGTGAGCATCATTGTCTGCACGCCCATCTTTTTAAGCTGCGCGACGGCCTTTTTGGAATCCTCGCGGATGATGTCCGCCAGCGCCACCGCTCCTGCGAGCTTGCCGTCTATAAGGACGTAGACCGGGGTTTTTCCCTGGGAGGAAAGCTCATCGGACTTCCCGGCGGGGATTTCGATGCCCTGCTCCTTCAGGTAGCCGGGGCTGACCACTTTGACATCTTTGCCGTTTACGGATGCTTCCGCGCCCTTCCCGGCGATGGCGTGGAAGTTTTCGGCGCGGTAAGTTTCTCCGGCGCTTTCGGCGATGCCCCGCGCGATAGGGTGCTCGGAGTGAGCCTCCACGCCGGCGGCGTAGCTCAAAAGCTCCCTCTCGTCCATTCCTTCTGCAAAAACCACCGTGTCGGTGACACCGAAGCGGCCTTCGGTTAGCGTGCCCGTCTTGTCGAATATGATGGCCCCGATATTTCGGGCGGATTCAAACGCGGTGCGGTTTCTTATAAGCAGGCCGTTTTTCGCGGAAAGCGCGGTGGATACGGCCACCACCAGCGGTATCGCAAGCCCCAAGGCGTGGGGGCAGGTTATTACCATCACGGTGACCGTCCTTTTGAGCGAAAAGGCGAAATCCCTGCCGGCGAATCCGAGCCATATTATAAGCGTTATCGCCCCGGCGGTCAGGGCTATTATCGTCAGCCACACGGCGGCCCTGTCGGCAAGCGATTGCGACCTCGACTTGCTCTCCTGAGCGCTCTGCACCAGGTCTATTACCTGGGACAGGTACGAGTCCTTGCCGGTTTTATTGACCTCGACGGTAAGGGAGCCTTCGGAGTTGATGGAGCCGCCGATGACTTCGTCGCCCTGCCCTTTCGGCACGGGCAGCGATTCGCCGGTGAGCATGGCTTCGTTGACCGAAGAGTGACCCTCGACGATGTGCCCGTCCGCGGGGACCTTTTCACCGGGCCGGATTAAAATTTTATCGCCCGGGTTGAGTTCATCCACCGGGACGTCGTGGACACTGCCGTCGTCCATGAGCATGTGGGCTTCCGAGGGCATGAGTTCCGCCAGTTCCTCCAGCGCCTTCGACGCGGACATGACCGAGCGCATTTCTATCCAGTGACCGAGCAACATGATGTCTATAAGTGTGGCCAGCTCCCAGAAGAAGACGTCGCCTTCGAGACCGAAGACCACGGCGCTGGAATATATGTAGGCCACGGCAATCGCCAGGCCGATGAGGGTCATCATACCGGGCTGCTTCTTGCCGAGCTCCTCGTAAACCCCCTTCAGGAAGGGCCAACCGCCGTACAGGAATATGGCGGTGGCAAAAACGAACGATATGTAAGCGGCATAGGCCGAAGCGAAGGCGAGGTATTCTGCGAACCCGAACCAGCCCTGTAGGGTGGGAGAAAAGGCCAGGACGGGCACGGTGAGTATCAGCGATATCCGGAACCGCCTCCGGAAATCGGCGGCCATGTGGGCGTGATGAGAGGCGTGGCCGCCGCCGTGTCCCCCGTGGCCCGAATGTCCGGCGTGCTTGTTATGTGCGCCTTTGTTTTCGTGAGATTGTTTACGGTGGTGTCCGCCGTGCATCTCATGGTGTTCCATATCAACGTCCTTTTTCGCCCGGATTTTTTCCGATTAATAACGCTACTCATTTCTTATAATCACTTAATACCAGAAAATCAATAATCTTTTTAGTGTTTTGGCATTTAATTTAATTTGCTATTGACACATCCCTGGAAAAAGTGATATTGAAAGGAAAATGAAAGAAAAAGACCAACCCCTGCCCAAGGAAAAAACAGACTTATCCGGTGTGAGAATGGCTTATTCCGACATCGGCGCCGGCGAGCCGGTGATGCTGGTGCACGGCATACCCACCTCGAGCTACCTCTGGCGGAACGTCATCCGCAACCTTGAGAACGAGTTCCGCCTCGTGGCGCCGGACCTCATGGGGCTGGGAGATACCGACACGCCGCTCGAGCACCGCTACGATATAGAGGCTCAGGCCGACAAGCTTATCGAGCTGGCCGACCGTATCGGGCTGGATGAGTTTACACTCGTATGCCACGACCAGGGCGGCGCGGTGTGCCAGTGGCTGGCGGTCAACAACCCCGAAAGAATCCGCCGGTTCATCATCACCGACTGCGTCTGCTACGATAACTGGCCGGTGCCCATCGTCGCCAACTTCATGAAGGCCTTTCGGTTCAAAACCCTGGCGAAGTTGAGCTACAGGTCGGGGTTCGGCCCGGTATGGGGAAAGTCGCCGGTGGGGATGCGGCTGGGAGTTTACGACAAAAACGCGCTCAGCGACGACGCCATCGAAGAGTACCTGAAAGTTACGGTATCCAGCCCGGAAAAATTCGAGCAGTTCCGGCTGTTCACGCTGGCGGGTGATGAGAAGTACTCGATGGAAGCCGCCGAAAAGTTCGACCGCTTCGACAGGCCCACTTATATCATGTGGGGCGGCAACGACCGGTGGCTTAGCGTGTCGTGGGCAAGGAAGCTATACGAGGACATCGCGGGGTCGAGGCGGCTGGAGATTATTCCTTTCGTCGGCCACTTTCTACAGGAGGAGAAGCCGGATGTAGTTGCCGGCTTAATCCGCGAATTCATGAATGAAAGCTAGAAATGTACAAACCGTTGCGAAACACCCGGGAGAAAGGATATAACATAATATTACGCCGCGTTTATTTCTACATATTCGACTGCCGACGACGGTTGAGGAAGGGTTTCTCCGGCCTCTTTCAATCCTTCTACGTGAAACTCGATTGCTTCCCTTATCAGCTCAACCACCTCGTCACGCGTCTCTCCGGCTGCCACGCAACCCGGCAGGTCGGGCACATAAGCCCCATAGCCATTCTCTCCCTTTTCTATGACAACCATGTATTTCATTGTTCACGGCTCCCCTTCAAGTTGGCGTGCTTTACAATCGTCGATAGAGTCCCTTTCGGCACATCTGTCCCCGGTTTGCCTGCGACAGTTATGATACCATCCTTCGTTGGATGTCGAAACTGCCGGTGACTGCCTCGCATTCTTACTTGTTTCCAGCCATCTTCCTCCAGTAGTTTGCTCAGCTCCCTTACCTTCATGCCGACGCTCTCATGATTTATTATTCGACAGGCCCACCGCCTATGGCCGCGGGGTCTATTTCCTGGTGGTCGCGGCGGTAGGCTTCCAGGCATTCGGGCGAGCAGAAGCTCATGGGCCCGCCCCCTACCCTTGCAGAAATCGATTTGTGTGAAGGCACATATGTAAAGCAGCGCGGGCACTTTACCATGTCCGTTCCCGGTCCCATGCTCTCTGCCGATTGTTCGCGACTAGCCTTTTCCAGGGTATCCCTGATAAAGTTAAAGAGAAAATTCGCCACGGCCGTCGCAAGATGCCGGCTCATGCGGGCCATTCCTCCACCGCCAGGATGACGGATTCGTCCTCCTCCGGCAAATTCTCCAGCATCCGGCCGGGAGTCAATCCCGACACCGGGTGCTTCCAGTCGGGCGCGATTTCGTTAAGCGGGGCCAGCACGAACGCTCTCGATTGCATCATGGGGTGTGGTAGAATCAACTCGCCCTCTTCCACAATCGCGCCTCCGTGGTCTATAATATCCAGGTCTATGATTCTCGGGCCCCATTTTTCCTCGCGTATTCTTCCCAACCGCCTTTCGATTGCGTGCAGCGCTTTCAGTATTTCTTCCGGCGGGGCCTCGTTAGTATCCACCATCGCCACTGCGTTGTAGCAATCCGGTTGGCCGGGCGGGCCTCCGACCGCTGCCGTCCGGTACAGGGACGATTTCTTTATCAGGCTGAATTCCTCGGCCAACAACTCCAGCGCTTTACGCATGTTCTCCCGGGGTTCGCCCAGGTTTCCGCCCATTCCGATAACGGTGGTAGTCATCCCGGCCCCTCGAAGGTTTTCTTCACTTCGGCGCTGTAATCTCCACTATCGTCATGGACGATAAGCGGCGGCATCACCTCGACAGTGCCTGCCCCGGCTTTTTGCGCTTCGACGAGCATCATGCGGGCGGAGTCGGACGGTTTGGGGTGCACGAAACGGATGTGTCCCGGATGGAGGCCGTTTTCCGCGAGTTTCGCCATTAGCTCGGACAACCTGTCCGGCGGGTATATCATGCACAACCGCCCCTTCTTCTTCATCGCCCGGGCCGCGGCTTTCACAACGTCCTCCAGCGTGCATGCCACCTCGTGCCGGGCTACCGCGCGGGCGAAGTCGGGGCTGACCCTGCCGCCGGACACCGGCCTGTATGGAGGGTTGGCGACTATCATGTCGAAGCTTTCGGGTTTGACTCCGGTTTTGGAAAGCTCCTTGAGGTTGCCCTGAACGAAAGTAACCCTGTCGGTCATGCCGTTTGCTTCGGCACTCCGGCGACTCAGCTCAACGAGTTCTCCAACGATTTCCACGCCGTTGACTTGTTTTACCGCCGGGTGAAGGGCAATGCCGAGGGAGACCACGCCACTGCCGGAGCCGAGCTCGATGACCCGGCCGGAGCGAGTCTTTTTACCGTCCAGATAACCGGCGGCGAAACTCACCAGGAGAAACGCGTCGACGGTGTAGCGGAAGCCTTTTTCGGGCTGAAAAACCTTGAGCCTGCCGCAAAAGGGGGTATCCGCCGTGCCTTCGTCCTTTCGGCGGAAGGATGCAGCTTCGTCGCCCTTGCGGCCCTCTTGGCTCATAAGATTATTATTTCAAGCCGTTGGAGATGACGTCCTTGAGCTTACTTATGAAATCGTCGAGTCCGGTTGAAGGAATTATTATCGAGTTACGCCGGTCGTCCTTCTTTTCGGTTATCCTTAAAAAGCTCCCTTCATTGTTACTCTTGATGTCGAAGAAATAGAACTTTCTTTCAACCTGAAGAGTATCGCTGTACAGATTTTCCTCTGAGGCCATTTTTCCTCCCCTTCTTGTTCAGTCTAAAAGAACCTGTGAATAACAAGTCCCGATGGAATCTTGGGATAAAAGTAAGTGGACTTCTGGGGCATTATCAACCCCGCCTCGGCTATGTTCGTCACCTGCTGCGGTTTAACCGGGTTAAGGAAGAAGCCCAGGGCCCAGCCCTTTTTGCGTACTGCTTTCCATATTTCGCGCCAGTCCGGGTCGTACATAATGACTTTTCCTTCCCTCAAGTCCGCTTCGCTTATCTCAAGAATTTCCTCGAAGGCCAGTCGTTTGAGCACCGATGCATCGAGGTTGCGCAAGGGCTCTTCCATGTCTTCTAGAAGCTCCCACGCTTCCGGTTTCGGCACAAGAATATAAGCGTGTTCGTCGCCCGCTGCAATAAGGGCGAAGGCCGGGTTGTTTTCCGAAGCTTTGGCCAGCATGTTTCGGGCCCTTTCCCGAGCCTCCTGGCCGTCCCTCCACGGATTTATGTAAAGCATGGTTTTGTAAAACAGCTCGTCCAGGGAATCCAGAAACTCCCCCACGCTCATCCCCTTCAAATGCTTAACGGCCCTGTGGTACGGCCTGATAACCATACCGGGGTCTTCGAAATCAACCAGATACATCAGTGTTCTCATCCACGGGGCGTCTTCGACATCCGGGTTTTCGCGCATCATTTTATATTTTAGCGCAAGGCAGGTTTCGTAGCGGTGATGGCCGTCGGCGATGTATAGTTTTTTGTCGGCGAAAGCGGCCTTCATCCCCGCAACAAGCTCCGGGTCGGAAAGCTTCCACATTTTTGTCCTTACGCCGTCCTCCTCGGTAGCCTCGAAGACCGGCTCTTGGCGGGCCGTTTTATTTATAATCTCGGCTATCTTCTTATCAGGGTCAAAGTAGCAGCAGAACACCGGGCTCAGGTTCGCCCGGCAGGCTTCCATCAGCTTGAAACGGTCCTCCTTTGGCCCGTCCATGGTTGCTTCATGGGGAATAACCACTCGATTGTCATACTCCTCCAGCCCCACAGCCGCAAGTATTCCCCACCGGGTCATCACGTCCCGGTACTCGAACTCCTGCGAAGTGATGTAGTAAGCTTCCTCGTCTTTGGATAGCACACCGGATTGCAGCCACTCGTCCAGGTACAACCTGGCGGAATGATAGTCGTCCTCGGCTTCGGTATGACCGCGCTCCCTGTCGGGAAGAATCAGCCGTATGACGTTGTTGGGATGCCTTTCATAAAGAATTTTCTCTTCCCGCTTGTCTATTATGTCGTAAGGCGGCGCGATTACATTCCCTTGTTTTCCGACTTTTTCCGGGTTGTATCTTACCGCCGGGAACGGCCTCACGTCAGCCATAAACTCTAAAACCTCCTTGTCCCTTCCAATGCCCGAACTATGCTTTCCTGCGGGATGGCGCCGTCCCTCAGCACTCGAATCGTCTCCGCCCTGATATCTACCACCGTGGAAGGCTCCGCGTATTCAAGCTCTCCCGCATCTATTACCATCGCCGGCCTCTGCGTCAGTTGAGATGCGACGTCGCGAGGGTCGGAGGGAGGCTCGGCGCCGCTGGCGTTGGCGCTGGTGGCGGTAATCGGGCCACCCGCCGAGTATACCAGGTCGAGCGCTATCTCGGAGGAGGGTATCCGGACGCCTATACTCGATGTGCCGCCGGTAAGAAGCTCCGACAAGCTGGGAGCGGCGTCAAACACCATGGTCAACGGTCCCGGCCAGAAAGCCTCCATCAACCGCTTTGCCATGGTGTTGATTTGCTTCACCACATCTTTGAGCATACCCATATCCGCCACAATCACCGGTATCGGCACATCCGGCAGGCGGCCTTTCATCTCGAACACCCGCCTGATGGCGTCTTCGTTGGTAGCGTCCGCGGCCAGGCCGTAAATGGTCTCGGTGGGATATACCACCACTTCGCCCTGATTTATTAACTCCCCTGCCCTGGCAATGGCATCGGGGTGCGGCGCCCTTACAAGTGTCAATTGTTCCTCTGTTCACCTTTTTAGTTAGAAATGCGGAAAATCCGGTTGCCTGTCTCTCTGCGGCATTTATGGTTTTTTGAGAGAGCTTTTCAACTCTTCGTTCATTTCACTTACTTTGTTTTCCAGCTTTTTCTTGTACTCTTCCAACCCGCCTTTCAGCTCGTCGTCCGATATGGCCAGCATTTGCGCGGCCAGAATCCCCGCGTTTTTTGCGCCTCCTATCCCGACCGTCGCCACCGGCACACCCGGCGGCATGTTTACCGTGCTCAAGAGAGCGTCGAGACCTCCGACGGCGCCTCCCGGCATCGGCACCCCGATTACCGGCAGGGTGGTGTGAGCCGCTACGACTCCGGCCAGGTGAGCCGCTCCGCCGGCCCCCGCTATAATAACCCGAAGGCCGCGGTCGCGGGCGTTGCGGGCGTATTCCGCCACCTTATCCGGGCTGCGGTGGGCGCTGGCCACGGATACCTCGTAAGGCGCACCCAGCTCTTCCAGTACTTCCCACGCGCCGCTCATCTTTTCGCGGTCGGATATGCTTCCCATTATTATGCCGACTTTTACTTCACTCATAATGCCGCTCCCGATTGGTCGGAGTGAAAATTTTAATGGAATCTTGCGATAATTTCAAGCACGCCCATCCCTGATGGCATCACACGCCTCTCCTGTCATGGTAGGCGCGGCACTCCTGCCGCGCTTTGCACGGCGTCCCCCGGCATGCCCGACAAGAGTGTCGGGCCTACCATGCAGGAGGGTGGCGCCGATAGCTGTGCTATCGGTGTGGGGGACCCTTCAGGGGAATTTCCAAACATAGTAGGGGCGGCACTCCTGCCGCGCTTTGCACGGCGTCCCCCGGCATGCCCGACAAGAGTGTCGGGCCTACCATCGGGATGCGAGTTTATCCGGGGAATCCCGGCACGCCTCTCCTCCTTGCGATTTCCGGCTTTTTAAAAGATATTTACCAAAATCCAATCCATTAGAGGTTAATGATATGGCGCATAACCCCTTGAGGAAAGTGGCGATAGTGGGCGCGGGAATAACCAACTTCCGCCCCAGGCACACCGATAAATCCCTTTACGAGCTCGGCTTTATGGCGGTAAGGGACGCGCTGGGCGACGCAAAACTGGGCAAGGACGATATCGACGGTTGCGTCTACGGGCTCTACAACGACTTTTTCGCACGCCAGTATCAGCCGGACCTTTTCATGCACGATTACCTCGGAATGGTGCCGAAACCGGTCACCAGCGTCCGGTCGGGCGGCGCCACCGGGGGCAACGCCATCCGCCTCGGCCTGCTGGAAGTGGCCAGCGGCATGAGCGACGTTTGCCTGGTGTTGGGCGCTGAAAAATGCAACGACTGCTACAACTATGAAATGCGCAAAACCACCCCGGAGGTACTTAAAGCCATCAGCTACACCGCCGAGCAGAGCTTCGATTTCGGCACCGGGAGAACCGCGGCGGGAGTGTTTGCGCTCAACGTGGTGTCACACCGGAAAAAATTCAACGGCCAGCCCACCGAAAAGCAGATGGCCATGGTCAGCGTGAAGAACCACTACAACGCCACCCTCAACCCGGTCGCCCAGTCGCCGATGGAGCTGACGGTGGAGGAAGTCCTGAACTCCCGGATGATAGCCACCCCGTTTAAAATGCTGGACAACTGCCTGTACAGCGAAGGCGCCGCGTGCGTTATCATCGCCGAAGAAAACCGCGCGAGGGAAATTACCGACAACCCGGTCCGGATAACGGGAGTGGGCATGGGCACCGACTGGGGGCTGGTGGGATACCGGGATAAGATGTGCGAGTTCGAGTCCAGCGTCCGGGCCGCCGATGCGGCTTACAAAATGGCGGGTATAACCGACCCCGCCAATCAGATAGACGTGGCCGAGCTGCATGACGCCTTCACCGGCACCGAAATACTCAACTACGAAGACTGCCGCCTCTGCCCGCCCGGGGAAGGGGGCAGACTGCTCGAAGACGGCACGGTAATGCTGGACGGCTCACTGCCCGTCAACACCTCCGGCGGGCTTATCGGATGCGGCCACGCCGTGGGCGCAACGGGGGTCATGCAGACCATCGAAATCGTCAGGCAACTTCGGGGTCAATGCGACAAAAGACAGGTAAAAAACGCAAAGCGCGGCCTGGTGCAGAGCATGGGAGGCGCCTCCAACGCATGGACGGTGTGCCTTATCATGGAAAGGGAGGACTGAACCGATGGGCAAGCATCCCAAAAAACAGGAATGGATGGGTTACAACTCCCAAAAGTGGGGAATTCCGAAGGAGTACCTGGAAAGGGAGTTCGGCCCCGACCTGGACGGCGAGGAAAGCGTTACCGACCCGCTGCAGATTCCTTACCACATGGGTATTACGTACAAGTTCAGCTACGGCGGCCTGAGCCGGTTCTTCCGGGAGCTGCGCGACAACCAAAAACTGTTCGCCACCAAATGCGCATCCTGCGGCTACACCAGCATGCCTCCGCGCCCCTTCTGCTCGTTGTGCTACGGGGATATCGAATGGGTGGAGCTTCCCGGAACCGGCGAAGTGAGCACTTACACAGTGCAGCACTTTACCAACAGCGAGTTCATCGAAAAGGCGCCCTTCCTGGTGGCGCTCATCAAGCTGGACGGCTCCGACGGATACATACTCAACAACGTGGAAATGGACGACGTCTCGAAAGCGGACATCGGCATGCGCGTGAAGGCGGCCTTCCGCGAGCTGAGGCTGGGCATGATTACCGATTTCTACTTCGTGCCGGATGGAGGAAAGTAACGGGAAATACGGACGGAAGAATGAATTGAAAATTACAAGACCCAAATCACTACTGCTGCCGGCGCTGGTTATTATTCTGGTATCGGTTTTCGCAATGGTGGCGTTACGCTTTTTAATCGGAAAAGGCGCAAGTAAGCAATCGTTCAAACAGTTCTGTCAGGCGAGTAATTGTTCCGAACTGTCCCATTTTGAGCTTCTCGAACGTTTCTCGGAATGGGCGCAAAATCAGGAAAAGCCCCACGAAAAACCTGACCTGCTCCTTATTTCACTGGACACCCTCCGCTCCGACAGGCTCAGCTCATACGGCCATCACCGGTACACTTCTCCTTATATGGATAAACTCGCCGGAAAGGGGGTGCGGTTCGAGCGGGTGTTCAGCCAATCCCCGCGCACCCTTCCGTCTCACATGACCATATTTACGGGGTTGTATCCATCTTCCCACGGTGCGCACTACAATAAAGCCCACACCTCCTCGTACCCTTTGAGCCGGGAAAACGGTACCCTCCCCCGTTGGCTCAAAAGCGGCGGATACCGGACGGCGGCATGGACGGGGGGAGGTCAAATGTCAGCCGAGCACGGCTTCGGACGGGGATTTGAAATATACAAGGATAATTACCTCAGATTTATCTCAACGAAAAAACTTATTTTCCCATACAAATGGTTTAATGAAAAGGACGAAAGTCCTTGTTTCCTGTTTATCCATACTTATCAGATGCATAGCCCTTATAGTGTTCCCGGAAATTATGCGAAATTGTTCGACCCCGGCTATGAGGGGCCGATAATAAGCGAATTGTCCGCATTATTCCGGGAAATGTCGAGGAAAAAAATCAACATGCACCGCGCCTTTTGGGGAAAAGGATACGAACAACACGGCGAAGACCACAAAATAAATCCCGAAGTGTTCAGTTCCCGGGACATTCGTCACTTGAAAGCGCTGTACGATGCGAATATTCGATACACCGACGATGTTCTGCGGGTATTTATTTCGCAACTTATCCGCGAAGGGTTGATGGACAACACGGTATTGATAATAACTTCCGACCACGGCGAAGAATTCATGGAACACGGGGATTTCCTGCACAGTAAACTCTACGTGGAAACGCTCCGGGTACCGTTGATTATATTTTACCCCCGAAAATTGCCGGCGGGAAAGGTGGTAAAAAGCAGGGTTCGTCTTATCGATATTGCGCCTACGCTGCTGGAACTGGCAGGTATTTCAAAACCCGCGCAAGTCGGGGGAGTCAGTCTACTGAAGACAATATACAAAGACAACGATTCGCGGCCCGCGTTCAGTGAAGAACCGTGGCATCACGATACCTATCACAAATCTTTAAGATGCGAAAATTATGTGCTGTATGATAAAGGCGAAGAAGGCGGTGAACTTTATAACACTGCAAAAGACCCTTATGAGCAGGATGACGTTTCTTCCGAACAGCAACAGATAACAGAAGCCATGTTTAAAAAATTACTGCAATTTGAACAAGAACATGAATTTCGCCAACCCGCCGGGGATGAACCTCAAAAACAGCTCTCCGAGGAAAAGAAAAAAGAACTCCGCAGCCTGGGCTATTCCAAATGACCTGAAAATTAAACTCATCCTTCCCCTGCTTTCCATAAATTTGAATTCTCCCTTGCTCTTCCTTTGTATGTCTGCTATACTTCCCCACAAATTGTGGCCTAAAATGAGAATGTACACAACATATTGGGGCTTTTGAGTTGATTCTGCGCGTGCTGGCATCGGGGAGCAAGGGCAACTCCGCATACGTCGAAGCGGGCGACGCGAGGGTTATTATAGACCACGGCCTGAGCACCGCCATGCTGTGCCGGCGGCTTTCGGCCATCGGCGTCGACCCCGAATCCATCGACGCTCTGGTGATTACCCATGAGCATTCCGACCACGTCCGGGGCTTGAGGGTATGGCGTAAAAAGTACGGCACGCCGATATTCGCAAATTCCGGCGCCTTATCGGCCATTCCCGAAAGTTCTCGAACTTGCGGGCCCATAAACACTTTCAAAACCGGAACCTGTTTCGATATTGGCGAACTGCGGCTTCTTCCCTTCCCTCTTCCCCACGACTCCGCCGACCCGGTGGGTTTGATTCTGGAATACAGGGGCCGAAGAATTGTCATGGCCACCGATTTGGGCAGAGCCACCGAGCTTATCCGCAGGAAGATGGAGTACGCCGACGCGCTCGTTCTCGAAAGCAACCACGACCCGGAAATGCTGATAAACGGCCCCTACCCATGGCACGTTAAAGACCGTATCCGCCGAAACCACGGCCATCTGAGCAACCGGCAGATGGCGGAGCTTCTGGGCGAGATGAATCACGCAAACCTCAAAGCGGTGGTGCTGGCTCACCTGAGCGAGCGGAACAACACCCCGAACCTGGCCCGGGAATGCGCAATGGATGCTCTCAACGGAAAATCTTCAGCGGAAATCATCATGGCCGGGCAGGACGATATTGCGCAACCGGTAATCCTGAAGTAGCTTTACCCATCATGATACCGAGATACACCAGGGAAAAAATGGGCGCCCTCTGGACGGAGGAGGCCAAGTACGAGCGCTGGCTCAAAGTCGAGTTGGCCGCATGCGAGGCCCTGGCCCAAGTTGGGATAGTGCCCGGAAAAACGGTCGAGACCATCCGGAAAAAGGCGAAAGTCAATCCGGCCAGGGTCGAGGAAATAGAAAGCGTTACCCGTCACGACGTGGCGGCCTTCGTGCAGGCGGTGGGGGAAACAATCGGGGACGAAGGCGCCCGGTGGTTCCATTACGGGATGACCAGCTCCGACGTGCTGGACACCGCGTTTGCCCTGGCGCTTGCCCAAGCGGCGGATATATTATTGGACGACATAAAAAAGCTCGGTAAGGCGACAGCCCACCTTGCGAAGAAGCACCGGGACACCCCCATGATAGGCCGCTCACACGGCGTACATGCCGAGCCCATCACTTTCGGCGTCGTTCTGGCTTCATGGTTCTGTGAGCTGGAGCGATGCGCGCATCGGATAAAAAGAGCCAAAGGAGAAATCGCCTGCGGAAAACTCTCCGGCGTGGTGGGAGTATACGGGAACATTCCCCCGAAAGCCGAAGCGCTGGCGATGAAAAAGCTCGGCCTCAAACCGGAGCCGGTTAGCACCCAGGTGGTGCCGCGCGACCGTCATGCCGAGTATTTCTCGGCAATTGCCATAACCGGCGCGGCGGTGGAAAGAATAGCCGTCGAAATCCGGCACTTGCAAAGGACCGAAGTGCGGGAGGTCGAAGAGGGTTTCGCGAAGGGCCAGAAAGGCTCCAGCGCCATGCCTCACAAGCGCAACCCCGTGGGCCTCGAAAACCTCACCGGCTGCGCTCGCCTGCTCCGGGCAAACGCCGATGCGGCCATGGAAAACGTGGCACTGTGGCACCAGCGGGATATAAGCCACTCCAGCGTCGAGAGGATTATCGCGCCCGACTCCACCATAATGCTGGATTACATGCTCGCAAGACTGACCTCCATTATGGAAAACCTGGCGGTTTATCCCGAAAACATGAAGCGCAACCTCGAGCTTACCCGGGGGCTGATATACAGCGAAGCGGTGCTGCTCAAGCTCACTCAGAAAGGGCTGAACCGCGATGAGGCTTATGCTATAGTCCAGAAAAACGCCATGAAAACCTGGGATAACCCCGATACGGACTTCCGCAGGGAACTGGAAAATGATAAGGAAGCTAAAAAACATTTGAGCGCCGGGGACCTTGACGAATGCTTCAGCATCGAGCATCACCTGGAGCATGCGGGGAAAATAGTGGACCGGGCCGTTAAATCGCCAACCAAAAAGCGGAAAAAATCCTCCGGAAAGGGTGAGAAGAAATGAAAAAGAAAAAGCTCCTTTACGAAGGTAAAGCCAAACAGGTTTACGCCACCGACGACCCCAACCTGCTTATCCAGCACTTCAAGGACGACGCCACCGCTTTCGACGGCAAGAAAAAGGGCCAAATTGTCGGGAAGGGGGAAGTGAACAACAAGCTCAGCGCCCTCCTTTTCATGACGCTCAAGGAGTTCGGAGTTCCCACTCACTTCGTCGAGTTGCTCGGGCCACGGGACATGCTGGTAAAAAAGCTCGATATAGTGCCGGTGGAGGTAATAGTGCGCAACATCGCGGCGGGCAGCATATCGAAAAGGCTGGGGCTGGAAGAAGGAACGAAGCTCAAAAAGACGGTGCTCGAGTTCTGCTACAAGTCCGACGAGTTGGGCGACCCCATGATAAACGAATACCACATCGCGGCGATGGGATTGACCACATCGTCAAAAATCGAAAAAATCAAGTCCCATTCGGTGGAGATAAACAAAGTTCTGAGAAAATTCTTCAAGCGCGTGGGAGTGGAACTGGTGGACTTTAAACTGGAGTTCGGCATCCACAAAAAGAGGCTGCTTCTCGGGGACGAAATCAGCCCCGACACCTGCCGCTTCTGGGACGCGAAAACTCAGGAGAAGCTGGACAAGGACCGCTTCCGCCGGGACCTGGGTAAGGTCGAGGACGCCTACCAGGAAATATGGAACCGCGTGCGAGGCATCATGGAAAAGAAGTTCGGCCCCGACGCATGCTGAAAACGGCGACTGTTGGCGGACAAGGGGCTTAAGCCCCTTGTCTGTTTATCCCTGTTTATATGTGATACTTTTTCAGTGCCGACCAGCTCCGGTCGTAAGTCTTCTCCCCCTCGGGAGTGAAGAAACAGGCGGGAAACTCGCCCATTTTCCGGTGATACTTTATACATTCACAGCATTTGCCCTTGCGCGGGCAATTGGGGTAAGTGCAGTTGCAATCCTGCTCCAGCTCTTCCCGGTTACACGTCTCGGCCATATTCACAACCTCCATGCAATGTATCGGATGCCATGATAATATTCCCCCTGGAATTGAAGTTCAACCTGACAGGATAACTCCCCGAGTTTGTTGACAACCGTCAGCACCGGTCGTAAGATAAGTAATCAGTCTGTTGTGCGAATGTGCTTCGCATGCAGGCAAGACAAGTTGGGATGGAAAAACACCCGGTGCTGAATACATGATGGTAGGCGCGACACTCTTGTCGTGCGTTTCACTGGATATGATAGCGGCGCCCGGACGGGCCTGCCACTTTTCCATATCAACGGATATGGGCCGCTACGGCTAAGGAAGCAACCAATTGAGCAATAAAAAATACGACTTGATAGTAATAGGCGGCGGCGTTAACGGCGCCGGCATAGCTCGCGACGCCGCCATGCGCGGCATAAAAACCCTCCTGGTGGAGAAGGACGACTTCTCATCGGGCGCGACCGGCGCGTGCAGCGGCATGATTCACGGCGGACTCCGATACCTGATGCACGACGTCGCCACCACCAGAAAGAGCTGCATCGACTCCGGCTACATTCAAAGCATCGCCCCTCACCTGCTCTTCCGGATACCGCTCCTGACGCCAATACCCAACAAGGCCATCGCCGAGCCGATGGAGACCTACTTCGAGGCTTACGACCGCTTCGTCGAGCATAAGCGCGGCAAGCCTCACACCCGCCTGTCCCCCGAAGAAGCCCGACGCCTGGAACCGGGCCTGTCCCCGAAAATACTCGGCGCTCTTACCACCGACGAGTACGGCATAGACACCTTCAGGCTTACAGCCGCCAATTCCCTTTCGGCTTATGAAGCGGGCGCGGACATCCGAAATCACTGCCGTGTTTTGAAGCTTCTGCGAGGTGAAGGCGGAAAGGTTGTCGGGGTGAAAGTCAGGGACGAACGCTCGGGCGCTTACGAAGAAATACGCTCGAAGCTGGTAATGAACGCCGGCGGCCCGTGGGGAACGCGGCTGGCCGACCTGGCCGGGGCCACGGTAAAAATCCGACCGGCAAAGGGAGTCCACCTCACACTCGACAGGCGCATCAGCAACATCGGAATAGTCACCGACGCCATAGACGGGCGAAACATATTCGTAATACCTCACGAAAACACCTCCATAGTGGGCACCACCGACGACGATTATTACGGCGACCTCGACCGCATACCCATACTCCAGGACGAAATCGAGTACCTGATGCAGGGGATAGCCCGCGTCTTTCCTGTTATCCGTAAGGCCCGCATCCTCCGGGCATGGGCGGGAATACGCCCCACCATTTATAAATGGGGTCCGAACGAAGATAAGCTGAGCCGCGACCACAAGGTCATCGACCACGCTTCCGAAGGCGCCGATGGGCTGGTGACCATTACCGGCGGGAAACTGGCGGCCTACCGGATGATGAGCGAGGACGCCGTCGACGTCGTTGCAGAAAAGCTGGGAATAAAGGCCGAATGCCGCACTCACGTCGAACCCCTCCCCGGCGGGGATTACGTGCCCGATTCGGCGGAGCTGGCCCGACAATACGACGTCCCGGTACACGCCGTCCGGAGGCTTATTTACCGGCAGGGCTCCCGGGCCGTCCGGGCGCTCGAGCTTACCCGCGAAAATCCGTCATACAAGCGGCTCCTGTGCAGGTGCGAGCCGGTGCTGGAGGCCGAAGCCCGATACGTTATAAGGAACGAGTGGGTGGAAAACTTAAGCGACCTCCGCCGCCGCACCCGTTTGAGCATGGGGCCTTGCCAGGGCGCACGCTGCGCCGCACGCGCTGCCGTGGTGCTTGCCGAGGAAAAGGGCGAGCCGCCCGAGGTCGCCATCGATTACCTGCAGGGCCTGCTCCAGGGCAGATTCGCCGGAAAAGCCCCGGTGATGGGCGGCAGCCAGTTGGCGCAGGAGGAAATCAACCAGGCGGTGTATCAGTGCCTCGGCAGGTTGCAGGACTACGTGAGGGGTGACCGATGCCGGTAAAGAAGTGCGACGTCGCCGTCATCGGCGCGGGCATGGCTGGAGCGGTCACCGCCATGACCGCCGCGGAAGCCGGGAAATCCGTGACGGTGGTGCACAGGGCCGGCGGGGCCACCTCGCTCTCCGGCGGCACAGTGGATATTTGCGCAAACCCCTTCGTATCTCCGAGAATGAAATGGGACAAGCTGCTGGACGTTAAAAACAATATTCAAGAATGCATCCTTGCTTATCCCTTCCATCCTTATACTCTGCTGTCGAACAACTCCGCTTCGTCCCAGGCGGACACCGTCTTTGAAAAGATAGCCGAAGCCGTTGAATTTATTGAAGCTCGGTTGAGAAATGCGGGCCTCGCGCTTAACGGGGAAATCGGCAGGCAGACGCCCGTTCCGACTTCGCTGGGCACCTGGAAGCTTACCAGCATGTTTCAATCTTCCGTCATGGCCGGGCCTCCCCACTCGAACACCGCCGTCCTCGGCGTAAAGGGTCTGGATTTTCCCGATGCCGCGTTCCTGGCGGGGATGCTGGAAAGCACCCTTAAAGCCAAGGCTTCGTACCCTGTCGAAACCATCGACTTCGTTGAAGTTGAAATGGAAGGCGACCGCAGATGGTCGCTGCCGGAGCTTTACGAGCGTGTCTCCCGACCCTCGAAGTGGAATGAATTTCTCGAAAAGGCGGAAAAAGCGGCCGGTGGAAAGTACGAGCTTCTGCTGGTTCCGCCCTTCATACCTTATCACTCGGCCTCAGCGGAAAATGCGGCGCTCGCCGACGGCGCCCGGTTGCGGGAAATAGCGTCGGCTCCGGTCAACGCCGCCGGTTTGCGGCTGTCGGAAGCTCTGGACAAGGCCTTGACCGACTCGGAAGTGGAAAAAATTAAGGCGAAAGCCGTAAGCTTCGATACATCGAACGGGACAATCAATAAGTGCTTCATTTCCGACGAGAGCGAAACCTTCGGGCTGGAGGCCGACAAATGGGTGTTGGCAACCGGCAAATTCGCCGGCGGCGGCCTGGTAAAGGAAGACGGTTTCCGCGAGAAGCTGCTCGATTTGCCCCTCTTCTGCGAAGGCGAAGAAATCGGGAACATCTGGATTAAAAAGACGCTCGGGGAATCGGTTACCGACCGGCACAAAGCCTTTTCGGTGGGAGTAGCCACCGACTCGCACCTGAAACCCCTCAATTCCGACCGCAAAGTGATTTACGATAACCTCCATGCCGCCGGAGCCGTCTTAGGGGGTTATAACTACCACGCGGACGGTTGCGGCCTCGGGATGAGCATCCTCACCGGCAGGCTGGCGGGAAAAGGGGCCGGAGCATGAGCACACCGTCAACCAAAACGACATCCCCGCTTGCAAAACGCCTCATCGAGGAAATAAGCGTCGAGAACGTCAGCGAAACCCGCCCGGACAGGTTGAACTATGCGCGGGATTTGTGGCCGCTTGACACGATAAGTGTGCGCGACGGCATAGTGCCGCCCTCCCCCGACGTAATCGCCTGGCCGAACAACGAGTACCAGGTGCGGCAGGTGTTGAAAGTGGCTTGTGAAGAGAAAGTACCGCTCATACCCTACGGCGCAGGCTCGGGCGTGTGCGGCGGAACCGTACCGCTCCACGGCGGCATCATCCTCGACCTCAAGAAGATGAGCAAAATTTTCAGCATCGACGATAAATCCCTGCTGGCTCACGTGCAGACCGGCATAGTGGGGGAAAACTTCGAGCGGAAACTTAACCGCGAGGGATATACGGTAGGACATTTTCCCAGCAGCATGTATTGTTCAACGGTCGGGGGGTGGATTGCGGCGCGAGGCGCCGGGCAACTAAGCTCGAAGTACGGAAAGGCCGAAGACAGGGTGTTGGCGCTCAAGGCCGTTACGGGTAAGGGAGAAGTCATAGAAACCGTCCGGTCGCCGCGAAGCGCCACCGGCCCGGACTGGATTCAGGCGATAACCGGCAGCGAAGGCACTTACGCCGTCGTAACTGAAGCGTGGATGAAAATCAGCCCTTACCCCGAATCGCGCGAGTTCCACGCTTTTCATTTCCCGAACCTTACCGACGCCATAGACGCAGTGCGTGCCATATTTCAGGCGGAGATAAAACCCGCCGCATGCAGGCTTTACGACCCGGTGGATACCTTCATCGCCGGCTCGGGCAAAAGCGCCGTGACCGAGGGGCCGAAGCGCGAAAGCATACTCTCGAAAATAATCGAACGACTCCATCACGGCTCCGTGGATATTCCGAGGGAAATTTTGCCCCGGCTGGTGAGCAGGCCGTCAATGTTGAATAAAGCCATACGGAAACGCGCCACAAAGAGCCGGTTGATTCTTACATTCGAAGGCCCGCCGGAAAAGGCGAAGATGGAACACGACCGGAGCGTCGAAATCTGCAAACGAAACCGGGGAGATGACCTGGGGCCGGAACCGGCCCAACGGTGGTGGTCGCATCGCTACGCGGTAAGCTACGGCCTGTCCACCATGTTCGACCTCGGCTTGTTCGCCGACACCATGGAAGTGGCCACCAACTGGAGCAACCTGGAGAACCTGTACCATCGCATCATGGAAACCATCGGCAAACACGCCTTCGTGATGGCCCACTTTTCTCACGCTTATCCCCAGGGATGCAGCATATACTTCACCTTCGCCGCCGGAGCCGGCGACCCCGTCAAGCGCCGGAACAAGTACAAGCGTATATGGGAGGAAGCGCTCCGGACGGCGGTCAACGCCGGGGGCGTGGTCAGCCACCATCACGGCGTGGGAGTGTTGAAGGGGGATTACATGCAGGCCGAACACGGCGAGGCGATGAAGATAGTCAGGGCGCTCAAACGCGCTTTCGACCCCGAGGGAATACTCAATCCCGGTAAAATGGGACTGTAGCCTCGTCGCCATGGAACTATCGGATAACCCAAGAGAACCTTCAACCGCGGAACAACCGGCGAAGCACGCCCGAGTAAGCATCGGCCGGGCGCCCGCCCTGACGATATTGACGGCCATCCTGGCGGGAGCCTTTCTGTTACAGGTTTACGAAATTGACGAGGTGGATACTTCCCCCGACAACTGTCGGCTGGTGGAGAACGCCGTTCTCGCGCTCGAAGGTTATCAGCCCTTTTTCCTCGACGGTTACGCCATGACGCCCATCTGGGTGTGGTCGGGAATATTCCACGGCGAATGGCTGATTAAAAATTATCCCCTGGTTGTTAAAGGCATTGAATCAAACCGATTCAAGGATATTTTCGTCTCCTTCAGCGACCATCGACGGCGCGCCTTCGCTCATCCCCTGAAGGTGCAACGCAAACTGATACCGGCCAACGCGCTTGCGGCGGTGTTGGTGGCGTTTTTTGCCTACCTCATCGGGAGCAGGTGGAGCGGTTCGAGGGAAGCGGGGCTTATCGCGGCTATTTTATGCGGCATTTCGCCCATATTGGTGAAGGCCGGAACGGACTTCCATCCCGACCAATACCAGGCGGCGGCCGCGGCGGGTTGCGTTTTCTTTTGCATCGGGGAAGCCTGCGGAGCCGGAAAACGGCAATGGCCGGCGGCCGCGATACTGGCGGGTGTGGCCATGGGCGCGAAATTCATAGCGGTTACCTTCTGGATTCCATTGTTGGCGGCCATTATAATGGGCCCGGGCGAAAAATCCATAAGCGGTACTTTAAAGAGAATTGTCGCTGCCACCGCGGTCGTGCTCGCCGCCTACATGATAATAAACCCTTACTTTCTCGGGGATATTTCTCTCTTCTCAAAAGGGATAGCCAAACGGTTCTTCCTGTTCTTTCTGGGAAATTTTTCACCCGAAAGCAACGACAACAGTTTTATGCAGATTGCCGGCCTTTTCCGGAACAAAATCGGCCCGGCGGCTCTGGCCCTGTGCGTTATCGGATTGATATGGGGCGTTTTGAACAAGACCAGGGGCGCGGTTGTGATTATCGTCGCAGTGGGGGGTTATCTGTTGTTGCTCGGCTCCTCCGGGCATATACAGAACCGCTATACTTTGAGCCTCTTACCGCTGATATGCGCGGCCGCCGGAGCGGGAGCGGTCTGGGTGGCGGAGAAAGCGCCCCGGAGATTTTATATACCCGCCCTTTTCGTGCTTATCGTACTTGCGGCCCTTCCGGTTGAAAATTCGCTCAAAGCGGTCAACGCCCGCTTGCACGGCGACACCAGGAAGATGGCCCGCAACTGGATAGAAGAAAACGTACCGGCGGGCTCGCGGATTTTTACCGGTTACCACGCTCCCGTGATGAATTATGACGAGGCTTCCGCCCGCTTGTGGAAGCACTACTTCGGATACAAAATAACTTCGGGAAGCGAAAACGCGTTTCCCGTCGAATATTTCAGGGACGCCATATTGCACGAGGAGAAATTTATGTACAAACGCTTCTGCTACCTTGCGGATGCGGATAACCTGCCCTCTCCCGGTTACGACCTGGTGGAAATGACGTATGCCCCCGACGACCCCACGCTCTTGAAAGGGGTGGATACTTGCTGGCTGGTGGTATCGAAAGTATTCTTCAAAAAGCCTCGAAAACAGCGCCTTGCCGGCGAACTGAAAAAGATTGCATTGCGGAAAGGAAAGCGTGAAGCTTCATTTCCGGGCAAGGGAAAATATGGACATGGCATCCTCATATACAAAATTGACCTCCGAACACCTCGATAAACTGGCCGGAATACTGGCCACCGAAAGGGTCAGCTCCCGCGCGGACGACCTGGTAATTTCGTCACGGGACGTCTATCCGTACGGTGAATTCAAGACCCGCAAGGGTGAAATCGAGCACCGACCCGATTGCGTGGTGTGGCCGGAGAGCACCGCCGAAGTGTCACGTGTTATCCAATTCGCCAACGAAAATAAAATTCCCGTTATCCCGTACGGCGGAGGCTCCGGGGTTTGCGGTGGAACCATCCCGCTCCACGGCGGAATCATGCTGGATTTAAAAAAAATGGACCGCATCCGAAGCATCGACGATTACAGCCTGAGCGCCCGTATAGAATCCGGCGCCGTGGGGGAAATCCTCGAGCGGGAGCTAAACGAGAGTGGCTACACCATCGGGCATTTTCCCAGCAGCATGTACTGCTCGACCCTCGGAGGCTGGATAGCCGCCCGAGGCGCGGGGCAACTCAGCACACTCTACGGCAAAATCGAAGACATGGTGCTCAGCCTCGAAGCCGTCCTGCCCGACGGCGGCGTCATGGAGACCAACAACGCTCCCCGCGAAGCCACCGGCCCGGACATAGACCAGGTTATCATCGGCTCGGAAGGCGCCCTGGCGGTGGTTACCGCGGCCACCATGAAGTTGCACCACCTGCCGGAAGCGAAAGTGTACGCCTCGTTCCTCTTTCCTTACATAACCAACGGCCTCGAATCCATGCGCAAGCTGATGAGAGCCGAAGCGGTTCCCTCCGTCGCCCGCCTTTACGACGAAGTTGACACCCGCGTGGCTTTGAGTAAGCTGGAGCTGGAGGGTAAGGGATGCCTGATGGTGCTTCTTTTCGAGGGAGACCGGCAGCTTGTCGAGTGGGAAGCCGAGCAGGCCTGGCAGATTTGCATGCGCGAGGGCGCCAAGGACATGGGCGAGGAGCCCGCCCGTCAGTGGGAGAAAACCAGGTATCACATAAGCTACAAGCAATCGCAGGTGCTGTTCGAGCCGGGCGCCGTACTCGACACCATCGAAGTTGCCACCACCTGGAGCGATATCGCTCAGCTTTATTTCGACGTCAAAGACGCCCTGGACGGGCTGTGCTTCGTGATGGCCCATTTCAGCCATATCTACCCGGAGGGGGGAAGCATTTACTTCACGTGCGTCGCCGGGGCTAAGGAGGATTTGAGCGACCTCGAGCTTTACCGTAAAATATGGGACGCGGCGATGGAGGTGGTGTTAAAGCACGGGGCCACCGTGAGCCATCATCACGGCATCGGCCTGCACAAGGCGGATTACCTGAAAAAGCAAATGGGGCCGCTCGCCGACGTGTACAGGCGGCTCAAAGCGGAGCTCGACCCCAATAACATTCTCAATCCATCGAAGATGGGGCTTTAAAAAATGAGCAGACTCGACCAATACCGCAAGGAAATAGAATATTGCACTTACTGCCCGAAAATGTGCCGGTTTTCATGCCCGGTGGCGCAGGCCGAAAAAAAGGAAACCCTTACTCCGACCGGCAAGAACACGCTCCTGCATCTCTTACGCATGGGAGCGCTCGAATGGAGCCGTGAAGTCGTCGAGCCGCTGTATTACTGCACCGGCTGCCTGATAAGCCGCACTTTTTGCGACCATGAAATCGAGGTGTTCCCGCCTTTCGTGGCGGCCCGGGAGGAAATTATAAAGCACGGCGTCGCGCCAGAGAAGGTGATGAAGCAGGACGAGGTGGTGTCGGAATGGGGCACGCCATACGGCCGCGACCTGTGCCGGGAGCTGGACGGTCACGTCCCCACCCGGTTTATAAGAAAAGACGCGGAAGTGACCTTCTTCGTCGGCTGCATCACCACCGTCTTTTTCGACAAGCACATCCGGGATGCGCTTAACCTGCTGGAAGCCGCGGGCGTCGACGTCGGGGTTTACGTGGACAAGCAGATTTGCTGCGGGTATCCGAGCTACTGCCTCGGCCACAGGGAAACGTTCGAGAAGATAGCCCGGACCGTGGGAGAAAACCTCAAAGATGCGGGAACCATCGTCACCATCTGCCCCACCTGCGCCCATGCGCTCAGGGACCTATACCCCAACCTCGTTGACGTCAACCTGAACGGCCCCGTCCTCCACTTGTCCCAATTCCTTCATCCGTATTACAAGTCCGGAAAGCTCGGCTTTGAAAAAAAAGCCGGCAGGCTGCTCTATCACGACCCCTGCCACCTGGGCCGATACGCCGGCGCCTACGATGAACCCCGCGACCTGTTACGCGCGGCGTCGAAGGAGCTTATCGAGTTTCCGTGGAGCCGTGAAGAATCGGGATGCTGCGGCGGTGGCGGCGGGCTGATAGCTTACGACTCGACCTCGGCCCTGAAAGTCGGCAGGGAAAGGTCGAAATTCGCCACCGAGGTGGCGCCGGACTACATAGTCAGCGCCTGCCCCACGTGCGACAAGATGTTCCAGCGAACGTGGGAGCGACAAAAGGTCATCGACCTGGTGCGCGTATTGAACGATACCTTGATTAAGTGAGAGGAGTCCAGGGCATGGGAGAGAATTTCAAGACATTCTGCGTCGTAAATCCCCATTCCGCCAACGGCCGCACCGGCAAAAACTGGCCGAAAATAGCCGAAGCCGTTCGCGAAGCCGTCGGCGTTTTCGACTACGCATTGACCACCCGCCCGTTGGAAGCGCCCGACATCACCCGCGAAGCGCTGGCGAATGGCTACGAGATGATTGTCGCAGTCGGCGGCGACGGCACCAACAACGAAGTGGTCAACGGCTTTTTCGAAGACGAAAAGCAGCTCAACCCCGATGCGGCGTTCGCCGTCATCCCCGGCGGCACCGGCGGCGACCTGGCCCGGATGCTGGGCATCCGCAACCTGCCGGCGGCCCAAATCGTTCAAACCCTCACGGGGCGCGACGCCGTCCTGACCGACGTCGGCAAGCTTTACTTCACCAACCACGACGGTAATAAAGAGCTGCGCTACTACATCAACATCGCCGACCTGGGAATCGGCGGCGAAACGGTGGCTATAGTCAACCGCACCACCAAGGCGCTCGGAGGCAGGATGAGTTTTCTTATCGGAAGCCTGCGAGGCACCCTTGCCTATCGAAACCGCCACGTGGTCTACTCCATCGACGACGGCCCCAAAAAGGAAGGCCGGTTCTACATGATAGCCGCCGCGCTGGGGCAATATTTCGGAAGCGGAATGTGGGCCACGCCGTTGAGCGTTCACAACGACGGCCTGTTCGACATCCTGGTAATCGGCGACATTTCACTGGCGGAAATGACTAAACTCGGCGCAAAAATCTACAAGGGAGCGCACCTGGATATGAAGAAGGTCGAGCTGGTGCGCGGGAAAAAAGTCACTGCCGAAAGCAACGAGAAAGTGTACCTGGATATGGACGGCGAACAGCCGGGGATACTTCCCGCCACCTTCGAAATTCGACCTCAAAGCATCAGGATGAAGCAGCTCGAGCCGCAGGATTGAGCGGCACTGCCGGATTTCAATTACCGACAACATCTCCGGGCCAACTTTTGGGAGCGTCAGACATCGGGCGGGTGCGATTTATCCGCGATGCATCGCGCAAGGTA
>CAYWKU010000045.1:0-27489 GCA_964459325.1 uncultured bacterium | reverse complement strand
CAATCACTTAACCCGTCCAAAATGGCCATTTTCGGTTTTTGTTGGACAGCATTGACAGGAACTATTTAATCATTTTTCAACAGCTTATCTATTGCTTCGACTAGCTTGTCCAGCGGAAACGGTTTTTGCAGTACCGGCAGCTCGGTGTCGTCCATGAATTTGCCGGCGTCGTCGCTGAAGGCGCCCCCGGTGACGAAAACGAACTTGTCCGCCAGGGCCGGTACTTTTTTTACGGCCTCTGTGTAAAGCCGGTATCCCGGCAGGTCGGGCATCAGCAGGTCGCACACCACCGCATCGAAATTCCCGTCGTCGGTCAGCACTTGCAGGGCTTCCTTTCCGCTGTCGGACGCGGTTACCTCGAAACGGTCCTTGAGCCTTCGCATGTAGGATTTCAACAGATAAAGTTCATCGTCCACCAGCAATATGCGGGGCGGGGTTCCCGCCGAGGGTTCAGGGGAGTCCGGCATTTTCGCCTCCTTTTCGGCCGGAGGTGCTGAATTCCGCTGCGGTTCCTTTTTTTGTGTTTTATTCTTGTTTTCGAGGGAAAGCTTTTCGGGGGCCTCGGGAAAATTCATGATTATCCTTGTCGATTTGCCCGGTTCGCTTTCCGCCCACATGTCGCCGCCGTGTTTTTTCACTATTTCATAGGCCACGGTCAGCCCGAGCCCCGTTCCTTTACCTACCGGCTTGGTGGTGTAAAAGGGCTCGAAAATGGTTTCCAGGGCATCCTCGGGTATGCCGGGGCCGTTGTCCTCGAACTCGACCATGATATGCCCGTCGCTTTTGCGGGTTGTCACCCTCAGCGTGTTTTCATTGAGTTTTGCCTCATCGAAGAAATCCGCGGCATTCATAACCACGTTCAGCATAGCCTGGCCCAACTCGGCCCGGTTTCCCCTGATATACGTATTGGTGGATATGTCGGTTTCGAGGGAGGTTTTGAACCTGAGCTGGTTTTTCACCACTTTCAGGGTGGCGCTGGTGACTTCGCCCAGGTCAATCAGGTCTTCTTTCTTGCCCTCGCCCGCGAAGGATTGCAGCTCTTTCACTATGGTGGTAATTCGTTGCGCTCCTTCCTGGGCCTCGACGACGGTGTCCAGGTAGTCTTCGAGTACAGTGCCCACGCCCAGGTCGGCTTCCATCTTTTGAAACCTCTCGATTTCATCGGAAGGCAAGTATTTAGTAAGCAGATTACGGGCCTTATCGTAGGCTTTAAGGATGTCCTCCGTGTATTCTTTCAACGTGTGCAGGTTGCTTATGACGAATGAATTGGGGTTGTTTATTTCGTGAGCGATGCCGGCGGCAAGCTGGCCTATGGCGGCCATTTTTTCCTGCCTGACCATAACGGACTGGGTCTTCTGGAGCCTGTCCAGGGTTTCCTGGAGTTCCCAGTGGGCCTTTACCACGTTTCGATGGCTTTCTTCCAGCTTGCGGCGGCTGGTGAGGCTATCGGTGACGTCCACCCCCATCATGAGAACCCTGAAACTGCCGGAAGTGTCGTCCCGCAGCGGGGCGCAGTTCCATTTGGCAACCCGGTAATTGCCGCCCTTGATTCTGAAATCTTCCTGAAAGCCGGTCGAGATACCTTTCATTACATTCCGGGTGATGAGGTCTTTTATTTTAACCGCGGTTTCCGGAGCGAAGAGCAGGTCGTAAATGTTGCCGCCTTCCATCTCGCTCCTGCTCCAGCCCGTTGCGGTTTCGCTCATCCGGTTGGCCATATCGATTTTTCCGTCTCCGTCGGTCACGAAGACCATGACGGCGGCGTTTTCTATCAGCAATTCGGCAAACCGCTTTTCGTTTCTTAAGGCCGCCACCAGGTTAATGTTTTCAATAGCGACCCCCGCATGACGGGCCAACAGGCATATCAGCCGTTTTTTTTCTTCGGTCAGGGGCTCTCTTTCGGAACTCCTTTCTTCTCCCGCAACCATTATTCCCACGGGACCGTTACCGGCCATGATGGGGATAATCATGGCAGTACGGGTCCTTTCGGTAAAGAGTACCCCGGACTCCCACTCGTTCGGGCGAAATTCGGGATGATTTTCATCCACTTGCAAGCTCTCACCGCTGTCCAGCACCCGGCGAAGCAGGGGGGAGTTATCAACTTTTTGCCCGGCGCCGGCCCGCTCGGACTCGCTCACCGCCCTCAGGGCATACGCCGCAGCCGGGACGATGGACTGACCGTCGTTTTCCAGCAGAAACACCCGTGAGTAAGTGGCATGGGAGATTTGCGCGGTAGCGTGAGCAAGATGCTCGCTAACCTGACCGATGCTGCTCGCACGGCTCATTTGCTCGGCGGCCCCGAGCGCTTCTTCCATCCTGTCGCGCTCCCATTGTTGTTTTTCATTGGCGTTCAATTAAATTTACCTCCATCCCGACACCGAGGGTACCCCTTTCATTCAAGTTCCCGACCGGAATATAAAGTGCAGGCTCTATTCCGACTTTTTTGTTTTTGCCTTATTTTTCTTAGTCTTATCTTCTTCCTGCCTTCTGATTACCGATAGCACCTTCTCGTTCAGCTCCGCCAGTGTGAAGGGTTTCAGGAGAAAATAAGTGGCCCCGAGTTCCTGCGCCCTCTTAAAGTAACTTTCCTCGCGATAGGCGGTAATCAGTATAAGAGGAATATCCCGGGTTTGCTCCCTGTTTTTCAACCCTTCGGCCATTGTCAACCCGCCCAGCTTGGGCATTCTTATATCGGTTATTATTAGATGCGGCTTGTGGTACTGGAGGAGCAGCAAAGCTTCAAAGCCGTTGTTGACGCTCCAGACCTGGTATCCCTGCCTTTTCAGGTACCGGGACACGGTGCCGCGCAGCATTTCCTCGTCTTCCACCACGAGGATTTTGTGTTCGGGCCGGGCCACTTTTTTATTTTCCCGGTCGGCTTCCGACTTTGTTTTGTTCGCCTGCGCCATAGTTAACCTCCTTCCCCGAGCCCACGTGTCTTAAGAAGAGCTCTTTATTTACGGCGTATCTGACCGCTTCTTCCGCGGTTATCGCCTTATTTCTCAGAAGTTCCATCAGGGAATCGTCCATGGTTCTCATTCCCTGGTTTTTACCGGTCTGCATGAGGCTGGGAACCTGGTGCGTCTTGCCTTCCCGTATGAGATTCGCCAGGGCGGAGTTGGCCATGAGCACCTCGATGGCCGCCGCCCGCCCCTTGCCTTCGGCCCTTTTCAGAAGCACCTGCGCCAGCACTCCCTTGAGGGATTCGCTTAGCATGGTGCGTATCTGCTGTTGCTGGTCCTTGGGAAAGGCGTCGATTATCCTGTCCACGGTTTTGGGGGCGGAGTTGGTGTGAAGGGTACCGAACACCAGGTGACCGGTCTCGGCGGCGGTGATGGCGAGCTGGATGGTCTCCAGGTCCCTCATTTCCCCCACCAGTATGACGTCCGGGTCTTCGCGGAGAGCTGCACGGAGACCATCGGCGAAAGTGCCCACCTGCTCCCCCACCTGCCGCTGGTTTATCAGGCATTGCTTGTTCTGGTGAATGAACTCGACGGGGTCTTCCAGCGTCAGGATGTGCTCGTTGAACTCGGAGTTACGCATATCAATCATCGCGGCCAGGGTGGTGGATTTTCCGCTTCCGGTGGGGCCGGTTACTACCACCAGGCCCTTTTTCTGCCGCGCCAGCTTGGCCACCACCTCCGGCAAACCCAGCTCTTCCACGGTTTTAATGCGGGTGGGAATTGTACGGAAAACCGCGCACATCCCGCGGGTGATGTAAAACACGTTGCCCCGGAAGCGGGCCTTATCGCCGAGTTGGTGGGCGAAATCGAGGTTGAGGTTTTCCCGGAGCTGGTTTTGTTGCTTTTCGTCGAGTATTTCGAGTATGAGCGATTCGGACTCCTGGGCGGACAGTGCCCGGAAACCGCTGGAGGTCAACTCGCCGTCCATACGATAAAGGGGTGGTGAGCCGGCGGATATGTGCAGGTCGCTGGCTCCACTGTCCACCTGGTGTTCCAGAAGCTTGTCTATTCGGGCCATATTCCGGGCTCCTTGCGCATTACACGTCTTCGATAACGCCGCTGATATGGAGACGCCATCCGCCTTCCACCTCTTCAATCTCGATTTCGTCGACGGATTTTATTCTCGCCATTTCCAGTATTTCCCTGATAATTCCGGGGCGTTGGGCGCTTTGGGCCGTGCGGGCGGTTTCGATAAGCTCCGCCAGCGACCTGGATTCGCCGGTGAAGAAGACTTTAATCATCTCGTCTATCTCTTCCGCCGCACCCTTGGCGGGTATAACCTTATAACCTGTCGCTTTTTCAAGGCTTTCTATCCCTTCCTTGTCGAACGGGTCCTCCACGGCCACGTGGAGGCTCCGGCCTTCGCGGAGGAAGGGGATGAGCCTGTGTTTTCGGGCCAGCCACCCCGGCGCCATCCGGGCCGCGTCGGCGTCCATATCTTCGATACGCAGGTTAACGAAGGACATGTCCAGGGCTTTCGCTAGGGCCCAGTCGAGGTCCTGCCCGCTTATAACTCCCCTTGCCACCAGCGCTTTCGGGGGGGTGGTGTTCCATGCCCGGGCATCATTGCGAGCCTCTTGCAGTTGAGCTTCGGTGACCAGTCCTTCCACCAGGAGCAACTCTTCCAGGTCGGGGCGGGAGCCGCTGCCGGCGGCTTCCCTGAGCTTCTTCTTCGTAACCGCTTTGCCCACGGCGTCGGTGAGGATTTTCACGTCGTCGAAAGGCTTGGTCAGAAAGCCGCTGCTGCCGAAGTTGCTCGCCTCCTCCGCAATATCCTGAGTGGCGTATGCGGTCATCATGATGACTTCCACCAGCGGCTTTTCGGCCTTTATGGCCTTAAGCACCTCGATGCCGCTGACCCCCGGCATTTTTATATCCAACAGCGCCACGTCTATATCTTCGCTCCGCATGGCATCCATCGCACGGTTGCCGTCTTCGGCGATAATCACGTTATGGCCCGCTTTTTCGAGGGAGCGGGTGCAGGCTTTGCGCATCACCGGGGTATCGTCGGCAACCAGCACGGTTCCGGCGGTTTTGCGGGCGCCGGCCTGTTGCTGCCCGGCCTTATCCATCGGTGGAAACCTCCTCTGCGGCGTAGCTCGCGGAATCGCTTTCCTCTTCCTTGAAAGGGGAAGCGCCCAGGTTGGCGAAGATGGGCAGATAAACGGTGAAGCGGGCGCCCTTGCCTTCGGTGCTCTCCACCGCTATTTCCCCCTGATGTTCCTTGATGGTTCCGTAAGTAACGCTCAAACCCAGGCCCGTGCCCTGGCCTTCCTCCTTCGTGGTATAGAAGGGGTCGAATATATTTTCCAGCTTGTGCTCGGGGATGCCCACGCCGTGGTCTATGACGTCTATGGCGATATTTTTGCCGTCCTCGGCCACGTAAGCCTTGACCTTTATCATTCCGCCGCCCGGCATGGCCTGGGAGGCGTTTGTAATCAGGTTGACGAACACCTGTTGCAGCTTGCTCACATCTCCCCACAGCAGGGGCAGGTCTTCGGGGACTTCCACGTCCAGGTTGATGTCCTTGTTTTTAAAGTGATGCCTTACCAACCGGGTGGATACGTTTATAACCTCCAGCATCTGAAGCTGCTCGAATTTGGGCTCGCGCCCCTGCCGGGCGAAGTTGAGCAGGTTCGAGACTATACCCCGGCAGTGGAGTGTGGCTTCTTCAATCTCCTTGAGGTCGTCCCTGATATCCGAGTCTTCGGGGAGTTCGTCAAGCACCAGTTGGGTCATGGTCAGGATGCCGCCGAGGGGGTTGTTGAGCTCGTGAGCCACCCCGCCCGCCATTAATCCGAGGCTGGCGAGCTTGTCGGTATCGGCGATTTTTTCCTGGAACTTTTCGAGCTTGTGTTCGCTGTTTTCGGCCCGTTGCTGAAGCTGCTCGTTGAGCCTTGCCAGCTCCATGTTCTGCTGCCTGATTTGGGCGGTCATCCTTTTCTGTGAGCGCCTCATTTCCACCACGTTGACCGCCTGGCGCACGGTAACCCGCAGGTCTTCATCGTTCCAGGGCTTGACCAGGAAGCGCCATACCTGGCCTTTGTTGATGGCTTCCTCGGCGCTTTCGAGGTCGGTGTATCCGGTGAGCATGATGCGGACGGCGTCGGGGTTGGCTTCGCGGGCTTCGGCCAGCAGTTCGGAGCCGGACATCCCGGGCATCCGCTGGTCGCTGACGATAACGTCTATTTCCTTCTCCTTGATAACCTCGAGGGCTTCTTTCGGGTCGGAATAGGGAAGGATTTCATACCCTTCCTTCCTGAAGAGTCTCCGCAAGGACTTCAGGATATGCTCCTCGTCGTCAACGAACATAACTACGGGCCGACTCATTTAACCACTTCCCTTTCTTTTTCGACCGGTTCGGTTTTCATGCCATCCTTGGGCAACCGAACGGTGAATTTCGAGCCTTCCCCGGGGCGGCTGTCCACGAGTATCTCTCCGCCGTGCTCCTTGACTATTCCGTACGAGATGGAAAGCCCCAGGCCGGTGCCTTTCCCGACGGGCTTGGTGGTAAAGAAGGGGTCGAAAATCCTGGAGACGTGCTCCTCCCTGATTCCTCTGCCGTTGTCTTCGATTTCTATTTCGACAAAGCCGTCGTTCAGCCGGGTGCGAATCCATATATCGCCGTTTTTGTCCAGGGAATGGGCGGCGTTGACCAGCAGGTTCATTATCACCTGGTTGAGCTTCTGAGGGTAACCTTGTATCAGAGGCAGCTCGTCGTATTCCTTGTGGACTTTCGCCCGGTATTTAATTTCGTTCCATACCACCGAGACGGTGCTTTCGATTCCGGCGGTCAAATCTATGGGGGAAGGTTTGCTTTCGCCGGGGCGGCTGAAGTTTTTGAGGTTCAGCACAATATTCTTGGCCCTCTCGGCGCCTTCCAGGCAATCGGCGGTAAGCGGCTCGATGTCTTCCATAACGCTCTCGATGCCCAGCTTTCCCCCCAAATCCATAATCTCGGACGCTTTTTCGCGAACATTGCCGTCCGAGCTTTGGGAAGAGTTTTCGATAAAACCATCCAGTTCCTTCATGTACTCCTTAATATCCTTAACGTAATCCCTCATGGAATGGAGGTTGGACTGAATGTATCCGAGCGGGTTGTTGAGCTCGTGAGCTACCCCCGCCGCAAGCTGGCCCAGGGAGGCCATTTTTTCCTGCTGGACGATGATTGACTGCGACTCCTTGATTTCCCGGTTGGCCTCTTCGAGCTGTCGGGTGCGTTCCTTCACTTTTTCATCGAGTTGGTTGCGATGCTCCTCTATGGTGCGGATATACTCGGCTTCCCTGATTAACTGGGACATCTGGGCGGAAAGCATCTGGAGCAATCCGTCTTCCAGAGGATGGTCTGAAGTGAACATCATGAAGCCGAGCGTTTCGTCGTTCTGGATGAGCGGTATTACAGCGACTTCCTTTGTGCCGAGTTCCCGGTCAATCGTTTCCGCAAAATCAGACGGCCATAAACCCTTCATGATTTCGACTATTCCCGTAAATCTGGTAATGCCCTCATCCGGGCACTTGCTCAGCAATGACGAGAGCATGTCGTCTTCACTTACGCTCATTTCTTCCAGGAAATAAGAAGAATCAGCAAGGAGTTTTTGAATAACGGACAACACCTTATCGTCGAAAGAGTGATGCTTATCTTTTATTTGCTTTTTCCCCGGCTCCAAAAGCATCAATCTTACTATGAGGCTTCCCGTAAGCTCGCGGGCCTTTTCCACCAGGTAGTCATGGAGGGACGTTACGTCCCTGGTCATGGCGGTTTTCATCTGTATTTCGCGGAGTTTTTCCAGTCTTTCCTTCTGTGTTCTTATCTGCTCCATCCTGCGGGCGTTTACGATGGCCTGCGAAGCCATGTTCGCCAGAAGCTGGATGGCCTCGTACTCTATTTGTTCCCTTGCAGCTACAAATATCAGCCCCAGATTGTCCTCCTCGCTTCTCAGCGGCACCAGCCCGATATTTTTTACGCCGCTGTTTTCATCCATCCATTTACACAAATCATCGCTCCAGTAGTCTTCGAACAAATCCTTCGAGTAGGTGACAATATTGGGGGTGTCTTTCGCCAGCAGTTCTTCCAATCTCGAATGCTTCGAAAAGTCTATATCTTCGGGCAAGGCGTTTCCGAACTCGGCCACCTTATCCTGAATAAACTGAAGATGCTTCATATCAGAGACGGCGAACCCACCGGGCGCCTGAGTTATGGAGCCGTCTTCATTCAGCAGAAAAATCCGGGTAACGAGCGCATCGGTAACTTCAACGGTGTGTTTCGCCACGAGCTTTATGACTTCTTTCAAGGAGGTTTGTCCTACGAGAGCCATGCTCACTTCATTCTGCCTGCTTAACATCAATTCGTGTTTTTTCAATTCATCGAATTGCTTCTCCAGCTCCCGGTTCATTCTTTCGAGTTCTTCCACGTAAGCTTTATAGGATGATTTGCGGGACAGCGCCCTTTTTACTTTTTTCCACAAGCCGACCCGTTGTTTGTATTTAATCCTGTAGCGGCAGGCGTCGGCGCCGTACCTGACGCCTCCAAGGACGAAGGAGCCGTCGGGGTTGAGCTTTCCGACCTCTCTCACGGGTTGTGTTCTCTCTTCATCCGAATAGGCCGTAACGGTTACGTCTTCGCCCACGGCGTAATAGTGGCCGTCCACTTTTCCGGCCCGCTCTATGGGCGCCTGGCATGTTTCTTCCTCCACCCGCGCAAGCGGCAGGCCGAAAATCCTCGGCACGGCCTCCAGTGTTCCTCTCGTTTGCTTGCAGGCTTCCTTAGACCACTTGTCGGTATCGCTCGCTTTCACCTTCATCAGGCATTCGCCCGGGCCGGATTTTTCGACTTCTGCGGTCAGGATGCGATTGAAATAACCGGCCATTGAAGTGGCTTTTTGATACAGTTTTTCGGGGTACATGAACATACGGGCTATCACGCTGAGCGGGCCCAGTGTTCGCGGTTTGGCTGAATAATGTCCGGTCTTGCGGGCAAAATCCGGGTCGTCCAGGAGCTTTTCGGCGCGTTGAATCAATGTCCTCTGCAGTTCGGCGGGAACGTAATTGTCGGGCGAGGTCAGATAACTCCGTTCATAAGACAAGCCCCGAAGTAATTCGGAAGTATTTCCACCGGATTCCTCGAAGAATTTGATTATCGCATTTGTGGATTTGGTGGACAGCTCATCGGTCATTTTTCGCTTTCTCCCTCGTCGCCTTCTCCTTCGTCTTCTTCTCCTTCAACAGGTATGTCCACGCTCAACAGCATCCCGGCGCCCACTTCGGCGGAGAAGTTGATGGCGCCCAGGTTCTTTGCGATAAGGCCGCTCAGTTTCTCGGTGCCCGGCCCCTGTAGTTCCAGATTTATGCTTTCCACGAGGCACTGAAAGATTTTGGACATCTGTTCCTCGTCCAGCCCTTTTCCGTGGTCGCGCAATTCGGCGTGAAGCTTGTTTTTATCCAGGTCGGTCGTAGTTTCTATTTCGTGGTCGGCGCTGACTTCCCGGAGTTTTTCCACCAGCCGGGAAAAGCCGTTCAGGATGCGGCTTTTTTCGATACTGTTTCTTACCAGCGCTTTGAAAGCGTCGTCGTCCCACGGCTTGGTGATAAACCGGTAGACTTCCCCTTCGTTAATAGCGCCGAGAAGCTCGTTTATCTCGGTATAGCCGGAGAGGATTATCCTGACGGCGCCGGGCCAGCGTTCTTTGACCTGTTGAAGCAGTTGTATGCCGGTCATCTTCGGCATACGCTGGTCGCTGACCACGACGTCAATGGGCGTTTCTTCCATTATTTTCAGCGCCTCATCGCCGCTTTCGGCCAGGTGGACGTCGTAATCTTCCTTTCTGAACATGCGGTTGAGGCTTCTCAGGACCGATTGTTCATCGTCCACGAACAACACGGCGGGTGTTCTTTCCCACCAGTTATTGCTTTCATTATTTTGCATGGGTTTGTTCCTCCTTTTCATCGAGAAATCCTTCGGTTTGTTCCGGCTGTGTCCCGTTGTCGACTTCGACGGGCAGGTACACCGCAAAAGTGGCGCCCTTTTCCTTTTCGCTTTCCACATTGATTCTTCCGCCCAGTTTCTGAACGATTCCGTAGGTGATGCTCAAACCAAGGCCCGTGCCCACGCCCACATCCTTGGTGGTAAAGAAGGGGTCGAAGATTTTTTGGAGGTTTTCCTTTTCGATTCCACACCCGTTATCCGCAATTTTTACCACCACCGAGCCATTAGCTTCCCTGGTGACGACGTCGATGCGTCCCCACTTGTTCATCGCCTGCGCGGCGTTGACCAGCAGGTTCATGAAAACCTGGCTCAACAGCACCGGGTTGGCCTTCACCGGCGGCACGTCGCCGAAGTCGTAGTTGATTTCGGCTCGATATTTTATTTCGTTGTAGGCGACGGCCAGTGTTTCTTCTATGTTTCGGTTTACGTCCACCGGCTCGATTTTTCCCTGGTCCGCATGGCTGAAGCGCTTCAAGCCTTCCACTATCCGGCCCACCCTCTTTACCCCCTGTAGGGATTCGTCCAGAAGCTGGTCGATGTCCCCCTTTACGAACTCCACGTCGAAGTCTTCCTTCTGGTTTTTTATGGTTCCGGAGTAAGTTACGAGTTGAGGCTCCCCATTCCTCTCTATCATCGATTCCAGCTCTTCGTACCTGGTCATCAATGCCATTATTCCCCGCATATATTCGCCCAGGGTGGCCAGGTTGGATTTCACGTAACCGAGGGGGTTGTTGATTTCGTGAGCCACTCCCGCCGCCAGCTGGCCCACGCTGGCCAGCTTCTCCGACTGCACCAGTCTGTTCTGAGTGGCGATAAGCTCCTCGTTGGTTTTTTTGAGCTCTTCGTTGGTTCTGGTGAGTTCGGCAGTTCTTTCGGCGACCTTCTGTTCGAGTAGCTCATTGTGCGCCTGGAGTTGCGCGTGGCTGGCTTTTAGCTGGGCGGTGAGCCGGGCGTTTTCGATGGCCACGGCCACCGAATTGGCCACCAGACCGACGAAGAAAACGTCGGACTTGTCGAAGTGTCCTCCTCCCTGCTTGTTGACCACCTCGATGACCCCGATGACCTTCTCCCGTATTTTCAGCGGCACCGCTATCATGGAGCGGGTGACTTCGCCGGTCTTTTTGTCCACTTCGGGGTAGAAGCGGGGGTCTTTCGATGCGTCCTCGACCAGCACGGGTTTGGCGTTTTGCGCCACCCATCCGGCAATGCCCTGACCGGCGGGGAGCTTCATGCCCGTAATCTTTTCATCGTCCTGCCCGTCCGGGCGCTGCGCGATTTTGAACTCCAGCTCGCCTGTAATCTCATCGAGTGTAAGCAACGAGGCGGCTTCGCCGTTGACCGCCTTTTTGCTGACGGTAATGGAGTTGCGTATGACCTTGTCGATGTCGAGGGTGGATGTTATCGCAACTCCCATCTGGCTGATGAGGTTGAGTCGCTCCACCCGTCTTCGCAGCTCCTTCACCAGGTAGGTGTTTTCGCTCTTGAGCCTGCGCTTGGAAAGAACGGTTTCGATGGAATGCTGGAGGAGGTCGCGGTTGATGGGTTTGGACAGGTAATCTTCCGCGCCGAGCCGCAGGGCTTCTACGGCGCTTTCCAGGGAAGCGTAGGCCGTCAGCATGATGATTCCGACGTTTATACCTTCCTCTTTTATCCGTCTCAACAGGTCGATGCCGGTTTCTTCCGGCATCATGTAATCGAGTATGGCCAGGTCGAACTTTTCGGCCCGGAGCTTTTCCATGGCGGTTTTGGCCTCGGGGGCCGACTGGACGGAGTACCCCGCGTCCGTCAGGGTATCCTCGAGAAGTGTCCTGATTACCAGCTCGTCGTCGACCGCCAGTATTTTAGCCTGCTCCGCCATTGGCTACCGTCCTTTTCGGGCTTTGAGTGTTCGGGGAACTCTTGCGAAAGCACTTTTTAAGAGCGCTCACCAGTTGCTCCCTGGAAAAAGGCATCGCCAGCCTCTCGTGGCCGTTGCTCCGGGTTTCTCCGCCTTCGGAGCTTACTATCAACACGGGCACTCGCCTGGCGTCGGCTTCGCCCGCCAGTTGCTTAAGCAATACGGGCTTGCCTTTTTCCGGAGATTCCCCGAGTTGCTCGTTCTGGTCGGCCAGTATAATCGCCCGTGGATTGTAATTTTTGAGCAGCTTGTGAAAATGCTCCGGCTTGAACATTCCGCCCACGTCCACAGTGGTGTCGTAAAGGTGCTCGCGCACCAGCTCGTACACCACCTTCGAGGGGTCGTAGACGAGCACCAGCTTATCCCCCACCGCTTCCGGCATTTCGGGCTCGGAGCCGGCGGCCACCACTCTGGGGATTGAAAGGGTGAACCGGCTTCCTTCGCCGGGCGTGCTTTCCACTTTTACTTCGCCCCCGTGCGCTTCGGTGACCGACTTGACCAGGGCCAGCCCCAGGCCCAGGCCGCCTTCCCGGCGGTTGGCTTCCCCCTCCCCCTGCCTGAATCCCTCGAACAGCTTTTCCACCTGTTGATGGGGTATCCCCATCCCGTTGTCCTCGACGGTCAAAAACGCGGTGGAATCGGCGGATTCCAGCTTGACCTTCACCCGACCGCCCTTGCGATTGAATTTTACGGCGTTGGACAAAAGGTGTCTTGTCGCGCGTGCCAACTGGTTGGTATCCGTTTCCGCCTGCACGTCGCAGGCATCCACTTCGATGACGATGTTCTTGTTGTCGGCCAGGGATTTATACTCCCCGGCCACCTCTCGTACCAGTTCGCCCAGATTGGCGCGCCGCGTGATGAGCTTGACCCCGTGCCCTTCCTCTACCTGCGCGTACGTAAGGATGTCGTTGATTATCCGCAGCAGGTTCCGGGCCTGCTCCATTATGGTTTGAGCGAACTTGGCCTGGTTTTCGTTGAGGGGGTGTTTCCGGGAGTTGAGCAGGAGCTCGGCGTTGCCTATAACGCCCATGAGGGGCGTTCGCAGCTCGTGGCTGGTGTTTTGGAGAATTTCCCTTCTGGTCTTTTCCCGGTCTTCGAGAGCTTGCAGTTGATTGTGCAAATCTCCCTGGTAGCCCTGGATAGCGCGTATGAGGGTGAAGACTGCGTCGGAAAGGCTATGCAGACCCGGGTCGCCGCTTTTTTCCGGAAGCTCGGGAGCCCGGCCCTCCCGGAGGGCTTCGATGCTCTGCCTGACCTTCCTGAAAAGGCTTCGCTGGCGATAAAGAGCGGCCCAGACCGCGAGCCGGGTTACCAGCAAAGCATCGACTATCGCAACCGTTATCAACAACAGCGAAAGCTCCTGTTTAAAATAAATCAGCGCTGCAAGACCGAGGGCCGCTACCACCGACATTGTCAAAAACACCGCCGCCTCCACGGCCCTCGATACCCGCAGGCGGCATTCGGCGTAACAATACAGACCCGCCACCGCCGCCAATGCGCCAAATGCAATCTCCGGCAGCGGCAGTAGCAGCAACCCGCCCGGAACAATTAAAACCCCGGGCACGGCCCGGGCTATGACCTTACTTGTGTATCTGTGGTCGGGTTTTAGAATTCCGCCGACTCCATAAAACACGGTTCCGGCGGTAATAAACGGAAACGCTATTGGAGTGGCGGATGCGAGTAAAAGCCCGCCCGCGATACAAAGGGCCCCTGCGGATTGCAGCGCCGGCTTCCAGGAACGCTGCCGTATGGATGCCTCCAGGGAGGTTACGGCCACGGCGCCGGCAAGAACGGCTATTGGAGCGAGTATGTTAATAAAATCGGGCATTTACGTTCTTTATTCCTGGTAGATGGTTATTACTTCCTTTTCGTCTTCATCGTTTCTGTTTTTTTCCTTTGCACTATTTTCCATGGTCTTTTTCATGTCCACGAAAGCCTTCCTGAATTTTAGTGCGTTGCGGATGTGGTTTTTCAGCTCCAGCTCTTCCCACGGCTTGGTGAGGAACCGGTAGAGTTTTCCTTCGTTTATACCCTGGATGGCAACGTCCATATCTGCGTGACCGGTAAGCAGAATTCTGACTACCGTGGGGAATTTTTTCCTTACTTCCAAAAGCAGGTCAATGCCCGTTTTCCGAGGCATCCGGTGGTCCGCGATAATTACCGCGGTGTCCGGGTTTTTCTCGAGATAATCCAGCGCCTCGTCGGGAGACTGGACACCTATCAACTCGTAGCTCTCGTTTCGGAGAGACCTTTTGAGCGAATTGATGACGAATTTCTCGTCGTCTACCAGCAGTATTTTCGGCTTGTTCATCGGTACTTCCCCCTCGAGACCTCAAGTCATTTCTTTACTGTTTTCCTCTGCGGGCTGCAAATGACCCGTTTCCTTTTTAAGACTCTCGTGCAGGCTTACCGCCTCCCGCGCGATTTTCCTAAGCTCCACGGGGTCCCACGGCTTAGTGAGAAACCTGTGCACGTCCGCGCCGCCATGCGCGTCTTCTCGTACCGACTCTATGTCCCAAGCCGTGAGCATTATCCGGGTGGTGGTCGGGTGATTGTGTTTTAGCCATTTGAGCAGCCGGGCGCCTCTCGAGCCGGGCATCAAGTGGTCGACAATTGCGACGGCTATTTCATAATCGCGGAACATCTCGAACGCGGATTCCGAAGAATCGGCTTGCAGCACGTACAGGCCTTCCCCCTTCAGGATGCGGGAGAGGCTTGAGCGCACCATGGGATTATCGTCCACTATGAGCACCTTCGGTTGCATAAATATCCACCCCTTGTAAAGCGGTTCTCACCATCAATCGAAGCGCCGGTTTCATCGCAAACGGGCGCTCCAACGGTTATTCTTCTTTAATTCAGATATTCAAAAGGTGTGCCAGAAGTGGGGAGGGCAAGGGATTATGCCGCAAATACGGCAAGTTAGGAGCTTGGGGGCACGTGAAAAGCTTTAGCCGCCAGCGCTGATTTCTCAATATTGAGATTGAAGAAAACGGCTCATGAGAAATGAGACACCAATGGAAGAGTATGATTTTACGAAAAAGCGTTATTGGGTGCGTTTTATCTAACCGGATGGAAAGTCATGTAAAATACGGGTAAAAAGGAAGAGGATGTAATCGGAAATGTCAGCCGTCGGTTTTTCGGGGCAGAAGTATTTCGTGTTGCTTCATCTTCCTGTAAAGTGTGCTTTTCCCGACGCCGAGTGTGATGGCCGCCTGCTCTATGTCTCCCCGACAGCTTTCTATAGCTTTCTCGATGGCCAGTTTTTCGTAGGAGTCCAGAGACAATTCCGGCTCCTTTTCCCTTGCGGACTTGCGTATTTCCTCGGGCAGGTCGCCGACAGTGACGGGCTTTTCGGTATCTCCCACCGCCATGATTCGCTGCACGCAATTTTCCAGCTCGCGGATGTTCCCCGGCCACGAATATCCACAGATAGTGTCAATGGCTTCCGATGTAAACGAGAAGCGTTCTTCTTCGGCCAGATACTTTCTCAGAAAGTGCTCCACCAGCAGGGGAATGTCCTCTTTCCTGTCCCTCAAAGGCGGGACTTCGATTGGCACCACGTTCAGCCGGTAGAACAAATCCTCCCGGAACGTTCCCTCCGATACCATGCCCTTGAGGTCCTTGTTGGTCGCGGCGATAATCCGGGCGTCCACCTTCATGGTGTTGGTGCTTCCCACCGGTTTTACTTCCCGCTCCTGCAACACCCTCAACAGCCGGGCCTGGACGTGCAAGGGGATTTCGCCCACCTCGTCCAGGAGGATGGAACCGCCCTCGGCGACCCGGAAAAGCCCCTTGTGGTCGGCCTGAGCGCCGGTGAAGGAGCCTTTCACGTGCCCGAAAAGCTCGCTTTCCACCACGTTTTCGGTCAATGCCCCCACGTCCACCGCCACAAAAGGGCCCTCCTTTCGGGGACTGTTGTAATGGATGGCCCGGGCGATGAGCTCCTTTCCCGTGCCCGATTCTCCCGAAATAAGCACGGTGCTTTCGTTTTCCGCCAGCCGGGTAATTTTCTTGAAGATGTCCTGCATCGCCCTGGAGGCGCCTATAAGGTTCTGGAATCTATATCTTTCCTCCACTTCCCCCTGGAGCTGTTTACACTTGTAGACCAGTCGGTTGTGTTCGACCGCCTTGGAGAGCATGACCGGGATTATTTCGTCGTGGTCGAAGGGTTTGGATATGAAATCCATGGCGCCCTTTTTCATGGCGTCCACCGCCATCTCCACCGTGGCGTAAGCGGTCATCATGATGACGGGGATGTCGGGCCATTTTTTCGTAATCACTTCGAGCACCCGGATGCCGTCCATGCCGGGCATTTTTATGTCGAGAAACACCGCGTCCACGGGGGCCTGTTCCTCGAGTGCGTTAATCGCCTCCTCGCCCGAGTAGGCTGCCAGGCAATCCACGCCGTAACGGCGCAGCAGGCGCTTGATACTCTTCACCAGGTTCTGCTCGTCGTCTATAACAAGCACCGTACTGCCGTTTATGAAGTCTTTGTCGAATATTTCCGAAGGAGTGTTTTTCTGGACATCCTCCATTTTCAACCCCTCAAAAGTTTAATATTCAGGCTGAAAGCTCAACTTATTATAACAAATAATTCACATTTATTGAAGGTGTTTTTTTCAAAATTGAGAAAAAGGCCTTGCAGGATTTTTTCTCATTTTCGATAAAAGATAACAAAAGGGATTGAAATCAACAAGTTACACCTCAGGCGTCGAGCAGAAAGCTTATGGCATGAGGATTGCAGCTTGCGGAAAAGGGAATAACGGGGTTGCATCAATCGACAATTATGCAGAGGAAAAATAAATGAACACCTCCTGGAAATTGTGGCTGGATGAATTTCGCCAACTGGACAACAGGTTTCATGTGAACGGCGAGGAGCTGGAAGGCGTTTCAGCTCACCGATACAGCTTCCTGCGAAACGTTATCGAAGCCGGCTTGGGCACCAAGCAAGCGCTTCAGGAAGACAATCGCCGCCGAGAGCCGAGGATACCGGTCAGCATTCCCGCCGAGATAGAATGGGAAGACGATTCCTGGAGCGCGTTCACCGTCAATGTGTCGTGGGGAGGTGTCCAAGTGGACGACCCGCCTCCCATAGAGGTGGGGCGGAAGGTAAAAATACGTTTGGTCATGGAAAGGGAGGGTATGGAGTTTTATGCCGGGGCCGAGGTCGTGTGGAAGGCCGACAACGTTATGGGTATAGCTTTCTCCGACGCCCCGCCGAAGCAACTCCAGGCGCTTGGCGAAATTTTACACACCTTTATCCGCGAGCGCCTTATAAAAAACCTGGGGCAGGTGGTCTTTGAAGGCAGGGAAACCTACGCCCTCTGAGCGGGGCTAATCCGTCACCACCGACACAGTGTCCCCGGGCCGGACCCGTTCCGAGACCTTGATACCCACCTGGCTGTCGGCCTCCGCCCGCTCCACGTCTTCATGCTCCACCTGCATGGATTCCACGGGCTGGGTAAAATCCGTGTGAGCGCCCTCGAAGTGCAAAGTATCCCCCGTTTTGATGGAATCTTCCAAGTCAACCGCCGCTACTCCCACTTTCGAGAAGTAGTTCGTCACCGTTCCCACCATCCGTTCCGCCATAGCGTTTACCTCCCGTTCGGAAAGTTTTTAACCCCGGTTTAAGGCCGCCCTTTATTTCTCCACGATTGACCGCTAACATATGTTCTTGACATAACAGGTCGAGGATATATATTCTGTCTAACTTTGTAAAATACCAGACCGCCGTAAGGGCGCGGAGGGAGGACTATCATGTCTAAAGCTTTGAAGTTTACAGTCGTATTATTAGTGGTATTCGCGATGGGCTGCGGAACGGTTGCCAAGAGGAGTTGCCCTTTTACTCCCCGGGACTACCCGGCGGCCCAGAAATACATCGATGTCGAGGGCCTGAGGATGAGCTACGTGGAAAAGGGCTCCGGCGATGAAACAATCCTGCTGATTCACGGCCTCGGTGCTTCCATCCATACCTGGAAGTATAATCTGGACGCGTTTGCTTCCCGTTATCACACGATTGCCCTGGACCTGCCCGGGCACGGAAACTCCGAAATGCCGGATATTCCCTATTCCGTCAATCTGCACGCCAATTACATTTACAAGTTCATGCAGGAAAAAGGCATCGAGAAGGCAACCGTTGTCGGGCACAGCGTTGGGGGACAGGTTGCGGTCATCCTTGCGCTGAATCATCCCGAGGTGGTGGAAAAGCTGGTGCTGGCTGCTCCCTCCGGCGCCGACGTTTACCTGACAGGCACCTTTAAATGGTTCACCGAGAGGCAATTCGTACGCCGGGGAGCTTTTATCGGAATAGGCCCGGCCACCGGCGGAAAAAAGCGTTTCGATAAAATCATGTGGAAGTGGCTGGAAAGGGACGGCAAGAGCGGATATTCCACCGCCCTGGTGTATGACGCCCACTCCCAGCCCACCGAAGAATGGCTTCAGGAAGAGCTGGACTACTTCTACGACTTTACGGTGTGCCCCAAGTTCCCGGACTTCTGGAGGGCTTACATCAAAACCGCCGCCAGCGTGCCCCGCCAGTTTGTGAGGGAGAAACTTAACCGGGTGGATACCCCCACCCTTATATTGTGGGGTGAGGCGGACGGTATCATTCCCATGGAGTCGGTCATACTTTTCAACAAGCTCATGCCGCTCAGTATGATGTCCATCTTCCCCGAGACAGGGCACATGGTAATGGTGGAAGACCCCGAGCGGTTCAACAGAATAGCGCTCGAGTTTATCGAATAGGCGCGAGGCGAAAGTATCGTAAGGGCTCTCCTTATAGACGACGGCCCCGGCTGGCGGGGGGGACAGAGGCAAGTCCTCCTTCTGGCAAGGGGCCTTTTAAATGAAGGCGCACAGGTGACCCTGGCGTGCCCCGGAGAAGGGGAACTGGCCCGTCGAGCGCGCGCCGAGAATATCCCCGTTTACGAAATCAGTATCAAAGGCGAGTGGGACGCGCTATCCGCCTGGAGGCTCGGCGCTATGGCGGAAAGCTTCGACCTGCTGCACACACACACATCTCATACACATTCTATGGCCGTGCTGGCTGTAAGAATCGGGGCCATGAGGCCTGTGGTGGTGCACCGCAGAGTTGATTTCCAGCCCGGCAAGGGGCCGCTTTCGAGGTGGAAGTACCGCGCCCCGGACAAGTTCATCGCCATTTCCGACGCCGTGGCGGGCGTTTTGAAATCGGCCGGAGTTCCGGACAGGAAAATAAGGATTGTGCCCAGCGGCATCGACCCGGAGGAAGTGGAAAAAGCGCCTCCTTCCAACATTCGCGATGAGCTGGGGTTGCGCAACGGAATTCCGCTTATCGGAAACATCGCACAGCTCGTGGACCACAAAGGCCACCGCTTCCTTATAGACGCAGCCCCTTTTCTCTTGAAGGAAATCCCCGAAGCTCACATAGTTATCGCCGGCTCGGGGGAGCTGGAGGGGCAACTCAAAACGCAGATAAAAAGGCTGAGGCTGGAGGAGCGGGTGCACCTGGTGGGGTGGCGCGACGACCCCCACGGCCTGCTGAAAAGCTTCGACCTGTTCGTTATGAGCTCTCACCTTGAAGGAATGGGCTCGGTCATACTCGATGCCTACGCCGCAAAGGCGCCGGTGGTGACGGCGGCGGCGGGCGGATTGGCGGAAGTGGTCTGCGACGGCGAAACCGGCAGGGTAACGCCGCCTCAAGACCCGGAATCGCTCGCAAAAGCCATGATTAACGGAATAAAAGAAAAGGAAAAGTCGGTTGAAATGGCCGAAAACGCTTATAATCTCTTACATCAAAAGTACTCATATCGGAAAATGGTCGAAGGCGTGATGGAAGTATACCGGGAAATTGTGCATTGAAGGTTAACCCCGACAAACTCCGGAAAATAGTCGAATCTTTCGGAAAGACTCCGGTGGCCGTGATAGGCGACCTGGTGGCCGACCGTTATGTTTACGGGGCCGCCGGCAGGATAAGCCGCGAAGCGCCGGTGCCCATTATAGACATCGAGGGTGAAGAGCTTCGCCCCGGCGGAGCGGCAAACACGGCGGTAAACCTGGCCGCGATGGGCGCACAAGTCAGTGCCGTCGGACTGGTAGGCGACGACCACCACGGCAGGCAACTTTTGAAAACCCTGCAGAAGCTCAAAATAGATACATCCGGGTGCGTTAAATCCAAAAGCCGGCCCACCGTTTCCAAAACCCGGGTCATGGCCGGAGACTTCCATATAACACGGCAGCAGGTGATACGCCTGGACAGGGGGCAGAGGACCGAAGTGGAGGATGGGGAAGCCCGGCAAGTGGCCGAAAAGCTGAAAAAAATTTCCAAAGCCGTCCGCGCGGTCGCGTTCAGCGACTACGGTTTCGGTATAGCTCACTCGGCGATATTGAGCCGGCTGAAAGAGCTGGCCGGAAAAATGCCGGTGGTGGCCGACAGCCGCTTTGACCTGATGATGATGGAAGGGGTAACCGCAGTTACTCCCAACGAGCCGGAATGCGAAGCGGCGCTGGCCGTGAAATTGAACGACGAAGAGGGGCTGGCGGATGCGGCCAAAACTCTGATGAGAAAGCTCAAAGTCGATTGCGCCCTCATCACCCGGGGCAACAAGGGCATGGCGCTCTTCGCCCGCCGTAAAAAGCCGCTTATTATACCCATCGCCCGCGACCACGCCGCTGTGGACGTAACCGGCGCGGGGGACACCGTGGTGGCGGCGTTTACACTGGCGCTGGCCGCCAACGCTTCGGCCGCCGAGGCCGCTTACATCGCAAATCACGCCGCCGGGGTGAGCGTTCTGCGCAGCGGGGCAGTGGCGGTAACAAGCAATGAAATACTCCAATCAATTCACGCAACCGATGAATCGTATAGTTAGCAGAGACAAAATCGCAGAAATTGTAAAAGCCGCGCGGGCCGAAGGAAAAACCGTCGTGCTCGCCAACGGTGCTTTCGATATCTTCCACGTGGGTCACCTGCGCTACCTGAGGGGAGCACGGGAGATGGGCGATGTACTGGTGGTGGCGATAAACGACGACGAAAGCGTAAGGGCGTTGAAAGGCAAAGGCCGGCCGGTTATCGGCCTCGAAGACCGTATGGCGGTGGTCGCCGCCATGGAGCCGGTGGATTACGTCGTGCCCTTCGGCGAAACCACGGTAACTCCCATTATCGAGCTTATCCGGCCCGATGTTCACGCCAAGGGCGCCGACTATACCGAAGAAACGGTGCCCGAAAGGGATGTCGTGGCTTCCTACGGTGGCCGCACGGCAATAGTCGGCGACCCAAAAGACCACTCCAGCTCGGATTTGATAACCGAAATATCCCGAAAAGACTGACCGGCACTGATAAGTAGCCCTTCCGGGCCACATTCCCCTAGAGGACGGGGAGGTATTTTTCCAGCTCGTAGCGGCTGACGTGGATGCGGTAGTTGGTCCACTCGATTTTTTTGTTCTCGATAAACTTGTGGAATATGTGCTCGCCCAGCGCCTCCTTGACCAGCTCGCTTTTTTCGGTTTCCGCGATGGCTTCCGACAGGTTTCCGGGAAGAGAATCTATTCCCTTGTCGGCCCGCGCCTTTCCGGACATCTCGTATATATCCTCCTCGATGGGCTCCGGAAGTTTATAATTTTTCTCGATGCCCTTCAATCCAGCCGCCAGCAGTACGGCAAACGCGAGATACGGGTTGCATGCGGGGTCGGGGCAGCGGAACTCGGCCCGGGTGGCCTTTTCCTTGCCGGGTTTGTACATGGGCACTCGCACCAGGGCGGAGCGGTTGCGCCGTCCCCATGATAAGTAAACGGGCGCTTCGTAGCCGGGAACAAGCCGCTTGTATGAATTCACCCACTGCGCCACGATGGAGCAGATTTCCTTGGTGTGAGTAAGCATTCCCGCCACGAAGTTCTTGCCTACCTTGGACAGGTGATATTCGTCCGAGCCGTCGAAAAAGGCGTTTTTGTCGCCCTCGAACAGGGACATGTGAGTGTGCATACCGCTTCCGTTGACGCCGAAGATGGGTTTTGGCATGAAAGTGGCGTAAACTCCGTGCTTTAAGGCCACTTCCTTAACGGTCAGCCTGTAAGTCATGACGATATCCGCCATGGTGATGGCGTCTGCGAAGCGCAGGTCTATTTCGTGCTGACTGGGCGCCACTTCATGGTGGGTGTACTCGACCTTTATCCCCATCTTCTCGAGGGTCAAAACCGTTTCGTTCCGAAGACTTACAGCGGCGTCCGCCGGAGTGAGGTCGAAGTAGCCGCCGGCGTCCAGCGGCTTTGGCTCGCCCTCGCTGGACGCGAAATAAAAGTACTCCAGCTCGGGGCCTATGTAGAAAGTGTAGCCCATATCGGCGGCCTTTTTGAGGTTGCGCTTGAGGGCGTAGCGGGGGTCGCCTTCGTAGTGGGAGCCGTCGGGCTTGAGCACGTCGCAGAACATCCGGGCCACCACCGCGTCCTCGCTCGAGCGCCACGGGATAATGCAGAACGTCTCCGCCTCGGGCTTGGCAATCATGTCGCTCTCCTCGATGCGGGCGAAGCCTTCGATTGAGGAGCCGTCGAAGCCCATCCCCTCCTCCAGCGCCGTAGAAAGCTCATCGGAAGTTATAGCGAAGCTCTTGAGGAAACCGAGAACGTCGGTGAACCACAGGCGGATGAACTTGACGTTATTGTCCTTCACCTTTTTCAATACATTTTCGATAGAACTCATGGCTTAAAACTCCTTGATTAAATGCCCGGCCCGCACCGCATCGGATAAGCCCGGCAAGAGTGCCGGGCCTACCATTTTTCGGCAGCCTCTGAGCGCAAGCTTTCTACAAACTACCCCGGCTTCAATGTCAGGGACTAAAATAAGCCACAATCGATGGTAACGCAACGGGCACAAGCAATATATAACCCCTTCAACCAATCAAGGGCCTCCTCCAATGTATTTTTTTCAACGACCGAAATGACCGACTTTGTTGTCCTATTTATGCATATGGCACGCAACCTTTGCAGTGAGTATCCTCGGGCCGATGGCTGAGCCCATAGAAAAGGGCTGGAGACGACGGCCGGAAGTCCTCTATCCCGCCGGGGCGATACTGCTTAGTGCAGTTTGCGCTTTACTGGGCCTGATACTCATAGACCACCCCCTGAATACCTACGTGGCGCCCTATCTTTACGGCACCGACTGGACTTCTTACATGCACGGGATAGAGATGATTCGCATGTTCTGGCACTCCGGCAGTGGAATGTCGGGCTACAATCCCTGGTTCATGGCGGGTTATCCGTTTGCGCACTATACCAGCGGTCAGACCCTGGTTTTTTTGGGGGTAATCCTGTCGAACCTCACCCCGGCCGCGGTGGGCGCATTGCACCTGGCTGCCTCGGCGGCTGTTTTTCCCGCGGCAGGTTATATAAGCCTGCGGATTCTGGGTGGTGAGAGGTCTCAGGCGCTTACCGGCTCGGTTCTCGCCACCATGTTCGGGCTTCTTTGCACTCCCCTCTACTTCAACTGGATGGGTTTGTGCGAAGCCGCCACCGGTGTGGCCGTGGTGTTTTTAACGTGCGCTTACCTGTTCCGGTTTATGGAGGAAGGGCGGTTTCGCCATTGGGCCGGACTTACGGTGTGCCTCATCGCGGCCGTTCTGCTGCACAAGACGGCTCCCGTGGCCCTGGTTCTGGTGGGAATACCGGTGGTTATCTTCTATCGCCGCGGCAAACGCATCGGAGCTGCGGCCCTTGCGGCGGTGATTGCCATCGGCGCCAACCTTTTCTGGTTATACCCGTTCCTTTCTCACCTCGAGTATCTCGACCCTCAACCTCACTATCACTGGGGTGAGAAGGAGCACCTATTGCCTTTTACCGATTTTTTCGACCCCGGCAGCCTGTTGGGTTCGCTCCCGGTAGCGTGGCTCCTTCTGGTTGGAACGATATTCGGGTGGCGGATACTCCGTGAGCGGAGAAAAAAGCGCGCAGACGCATGGTTTGGGGGACAGATTTTAATACTGGCATTGGCCTATTTAGGCCCTCTGCTCGGGCTTTTAAATGTCATTCAGCCACGCCGGTTTTCGAGCTACTTTTTCGTGCTCGCGATTTATCCGGTATCGTTGGCCTGCGTTCATTACGGGCGCCGTTTGAAGCCGTGGAAGGCGGGCGCCGTAGCGGCGGCCTTCGTGGCGCTGGTGCTCATTGCGCCGAACGCTTACAAGAGGGCCTATCCGGCCAAAATTATGACCACGCTTCCCCCGCGCTCGCAGGCAGTAGTAAACTGGATAGAAGAAAACACCGACCGGCGGGCACGGATAATGATGGAGGAGGTATCGGACGCCGGAAGCCCCGACAATCCTTACGGGGGGTTTTACCTGAACAGCGTTATTCCGTATATGCTTAAAAGGGAAGTCATCGGCGGTTCCTATCCGGGAGTGGATGTTTTGCACCACAGAGTTACGTTTCTGGAGGGCAAAATTCTGCTGAAGCCCGTTCATGAAATGTCGGAAGTTGAGCTCGAGGATATACTATCCCGATACAACGTGGGCTGGGTGATTTCTTTCTCGCCGAAAGCGAAAAAACGCTTTGACCGGGCCGATACCCTCATGGAAAGGATGGCCGAATTCGGCCCGATTGTGGCATATGAAGTGAGCCTGCCGAAATCCTTCTTTCTGGTGGGTAAAGGCGCCGCAAGGGCCTTTAATGACAGGATAAAGGTAAAAGTACACGAGGAAGAAAACGGCGCCGTAGTGCTCAAATACCACTGGGTGGATTACCTGAAAGCCTCTCCGTCAGGGAAGGTGGAAAAATATTCGGTCAAGGGCGACCCCATAGGATTTATCAAGGTGGTTAACCCTCCAAAGGAGTTTATGGTCGGCAAACTCTAATCTAATAGGCGCCCGAGCTCCGCTCACCTCAATCGTTGCACAATATTTCATCAATTTCCTGGAAATAAAGCATATCTTCATGCTCGGCCAAACTACTTAGTGGCAACTAAAATTAATTCACCCGGAACTTAAAATTTGAAATTTTTCCTTGAAATTATTCGGGATTAATATTAGTTTCGGGATACTTGGCTGCGTTGACCTGTCTTTTCGATAAATGGCCTTATTTAAAGAAGATTTGGGCTATAACCCTTGAATCTAAACAGATAATGTTTAATTTTCTTATAAGTGAAATTCAACTCCATAATTTGCGCGTAAAAGTCAGGGGATAAGGTGTAGGTTAGGCTACACGGAGGTGTGATTTGAAGGAATACTTTAACGCGTAAACCCTGTCAGCATGTAACCCCCCATCGGGCAAGCCCCAGGTAGTAGCGCCGGCAATTTACCACGTAACCAAAAACAAAGGAGGCGCAACTATGGCACTTATCGGAGCTAGGGATGTCAAGAAACTCATTAACCTCGGCGTTATGGACTACGCCCTCCGGGCGAATGTCACCGCCACCGTCATAAACAAGCTTATCATCAGGGAGCTGGAAAAATCCCTCAAGGAAAGCGCCAGGGCCGAAATATACCGAGAGCGGATTATCATGCTCGAAAATGTGGCCATGGCCATCGCAAAAGCCTTCGCCGACGGTAGAATGAGCCGTCACATGCTGGTGCGGCTCCTGGATATCTTTTTCGGAGGAGTGCCCGAAATCAGGGAAAAACGCGCCGAGGTAGGAGCCAACGTTGACAATCCGCTTCCGCTTTTCATAACACTAAGCCCCACTCAGAATTGCAACCTGCAATGCACCGGCTGCTATGCCGCAAGCGACGGCGGACACAAGGCCACACTGCCTTTCGATGTGGTGGATAGAATCCTCACACAGAAAAAGGAACTGTGGGGCTCCTTCTTCACCGTCATCAGCGGCGGCGAGCCCATGATTTACCGTGATAACGGCAAGACCCTGCTGGACCTTTTTGAAAAGCACAACGACCAGTTCTTTCTCATGTACACCAACGGCACCCTTATTGATAAGGAAAAAGCCAAGAGACTGGGCGAGTTGGGCAACGTAACCCCCGCCATCAGCGTCGAGGGTTTCGAGAAGGAAACCGACCAACGCAGGGGCAAGGGAGTATACAGGAAAATCCTACAGGCGATGGAAAACCTTCGGGAGCACGGAGTAATGTTCGGCACCTCCGTCACCGCCACCCGGGAAAACGCGGACCTCCTGCTCAGCCCAGAAATGGTGGAGTTCTGGATGGACAAGCAGGGCGCAGCCTACACCTGGATGTTCCAGTACATGCCCATCGGCAGGGGCATCAGCCTGGACCTGCTCGTAACCCCCGAGCAGAGAATGCGGCTCTATGAAAGGAGCAGGGAGCTTATCCACAAGGAAAGGCGCTTCATCGTGGACTTCTGGAACAACGGCCCGCTGACCCGAGGCTGCATAAGCGCCGGCAGGGACTTCGGTTACTTCTACATCGACTGGAACGGAAACATCGCACCCTGTGTGTTCGCCCCCTACACCAATCACAACGTGGTCGAGCTGTTTGACGAGGGCAAGACCCTCAACCACGCCTTGGAAAGCGACTTATTCCACGGCATCCGGCAGTGGCAGAAGGATTACGGCTACGAAAAACCACTTAGGGAGGTGGAAAACTGGATAGCTCCGTGCCCCACCAAGGACAACCACGACTGCTTCTGCCGAATCCGTGAGCAGGCGAATGCCCAGCCGCTGGACGAGTTTGCCGAGCTCGCCATGGAGGACGAGGAGTACAAGGAAGGCCTGGCGGAGTACGGCAGGGAATTCAGGGAGCGCTCCAAAGATTTATGGAAGCGCGATTACCTGAAGAGCGATTTGGATAAAGAGACCGTGTAACTTCCTCCGAAATAAACGGCGGGGCCTCCCCGGTGAACTCACTCGCTGTGCAAAGTAAAAGTCACCGGGGGATAAGCCCCGCCGAGTTTTGCCGTGCCGCCCCGGGGAACTATTACAACCTTATTCATGATGTCGTTCCTTATCGCCTCCTTTTTGAAAAGCCGCAGCGGTTCGCGCGGATGCTCGAGGCTCAGAACGAAGGAGCCGTAATGATAGGGCACGCACCAGTCCGCGCCCGTCTCGATGAAAGCCTTCACCGCCAGCGCGGGGCTCATGTGAAAATGCCTCATGAAAAACCACGGCCTGTACGCTCCTATGGGCAATAAGGCTGCGTGGGGTCTGAGCCTTTCCCTTATTTCAGTGAAAATCTGCCCGTAAGCGGTGTCCCCTGCGAAGTAAAGGCGCAAGTCGCCCGATTCGATAACGTAACCCGCCGCCCCGCGAGCCGAAGCTCCCATCCCCATGCCTCGAATGCCCAGGTGAACGGCGGGGGTGGCGGTGACCGAAAAACCGGTTGAAAATTCGGTTCGCTCCCAAATATCCGTTGCCACTGTTTTGGAATAATTCAATCTTTCCGCCAGGTTGCCGGTTCCCTCCGGTACCATCAGGGCCCCGGATTTTTCTTTGAGCAGCTTCAGGGAAGGTAAATCCATGTGGTCGAGGTGAGGATGTGATATCAGCACGGCGTCCAGGGGACCGATGGATTCGGGAGTAAGGGCGGGGGGGTTCAGGCGCGGCCATATCCCCGCGATGCGCTTTGAAAATATGGGGTCCGTTATTACTCTCCACCCGTCGCCTTCCACCAGCCATGAGGCATGGCCTATAAATGTCAGAGAAACCATGATGACGGTTTACTATAATCTTTCAGGAGAAAAGTCGCCAGATACGCTCAGGCTTTCGGGGGTAATCCAAG
>CAYWKU010000044.1:0-27967 GCA_964459325.1 uncultured bacterium | reverse complement strand
AAAGGCGGATTTATGGCCTTAAAGGTAGCATATGTAGTTGAGTACCCCACTCCTTACGATGTCCCGTTGTTCGAGCGCATCGCCCGGCGGCCGGAGATTGACTTTACCGCGCTGTTTTTGAGCGAGGTTATCGGCCAGCGAAAGTGGCGGGTGGAGCCGGCCGGCAAATTTCCTTACAAAACCGTTCCGGGCAGAAGCTGGTTCGTGTCGCAAAACACTCAATTCGCAGTGTTCTGGAATCCCCGCATATTCCGGGAAATCCTCAAAGATGGCTACGAAGTTGTGGGCGCTTCCGGATATATCCCGCTTACGCACTACTCGGTGCTGAGATGGTGCAAACGCAAGGGAATTCCATACTTCTTGCGCTCTGAAGCCATTTTGCCCGATAAGCGTTCACTCTCCAGGCGACTGGCAAAGCGAATGATGCTGAAACCGGTCATAAAAAACGCCGACGCCTGGTTTGCCGCCGGTTCCCTCGCCAGAGACTACCTCGTCCATTACGGGGCCGAAGCGGAGAAGGTTTTCTTTTTGAATTACACCATTGATGATGATTTTTTCAGCACCAAAGCCGGCGAGGCCCGGATGAAGCGCAATGAAATAAGAAAGGAGTTGGGAATTAAATCGGGCTGTGTAATCCTTTTCAGCGGCAGGCTGGCTCCAATGAAGGGGCTGGACGTACTTTTCGACGCTTTCTCCTCGATAAAACGGAAGGGACTGGATGCCGCCCTGCTGCTGTTGGGTACGGGGCCGCTGGAAGAAGGGCTTCGGCGGCGGACCGAACAGGAAGGTCTGGAGGATGTGCACTTTGCGGGGTTTCATCAACCCGAGGAGCTTCCGCGATTCTACGGCGTTTCCGATGTACTTGTCTTACCTTCGATTTATGAGCCGTGGGGCATCGTGGTAAACGAGGCGCTGGCGTGCGGCTTACCGGTAATAGCCAGTGACGTGACGGGGGCCGCAGGGGACCTGGTTATACCGGGCGAAACCGGCTACCGATTCAAAACCGGTAATTCCCGCGAGCTTGCCGAAGCGCTCGAAAAGCTCATAGCAAATTCGGAACTTCGCCGAGAGATGGGGACAAAAGGAAGGGAAGTAGTCAAGAACTGGGGATACCAGCGCAGCGTTGACGGCTTCGTGAAGGCAGCGCTTGCCGCAGCGGGAAAGATGCAGGAGGAGAAATAAACGTGTCAATTCAATCGGTTATATGTATCGTGCCCGGTTGAGAACTAAATTACGACATGTATGCGATAACATTACCCGAAGTTGCAAGCACTTGACATATGTCCAAGTTCGTTGCAACCTACCAAAGCAATAAAATCTGGTTGCAACCGCCAAAGCAGCCTCCATTGAAAGAGGCCTTGCATAAAAAAGGCAAATGATAGACTCCGACGAGATTCCCGGCCAATCGAAACGTTATGAGCGCGTATTCGCCGCCCTCGGGCTTCGTTCCCAGGGAAAGTGGATAATTTTCGGGCTTATACTGGGTGTTTTTTCCGCGCTGGGAGCGTGGTTTTTCTTTTACAGCCTGGCATGGCTGAGCTTTTTCTTGCAAGGTTGGGTTGCCGGGGCGGAGGTTATCGAACCCCACGGCGAGCAAATAATAAACCTGACTGTCAGTAAGCCGTTCAAGCGGTGGATTTTCTTCCTGTTGCCGGCTGTGGGCGGACTGATTTCCGGTATTCTGGTATACACTTTCGCTCCCGAGGCGGAGGGGCACGGCACTGATGCCATGGTGGACGCCTTCCATAACAAGGAAGGCAATGTGCGCAAGCGCATACCGCTGATAAAAACCCTCGCCACTCTGGCCACCCTAGCCACCGGCGGCAGCGCCGGCCGCGAAGGCCCCATCGCCCAGATAGGAGCCGGTATAGGCTCCTGGTTCGCGCGGGCGCTCAAGCTTAACGCCCAGGAACGCCGCACCATGCTGCTCATGGGCACCGGCGGAGGACTGGGCGCTATTTTCCGGGCGCCGCTGGGAGGTGCAGTCACCGCAATCGAGGTGCTTTACCGCGAAGACCTGGAAACCAGTGCTCTGGTGCCAACCATTATCACTTCGGTCACCGCCTACGCCATCTTCAGCTCCATATTCGGCTATCAACACATATTCATGATACCGCACTTCAAGTTCAACAACATCAGAGAGCTGGCGGTTTATGCTGCTTTGGGGTTATTGATGGCGCCTGCCGGCGCGTTTTACACAAAGTTTTTCTACAGTATCCGGGACGCCTTTCGGGCATTGAAAATTCCCCGCATGTACAAACCCATGGTCGGCGGCCTGCTTGTGGGTTGCCTGGGCCTGGCCTTCCCCAAGGTATACTCCGGTGGTTACGGGGTGTTGCAGCTTGCTATTCTTGGCGAGCTTACCCCCACCCTCAAGGCCGGAATATACCTGATGCTGGCGTTAATGTTTTACAAGATATTGGCCACCACCTTCACCATTGGCTCCGGTGGAAGCGGCGGTATATTCGGCCCGACCCTGTTCATCGGCGGAATGCTGGGGGGCGCCGTGGGGCTGATAGGGCATCATTTCTGGCCGGAAGTGGTTACCGAGCCGGGAGCATACGTGGTGGTGGGAATGGCCGGATACTTCGCCGGGGTAGCCAAGGCTCCCCTGGGCGCCATCCTGATGACCATGGAGATGACCGGCAGTTACGGCCTGCTTGCGCCGCTGCTACTGGTAAGCGTCATCTCCATGATATTCACCCGACCCTGGTCTATTTACGAAAAACAGGTGGAAAGCAGGCTGCAGTCCCCGGCGCACATGGGGGATTTCACGGTGAATATTCTCAGGGAGATGAGCGTCCAGGACGTATTCCAGCCCAGCGAGAACGTTACATATGTGCCGGAAGACATGACATTCGAGGAAGTCAAGCAGTTAATAGCCAGCACCGCTCACAACACGTTCCCTGTAACGGACAAAAATGGCAACCTGATGGGGGTATTGAGTGTCAGAAGCACCAGGCCGGGGATGTTCGAGGATGCGCTTAACGGGCTGGTTCTGGCCCGGGACATAACTCAGCCCGCGACTTACCTCAACCTTTCCGACAGCTTGTACGAAGCGCTGATAAAGTTTGTGGAGGCCGACTACGGCCAGTTGCCGGTAAGAGACCCCGAGAATGAAAACAGGATACTGGGATTTTTCACGCACGAAAACCTCATGAGGGCCTACAGAAACGAAATGGTGCGCAGGAAAGTTTCCGAGGACGTCCAGGAGCCGTTGCGCGGCCCGTCGGAACATAAACATTAACCCTTATTTTCAAATATGAATTTACGCATTCCAAAGAGACGAAACATTATTCACAGGTTCGCCAAGAGTGGGACATTATTCAGCTATCTGGGTGATGCGGCGGGCAGAATGGTGAAAAATCCCACCTTCATAGTGGGCAGTCCCCGAAGCGGCACCACCCTGCTCATAGATATTCTCGCCACCCATCCGGATATTTCCGCTTTCCCGAGGGAAGCAAACGGTCTCTGGCACCCGCGCTCTTACCCTTGGGAGCTTTCGGATTTGTCCAAACCTCCCCTCTGGGCCGAACCTGCTAAGTTCACTGAAATGTCGTTAAAGGACTGGAGCGCTTTCGACAAGAGACGAATAAGGAACATTTTCGGCCTATATCAATTAATAGATTCCAGGCCGGTATTCCTCAATAAGAGTGCCATGGTCACTTTCATGACAGACCACATACTGGAGGTTTTTCCCGAAGCGCGCTTTATCCATATTTACAGAGACGGCCGGGCGGTGTCTTTTTCATGGGTACAAAGGCAACATAAAAGAATCGTGGTGAATCCCGCTCCTTTTGAAAAAACCGGACTGAACCTCTCTTACAATGAAGTGCTGGATAGAATCTCCCACACATGGAAAGAGCATATTTTTCAAATTGAGCGAAAAAAACAGGCGCTTATAGACAAAGGCATATTTTTTGAGTTCAGCTACGAGGAATTTTGCGATTCGCCGCACGAAATGACTGAAAGAATCTGCAATTATCTCAAAATCGAGCCTGTGAGGAATCTTTATAATCTCGACACCGTAAAAAACATGAATTACAAGTTTAGGCAGAATCCAGACCCCGAAACCATCGAGAGGATTACCGCGATTATGAAACCGGCTCTCGAGCTGAAGGGTTACCCCACCCACTAGCGCTGTGTTTACCCGGCAAAGAGCTTCGAGAGGGCAAGCTTTATCAGGGAAAGTGGCCGGCGTCTCAGCACCGGCCCATATGTCCGGAAAAACCGCATAGGCCCGCGGATGGGTAGACTCAGATTATAGGTCCAGAAAAAGCGCTTGCGGGCGCTTTCCACCCACTTGCCGCTCCATTCAGGCGTATCGAACCTGGCGTTGAAGTAGTCCGCTTCCTCGAAGGGAAAATCTTCCGAGATGTAACCTTTTTCGACGCATGTGCGGAAAATTTCGGTCCCCGGCAAGGGATTGGCCACGAAAACGCTAATCCGGTCGAGGTTGAGCTTCCATGCGAAACTGATGGTGCGCCTTATCTGCTCCTTGGTCTCCCCGGGAAAACCTATGATGAAAAATCCATACGTTCCCAGCTTCATCCGCCTCAATATCCGGGACACCTCGAGGGCCCGGTCGAGGTCGAAGGGCTTGTGAATTATATCCCTCAAAACGTCGGGGTCTCCCGATTCCACGGCCAGCGTCAACTCGTAGGCGCCGCTGTTTTTCATGAGGTTTATCACCTCGAAGTCGAGATTGTGTATTCCGATGCCGTTTGGGGTGTTCCACGTAATGTCGATTCCCCGCTCGATTATTCCCCGGAATATCTCCTTCGCTCTCGGCAGATGGGCGGCAAGGTTGTCATCGAAAAACTTTATCTCCCTCACCCCATAGTCATTGGCTAATTGCTCGATTTCGTCCAGTACTGCTTCGGGTTGACGCATGCGGTAACAATAACCCCAGAATCGCGTGCTTGAGCAGAAGGCGCATCTGGCAGGGCAGCCGCGGCTGGTGATGACGTTGGCCCACGGCCGGCGGCGGGAGACGATTCCCATGGGAAGGTTCCTGCTGAAATACTTGTCCATGGGCAGAAGGTCCCGCGCGGGGCGAGGCAGCGAGTCCAGTTCCCCGACCAACTCCGCCTCCGGATTGACAACCGGCCGGCAGTTGTCCCTGAACGCCACCCCGGGCAGCGATTTCCAGTCGCCCTCGTCCAGGGTAGTGTCCACTATTCGTTGCAGGGTCAGCTCCCCTTCTCCTCGAACGACGCAATCGAGGTGCGGGGATTTGTTGAGAGACCTCTCGGGCATGAAGGTGGGGTGAGTGCCACCGGTCAGGGTGAGGATATCCGGGTCAATTTTCTTCACGGCTTCGCAGATTTGAGCCACCGTGGGGAACTGGCTGGAAAATATGCACGATATGCCCACCGCATCGGGCCGGTAACTCGCCACTTCGCGGGCGATTTCGGATACCGGCATTCCGTAGCGCATCAGGTGGGGGTTGAGGCGCTCCTCGTGCTCATAGCCCTCAACAGCGGCGTCCAGTATTTTCACGTCGCAACGCTCCCTGACGGCGGCGGCCAGATAAGCCACCCCCAGCGGCGGGCAGCTCTGCTTGGCGCTCTGCACGCTGTAAGTAACGGGCGGGTATACGAGCAATAATTTCTTTATGGGCCTTACCAATTGAAAACGCTACCTTATCATGCAAAACACAGTTTAATAGGCGACCTGCCTTTGTTTGTGACGCCACTTAACGATTGCGGAACCCTGCCACAAGCAATTCGGGAAGCTTTTGATTATTAAAAATGTTCGCTTACTATCTTTTCTTTAAGTTATCATGATATATATTCTGATTCAAAAGGTGAGGACTTCCGGGAACTTCCCGAAATTCGACAAGGTTGGGAATGCTTATTTTTCGGGGAGAACCTTTCGGGTTAAGTTTGACGTAAGCCCAACTTTGTGGTACATAAGCCATTGAAGAAAAGGTTGATTAGCAAGGAGTTTCGCACTCTATAGCGGAAAGAGGAGGGAACCCTATGGTCGAACAGGAAGAGAAAGGTACAGGCAAGGGATACTGGGGAAAAATCCTGAACGTGGACTTAAGCTCCGGGAAAGTCGAGTATGAAGAGCTGGACGAGGACTTTTACAAGAAGTACTCCGGCGGCGTCGGGCTTGGCGCTAAAATCCTGTGGGACAGGATAAAACCGGGCGCCGACCCTCTCGGGCCGGACAACATACTGGGCTTCACCACGGGCCTGCTTACGGACGCGGGGTCACTGTTCACAGGCCGGTTTACGGTGGTCGGAAAATCGCCTCAGACCGGAGGATGGGGCGATGCTAACTGCGGCGGATTCTTCTCCCCCTTCCTGAAAAGGTGCGGCGTGGACGCTCTTTTCGTCTATGGCACCGGCGACAAGCCCGTTTACCTCTACATCGACAATAACGGCGCCGAAATAAAGGATGCGTCCGAGTTGTGGGGAGTTGACGCCATCGAAACCGAGAACAAGCTCAAAGAAATCCACGGCAAACGCTGCCAGGTATCCTGCATCGGCCCGGCGGGGGAAAAGTCGAGTTACATGGCCGGGATATGCAACGACGGGGGCAGGATTGCCGCCCGGAGCGGACTCGGCGCCGTCATGGGCTCCAAAAAGCTCAAAGCGGTCGTCGCCGCGGGTACCACCAGGGTGAAGGTTCAAGACAAGGAAAAGATGTCCGAGCTTACCAAAAAGTTCCGCGAAAGCCTCGAGGGCGGAAAACGATTCAAGGGTATGCTGGGCGACAGAATCCTCGCCATGACCGGCTGGATAACCCGCAAGGGCTCGGTTTACGCCCGCCAGCCCGCTAACCTGTGGAGGTTGCTGCTGTCCAAGTTTGGAACTCCGGCGATTACCGCCATGAGCGCCGAAAGCGGCGACAGCCCCATCAAAAACTGGGGAGGCGTGGGCTATACCGACTTTCCCCTTAAAAAATCTCAGAAAATCGGCGCCGAAGCCGTAATCAACTACCAGGTGAAAAGTTACGGCTGCTACTCCTGTCCCTTAAGGTGCGGCGGCGTCATGAAAGTAACGGACGGCCCTTACAAAATAGAGGAAATGCACAAGCCCGAATACGAAACACTGTGCGCCTTCGGCAGCCTTACCCTTACAAACGACCTGCATGTAATGTTCAAAATAAACGACCTGGTAAACCGAGGCGGTATCGATTCCATCAGCTGCGGCTCCACGGTTGCTTTCGCCGTGGAATGCTTTGAAAAAGGCATAATCACAAAGGAAGACACCGGCGGACTGGAGCTTAAATGGGGCAACGGCGATTCCATAATCAAGCTTACCGAAAAGATAATCAACCGCGAAGGCATCGGCGACACCCTGGCCGACGGGGTAAAAGTGGCCGCCGAGAAACTCGGCAAAAACTCCGACAAGTACGCGGTGCACTGCGGCGGCGTGGAAGCGCCCATGCACGACCCCAAGTTCGACCCCGGCTTCGGCGTGTCATACTATTGCGAACCCACGCCCGGGCGGCACACCATAACTTCTTATCAGTACCTCGATTTGCAGTTCCTGGAAAAGAAATTTTCCAAGGCCAAAAAGATACCTTCGTTTACTCCCCAAAAAGAAAGATACCGTTACGACAACAAGGGCGAAGCGCTCGCCGTGGATTCCTGCTACAAGATGATTATAGACTGCACCGGAACCTGCCTGTTCGGAACCCAGGTGGGCGGGAACATTCCCCTGGTGGAATGGATAAATGCCGCCACCGGCTGGAATTTTTCCAACGACGAGTACCTGGAAGTGGGTGAGCGCATCGAGCAGCTCAGGCACTCGTTCAACGTGCGCGAAGGCCTTAACCCCGCCCGGGACTTCAAACCTAATCCCAGGGTTTATGGCGACCCGCCGCTCGAAAAAGGCCCCGCGAAAGGCATTACCCTGGACATGGATATGCTCTCGAAGGATTTCTACAGGGCCATGCACTGGGATTACGAAACCGGCAAACCCGACGCCGAGCACCTCAAAAAGCTCGGACTGGATGAGGTGGTGGAGGGGCTTTACTCGGAATAAATAAACAACCGGGGAATTTCATCGATGAAAATCAACGCGAGAATAGCCGGCATAATCGATGGAAACCCGGTGAACGCCGAAGGCGCTGTCGAGCTTAAAGACGGCGCTACCCTGAAAAAATTTTTCAAACGGGCCGACAAGGAAATGGGGTTCAAGCAAAAGTATTTCAAAAAATCACTCAAGCAACCGGTCACGCCCACCGTCCTTATAAACGGAGACCGGGCACAACTGCCCGAAGACATGAAACGCAAACTCGAAGAAGGCGATGAAATAAGCGTCGTACTGCCCATGTCGGGAGGCTAGTCCGTGGCCGAGTTCGAAGCGTTCATATTTGACTTCGACGGCACTCTGGCGGACACTTATCCCCTGATAATGGACGCCTTTAACGCATTCGCTACCAGGTACACCGGGCGTGAATGGAGCATCGCCGAAATAGTGGCCCTTTTCGGCCCGCCGGAGAGCGATATAATCGGCAACCTGGTGGATGATGAGCTTCGCGATGAGGCCATCGAGTACTACTACGCCGCATACCGCGACCTCCACCGGGCGGACCTTTTGTACGAGGGTATGGATGAACTGATGATGGAATTGGAGGCTCGCGGCAAAAAAATGGCCATTTTCACGGGAAAGGGGCGCCGTTCCACTGAGATAACATTGAAGGAGCTGAACCTGGCGGGAAAGTTCAACCCGGTGGTCACCGGCGACGACGTCAATCGGGGTAAACCTCACCCCGAGGGACTCCTGAAGGCCATACGGGAGTTGAAAGTAAACCCGGAGAAAACCGCCATGATTGGCGACCACCGCTCTGATATTCTGGCCGGTAAGGCCGCGGGAGTTTTCACAATCGGGGCACTGTGGCACGGGTACGACAACGATGCACTGTTGCAGGCGGGCCCGGATAAAGCTTTCGAGTCGCCCGCCGAGCTTTTTCAATGGATAAACAACGGAGCAAAAGCGGTAAATTATTGAATTAACTTGAGAAAAATCGGCAAAGGAGGATTATTATGAAAAAATTGCTGGCATTATCCCTGGCGGTGGCAATCGGGCTTATGTTTCTTTCCGTCACCCCGTCCCTGGCCGACGGCGCTCAAAAGGGCCGGATAGGGGCGGAGGTCATTGTCTGGTGGCCGGAGGTCATGGGCGAAGTGTCCCTGAAATCCGATTTGGATTACCTGGAGAGCGGGGATTATCTCAAGGATTTGGAGTATGATAAACAACTCAATCTGGACAGCGTATCCACCACCCTGGACGTGGGGTTATGGCTTAACATCACCAAGCGCAACCGGTTCAGCTTCTACTGGTTCATGGACAGCCGGGACGGCAAAGAAAAGCTGGAAGAAGATGTCCAATGGGGCGACTATTCATTCAAGAATGACGCCGACGTTAAAACCGAGACGGAAGTGCAAAGGTACAGGTTGCTCTATGAAAGGTCTCTCATACGGGGAGACAGGGGCAGAATAGCTCTCGGTATGGGCGTGGCTTACCTTGATGCACACGCCAAGATCAGCGGAAGTCTAACCCAGGAAGCCGCAGACAAATTGGGCCTTAGCGAGGGCGCGGAAGAATCCGAAGAAGATAGAGTTCGCGTGGCATTGCCGGTGGCGGCGGGCGCCCTGGAGTTGCGACTCCCGCTCGGGTTCGGAGTTTTTGCCGAAGGTTCCGGGCTGGCGGCGAATTACGGAGATTACGAAGGCAAATACTTCGATGTAAGAGGCGGTCTGAACTGGAAAAGCCGGTTTGTATTCGCACAGGGCGGCTACCAGTACCTGCTCCTTTACGGCAAGGCCAGCGACGACCTGGAAGTCGAATACGGCCTGGCCGGGCCCTTCGTGTCGGCGGGAGTCAAGTTTTGAACTGTCTGATATGTACTACGGCGGCATAGACTCCGGCAGCCTCACCACCGACGCCGTGTTAATATCGGAGGGCGAGCTTACAGCGTACGAAGTGGTTCCAACGGGAGCAAGCAACAAAAAAGCGGCTGAGCGAGCGTGGCAGGCGGCGCTGGAGAAGGCCGGGATAAAAAGAGACGAGGTGGCCTGCGTAATCGCTACCGGCTATGGCAGGGAGAGCGTGGACTTCGCGGACGACACCATCACCGAAATTACCTGCCACGGCAAGGGCGCTCACTACTTTTTCGAGAATATCCGCACGGTTATAGACGTGGGGGGTCAGGATTCCAAGGTAATCCGCACCGACGAAACCGGCCGGGTTACCGACTTCGTGATGAACGATAAATGCGCCGCCGGCACCGGAAGGTTCCTGGAAGTGATGGCCCGGGCACTGGAAGTCGACCTGGAAAAGATGGGGGATATGTACGAACGGGCCGCCTCCGAAGTCGCGGTCTCCAGCACCTGCACGGTGTTCGCCGAAAGCGAGGTGGTCAGCCTGGTGGCCTCCGGTTACGAAACCCCCGACATCATCCGTGCCATCAGCAGGGCGATTGCGGGCCGGGTGGCGGCGCTTGCCGGCAGGGTCGGCATCGAGCCTCCGGTCATGATGACCGGCGGAGTGGCTAAAAATAAAGGCGTGGTGAAGGCTCTGGAGGAAAGGTTGAACCTGGAATTGAAAATTCCCTCCGAGCCGCAGATAGTGGGCGCCATGGGCGCGGCGCTGAATGCCGCCGAAAGGCAAAATCGAAAAAATACGGTAACTTCGGGGTAAACTATGGAAGTGGACCTGCTCGCAATAACTCCCGACCCGGAGGTTCTCATAGAAAGGGCCGGCCGCACGTGCTACCTGTCCTTCGAGAAAGCCGGGAAGGGTTCCCAGGAAAGATTCATAAAGATGATTATCCGCAACGGCCACCACAGCGTGCTCGAACACGCATCGGCTACGTTCCGAATCCGGGGGGTCAGCCGGGCCTGCACTCACCAACTGGTCCGGCACCGGCTGGCCAGTTTCAGCCAGCAGAGTCAGCGCTACGTTAACGAGAAGAGCTTCGACGTGGTGGAGCCGGAATCCGTATCCTCGAATCCCGAGGCGCAAAAATTGTTCCAAGACACAGTAAACGCCTGCCGGGACGCTTACCTGAAGCTCCAAGGGATGGGTGTAAAGAACGAAGACGCCCGCTTCGTTCTGCCCAACGCGGTGCAGAGCGAAATCGTGGTAAGCGCCAACTTCCGCGAGTGGCGACACATGATAGGACTGAGGGGTCAGAAGGCGGCCCAGTGGGAAATAAGGCTGCTTGTGATAAAAATATTGAGCATTCTGAAGGAATATGCCCCGGCGGTTTTCGGGGATTTCGAGATAAGCGAAGACGGGAACACCGTTACCCTGAATCCCATGTAATAAACCAGATAGCGGTGGACAAGGGGTTTAAACCCCTTGCCTGATAAAACGTAACGCTGAATCCCATGTAATAAATCAAATACGGGGGAAATGATACATGGATACCGGGCAGCCTCAAGGGCCTGACGAGCAGACTCGTAACGCGAGATACCGGGTAATTGTCAAAAAGGCGGATAACCTGGACGACGCCGCCCGGGCCGCGGCCCGCCGCACGGGCGCCGACGTGGAGAAAATGCGCGGGCTGCTGATGTCCCTTCCGGCCGAAGTGGCCACCAACCTGGACGCATTGTATGCGGAAGACCTGGCCGGAGCGTTGCGGGAAACCGGGGCCGACGCCGAGAAGAAGCTGATTCCCTCCAGCGTCATGTGCGAAACCCATAAGGACCAGCCGGGCCGCTCCTTCTGCCTGGTGTGCGGCAAGGTGGTTTGCCGGCAGTGCATAAAGGATGGCGGAGGCCAGCCGCTTTGCGCCGAACACTCGGGAAAACAAAAGGAAAAGCTCCCCTCCACCCTTTCGTGGTTCAGGATAGTCCTGCTGCTGGTGCTCATAGGAGTGGGAGTTTACGCCTACCACGTAATCACAAAAGCGCGGGAGCCCTTCCCCTTCGACAGGCCATACAAGCTGGCAGTGGTCGGGTTCATGATTGATTTGCCGAGCCAGTGGAAGGCCTTTATCAATAAATTCCAGGAGGAAAGCGGCAAGGAGTATTATGACCTGCGCAACCATACCCTGCCGGATTTGACCGGCTGGTTCCAGAAAGAGTACGAAAGATACGGAGGCACCCTGCCCCGGGCGGTGGAGCTGGATATTTACGGCCCCTTCGACGTGATGAAAGAGCCACCCGACCCTCCTACTTCCGACCAATCTTTCTTCGACCGGTTTATCCAGTGGCGCAAGTTCAAGCGCCACTTCGAAAAACTCAATGAAAAACATGACATTAATGCCGATAATTACGACGGCATAATTTACGTGCGCTTCGTGAGGGGAAAATTCAACGAGTTTACCGAAAGCTGGGCCAGCCGGCAGGAGAACATGGCTTTAGTCAACGCCTTCGTACAGAGAGACATGGTGGAGCAGGACATCATGATAGTGCTGCACGAGTTCTTCCACCTGCTCAACGCCAAAGACCATTACAACCGGCAGGGCCTGCCCAAAATACCTCAAGGGCTGGCCGACCCCTACAAGGAGCCCCTCTATCCGCAGGATTACGCCGACGTAATGGCAGGCAGAGTGGCAATAAACGAGAACGAAGCCCGCGAAATAGTCGGCCTGAGCGAGCTTCGCGCCAACATATATACGGCTCATGAGGTGGGATGGGTACCCGAGGAGGAGTTTCTGAAAATAACCTCCAACAAAGCTCCGGCCCCGCTACTGGACTAATATCAGGTAAGAATTTTCCAGACCGCCCTTTTCACCGTAGTCGAGCTCGAGGTCGAGCCTGTAGACCCCCTCCTTTTCGGGGCGAAAGTCCACCACGTCAATTTCCGCGGCCTTCATGTCCGGCTCCAGCGGGGCCGGAACCGAGCGTTGCAGAACATTAGCGCCCTCCGGGTCGGATAGCCGGATTTTTACCTTTGCATCGGGCCAGCGGATGTACTCGTCGTTGACCGCGTAAACCGGAATTTCCACCGCCTCCCCCGTTTTATATGACGGCTTGTCAGTAACGGCGAATACGTACTGCGGGTTCATGCTGGTGCAGTAGGCGTAATAGCTCTCCTTCGGCTCCCGCCAGTAATCGACCAGCGACCATTGAATCGCGGGGTTGGAATCGAGCATGAGAAAGGCCGTAATCCCTCCGGTGGGCTCGTATTTCTGCATCCTGAGCCGGTCGGTTATGAACTGGTTGACCATGGCCTGGTACATCTGGGTGGCGTGGATGTAATCCTCCAGCGAGTTGTAATCCTCATGCCGGATGTACCGTCGCATCATGTTCGGCTGGAAGTGATGCCGCTCCCGAAGCTTCTCCCAATCAACCTTCCTGATGTCCGGGGCCATGAATTTGATAGCGTTCTTGTAGTTGGGAAAGCTCTGAGCGCCGAATTCCGTTGGAAACCGTATACTTCTCTTAAATAATTTAAGGTAATGCTTAAAGTGCCACAGGTTCACCGTCGGTGGATACCATCCAAAGTAAAAATGCTCATCCCCCGGCTCCTTGCCCAACCCCTGAAAGCCGCTGCTTTTCTGCACGAAACGGGAGGTGTCCACCGACAGTATGCGCTCCTTTAGCTTTACATCCATGTAATCCCGGTTCCGGTTGTACCCCAGCATTGTCCAGCCGCTCCTGAGTATGTGAATCGGATTCAGGTTGGCGGGATTGACCATCTGGAACGGCTCGTTGTGGCAACACCAGAAAGCGACGGACGGGTGGTTGTAAAGGGTCTTTACCATCTTTTCGACCTGGTACAGGGCGGGCTTGAAGACTTCCTTGTGGTAGTACCATTGAAACGGAAAATCCTGCCATATAAGCACTCCCCGCTCGTCCGCCACTTCGTAAAACAGCGGATGGTCGACATGTGCGTGCACCCGCATCATGTTCAGGTGAGCGCCCTGTATGAGGTCGAAATCCTCCTCGACGGTCCGTCTCGAAACGGTCGCTATGCGGGTGTCCGAAGGCGGGTAGTTGTTGCCCCGGATAAATATCCTGCGGCCGTTGAGGTAGGCCGTGTAGTCCCTCAGCTCGATTGTGCGCAACCCCGTACGAAACTCCACCGCATCGTCCGGCACGTCGGAATCTTCCTCGAATACCTCCATTTTCACCCGGTACAGGTTGGGATTGCCGTGGTCGTGAGTCCACCATAACTCGTATTCGTCTAGGTTCATGAGCATCTGGTAATCGTTTTTTCCGGGCGTTTTCAGGAAGTTATCCTCGAAAATATGAGATTTTCCTTCAAAGTTGTACGGAGTCAGGGTCACCTTGACGTTTATCCGGCATTTCCGGGTGGATTCGGCGGTCAGGCGGGCTTCCACCCGCAGGTAATCATTCGTCCAATACGAAGCGTTGACCATGGGGTCGATTATGCGCACATCGCCGGTTTCGATAAGCTCCACCGGCAGCCATATCCCGCCGGGGTTGGTGGCGGGGTCGAGGCAGTCCCAGTGGGAAAACACGCCGGTCACGAGCCGCTTTTCGTTCTTGCTCTTCTCGTCCGGGCAGTCCACTTCCACCAGCAGCCGGTTTTCATCCTCCAACACGTCCGTAACCTCGTAATCGCGGAGGAAAAAATACCCCTCGTTTTCCCCCGCGCGGGCGTCGTTGAGGTAGGCGATTGACCAGTAAAAGACCCCGTTGAAGCGCAGGAAGTAGCGCATCCCCTCCCGCCGCGGAGGCGAGTCGAAACGGGTGCGGTAAACCATCTTGCCCGCGTAATACTCGAAATCGGGGTGTTGCTGCCAGTGGCCCGGGACGGTCATCGTCACCCACCCCTCCTCCCCGTATTTTCCGTCGAAGCGGGCAACGGGCTTTGCTTCCCACTCGCCGCATAAATCCAGTATTTTCATGGTGCTCCTTAAAGGTCTTTTGAAATCTATTCGATAGGCCAGCCGCCGTATTTGTCTATTAATTCGTCAATTTCGCCCATCAGCCGGATGGTTTCCTTGAAGGCGACGACAATCTTCTGGTAATGGTTCAAATCGTCATAAGTAAGCTCGCGTCCCCTGCGGTCTTTCAGCCATTTTTCGCACACCTGGTAACCGCCTATGTGAAACTCCCATACTTCCGGCGGCACTCCCTCGAAATACTGCCCCTTTTTGCCGGTTTTGGCGTTATCCTTGCTGATATACACCCTGCCCTCTTCAAGCGGTTTCCCCGTGCCCGGCTCCGGTTCCCCGGGCGGCAGATAGCGGGGGTGGCCCTTATCCACCAGGTTGTCGCCTTTTACCGGATAATGGGTTATGAAATCGGACAACAAAGGCGACTTCATAAGGTGAAGGCTCACCAAAGCCTCCCCTTTCGAGCAAAGCTCCCGGAATAATTCAACATTTGATGCAAACGGAACGCGCGGGAAGTCTATCTTGAGAAAATCCTCATAACGCTCCCGGTATGTCGGAGAATGAAAGACGGCATAGATGTAATTGAAAACATCCTCCGCCCCGAAAGCTTTTTCGAGGTTTTCTTTGCCGTCAGTCGTGAACTTAAGACCCAGCTTAGCCTCCAATTCCCTGATAAAATCAGGATTGAGATTGGGGACGCGGTTATGCCATCCAAGTGGCCAAGGGACCGAAGTAATATGATGCATTTGTTGCTTTTTCTTTTCAGCAAATTGTTTATAGAGATATAATGGAGTACAATTTATTGTTCCCTTGTTACTATAAAATGCCCTATCATTTATAATTTCACTACTTACGAAAAAATGTGAAATATCACCTTGAAGAGCAACTTGACGCATATATATAAGGGCCAGGTTATCCTCCTTATGAATATGGTCCATCACTTCTATTCTTGGACGATCTATCATGTCAGTATGATGGTATATATAACGATAGTCGAAAGGCCGATACAAATATCTACTGATCAACTTTCGCCATTCTTCAAGTTTATTTAATTTGGTTTGAATCTTTTCTATATTGAATTCAGAAGTATCATATATTTTATACTTACTACCTATATCTTCTTTACTAAATTCCTTAAATTCTGAAATCCGTTCACTTAATACAGTAGAATCAAAGGAAACTAAAAAATGGTCTCTGTGTGTCTTTACACCGGGAGAAGATGTATAAAATATCTCATTTATCTTAGCCCCTTTCTCATATTCTGGTAAAAGTGTGCTATTAAAAGGCTTAAATAGATAATAAGGTGCTTTAGGGATTAAAGGCTCCCATTCTATTGTTTCGAGGAAATTTTCATCCAGAATAATCTGCTTTTCATCTTCTGTGCCCCATATCTCAGAGTAGTACACCCGGCTGTCTACATTTTCATATTCGCCGCGTTTATCTTTTATAAAAATGCTTATGGCTACTCCATCTTTAATATCAAAAACATTTGAATCTTTGGTGCCATCAGGTGACCTTTCTTTTTTATTCACATTTCCATGGAGATCTAATATGTAAATATCATCGAAGGCTTTCATCAATTGTTGTCGCATTCCACAAAACGTCACATTATCAATATAGTTATGGTTAGTAATGAATGCGAGTATACCATATCCGGTGCACTCAACAATACGCCAATGCGCCCAACGAATGAATTTAACATAATCATTTTGTAGTCTTGGGTTTTGTTCTGATATATCTGAGCCATTAAGCTCGTAATAGCTAGATGCGTTGGTACCGTCTTCAAACTCGATCCCACCCCTCAAAAGTTCATTTATCCATTTGCCTTGATTCGTTGAGCGTTCGTGATATGGAGGATTACCCAAGACAATCATTATAGGTACATCCTTTTTTATTTTTGCAGCTGCTCTTGCTTCCTCAGAAATTACTCTGAATGGTCCAAATAATGTTTCTACATTTTTCTCAGCTTCTTCTAAAGTATTAGTAAGAAAAATGCCAAGTCTTTCCTCGCCGGAGAAGTCGTAAGCCCAGTTTTTTCTCTGGGCTTCGGTCAAATCCTGTCCGGCCAGTTGCATGCCCATCTTGAAGTGAGCGACCGCGTACGGGGCCATCAGAAGCTCGAAGCCGAAAAGCCGGGGAAGTAGCTGCTCTTTTACATACCCCGACCACATCCCTGCATCCCCCCGTGACATGAACTGCTCACGAATTAAATCCACAATCGCATACAGGAAAGTACCGGTACCGCAGGCGGGGTCGAGGATAAGCACGCGGGGGAATTTTTCTTTTTTCTTATTACCCTGTTCGTCCTCCGTCTCGTACTCAACGGTGGCGGTGTCCGCCAGTCCGTCGGACAGGCCGAAGCGGGTTTTCAGTACGCTATCAACAGACCTTACTATGTATGAGACTACCGGCTCGGGGGTGTAATAAACTCCCCTCTTTTCCCTGAGTTGCGGGTCGTAAGTGGCAAGAAAAGTTTCATAAAAATGAACGACGGGGTCCTCGCGCTTTGTCCTTTTCCCGAAATTCTCCAGTATGGCGGCAATGTCGCTGTGAGCCAGAAGCCCGACCAGGTCGTCAACGAAGCCCGCGTATGGCTCCTCGTCCATATCCGGGCCTGTTAAGATACCGAAAAGCTTCCGAAGAAAAGGATTCGTCTTCGGAATTTCCAATGCGGCGTCCCGCCTGCGAAAAGGCGCCCCCTTGCGATGGTTGCATCTTGCCGCAAACAGCCCGTAGGCTATGGTTTGAGCGTACATGTCCGCAAACTCGCCGGTTCTGGCCGGTGTATCCAATTCGGGAATCAGGGTATCCGCAAAGGCTTTTCTCAGGTCGCGCAATATGGCGGAAGCCTTATCCTTTTCAAGAGCCTCAACTACTCTATCCCGAATCATGTTGGTCATGTGCGCCATTCGTTGCGCAAGGACTTCGGGCTTTCCTATGGCTTCGGGAGTATGGGCAAGGAAGTTTATCAGCAACCCCTCTACCTCATTTTTGCCATTTTTTTCCCTGTTTATTTTCTTGCTTTTAGCGTCAAATAGCCCCAGTGATGCCTTTTCCCGCAATTCCCCGTCTACGTACCGACGAAACTCAAGGTAATCGGTGAGTACAAGGTTTGGCATATTTTTCAGGTATCTTAGAAGCTGCTCGCTCTTTTCAACCTCATCGAGAGATTTTCCCAGGTCCTTGGTTTCGATGTATCCTATGGGCAAGGGGCCGTGTTTGGTTGTTTTCCTGACCACCAGATCGGGGGCGCCGCATTCTATGTGCTTCGGCTCATTGATAACCTCTATTTTTGCCGGTTGTATAGACCTGACCAGTTCTTCCAGGGCCGAGCGGTGGGTAGGCTCGGTGTAATCGCCGCTTCGAATATTTTTTTCCAGCTTTTTCAGATAGCTTTCTAAAGGCCCCACCTTATAGCCTCCCTTCTTTATAGGACTATACCTTCTTCTCCAGCTCGTCGCAGTCGGGGATGCGGGCCAGTTCCTGGAAGGTGCGGTAGCGGCCCCATACTTCGTCGGTGCTTACGTGGGCCAGGCGGCTGAGGCTGAAATCCTCGACCGCGAAACTTGCCATCACGCTGCCCACTATAACCCCTCGCCGGAAGGCTTCGTCATCCAGGTTGGGGCAATGGGCGAGCGCACCCATAAAGCCCCCTGCGAAGGTGTCCCCCGCGCCGGTGGGGTCGAGAACCTGGTCGAGCAACAGCGCCGGGGCGCTGAAGATGCCGTGGTCGCTGAACATCAGCGCGCCGTATTCGCCCTGTTTTATCACCACCCACCGGGGGCCCATGCCCCTGATGTCGCGGGCGGCGTAGAGGATTGACGTATGACCCGTCAGCATCCTGGCTTCCTCGTCGTTTATGACTATGCCGTCGAGCTTTTTGAGGAGCTTTTTGAGCGCGTCCAGCTTGGTGTCTATCCACAGGTTCATGGTGTCGCACGCGGCGAACTTCGGCTTTTTTACCTGCTCGAGCACCGCAAGCTGTAGCTCCGGGTTGATGTTGGCCAGGAAAAGAAACTCGCTGTCCTCCCAGCCTTTCGGGATTTTAGGGTCGAAGTTTTCAAAGACTCCCAGCTCGGTAAGCAGGGTTTCGCGCTTGTTCAGGTCGTCGTAATATTTACCGGCCCACCGGAATGTCTTCCCCTGTTCGCGAGCCAGGCCGCCCAGGTCTATTCCCGCTTTTTCCAGCATCTCCAAGTGGTCCTGGGGGAAATCGTCGCCGACGGTGGCCACCATCCTGACCTTGTCGAAATGCCGGGCGGCCATGCTGAAGTATGTCGCCGCGCCGCCGAGGGCGTCGTCCACTTTACCTTCCGGGGTTTGTACGCTGTCCAGAGCCACAGAGCCTACAACAAGAATACTCAATTTCGTCCTCCTGTTAAGTGATTGGTTTCAACTATTTTAATTTATGACACCGAACGGACAACCGGGGCAAACGGAACGCCGCCGTCCCCGGCGGCTTCTTTGTTTGACGGCGGGCCATGCGGCCTGAGAAGGACGCCGGCGTTACGGGAGTTGCCCCGTGATGAACGGGTTCGACCGCCTTTCCCTGCCGATGGTAGAAGGCGGCCCGTGGCCGGGGTAAATCACCGTGTCATCGGGATATTCGAGAAGCTTCTCCTTTATGGAATGCATTATTTTCCTTAAACTGCCCCCCGGCAGGTCGGTACGACCTATCCCCCCTTCAAAGAGGGTGTCCCCGGTGAATATAGCTCCCGGCAGGCACAGAGATACCCCGCCCCTCGTATGGCCGGGGGTGGCGATAGCTTTCGCCTCCAGTTCTCCGAGCCTGATAACGTCGCCCTCGTGCAGTACCGACCCTCCCTTTGAATACGGCTTTTTCCGGTAAGTATCGCCCTTCTCTATCAATATCCTCGCCCCGGTGGCCCTTCGCAGTTTCCGGGCGACGAAGGAATGGTCGAGATGCTTGTGAGTCAGCACTATGTAAGCCAGTTTCAGGCCGAATTCATCCAGCGCTTTTATTATTTCCTTCGCCCTGCCTCCGGCGTCCACAAGCATCGCTTCCCCGCCTTCGGCGGGAGCGACCAGGTAAACGTTGGCCGCGAACATCGGAGTTACCCATCTGTAAGCTTTCCACGAGCCGTGATTGAATTCCAGTCGCTCCATGCGTCTCCTTTCTGGTTCAGCCGAAGAAGGTATCATGCCAGATATGAACTGACGCAATGCCTATCAGAAGATGGCCGTGACTGGCTGTACCGGAGCGATGCGCGGTAAGGAGCCGCTCCACTTCGGCGGGCCGGAAGTATCCTTTTTCCCTTGTTTTTTCTTCCGAAAGGGCATTGCGGATAACCTCCGGCAGCTTGCCCCTCATCCAGGCATCCGCCGGCTCCACGAAACCCTGCTTCGGCCTCTCGATAATATCCTTCGGCAATAAATCGGTTGCCGCCTTCCGGAGGATATATTTACCCCACGGCGGCGACAGTTTCAATCCGGGCGGAATCCGGGAGCAATACTCCAGCAGTTCATGGTCGAGGTAAGGCACCCGGGCTTCCACCCCGGCGGCCATGCTGAGCTTGTCCTGCATGAAAACCACGAACCGCGCCAGCCTGAGCTTCATATCCAGGTATATGCCCATATTCAAAGGGTCGCAGTCTTTTATCCTTCCCTCGTCAATCAGAAACTCATTTACGGGCCGACGCGCGGCTTCCAGAAAGGCGGGGGAATAGAGACTTTCCGCGCCCGATGCCTCCAGCTCGCTGAGCCGGGCAAGGTACAACGATAGCGGCGCCGCGCCGGGATTGTTCCGCACGATTCCGGGGAATTCGGCGAGATGGATATATCCCGCCAGCGCCTCGTCCGCGCCTTCTCCGGTCAGCACCACCGTCGCATTTTCTTTCGCGGCCCTGTACAACCCCAGAAGAGCTGCCGTGCCGGCCCATCGTTGCGGCTGGTCGAGGTGATATATGACGGTAGGCAGCAATTCGAGGCCGCCCTCCCCTTTTATGACCGTATGGTCGGTATCCAGGTGTTCCGCCACCTGCCGGGCGAAGCCGGATTCGTCCCAAAGCGGCTCATCGAAACCCACCGAAAATGTCTTCAACCCTCCGCCCGTTATTTTATTGACCAGAGCGGCTATGATGCTCGAATCGGGGCCGCCGGAGAGGAAAACTCCCAGCGGAACGTCGCTCATCAGCCGTAACTCGACGGATTTTTTGAGGTTTTCGAGTAGGCCGTCCGCCCATTCTCTTTCATCCTTATTTTCGGGAACATCTCCGAGAGCGGGGAAATTCAAGTCCCAATATCGCCGGATGTTCAACCTGCCGTCCCTGAATGCGGCAACGTGCCCCGGACGAAGCTCCCGAATGCCGTCAAAGGCCGTCCGGTCGGCCAGCGGGAAGTTGAAGGTCATTATTTCGTGGAGGGACTTGAGGTCCGGCTCCAGGGCATTCCTTATATCCGGTATTTCGAGAAGGGCCTTTATCTCGGAGGCGAAGGCGAAGGCGCCGTTTTTGAAGAAATAATACAGCGGTTTTATGCCGAGCCGGTCGCGGGCGAGTATAAGTTTTCTTTCGAGGCTGTCCCACGCGGCAAAGGCGAATATTCCCCGCAGATGTTCCACGGCTTCGGTTCCGTATTCCATCATCGCGCCCAGCACCGCTTCGGTATCGCAGCGGGTTTTGAAGGTATGGCCCTTTTTCTCCAGTTTTTCACGAAGTTGCAGGTGGTTGTACACCTCGCCGTTGTAGACGAGCGTCCATCTTCCGTCCGGGGAGGTCATGGGCTGCGCTCCGCCGGGGATGTCTATCACCGCCAATCTCGCCACTCCGAGCGAGATATGGTCATCACTCCAATATCCCCGCCCGTCGGGTCCTCGATGGGAGATGACTTCCACCATCTTCCGGACGTGGTCTTCATCGGAAGGCCCTTTATTCATTATGCCCGCTATACCGCACATCGATTCATTAATAGCATACCAGCCGATTCGGCACACACAAGTAAGCCCGCCAGTTTACAGATTACAGTTCCGGGCGTCCACGGGTCGAGACCACAGGTCTCTCCCACTGGATTCAGCCGTGGGAGCGACCTCCAGGTCGCGATTCCCGACCTGATTACCCGCAAGGCTCCGTGTTAAAAGTTGATATTATTGAGCGCTCAAGTTACTTTTGTATATGAGAATTTTACTTTAATCACGAAATGGATACCCGAACCAAAAGATGGCTGGTGGCGGCGGCCATACTGCTGATTGCAGGGTTACTGGCCTTGCAGGTGTATTCGGCGCACATGGGAATGCACCGCTACCGCAAAGGCGACCCCCGGGGCGCTTTGCCTCTCCTGAAGGTTGCAAGGGCGCTCAATCCGTTCTCCGTCAAAGTGCAAGTGGCACTTGCAGACATCTACATCATTGATGGTCAACCCCAACGGGCGCGGGAGTTGCTGCTCAACGTAATTGACCGGAATCCGGAAAACGCACGCACTTATAACCTCCTGGGGGTTCTGTCGCAAACTAAAGGCAACTTCGGGGAAGCGAAGGAGTATTATAACAAAGCCATCTCCGCCAACCCCGATTTTGCGCTGGCGCAATTCAACCTGGGCTACCTGTTTCTCAGGCAGGGTGATATCGAGAAAGGAAAAGAGCTTATCGAAAAGGCCGTAAAGCTCGACCCCAAGCTCGAAGCCAACAGGGACGAGGTTTTCCGCAGATTAAACCTCGCCCCCGTCGAGTCGCCTTCGGCTTTTACTCCCGAGCCCGAATCTCCCCGATAACCTTCCCGGAAAATTACTTTAAGGCAGGAAGGTTATAAAAGACTTCCCTGCCCCTGAACCTTGCCTGGTCGGCCAACTCCTCCTCGATGCGGAGCAGGCGATTGTACTTTGCGATACGCTCGCTCCGGGAGGCGCTTCCGGTTTTTATCATCCCGGCACCGGTGGCCACTGCCAGGTCGGCGATGGTGGTGTCCTCGGTTTCGCCGGAGCGGTGGCTGATAACGCTCGTCCAACCGGCCCTGCGGGCCATGTCCACGGCTTCCAGGGTTTCGGTAACGGTGCCTATCTGGTTGAGCTTGATGAGCACGCTGTTGGCCACGCCCTTCTCTATGCCCTTCTTGATTAAGTCGGTATTGGTTACGAAGAGGTCATCGCCAACAAGCTGTATTTTGTCGCCAAGCCGGTCGTTGAGCTTCTTCCAGCCGTTCCAGTCGTTTTCGTCCATGCCGTCTTCGAGGCTGAGTATGGGGTATGCGTTTACCAGTTTTTCGTAATAGTCCACCATCTGCCCGGAGGTTTTTATCGGCTCTTTCTCGGCCGAGAGGCGGTAGCGCTTGTTTTTGAAGAATGAGCTTGCGGCGGAGTCGATGGCGATGTACACGTCCTTGCCGGGCTTTTTGCCGGTCTGCTTAACGGCGTCGATAATCACCTCGAGCGCCTCCTCGTTACTACCCAAATCGGGGGCGAACCCGCCTTCGTCGCCCACGGCGGTGTTAAGCTTTTTGGACTTGAGCACCTTTTTCAGGGCCTGGAACGTCTCCGCGCCCCACCTCAAGGCCTCGGAATAGTTTGGAGCGCCCACGGGAAAGACCATGAATTCCTGGATATCCACGTTATTGTCGGCGTGCTCGCCGCCGTTGAGTATGTTCATCATGGGGATGGGCAACTCGCGGGCTCCCGCTCCGCCCAGGTATTTATAAAGGGGCAGCCCCACGGCCTGCGCAGCGGCCTTTGCAGCGGCCATGCTTACCGCCAGGATGGCGTTGGCGCCCAGCTTGGACTTGTTATGAGTGCCGTCCAGCTCTATCATCAGCCGGTCCAGTCCTTCCTGTTCCAACGAGTCCATTCCGCACACTTCCGGGGCGATGATGTCCACCACATTTTTGACCGCTTTCAGCACCCCTTTACCCAGGTAGCGCTTCTTGTCGCCGTCGCGAAGCTCAATAGCCTCCCGCTCGCCGGTACTGGCGCCGCTCGGCACGGACGCCCTGCCCCAGGCGCCGCTGAACAGGTGAACGTCGGCCTCCACCGTCGGATTGCCGCGGCTGTCGAGTATTTCCCTTGCCGATATGCCCACTATTTCCGTCATGTCAGACCTCCTCCTTTGAACATTAATAATGGAACTTTTGGCGAGATTCAGATGGTTAAGTAATCAATCAGCCAATTGAATCGATTTTATCGTATCACACAGGGTATTACCCATCAAGCGATATCCGCGCCCGTTGGGGTGAATAATATCCTTTGCCGGGTCTCTGAAAAGCTCCGCCGTATCCCGCTTGTAGAACTCAGACTCGAAATCCACCAGCGGCACGTTTTCTTGTTTCGAGAGTTTCCTGACCGCATCGTTATAGCTTGCATGAAGCCTTTTCAGCCTTCCGGCAATTTCGGCTTCGCTTTCCTGCTCCCGGCGCTCGATAAAACCCTTCGTAAACAGGTATTCCGGCGCTTCATCCCGGTCAAGCGCCGCAGGGGCGGTCAATAACACCGGCTTCGCCCCGGAGCTTTCTATCGAATCGACCAGTTTTCCAAGCAGTGTCCGATATTCGGGCAGCGGCACGCGGCGCAGCCTTTCTTCGACCGTTTCGGAGGCCGCAAGCTCCGATATTCCGAAATTAATCAACTGATAAAGCCTCAATTCCCTTAAAAACCTGAATAAATCCGAGGATTTAACCTCCCCCGGCGGTTTCTGGCGGGAGTCGGGATAGCCCCGGGCCAGCCAGTGGTCGTTCCAACCGTACATGACCGTCACCGCGTCCGGATTGAGCGAAGCGATACGGTTCTCGTAAAATTTCAGCCCCTGGTATGCGGAATATCCGGGCACTCCGGCGTTGATGACTTTGTAGTCCTTGTCCAGGCAATTGTCCAGCACCCGGGGATAAGTCACTTTTCCCCCGAAAGTGACCGAGTCTCCCATAGCAACGATTCTTATACTTCCCGTCCTTTTTTCCCGGGAAAATTCAGGCCCGCGGAACCCCTTTGAATTTACAGGCTCCAGCTCCGGGCCCATCTTCGAGCCGGGTTTGAGCTTCCAGAATGCCTCCGGGTCGCGCTCGAATATCTCGTACATCCGCTCCGGGTCGGGATAGTTGAACTGCATGTATCGTGGATGCAAGCGGTACTCGAAGCCCGACACCCTCAATCCCGCTTCCGCTGCCAGCAGCAGGAATATGCCCACCAGCGCGGAGGCCACAACCGTCAATATGCGCGATGAAGTTTTCATCCGCCCGAAAGGATTCTTTCGTAATAATCGTAAAGTTTTTGAGCCATGTCGTCGGGTGTGTATGAGTTGGCGGTATCGCGGGCTTTTCGGGTCATTTCGACAAGCTCATTATCCGGTTCAGGCTCCAGACACCGGAGAATCGCATCAGCCAGCCCCTTGGAATCTCCCTTCTCGACCAGCAATCCCGTCTCTCCGCCTTTCAATGCTTCCGGTATGCCGCCGGCATCGGTGCCGATGGCGAGAGTACCCGCGGCCGCGGCTTCGAGGAGCACCATTCCGAAAGCTTCCGTCCACGCCGGCAGCGCCAGGACCCTTGCGTTGCGAATTTCTTCGAGGAGTGTGTGTCTTTCCAGTGCGCCCTTCCATTCGATGGAAGGCAATAAATCCGCCGCCCGGGCAAGGAGCCTTCCGTGGAGGAATTCCCGTCCGCATATAATCAGTTTTGCGTCGGGGCGTATCGAATGCACCCGGCGCCAGGCCTTCAAAAGCACCGGCAGGCCCTTGCGAAAATAGTCCCGCCCGGCGAAAACCACATTCGGGGAGCGTTCTTCCAGAGGCGGCTCGGGTTCCACCGGCCCAACCGAGTATTGGACAACTTCCGCATTTGAGTAACCCAGCCTGTCGGCAACGTATTTAGAATGAACGACTACCCCGTCGGCCCGCTCGAGAATCTCTTTGTACCGCTTCCTTCTTCCGGAGGAGAAAAACGCTCTGATTGGAAGGTCGGGGGCGGGGAACCGGGATTCGCCCGGCAGCCAGTATACGTCATGCACATCAACCACGAGTGGAGATGTTACGGAAGCGAGGATTGAGGGGTCGAGGTGTTTTAGGTTCAGAGCGTGAGCGATGTCGGGTTTTTCTTTCGATGAAGGGTAAAGCTCCACCGCGCAATCATCCCTTCGCTCCAACGCTTCGCGGAGCATATCCGAGTAGGTGTAACTCCCCGTGCCCCTGGCCCTATCCGGAGGAATCAGAAGGATTTTCATCCGTTTCATTGCAGCCGGTAGATTTGGAAATCTCCGATTTTTTGGGATTTATTGTAAAAGGCGTCGAGAAACTCCCCGAATTCAGGAAAGGTACTCAGCAGGGCTGCGCTGTCGGCATTTTCTACAACCGTCTTGTCCCGGTGCACGACAGCCACCATTTCGGGAGACTCCTCCCTGATTCTCTCCATGAACTCCGCCCTCCATCTTTTCTTTAACACCACCGAAGCTTCGCAGCCGTCCTCGAAGATAAGGGGGTAATTGTAGAAAAATTTATTGGGCGCAAACCTCAGAGCCCAGAAATTGACCAGCGGTTCACTGCCCCAGATGAAAAACTTTTCCGCAGGTTCGAGACTTTCCCGGGCGTAAGCGGCTACGGCGCGGTTTTCGACCATGTTCGTGTCGCCGCCCGGCTCGATGAACCTTCCGAAATATTGGTCCTTGGTGATGCGGCCGGTCATGAAATCCAGGGAACGGTAATGTCTGATGGGATGCCAATAAAATGATGAAAACAGGTAAAAAGCCGATGCGGCTATCCACAGCAGGGCAAGGACGCCTGCAGGGCTTTTCAAAGCTACCGTGGAGCGGGACTTTATAAAATCAATGACGATTCCAAGACCCCTCGCCGCTATTACCGCCGCAAACCCGGAAATTACGTAAAACTGGTGCCGCGCAGATTCCTTTTCCGCAATTGCCATGATGACGGTCACAATCAGCAGGGCGGTCATGAATAGAAGGTGATTGCGCCGTTCCTCGGACGAAAAGGCGCCCTTTACCCACACTATTATCCAGAATGGGATGAAAAAGAAGAACAGGCGAATGAACTTGTCCGCAAACTCGCTAAACGAAAATGCGGAGTCGGAATGGTAAATATTGAATATCACCTCCTGGCCCCAGAAATCGTCGGCGGCGTAGCTGAGCGCGAAATAAAGAATCAGTGGCACCGTCAGCGCCACTACGCCGTGGGTAAATCCCAGCAACTTCGATAATTTCGGCTTCGGCTCCCACGAGGAGCGCGGTTTGGCCATAATAAACAACAATATTACCGCGAACACGGCCAGCGCATCGGCGTCCAGCGCCACCGCCAGTGAAATCAAAAGCCCGCACAGGACGTGATACAGCATAGTGTTCCGGACGTAATACAGCGCAGCCAGAGCCATGGGGAGCACCACGAAGCATTCCGGCTGAGCCGTCTGACCGAAGGCGCCGAAGAAAATCACCGCCCATGCCCCCCAGAATACTGCGGCGATTAATCCCTCCCTGCGACCGTAAAGCCCTGCGGCAAGCTGGTATATTGCGAGGACGGTGAGCAGCCGCCAGCCAATCTCGACGATATTTATTCCCACGTAACGGTGGCCGGAGAGCTTGACGGCGAGGGCGTAGAGAAAATAAACGCCGGGGGAATGATTGCCCCACATGTCCTGATAAGGCACCAGCCCTTCTATAAGGCCCCATCCATGGTAGAGAAATATACCCTGGGCCTTTCCGGGAGGAATGACGATGTGAGGAAGACTCAAAATCCCCACCGCCGCCATTATCGCCGCTATGGCCGGTATTATCCAACCGGGGCGGTTGTCTTTCAGGAAAGTTTCCATTTCAGCCTTTTCATTGCGCGGGCCTTATCGTCGAACAGCCACCTTTGAGCGCCGGGCGCCCTGCCCTTCATCACCTTTCGTCGTTTCGATAATAACCGGGGAAGCCGGAGTAGAAAAGTGACCCTTGCTTTTACGGCAGAAAAAGAGTGCTCCCTGAAAACCCCGAAAAAAACGCTTGCGGCGCCCATAGCCAGGATTTTCCCCAGATTACCCGCTATCATCCGGGCGGGCCAGTCCTTGGCTATCACCGAAAGCCTGTTCAGGTGCATGTGATATGTTTTATCCGCGAACCCGCTGAAAGCGCTTCCCGCGTGGTGCACCCGCGCTCGCGGCGCCGCAACCGCCCGCCATCCGGCCCATCTTGCCCTCCATGCCAGGTCCACGTCCTCGTAATAAGCGAACATGCCGGGGTCGAAGAATCCGATTCTTTCGAGCATCTCCCG
>CAYWKU010000043.1:0-28821 GCA_964459325.1 uncultured bacterium | reverse complement strand
AACATGTCCCCGGAGGGAAAATCCGAATTTCCCCCACAAAGTGGGACACGACCTATGCCCTTATGATAATAAATATGGTGACTCCCCGCTACCCTCGTTTTCTCAAACCCAAATCCTTCCACCAGATTAACCATGTCAGTGAAAGAAACGTTATTCAGAGAGCCTTGAGACAGGCGTTGGAGTAATTTTCGTTTTTTCATTTGAATTTCAGCGGGTAGCGCAGCTTAAAACGCAGTGTAAGCTGCTTTGCGCGAGCAACAGGGGAACGCATACACACCCTTGGGGATACCCTCCTGCGCCTTCAGCAGCCCCGGCTGTCGCCTTACGGCTCCAGCCCGGCTTACGCTAACGCTTTAAGCCGGGCTACCCGATTATCCCGTACATTTATAAAAATAGTAAATTGAAGATTGCTCGCTTGTCAAGCTTTTTATAAGCACGGAAAAATCATATTGTGGGTGGCCTCGACGTTATACGTCGAGGTTGCGTAAGCAACAAGAAATTTGACTACTAAATTTCGGGATAATGAGCTACGGTTTTATAAGGAAGGCAATATTTCTTGTCCTTCGGAGCCGTCCGTCCGGACGGGCCACCCGGGCGTTTTTCACGATTTTCCCCCGGCTAAATCCTCTTGCCCCTTTCGGACGCGGACAATTCTGTCCGTCTTACCCGCTTCAAGCATACATAAGTTTGCCTTTGGGTTTCGGGATGTCTCTTCCTAGTTCCCTGGCCGTTTCCAGCCACTCTTCCATTACAACCCGGATATTTTTCAGGGCATCTTCGTAGGTGGGGCCGTCGGCCATGCAGCCCGGCAGTTCCGGGACTTCCGCGAGGAAAGTCTCGTCTTCTTCGCTCCAGTATATAATAATTTCGTATCGGTGCATTTTATCCTGCGCCTTAGGCGCCCGGTTTACGCTTCGCTTTAAGCCGGGCTACCTGCTTTAAAATCGGGGACACGTAACAAGTACATGTCCCCGATTTTAATGGCCAGGGACGGAATCGAACCGCCGACACCCTGATTTTCAGTCAGGTGCTCTACCGACTGAGCTACCTGGCCATTTCGGTATGTTATGAGGTTAGGTCCGGAAGGTGTTTTCCCCTATCGGTTAGAAATTAACACCGCCCGCGCCGGTTGGCAAGGGGGATTATCCCGTGCCCGTCGGGTGTATCCGGGCCTGGGATGGCGACAGGAGCCTCGGGCCTACCGTTCTTCTTTTACGGCCCGGTAGGCCAGGTCGGCGGCGCCCAGTGCGGGGGACATTTTGCCCAGCTTCGGGGCCGCGATTTTCACCGCCCGGGCGTTGGCCGGCACCGCGCGCTTATCCACGTAGTCCCGCGCGACTTTGCGTAACTCGGGAACTCCGTCCACGATTCCGCCGCCGAGCACTATCATGTCAGGGTTGAGCATGTCCACGTAATTGTGGCACACCACTCCGACGGCCAGTTCCAGGTCGTGCCACAGCCTTTTTGCCAGCGGGTCTCCTTCGGCTGCCGCCTGATAAACAACGTTTGCGGGTATGTGGTCGAGGTCGCCTTCCACCAGATCGTATATTCGGCTTTTCGTGCCCCTTTTGATTGCCCTGCGTGCCCTTCTCCACAGCGATTCGCCGCCCCCGTAGGCTTCCGCGCATCCGCGGCGGCCGCACTGGCACTTGACGCCGTTGATTTTGAAGTGAGAATGCCCGACTTCGCCCGCGCTGCCGCCGGCTCCCCGGTAGAGTTGCCCGTCTATGACGATTCCGGAGCCTATGCCGGTTCCGACGAATATGCAGACCATTTTGCGGGAGTCTTTTCCGGCTCCGCGAAGGTATTCGCCCCACGCGGCGGCCTGGACGTCGTTGACGAGTGTTACCGGCTTGCCGGTGGCTTCTTCGACCAGGCTTTTCAGGGGGAATCTTTTGCCCCACGGCAGGTGAGGGCTGTCCAGCACGTCGCCGGTGGCGGGTTCTATCTGCCCGGCGGAGCCTATCCCTATGGCGTCGATGCGCTCGGGGGATATTTTGGCCTTGCGGCAACCGTCCTCCAGGGCGCCCAGTATGGCGTTCATGAAATGCTCGCGGTCGCGGCCGGTTTTTTCTATGCCGGTGAGCTTTCGGCCCTTGCCCGCGACCTTATCTCCGTTACGGACGATGGCGGCCTGTACTTTAGTGCCGCCGATGTCAACTCCTGCGGTAAGGATATTTTTTTTCATGACTGCCGTCTCCGTTATTTTTCGGAATTGGGACAAAACTTGCTGATTTTGGGCAGGATTTGAGAAAATCAACGGCTGCCCCACAAAGCCCTTTTTACATAAGTTACTGATTCCAAACGATTTTGCAAATTTTTGGAACTTGGCATTGCGGTTGCATATCTAAGGATATAAAGATTGGGTTAGTTTTTCTCCTTTCTTTTAAACCGACCCAAAATTTTACTCCCAAGGTGAGTTGGCTATGGAAAAAGCTCGAAGCAAAAAATTTCAACCCGTTCCGAATTTCCGAAAGGTGGAGCGCGGTTGGAAGGAAGAGGTCTCCCGACCTGAACAATGTTGAGCCCCCATAGTTAATCTCATTCCTCCAACACCCCTTTTCCCAGGCCCCATATACCCCCATGGGGCCTTTTTTTTATTCATGTGCCGGGTTTTTGGGATTGAATTTTACTCATTAGCCCGCCGGATTTGCATAAAACTTGCCAATGGCGGGCCAATCCTGTAGACTATATTTTGTATGTATCCAAGCGGAACAGCGAGATTTTTCGGATAATGAGCGAAGACGGCCAACAGGAAAACAAATCCCCGGGCAAAAACAAGGAAATCAACAGAATCAGGGGAAAATGGCTGGAGGGGCTTCAGCACCGGGAAAAAGTGCCCCTGGCTTTCAAGCTCGAAATGCACCTGAAGGCGCTTGACCGCTTTTTCAATATTCAGAACCTCCCTCTTCCGGAGCCACAGAAAGCCATAACCTTAAACTTCGTGAATGAACTTCACATCGTTCAGGACTATATAAACCGTGTCATTGACCTGTCCCGGGAATTGATGGAAGCCGCCCGGGGGGCTCAGGTGTTCCAGTTCCGCAGCTACGTGGAGACCACACTTTTGGGCGACGTGGGACGCACCCGCATACGGGAGGCCAGTTACGAGCAGAAATCGCCCAACGACAGCCTGTTCCTTCTCTACACGGCCTTCGCCAACATCCGGGGCATACTCCGGGCCCTCATCAGAACCAACCGGATAACCTACCCGCTGTTCGTCAACGTGGGGAACCTTATAAGCAGGGAGATTATATCCAACAGGTTTTTCAATCCCGTGAAGGAGATAGAGTTCAGGCCCGAGTTCGACCGCATCGAAAACCGCAAAATCAGCCGCCTGGTGATGCGCATTCAGAACGAAAACCTGCGGAGGCATTTCAGCGCGGCGGTGCTCTTGCTCTTCCGGTTGTTGAGATACCTGGAGCATATAGACCCCGCCACCACCCGCGAGGACGTGCTGAAAGGTTACATACCGATATTCGCCCTTATCCGCAGCGAAAGCGTTCAGTTGAAAGAGTACCTGGAGAAGGGCCTGCCCAACTCCCTCCCGGAGCTGGAAGGGGAAGAGGAAACCCACAGGGAAGAATTCCTCAAGGCCGCCGACGCCCTGGCTTTCCAGTTGTCCATGGAGACTAAAAAGATATTCCAGGGCGAGCTTTTGAACACCACCCGAACCAAGGACGTCCACGTGCTGCGCTCGGCGGTGGAAAACAGCCACGGCATACTTTCGAACTTCTTCCGCCAATCCATCATCCAGTTGGTCAAGGTGTACGAACCTCACATCGAGGGAAGGGACATCTTCCCCTCCTACACCTCCAAGCTGAGGCAATCGCTCCAGTTAAGAAGCGACCTGTTCGTCTTCAAGGAGCTTATGGACCGTTTCGAGGAGCAGGCGGAGACCAACCCCGAGGAGGATACCGCTTCCATCTACGTAAAATACTTCAGGCTGATGAAGGATTACATACTGTATCTGAGGCACGAATCGTATCACCTTCTCCGGTATGATGACATGCGCCAGTTCGACGAGTTTTTCGATTTTATGGACACCCTGGAGCCGAGAGACATCAAAGACCCCGGCAAGCGTGACGAGTTCATTTATAAGTCCAAGTATTTCAAGATTTTTCTGGAAACCACGCTGAGCAGCATCGAGCTGCGCTCCGAGCTTAAAAGCCGCCCCATAGACTACCGCGCCTGCGAGCGCTTTCTCAAGCAGTTCATCCTGGCCAGCATGAGGCGGCAGGCAAAGAAGATGAGGGCGAAGAAACTCAGCGGCCAGGAGAGCGCCTTTTCCCAATAATTCGAAAAGCTTGAGACCATTAAAAATATATTAACCGCCTGATAACCCGAAAATGTAACATGTCGGTTAATCTTGAAGTAGCCCGGAGAATCGGATACAATAAAAAATAAGAATGAGCGATGAAGTTAACGAGATTTCCTCCGGTGGAGGCGCCGCGGGAGAAAAAAAGCCCGAAGGCGCGGGCGTCATCGAAGAGGCCCTCACCGAGCTGGCAAGGGCCCTGAAGGCTGTCAATTTCTACCCTCGCTCCCATCCGACACTCCGCGCCTCCATGGATAGAGCACACAGGGCGCTTATAGCGGCCATCGGGGCAGAGGAACAGCTTGCACTGAACATTTCGCGCGACGGGTTCCATTGGGGACAACACCACCTTTTGCCCGGCAACCAGGTGCTCGCGGGGCTGGCCAGGGAGTTCTTTTTCAGGCAAATAAAGAGGGTTTTCTTCCTGAAAGACGCGCCGGTTTCGGAACTGGAGGAGTTCCTCCGGGTGCTGGCGATGGAAGAGGAGCTTTTCAGGGGAAAAGGAAAAGCCGAAGAATACCTGAACGAAGCGGGAATAACTCATATCTGGGCCAATGAACTCAGGCTGGGTCAGCAAAAGTATTCGCAAAAAGAAAGGGAAACCGGGCCCCCGGAGGCGGAATCCCTTGACGATAAGCTCAAAAAGCTTATCGAGGCGCTCAAAACCGAGAAGGACCCCAGAAAATTCCTGACTCTTTCCCGCGAAGCGGCGATTACCGCCAGGCGGCTATTGGACGAAGGCAAGCCCGAGCCGGCTTTCATGATATTTTCCGCGCTGTGGGAAGTAAAAAATGAAGACCCGCCCCGTTCCACTCAAATAAAAGAAGGCGCCAAGGCGGGCTTTAACGAGCTTTGCGTGCCCGAAATGATAGAGTTTATACTTCGGCAGCTTACCCTGCTGGACGGCCCTCGCAGGGGAAAAGTGCTCAATATAGCACTGGATATCGGCGAAGATGTCTTCAAGGCCATCCTGGAAAAAATGGCCACCAACGAAGCGCTCTACTCCCACCGCTCGCTTATGCAGGTACTGCTTTCCGTGCCCGAAACCACCAGGGTACCGGTGGAATCCTACCTGGAGGACGACAGGTGGTGGGTGGCGAGGAAAATGGCCTTCCTGCTGGGGGAGATGAAATCCCCCGAAAGCGCTCCGGCCCTGATAAAAGCGGCGGACAATTCCGATATCAGGGTCAAGAAAGAGGCCATGAAAGCGCTGGCGAAACTGGACTCGCAAGAGGGGGCCCGCAAGCTGATACAAATCGTCGAATCCAGGAACCCATCGGAGATTAAAATACACGCCATCCGCCTGCTGGGTAAAACCCGGGAGGCGAGCGCCGTTCCTGTTTTGACAAAGATGCTTAAAAACCGGGGCGCAATGCTGGATAACCTGGAGCTTCTGGAGGAAGCCGTCCGGGCGCTGGGTCAGATAGGCGCCGAAGAGGCCGTCCCGGTTTTGCGGGAAATCCTGCTCAAGCGCCACCTTCTGGCACGAAACAGAAGTATAAACCTGGGACTGGAAGCGGCCGACGCGCTCGGCCTGATAGGCGGAAGCCAGGCCATGGACGCCTTGAAAAAAGGCGCTGAAAGCTCACAGCAGCAAATCCGGCTGGCTTGCCTGAAATCGTTGAAAACACAGGAAAAATCTCAGAACTCCGGTAATCGGGAACCGAATCGTGGAGAATAAAAAATGGGACTGTCTCCTCAGGAAGAACAAAAACTAGGTGAATTTTTAAAGTTCCTCGTGGGAACAATAAAGGGAATGATGCTCTACCCGCCGGGCCATCCCAGCGTAAAAAAACCTCTCGAATCCTCATTCGAGAACTTGCAGTCACTGCTGAGCATCTTGAGCAAAATCACTATTACCACCATGGAAGGAATAATCGTGCTGGCCGAAAGGCCCTTCTACGACACCAACGTTCACGCCCAGGAGCTTCTCAAACGCTTTGAAGAGCGCGGCATCAGCCAGGTGGATTTTCTACAGGGAGTCACCCGGGAGGAGTTGAGTAGCTTCGTGGAAATACTCATGATGGAACCCCGAAAGCTCGAAGAAGCCGGCGGCCTGGCCAAAGAACTTAAAAACCGGGAGGTTGCTCACATACGTACCTCCAACGCCCGGCAGGTTTACAACAACGCCATCAGCACAATCGAGGAAATTCTCAAGGAAACCCGGATGGGAAGAATTCCCGGCTCCGAGGACGCCATCGAAGTCGTCGAGGACATGAAAGAAATCGTCCTCGAAGACAAGGGGGCGCTGGTCGGGCTTTCCCTGATAAAAAGTTACGATGACTATCTATTTAACCACAGCGTCAACGTCAGCGTGCTTTCGCTGTCGCTGGCGGACGAAGTTAAGGTGAACCCCGAGCACCTGTCCGATATCGGGGTAGGGGCGCTTCTGCACGACATCGGAAAAGTGCAAACCCCGAAGGAAATCATTCATAAGCCCGGAAAGCTCAACGACGAAGAATGGAAAATAATGAAGGAGCACCCGGTAACAAGCCACGAAATCGTCAAAAACATGTCCGGCATATCCGAGCTGGCGGCTCGGATAGTCTTCGAGCATCACGTCCGGTTCGACCTGAAAGGCTACCCCCAACTTCCCGAGGGCCAGCAGCTTCATCCCCACAGCCAGATAGTGTCCATAGCCGACACCTACGACGCGATGACCACTCTCCGGCCTTATCAGAAGGCCCACGCGCCCAAGGAAGCCCTGGACATGATGGAGAGCAGGCTGGTTGGCAAAACAATCGACCCGGGTTACTTCGACGCTTTCGTAAGGCTCCTGGGCATTTACCCGGTGGGAACGCTGGTGAGACTGGACACCAACGAAATCGCAGTGGTGACCGATGTAAGCCCGCGCAATTACCTGTTACCCAAAGTTAAAATCGTGGTGGACCCAATAGGTGAGCATCTGCCGGAACCGATGGACGTAGACCTTGCCGACGTCAACACCGGCACGGGCGAGGCGCCACGGATGATAATCAGCACCGTCGACCCGCTTCTGTCCAATATAGACGTGAGCACGTATATGGAATGAAAAGCTCGAAGCGCAATCCATGCGGAATTTTCTCCGAAAGCCGGACAGATGAAAGTAAAAATGACAGGGGGCTTTGACTGTTTGCCATTCGGCTGGTTTAGTAAACTTGCGGTTGTTGCGTTAAAGCTCGATGTCGCCAAGGGCGCCGGCGGCGGCGCGGCGAACCGTGGCTTCCGGGTGTTTGAGAAGTTTTACCAGCGGCTCCTCGGCCTTGGCGGAACCCACGTTGCCCAGCGCGCGTATAACGGCTTCGAGAAGATATTTGTTATCGGTATTAACAGCCCCCAGAAGCACGCCTACCAGGGAAGGGTCGCGGAAATTGCCCAGCGCCTCCACGGCGGTGATTCTTACCGTAATGGAAGGGTCCTCGAGGCGTTCTACAAGCCCGTCAACGGTGGAGGGGTTTACGAGTTGGCCCAGAACCCGGCAGGCGGCCGCCCGGATTTCTTCCTCCTCGCTTTGCAAAGCCTCCAGGAGAACATCCACGGCTTGCGGGCTTTTGACCTTGGCAAGGGCGTACACCGCCTGCATCCTCGTTCTATTATCTCCGCGGCGAAAAGCCTCTGTAAGCGCCGGAAGGTTCCGCTTTCCCTCAAGCTTCTCCAGCGCCTCGGCGGAAGCTTTCCTCACCGATTCGTCCGGGTCCTTGAGAGCGGCTACCAGGGTCTCTGTTCTGATGTTATTCTCATTCATACTGCCGGTTTGATGCGGAGTTCGACAGGCGCCGTTTCACACTCCTCGAGTTCATCAAATCATAACAGATGGTATCGTTTACGTCAAACGGTTTCTATTCCATGAGAGTGATGGGCATAGATTGGGGAAAAGTCCGGTTGGGGCTTGCGTTGAGCGACCCGGGGAGGGTTATAGCCTCACCGCTTCAGACCATGAAAAGGAAAAACGACGAGCTGGATATCGAAAGATTGATAAAACTCGCCGGGGAGCACGAGGTGACCGAAATAGTTGTCGGGATACCCCTTAACATGCAGGGGCAACGGGGCGATGCCGGCTCGGAAGTCGAGCGCTTCGCCGAAAGACTCAAAAACTCCTTCGCCGGAAGCGTCCGGCTGGTGGATGAGCGGTACAGCACTCACGCCGCCGAAAGGTCCCTCTTGGAAGCCGACCTTTCCCGGAAAAAGAGAAAACGGTTGAGGGACGGGGTGGCCGCGGCCTGGATATTACAAACCTACCTGGACGGGAAGGCCGGCATCGGCGGAGCTGAAAAATGAAAAAATCCCCAAAGGCCGTCATAACCGCGCTGGTTATAGTGACGCTGGGGCTGGCCCTGTACGGAGCCGGTACCGTCGCTGAAATGTCCTCGCCGGCGGGTGGAGGCAGGGAGGCCGTGTTCAGGGTCGAAAGGGGCGACTCGCTCAACGAAGTGGCCCGGGACCTTGAAAACAGGAAACTCATACGCAGTGAAGCCTACTTCACTTGGCTGGCGAAAAGAAAGGACCTGGAAGCAGGTATCCGGGCCGGGGAATATAAAATCTCCTCCGACTGGGAACCGGAAAGAATATTGGACATACTGGCCACCGGAAAGGTAATCAAACGACAGTTCACCGTCCCCGAAGGCTTTACGCTGGAGCAAATCGCCGCCCGGCTGCAAGAAAAAGGGATAACTTCGCGTGAAGGGTTCATAAAAGCCGCCTCCGATACCTCTTTGATGAAAAAATGGCTGGCTTCCTCCGCCGAAAACCTGGAAGGCGTCCTTTTTCCGGAAACTTACACCTACACTTCATCCGACGGCCCCCGGGACATCGTCAAAATGATGTGCGGGCAGTTTGAAGAGACTTTCGCGCCCATCTGGAAAAAGAGGCCGCCGAATTACGGCCTGAGCGCTTACGAGGCGATTACCCTGGCTTCCATAGTAGAAAAGGAAACCGCCGTGGATTCGGAAAAGGAAATGATAGCGGCGGTATTCATGAACAGGCTCGAGCGCGGAATGAGACTGATGAGCGACCCCACCGTCATTTACGGGCTTGACGAATTCGACGGCAATCTCACCCGGGAACACCTGCGAACACCCACCCCCTACAATACCTATATCAACAGTGGCCTGCCCCCGGGGCCTATATGCAACCCCGGCGAAGCGAGTCTGCGGGCGGCGCTGAATCCGGCCCACACCGACTACCTCTACTTCGTCTCCCGGGGTGACGGTACTCACAAGTTCAGCGAAAGCCTCCGGGAGCACAACCGGGCCGTGAGGAGATACCAGCTTGGACAGGGAGGGTGAGTGTCGCTGGTTGTAAACGAAATTTACACCTCCATCGCGGGGGAGACGAGCCATGCGGGATTGCCCTGTACATTCGTCCGTCTTACCGGATGCAACCTCGACTGCGCATGGTGCGACACCCGCTATGCCCGCAATGAAGGATGCGAAATGGAAAGGGCGGAAATTATACAAAAAGTCACTCAATCGGGAACAAAACGGGTCTGCGTAACGGGCGGGGAACCGCTGTTGCAGAAGGAAACACCTGGGCTGGTAAGTGCGCTACTTAGAAGGAAAAAAAAGGTGCTGGTGGAAACCAACGGTAGCATGCCGATAAACTCGTTGCCCGACAGGGCGCACAGGGTAGTGGACGTGAAAACCCCCTCCAGCGGCCAGGTCGAAAGCTTCCGCCTCGAAAACCTCGAACGGTTGAGAACGCGCGATGAACTCAAGTTCGTGGTAGCGGATATGGACGATTTTGACTGGTCGGTCAGGTTCGTTAATAAACATGACCTGGACGGGCGGTGCGGCCTGCTTATTTCACCGGTCTGGCCCGAAAAAATGAATGAGGTTCATAGAAAACGTTTTCACAAAGAAATTGCTAAAAAGCTCTTGACAACAGGGTCAAATTTCAGATATAACATACAGGTTCACAAATATATCTGGGGGCCGGGGAAAAGAGGGGTATGACGGAAAAGGTCAACATAGACAAGCCCCCGGCGGTAGCGCTCATGAGCGGCGGGCTGGACAGTTGCGTGACCGCCGCCATAGCCGCCCGGTCGCAAAAGCTCTACGCCCTTCACGCATCATACGGCCAGCGCACCCAGGAAAGGGAAAAACGAGCTTTCCGGGATATTGCCCAAAAGCTCGGCGCCGCCGGCTCCATGGAGGTGGACTTGACCGTTCTTGCCCAAGCGGGTTCATCCAGCCTGTTGGACAAATCGATGACCGTCCCGGAGGGCGAGGGCGAAAACGGAGAAATTCCGTCTACTTACGTCCCCTTCCGAAACGGTGTGCTGCTGGCGGTGGCCGCCGCATGGGCAGAAAGCCTCGGAGCCGGGGAAATATTCATAGGCGCCGTGGCCCCGGACGCCCCACAGGGATACCCGGACACCTCCCGGGAGTTCTTCGACGCCTTCGAGAGGGCCGTATTGATAGGCACAAGACCGGAGACTAAGATAAAGATAATAGCCCCGATGGTTGATTGGCCTAAAGCCGATGTGGTAAAAAGGGGTTTGGAGCTGGATGCGCCCCTGGAGTTGACATGGTCGTGTTACACCCAAGAGAAAAAAGCCTGCGGAACCTGCCTTTCATGTGAAGGCAGACTGAAGGCTTTCAGGGAAGCGGGGGCCAGAGACCCCATCCCTTACAAGAAAGAATAAGAGGAAATAGAAGCTTGAGTCAGTGGGACGACATACCGCCCGAAGATGAAGACGCCCAGGGAAGCACACAGTTCCACGCGGACGATTCCACCCCGGCATCCGGCAGAAGGATACCAACGCTGCTGGTGCTGCGGGGCAAGAATATCGGCGAGGAGTTCGTGCTCAACGAGCGCTCCATGACCATCGGCCGCACACTGGAAAACCATATCTTCATAAACGACCCCAAAGTCAGCCGGAAACACGCCCGGATTCTTATGGAAGAGGGCGAAGGCAACCAACGGCCCAGATGCATCATCGTAGACCTCGGCAGTACCAACGGCGTCAGGGTCAATGACGCCAGAATAAAGGAGGCAGAGCTCGCCGAGGGAGACAAGGTCAGCTTCGGGGACACCATCCTGCGGTTCAACTACCAGGACGTGGTGGACTTGAGGTACCAGAGCCAGATTAAACAGCTTATAAACATAGACAACCTAACAAAACTTTACACCAAGCGGGCTTACGACCTCAAGTTCGAGCAGACCCTACTGAGAGCTAAAACCGAAGACGAGGAAATCAGCGTCCTCATGATGGACCTCGACTATTTCAAAAAGGTTAACGACGAGCACGACCACCTGGTGGGAAGCTACGTCCTGCACGACATCGGGGCCATCATAAAAAAGGTGTGCGACCCTTACGGGGTCAGCGGAAGATACGGCGGGGAGGAGTTCATCACTTTCCTCCCCGGAATGAGCAAGCGCAAGGCCCGGGCGCTGGCCGAACAGCTCCGCCGGGAAATCGCCGACCACGTGTTCAAAAAGGACGACACCACACTTCACATCACCATCAGCATCGGCGTCAGCACCTACCCCGAAGACGGCGACACACCGGAAACACTGGTTATGAAAGCCGACCACGCCCTCTACGAAGCCAAAAGAACCGGAAGAAACAAGGTATGCGTCTCCGAAGCCACCCGGGAAAACATGCCTCCCCAACAGTGAACCGCATCACCGGGTACCCCACACTTCGGTGTGGACAGGGTGGCCCGGACGTTATACGTCCGGGTTGTCCGCGAGGACAACAAGATGGCCCACTCAACTCGCTTGTGTGGGTGAGCTATAGCTCACGGAAAAATTCCGGGTGGCCCATCCATCGGCAGATGGATGGGTGAACGAAGTGAGGTTTAATATCGACTAAGGCGTGTTCATGTAGACCCGTAAACCTACCCACTTTTCAGTGGGTGGGCCACCCACCTGAGTGTGGACCGGCACCATACTTTACTTAAAAAAGAGATTTCGCGGGCGCCTCTGCAAACTCCTTGACATCACTTTCGCCGTCTGGCAGACTAGAAGTAATAGAAAAAGGAAAGTAAGCATTCCTTTATAATGCAGGGCCTTCTGAAAAGTTTTCAGGAGGCTTTTCAACACTGAAAGGAGAATCATGAGATTAAAGGTATTGGTAACACTGGCGGTTTTCGTAATTTCCGTGGCAGGTTGTGAGCAAACGAACCAGGCTCTGGACGGAAATGTTGCGATGGCGAAAGGGAAGAAGTCCGAAGGGATGACGATTTCAGACTCGGGTGAAAAGACTACCAGGGAATTTCAACTGGAAAAAGGACTCGCAATATTCGAAATGAAGCATGACGGAAACAAAAACTTCATGGTAGCTCTGGTCAACACCGAGGGCGGAGAAGAAATGTTGGCGAACGCAAGGGGCGCTTTTGATGGTGCAAAAGCAAAAGGCATCAAAAAGCCCGGCACATACCGGTTGAATATATTGAAGGCGGATGGAAAATGGTCCGTTACAATAAAGCAACCGGAAGATATAGAGCCTGAAACACCGCCCGTGAAGTTTAAAGGGGTCGGGCAGCAGGTTACGCCGTTTTTCAAGACAAAAGGCGGGGTAACACATTTCAATTTCAGCCATTCCGGGAGACGACCTTTCATTGTTTTTCTGTTTACACCGGAAGGAGAGAGACAGAAATTGTTGGTCCATAAAAAGCCCGGCAGTTTTTCAGGCTCCAAGGAGACCGAACTGGATGAAGGCATATATTTGCTGGATATCATGGTAGCCGATGGAAAATGGAAAATTAAAGTAAAATAAACCGTCCTTTATTTGTGTTTACGGGCAACCCGGATGGTTTTCCGTCCGGGTTGCGCCGGTAACGATAAACATAAAACCGCCGGGTGGCCCGGACGTTATACGTCCGGGTTGTCCGCGAGGACAACAAGATGGCATACCGGGTACCCCACCTTGCCGCAGGCCAGGTGGGTGGCTTTAGCCACAGGGAAAAATTCCCTGCAAGCTCACCTAGGCCTGAAGGCCAAGGTGAGGTACCCAATGGGCCACCCACTATAATATAGACTTTTACGCCTCCCGAAAGATGAACCTCTCGCACTTTTCAGCTAACATGCAACTAATAATTCATGGCAGGCGGTAAGGAATATTAGCCGGGTGGCGCCGATAGATTTTCTATCGGCGCGCGGGTAGGATTACCCACGAACAGCCCCGCCGATAGCACAGCTATCGGCGCTACCCGTCGGGTGAACCACGGAAACGATTAATGGTTAGCGGCAAGAAAAAAACCGACACGACCGGAGAAACTTTGCTCGTCCCTCGCTCCGGCGGCGGGAAGCTGGCCGTGCTACTTGTGCATCCCGCTACATACGCTGTCGGGATGTCTTCGCTGGGATACCAGGCCGTTTGGCGCATACTGAACGATATCCCGGGCGTGTACGTGGAAAGGGCCTTCGCGGGCGATTCGCCCGGCAAGCCGTCGAAATCGCTCGAATCGGGCAGGCACGCCGCCGAGTTCGACATCGTCGCATTCTCGCTGTCTTACGAGCCGGATGCGGTGGGAATGGTGAGATTTCTGAAAAACTCCGGCATCCCCACCGAATCGCGCAAGCGCCACGCCCGCGCCCCGGTGGTAATCGCAGGCGGAATAGTCCCCACCCTCAACCCCGAGCCATACGCCGACTTCGTAGACCTGTTCGTTATCGGCGAAGCCGAAGAGGCGCTGCCGGAGCTGATAGCGCGGCTGGCCGGAAGCCGTAAATCCTCCCGAACGAAACTGCTGGCCGAAGCCGCCGGGGCGCCCGGCGTCTATGCCCCGAGGTTCTACGACGTTTCTTATGGACAAGGGGCGGAAATCCTGAGCCGGGACGTAAATCGCTCCGGGATTCCGGCGGTTGTGCAAAGGAGGTGGGTGGCGGAGCTCGATAAGTTCCCCGCCCGCAGCGCATTCAAAGCGCCGGGCAGCGAATTCGGGGATATGGGACTGGTGGAAGTCGCCCGCGGATGCGCCCGGGGATGCCGGTTCTGCGCCGCCGGGCATATCATGAGACCGCCGAGGCATCGCTCAGTCAAAAGCTTGGCCGCCGATTTCCGACAACTCACGGAGTACTTCGACTGCATCGGCCTGGTGGCCTCGTCGGTTACCGACCACCCGGAATTGGATAAGGTATTGGATGCGCTCGGCGAGATGAGCCTCGCTCCTTCCTTCGCCAGCCTTCCGGTCGAGGGGTTGAGCGACAAGCTCCTAGAGGTCGCCGCGAAAAGGACCCGCACCCTGACCATAGCCCCCGAAACCGGCTCCGAGCGGCTGCGCAGGGTCGTCAACAAGAAGTTCGATAACGAGGACGTGGCCGAACTCGCCCGCCGCGCCGCCGAAGCGGGCATCAGGCGGTTGAAGATGTACTTCCTGGTGGGTTTGCCCACAGAAACCGGCGAGGACGTGGCGGCCATACACGAGCTGGTGCGCGGGGCCGGCGATGCTGTGAGAAAAGCAAAGCGCAACATGGAGCTGGTGGCCGCCGTGGCGCCGTTTGTGCCCAAGCCAAACACACCGTTCGCCATACATCCCATGGAGGATGTGAAGGTTATCGAGTCGCGAATGGCGGAGGTGAAAGGGGCGGTGAGGAAAGTACCTAATGCGACGGCGCGCGCCGAATCGGCCCCGGAAGCGCTCTTCCAGGCGCTTCTTGCCAGAGGAGACAGGCGGGCGGCGAAAATCGTAAACCGTGCCGTTGAAGAAGGCGGCAGCATCAGGCGGGCCATGCGCAGGCTGCCGGACTGGGCGCGGGACGCGCTTTACGCACAACGAACGGTCGACCAACCCGCACCGTGGGATTTCATAGAGAGCCGCATCGGAAGTAAGTACCTTCTGGATGAATACCACCAGGGGCTGCTGGGTCGCACCAGCCCTTCTTGCACGCCCCCCAAATGCACCCGCTGCGACGCCTGCAAATAATATTTATGTTGACCACAAGAATGTTATTGAAGGATTATCCCCCTGCGGGGTGACGAAAAACGGCGCCTGTAGAATATTCTACAACGTTGTAGAATATTCTACAATTTTGTAGAAAAAGTTGTAGAATTCGGTTGATGAAATTTTGTGCAACGGCTGGCCCGGCTTAAAGCAACCCGTAAGGGCCGCCCTGCCCGCCGCGCGTGGCAGGCCCGACACTCCTGTCGGGCTATAAATGGCATGGGCGACAAGAGTGTCGCCCCTACCATGTATTAACAAAGACGTCCACACTGTTTTCCCGTGAGCTTCGCTCACCCACACAAGCAAGTTGTGTGGGCTATCAACTGTTGCTTACGCAACCCGGACGTATAACGGGCCACCCTGCGGAATGTCCCGGCCTCAAATTTTTATCCCGCAAACCGGGTACCTCACCTTGGCCTTTAGACGGGTGGCCTCGACGTTACACGTCGAGGTTGCGTAAGCAACAAGAAATATGACTGCGAAATTTCGGGATAATTACACACCTTTTTTCATCCACCCGGAAATAGCACGCAATATTTCTTGTACTTCGTACCCGGACGTATAACGTCCGGGCCACCCTACCTGTTTACCCGCAAGCTTCGCTCACCCACACAAGCAAGTTGTGTGGGCTATCAACTGTTGCTTACGCAACCCGGACGTATAACGGGCCACCCTTGAAAGTTATTATTTGTTCTATCCCCCAAAGTTTCTGCGCGAACGAACAAAGAGTTTGAGCTATCTCAAAGCTCTCGCGTGAGCGCAGTGCAGGGTGCAGGGACGAAGTCCCTGCCTACTCGAAGTCCATCCGGGTGGCGATGTTGTAGCGGTGGAGCTTGTTAAAGAGGGTCTTGTAGCTGATTTTGAGCTGCCGGGCCGCCTTGCGCTTGTTGCCGCCGCATTCCTTGAGGGTGTTCAAAATCAGGTCCCGCTCGGCGGTGCGGGCGGCCTTGCGGAGGGGCGTGCTCTTCTGAGGTTTCTTGTTCTCCTTCCGTGGAGTTTCGATGCCCATGACCTCTTCCTCGGAAGGCAGGGTTTCCAGCGACGGCATCACTCCCGACAGCACGTAGCGCTCGATGGTTTTCTCCAGCTCGCGCAAATTGCCGGGCCACGGGTATTCGGCCAGCCGGTTGAGTATGGTTTCGCTGAAGATGATTGGTCCCCGCTTGTGAAGGCGGCGGTATTTTTCGAGGTAAAAGTTCACCAACTCGGGGATGTCCTCCCTGCGGTCGCGGAGGGTGGGGATGTCTATGACCGTCCGCGAAAGGGTCTCGTAAAGGTCGTCGCGGAAGTTCCTGTCCCTGGCTTGTTCCTCCAACTCGATTTCGGCGCTGGCCAAAAGGCGGGCTTCCCAGTCGATGCCGGTTTCCGAGCCCATGGGGTAGAGCGCCCCTTCGCGGAGGCACTTCATCAGCCGCATCTGCGCTCCCAGGCCCAGCGCTTCTATATTTTCGAGGAACAGCGACCCGCCGCCGGCAAGCTCCGCCTGCCCGGCCTTGTGCACCATGCCGCCGGCCACCGCTCCCTTTTCGTATCCGAACAATTCCGATTCGAGCAGATGCTGCGGCAACGAGCCACACGCCACGTCAACGAAAGGCCCGTCCCGGCGTCTCCCGTTGAAATGAAGCGCCCTGGCCACCAGGTCCACGCCGCTGCCGGCCTGACCCTGTATCAGAACCGGCTCCCCGGAACGGGCCAGCTCCTTCAGCAACGCCGCCGGGCGGGGATGCTCATCCTGCCCGATTACCCTGGGCTTGAGGAAAAGGACGTGTTGGAGCAGGCTTTGAGCTTCCGCGGCCTTGTTCACCGCCGCCGCCAGCCTGTCCGGCTGAACGGGGGCCAGGGTATAATCGAAAGCGCCCGCTTCCAGGGCGATGGCTGCCGCGTCCATCTCCTCCGAGGACACCACCGCCACCACCGGCGGCTCTATCCCGCGGGAGGTCAGGTCTCTCAGGGCGTTTTCCAGCGCCCCTCCGGCGGTGCGGACGTCGAAAAGCATGGCGTGGAAGTCCGACGCGGTTACCTTCTGGCGGGCTTCGTCGGGGGTGAGGACGTGAGTCCAGTTGCTGCCGCCGAGAAATTCCATGGCCTCCTGCCTGAGGTGCATGTCGTCGGATACCAGCAATAAATTGAGCTTGTCCATCTTCAGACCTTTCGAGACCGGTCGGGGTTTTGTGTTGAATTTTAACCGCTAACGGGGCCCTTGAGGCTCGATGAGACAAGGAGCTTAAGCGCCTTGTCCAAGGGTATCCTCTTGGGGTAAGGGGGCTCGTGCCCTTGAAATCGCCATCAGCGGCCTCTCATCTTGAATTCAGTATAAATCAAGGGGGGTTGCCTGTCAACAGGCAGTGTTAAATCCTTCACTTCTAGTGCTATATTTTCATTATTATGTAAATTATTACACAATAAAGCCGCCTGATAAGTGTCCGATATATCAAATGAAAAGCCCGGAGAGGGATTTTAATCGGTCTGGCGGCTGCCGAAAGGGGTATTTATCGTATTGTCGGGGAAAGATTAAGTGGGGGTTTCGAAAACCCGAGGTTATTCCAGCTTGATGATTTCCCCGTAAATGGTATCCGGCTCCACGGTCAGAATCCCGATGGAGCGATAGGGGGCAAATCTTTTGTCTATGGCGCTTCCGGGATTGAAATAGAGTATTTCGTCCATCACGTTGTTCATGGGCTGGTGAGTGTGACCGAAGACTATGGCGCAAACGTCCTGGAACTCCTTGGTGATTCTGCCGAGTATGCCCGTCTGGGAGCCCCAGCCGTGAATGAGGCCGATTCGATGGGCTTCGAGCTCGATTACCTTTTTGATGGGCAGCCTTTCCCGGAGGTTAGCTCCGTCCATGTTGCCGCTGACGGCGTCCACGGGCGCAAATTCCTCCAGCAGCTCGATGACTTCCATGTCCATGATGTCCCCGGCGTGGAAAATCCGGTCGACTTTGCCTTTGAAATGCTCCCGCGCCACTTCTTCCAGGTAATCGAAACCCCGGGCGCTCTTGCTGACCACGGACGCCGCCAGCTTGCGGAATCCCCATCCGCCGGCCACCAGGTGAGTATCGCTTATAACTCCGACTTTCATTAATCGCTATCCGCCTGAAACCTTTCGTTGAGAGCTTTTTCCAGGTCATCCGCCGTGGGCATGGCGCTCACCGCTCCCACCGATTCGGTGGTCAATCCGGCCGCGGCGGTGGCCCTGACCAGGGCGTTGCGGACGGCGTTCTCGTCCTCCAGCGGGTCTTCGAGGCCGCCCATTGCCAGCCCGTTCAGGAAAGCCGCCACGAAGGCGTCCCCGGCGCCGGTGGTGTCCACCACCTTGACCTCGAACGCCGGGATTTGGCCCTCCGAGCTTTCGGAGGCGTAATAAGCCCCCCTGTCGCCCATAGTTACCACCACCAGTCGGGGGCCCATGTCCAGCAGCTTTTCCGCCGCCTCCTTGGGAACGTCGGTTCCCACCAGCCACCGGGCCTCCTCGTCGTTCAGCTTCACTATATCGGCCAGGGGCATCATTTTCAACGCCCATTTAACCGCCGCCTCGCTGTCGCTCCACATGTGGAACCTGAGGTTGGGGTCGTAGCTGACTATAGCGCCCTCGTCCAGGGCCGCCTTTACCGCCGCCATGGTGGCGCTCCGGGCGGGTTCCGCCGACAGGGAAACCGTGCCGTAATGGAAAAACCGCGTGGATTTGACAATACCGTAGTTGACTTCCTCCGTGGTAAGCTGAAGGTCGGCGGCGGGCTGGCCGTAGAAATAAAACGTCGGCTTGCCGTCCTCCTCGAGGCTGACGAAAACCACGCTGGTCTGATACCGGGTGGTCATTACTATGCCGTCGGGGATTATTCCGGCCTCCTGCATGGTGTTTTTGAGGAACCGCCCGAAGGGGTCGTCGCCCAGTTTGCCGATAAAGCCGGTCTTGCCGCCGAGACGGGCGCTGCCCACGGCGACGTTCGCCATGGCGCCCCCGAAGGCGCGCACGTAGCCGGTGCTTTCCTCCATGGTCTTGCCCGGCGAGGTGCTTATCATGTCCACCAGCGCCTCGCCGATGGTCACCAGGTCCAGCGTTTTAGTCGATTTTTCTTCAGCCATTGGAACGTCTCATCCGATAATTCAAGGCTCCTTATCCGGCCAACAAGGCCCCGCTAACAAGCCATGATGATTTATTCTGCGCTTTTGCGCTCCTAGAATTGTATAATCATTCAGAAGGATTTTGCAACGAGTGGCCGTGGATACCAGCTTGATGACACAGTAATCCGGGGGTATTGAAAGTCGTCACTTTTAATAGGAAGCCACCACCGATGGAGCTTTTCAGGGGTGAAACAGACAAGGGGCTTAAGCCCCTTGTCCAACATAGGAGGGTGATACGGACAGGACTGTCTGTGCTTGCCCGTAAGGCGTCAGCCGGGGGGCCCGCAAGGGACAAGAGGATTTTCAAAATGAGTAAAGGGCCGGGTAAAGCATATTTGAAGTTTTGCGGTAGTTCCTCTTGTTGCTTACGCAACCCGGACAATACTGTCCGGGTTACCCGTTAAATCTGGGGACACATACGGATTTTGCAACGATTAAAGCCGCGAGGCCACTTCCACGTCGCCGGCGGTGATTTGGCGCTCCCTGCCGATGTCGTCCTCGATATGCAGGGAGCCGTCGGGGCCGAGACCGACCGCGACGCCTTCCACCGTCTTGCCGTCAATCATGGTGGCCCTGACGCGCTTGCCCCTGATGCCGGCGATGAGTTCCCACTGCTCGATGACCGCCTTCGGGCCTCTCTCGATGAGTCGCCGGTAGGCGCTTTCCATTTCATAGTACAAGGTGGCGATAAGCTGGTTGCGGTTGACGATTCTTCCGGTCTCTATGCTCAAGCTGGTGGCCAGTTTTTTTATTTCCTTCGGGAAGCTTTTCAATGAAATGTTGACGTTTATCCCCATCCCCACCACCACGTAGTGAACCCTGTCCATTTCCGCGTGCATCTCGGTCAATATACCGGCCAGCTTCTTGTCGCCTATTTTCAAATCGTTGGGCCATTTTATCCACGGCTCCAGGTCGGTCACCCGCCTTACGGCGTTTGCGGCGGCGATGCCTGCGACGAGCGTCAGCAGGGTTGCCGTCTGCGGGGAAAGCTCGGGCCGGAATATCATGCTGGTGAGCACCGCGCTCGCAGCGGGCGCCGCCCACGACCTTCCCATCCTCCCGCGCCCCTTGGTCTGCACGTCTGCGATGACGCAGGTTCCCTCGGGAGCGCCCTCGTCGGCCAGCTCGAAGGCGTCCCGGTTGGTGGAGCCGGTGACGGGCTTGTAGACGATGTTTTTCCCCACGAGGCGGGTTTTCAGCTTTCGGGAGATATACTCGGGCCGGATGAGGTCCTCGATGCCCTGCAGGGTGTACCCCTTTGCAGTGCCGCCGGAGATGTCGAACCCCAGCTCGCGCAGGTTGCGAATTCGCTTCCATACCGCCGAGCGGCTCATGTCGAGCCGGCGGGCCAGCTCTTCCCCCGAAACCGGCTCGCCGGGGGCTTCGGCCAGCAGTTTTATAATCCTCTCGTCGGTTTTCACTCGGGCTCCACGTCCATGGAAATATCGGCGGCGGGCGCTGAATGGGTAAGGGCCCCCACGCTGATGAAATCGACGCCGGTGGCCGCGATGTCCGCGACGTTATCGAGGCCGATGTTGCCGCTCACTTCGAGGAGCACCGTTTCACCGGCGATTTCGACGGCCTTGCGTATGTCTTCGAGGTTCATGTTGTCGAGCATCACCACGTCCGCTCCGGCCTCGACGGCTTCGGAGAGCTGGTCGAGGTTTTTGACTTCCACCTCGACCCGCATGAGATGCCCCGCGCCGGCCAGGGCCAGCTCGACGGCCTCGGTAATCGTGCCCGCCGCCGCGATGTGGTTGTCCTTGATTAACACCCCGTCGTACAAGCCGGTTCTGTGGTTAGCGCCACCCCCGGCGACGACGGCTTCCTTATCGAGCCTCCGCAGGCCGGGTGCGGTTTTGCGGGTATCCAGTATGGCCGCTGCGGCGCCTTCCGCTTTCTCCGCGTAGCGGGCGGTGAGGCAGGCGATGCCCGAGGCGCGTTGGAGGAAATTCAGCGCCGTCCGCTCCCCCGCCAAAAGGCTCCGGTAGGGGCCGTTTAATCGAGCTATAACGTCTCCGGCGGCAAGCCTTTCGCCGTCTCCGGCCTCCTCCAGAAACTCGACCGACCGGTCAACAAGCTCGAAGGTTCTGCGTGCCCACTCGATGCCCGCGACTACCAGGTCGGACTTTGCGGTAATGGTCGCCCTGCCCCGGCGGTCGGAACTCACCATCAGCCGGGTGGTTACGTCGCCCGCCCCGATGTCCTCGCCGAGGGCCGCCTTTATTGTGCGGTCAATGTGCCACATACCGGGCATGATAACCCCTGGTCGGGGTTTTGCAAAGCACAAGGAACCAATTTCGCCGGGTTACATCTAAAATACCGGGTTTGACTGTCCGGCAAGACGGACATATCCTTATTAAGAAAACATAATTTGCAAAAGGGAGCATAAAAAAATGATGAACAGAGCCAAAACTGTACTGCTGCTGGCCTCGCTGACCGTGCTTATCCTGATTATAGGAGAAGTATTCGCGGGGCAGACGGGTATAGTAATCGCTTTCATTATCGCCGCCGGTATAAACTTTTTCTCCTACTGGTTCAGCGACAAGATAGTACTTAAGATTTACAAGGCACAGGAGGTAGACGCCGACCGGGCGCCCCGGCTTCACGGGATAGTTCAGCAACTGGCTCACAGCGCGAGTCTTCCCATGCCGAAGGTGTACATAGTGCCCTCCGACACCCCCAACGCCTTCGCCACCGGTCGCAACCCGAAGCACGCGGTGGTGGCCGTCACCCAGGGAATACTGGGTTTGCTTAACGAGCAGGAGCTTACCGGGGTTCTGGCCCACGAAATGAGCCACATCAAGGACCGGGACATCCTTATCTCCTCGATAGCCGCCACCCTGGCGGGAGTGATTTTCATGCTGGCCCGGTTCGCCCAGTTTGCGGCCATATTCGGCGGCATAGGGGGCGACGATGACGACGGCGGCGGCATACTCGGCCTGCTGGCCCTTGCCATACTGGCGCCGATAGCCGCTCTGATAATTCGTGCGGCGGTCTCCCGGTCGAGGGAGTTTCTGGCCGACGCCGAGGGCGGCAAGCTCTGCGGCAACCCGGGTTACCTGGCGAGCGCGCTGGAGAAGCTGGAGGCGGGGGTGAAGAAGGCTCCCATGAAGGGGGCCAGCGAGGCCACGGCGCACATGTTTGTGGTCAACCCGCTCAAGTCCCGCAAAAGAGGCTCGGCCATACTCAGGCTTTTCAGCACCCACCCTCCCACCGAGGAGCGGGTAAAGAGGTTGCGGGAGATGAAGCCTACATTCGGCTGACGCTTTACTTTTTCACAAAAAAGCGCAGGGAGGTAAACCCGGTCCGGGCAGTCCCCCCTGCGCCTGATGTTTGTATTTAAAATATTGGCCAAAGGGCCGTTTCGTAAGCTACCGTATGGTCACTTCCCTGCACAATCCTTTTCCGCTGTTATTTCCCGTTAATATTTCAGGCCGGGAGCTGACAACATTCCGGATTTCGGCGCATATCCGGTATTTTCCCCGTGACAGGTCGGCGGGGATTTTCCATTGTACGCCGTCCGTTGCCTTCACACCGGGATAGTTGGAGAATCTCGGCACATCCCGCACGCGGTCGGTTCCAATGTACCTGGTGTAAAAGCCAGTTTTATGGTCGGTATACCCGTCGGGGTTATCGTCAAGTTTCTGCGGTGTGGGGTCGTAGGTGTATATAACTTTGGCTTCACTTACAGAGGTCATGCCCAAGTTGAGTATCCAGGAGCGCACTTCGACAACATCCCCGGGGGAGGGATTGGGCGGGTCGAAAGTAATATCCCACCGCTGCAAGGCCAGGTCGGGTTGAACCGAGCGGACCCCGTTGCCGGTGAGTTCCACCAGTTCGGATGTAATTGCTCCGCCGGGGACTTCGTTCCGGACGTAGTTGAGCAACGCCTCCCATTCGGTGACACCCGTATCGCTCCAGGCGGGGTCCCATCTCAGGAAATCCAACCCCGCGTCGTCCTTCAGAATGGCTCCGAGCACTCCGATGAAGCGGGCGATGGTGCTGTTTATACTCATATAGTAGTACCTATCATCTTCCGGGGCGCGGTCATTTATTTTAATGCTGGAGATGTCAATCCGTTTAAAAGGATCTTTCTGGAAGTCCACCTCGAAATTTATCCCCCTCCATTGCAGGTCGCCTATGTAACTTTTGACCATGGGGACATATTCCTCGGCGCCGAATGACTTCAGCAGATCTTCTATTCCGTAGACCATCTCGAGGGTCAGTTCTATTTGCGAGTCGAAGTGAACTCCGCCCGGCACAATGATATCCGGCAAATCGACTCCTCCCGGGGGCAGTGGAGCGAGCTCGAGTATATGCATGGTATTTCCATGTTCGCGGTCTCGTTTTAAGTCGTGAATGTGCAGCACGTCCAGCATGCGACCTGCGGGAAGGTCACCCTTGGTAAGCAGGTCTTTACCCGTATGCAACACGAAGGGCACCATCACCGCGAAATCCGTTCTACCCAGACTGCCGTGATTGGGGTTTCCATTGTCGGGAATGGTGAAGATGCTGTTATCGTGTCCCTGCCAGTAGAGAGCTTTTGTAACGAGGTTACATAACGGGTTTTCGCCCGAGAACTTGTTGTGGTCCAGGTTAACTTCGAGGTTGCCCACTTTATCGCGCGGTTCGAGGCCGGTTATATTGTAGAACCAATCTATTATACCCCCTGTCTTGTTATAGGTTTCGTTGATATAGTTTTTTACATCCTTTGCCTTTGGAACGTTTGAATCGACTTCTATAAGCGCGGAGTTTACCACTTGGGCCCATCCGTTTTGTACAAGCAGGTCGGCTCTGCCCAGGAAAAGTCCGCCCCAATCGGCCTGAACAACGTAAGTTTTTTTCGTTCCGCCCTCGTGTTCGATTTCAACGGCCTTGTTAAGCTGGGTATGAGAATGTCCTCCCACCAGCACATCGATGTATCGTCCTGATTCAGGGCCTAGTGCGTTTTTGGCGATATTCATTTCCCCGCCGGCGCCGATATGGGAGAGGCATATGATTACATCCGCCCCGTCGTCGGTAGCGGGATTTCCGTCCGGGTCGTCGAGGTAATCTATTATCTGGTTCACATAATCTTTTTCACGGGGGTCGGCGCTGTAAAAAATAGCGCCTTCGCCCGTAATCCCGGCGGGCAGACTGTATCCGCTCAGCTCGGTCGGCTCAGCGGGAATAAAGGTGTAAATCACCTCGTCGGTGGTCACTCCGAACAGCCCCACCCGGATGTCACGGTTTCCGTCATCATCCATGTCATAGTCATAAAACAGGGTCTGGTTGAAAAGCTTCGATGTATCGTCATCTACCGCGGTCATCGAATTGGGATTAATGGTGGCCGGGTAAATGTTACGGTCGCATGAGTTGGCGGCGGCCGGGTCGGGTGCGGCAAAAGCGTTCTCCAGTGAATCCTTAACCACCGACGGGAGCTCGACGAATTTACCGCCTTGAGCCTGGGTGCACCTGTTTATACGGGTGGGGTTGACGTTGCCCCACAGCACCTTGGTTTTTTGTCCGTAAACGGGATTACCGGAGCCGTCGGTGGTGATGTCGTCCGCGAAAGCTGCGGTAAGTTCATCGTACATCGCCTCTATTCCGAACAGGTGGTCATGATTGCCCATGACCGTGGCATCGTAACCAATCATGTTCATTATGTGCCACATGCCGGAAGTGCGGGTGGCGTCACTGAACACCGTGCCTTCCCGGGTGTCGCCGGCGTCGACGACAAGCGTGGCCGCTTCCTTCGACTGGTTTATCTTGCGTATTTTCCGTATCAGCCACGCGTGCCTGGCCTGGCCGCCCATGTCGAGCCTTCCGAAAGTCTCGGCGTTTCCGTGCAGGTCGTTGGTGTGGAGTATCGTCAGGTTATGAGGCATTCCTTCGGGAGGGGCTTTCAGGTCGACCTGGGTGGGCACCTGTATTATTTCGTCGTCGGTGTCGGCGCAGCCGGCGAAAAAACCAATCCCCACCGCGACCACCAGGGTTATCGCCATCAATTCAGTTATTTTTTTCATTTTTTCCTCCTGTAAGTGAAGTTCACAATCAGCCGAACGGGCCGAAAACAAATTTAACGTAAATTTAACGCGACAATAACAATATTTTGATAATTATAGCACATAGTATAACAGGGTTAAAGTGGTAAAATCCGAATACGACGGTATTCTGTAACCTTCCGTTTTTGTAGCACAATTCCCCTCAAGAGTGCGGAATTGAAATCGATTAACCCTCATTAACGTCACGTCGGTGCGGGCACATTGAAAATTTTAAACTTTTTGGTATAATAGTACCAAATATCTTATAAGGAGAGGAAATGGCTTCCATTCTGAAAATATCCGATGCCGCAAGTCTGGCCTTTCACGCCGTGGTATACCTTGCCGCGAACGAAGACAGGCTAATCTCCACCGGCGAAATGGCCGAAACCCTCAAGGTCTCCGAAAATCACCTCTCCAAGGTGCTTCAGCGATTGACCCGGGCCGGCCTGGTACGCTCCATCAGAGGGCCGAAGGGAGGTTACCTGCTCAAACGCTCGGCGCAGAATATCACCCTACTGGAGGTATACGAGGCCATCGAGGGAAAACTGGTGGCCACCGATTGCCTCCTGGGAGAGCCCGTCTGTGACCGGAAACACTGCATACTCGGCGGGTTACTGGCTTCCGTTGATTCACAGGCCAGGGATTACCTGGCAAGCAAGAAAATATCCGAGCTTACCGGAGCGTTCGAGAAAAAATCGGCAAAAGGCGCTACGGAATAATCGACCCTGTAAATTGTGCATGTGAGGGCGACCGGTAAAGGCTCCCTTTGTAATCCCCCTTATTGCGCCGAAAAAGAACCCCGAATGGACAAGGGGCTTCAGCCCCTTGAATTTCAAGGGGTTAAAACCCCTTGTCTGGAAAAGACATTCTCGGGGAGCTACAGGAAAAAGGCCATTTCTCCCCTCTGAAGCCTGTTTTGCAACGGCCTCTTTAAATCCGCTATCGAGTGCCTATTTTATACCTCATGGCCAAGGACCTTATAGTCAGCCCCGGTACGCGGAGGGATAACGGGGTTCCTATAGGTCAGAACTACACCGACAGGGGCCAATAGCGGGCTTATCAAAGCCAACATTCAAGAAGAAGGGGGTTCCAAATGAAAATCCGCATAATTTTCCACAGCTTTTACGGGCACGTTTACAAAATGGCCGAAGCGGTGGCCAAAGGCGCAAGCGAAGTGAAAGGCGCCGACGTAAAAATTTATCAGGCGCCTGAAACCGCGCCTCAGAGCGTGCTGGAAAGCTCCGGAGCCGCCGAAGCAAAAAAACAATTCTCTCATGTGCCTGAAGTTACGCTGGATGACCTTCCCGAAGCGGACGCGCTGATATTCGGCGCCCCCACCCGGTTCGGCAACATGAGCGCCCAGATGCGCCAGTTCCTGGACACCACGGGGGGATTGTGGCAAAAGGGGGCATTCATCGGGAAAGTGGGCAGCGTGTTCACCTCCACCGGCACCCAGCACGGCGGCCAGGAAACCACCCTCGTCTCCTTTCACCTGACACTGCTTCATCTGGGCATGGTGATAGTAGGGGTTCCGTATTCCGCCCCGGAGCTCATGAAAGTGGACGAAATGTCGGGGGGCACCCCCTACGGCGCTTCCACCATAGCCGCCCCTGACGGCAGCAGGTGGCCGTCCGAGAGTGAGCTTGCAATAGCAAAATTCCAGGGAAAACACGTGGCCGAAATTACAAAAAAACTGACATCATAAATCGCGGAGGTGTATTTTTAAATGAGTGAGCAGACTTTTGCCGTAACCGACCCTGCGACAGGAGAAAAAGTCGGCAGTTACCCGTTGATGGACGAAAAAGAAGTCGACGAGGCCGTGACGAAAGCGAAAGAAGCTCAGCTCCGATGGGCCGAATCCTCGTTTGAAAAACGCAGAAAAATTCTCGAAAACGCGGCGGGAATTCTGGCCGACAACGCCGAGCATTACGCGGGCGTGGTGGCGAACGAAACCGGCAAAACGGTGATGGATGCGCTTATTGCCGATGTGTCCACCGTTTGCGACGTGCTTCGCTATTATGCAAAAAACGCCGAGGAATTTTTAAAGCCGGTCAAGACCAAAGGCAGCGAGCTCCTTCCCGGCAGGAAGACCTACTACATCTTCGAGCCTCGCGGAGTGGTGGGGGTAATTTCCCCGTGGAACTACCCCTTCACCCTCAGCGCCGGCCCCACAATAACCGCCATTGCCTCCGGAAACACCGTAGTGCTGAAACCTTCCTCTCAGACTACCGCCAGCGGGCTTATACTGAAGGAAATACTCGAAAAGGCGGGATTGCCCTCAGATGTGCTGCAAGTGGTCACGGGAAACGGCTCCCGGACGGGCCAGGCACTAATGGAAAATCCCCGGCTCGACATGCTTTTCTTCACCGGCTCCACAAAAGTGGGCAGGGAAGTCAACATCCGGGCGGCCAGAAGGCTGATACCCGCCATAATGGAGCTGGGCGGCAAGGACGTGGCGGTGGTCACCGCGAAGGCCGACCTTGACCGGGCGGTCTATAACGTGGTTTGGGGCGCCTTTACAAACTGCGGCCAGACCTGCATAGGCATCGAAATTTGCCTGGTACACTCCTCTGTGTACGACGAGTTCCTGGAAAAGGCTCTCAGGGTAACGAGGAATATGAAATCGGGTCGGGCAGAAGGCGAAGTCGGCTCCATGACCACCCGGGCACAGTTGCAAATTGTACAGGAGCAGGTGGCCGAAGCCGAAGCCGGGGGCGCAAAGATACTTACCGGCGGAAAACTCGACCCCGACGCCCCGGGCATGTACTTTCCCCCGACCATTCTGACCGACGTGAGCCGTCAGATGAAGGTAATGACCGAAGAAACATTCGGGCCGCTGTTGCCCATAGTGCCCTACGAGGACATAGACGAAGCCATCCGCCTGGCCAACAGCACCGCGTACGGACTGTCGGGAGCGGTTTTCACCAAAGACATGGAAGAAGCCCGATACATCGCAGGGCGAATAAAGGCGGGCAGCATCAACATAAACGACGCCCTGGTGACGTTCGCCATACCCTCCCTGCCCTTCGGCGGCGCCAGGGAATCGGGCGTGGGCAGGTATCACGGCGATGTGGGCATCCGCGCCTTTTGCGAAATAAAGTCGATTACCGAGTTCCCCGGGGCGTGGAAGAAAGAATTCTTCCATTATCCCATGACGGCGGGGGTGCAACCCGCTCTGGCGGACACCTTGAGAATGGTTTACTCCAAAGGCCCCTGGAAGCGGATAAGGGCCGGCTTCAAGGCGGTACCGTTCCTGATAAGGGCCGTCAGGCAGGCTCGTCGTCCCTCTTGAAGTGGGAGCGACCTCCCGGTCGCGATTTTATGTACCGAAGCCGGAACAAATCGAGACCACAGGTCTCTCCCACAAGACCGGTTTCCGGCTAAGGGGCACAATCTCCGTCATCGGAAAAATCCGTTTGTTTACCGAAGGTCATTACTGTCCAAAATAACCCGAAAATAGCCATTTTGGACGGGTTAAGTCCCTG
>CAYWKU010000042.1:0-30997 GCA_964459325.1 uncultured bacterium | reverse complement strand
TCAACCAAAAATCTTCCCTAAAAAGCATTGCCAATTCGTTAAGCGGGAATCTTGGGGAATATTAATATGCCCCACCATACATACATGTTAATCTGTATCTTCCCGGCGAAACCGTAATAATGCATTGCAAGGGTTATCGGTATCATGACGAACATCATGCCCCATCCTATTCCCACCCCGGCCCTGAACAGGAATATTCCCATGAGCTTCCGCCAGGATATGCGACCCCTTCGCTTCTGATACAACAGCAAACCGCCTCCGCCCACAGCGGTATTTACGAACATCAATATGTAAATCGACCCCCTGATCCAGAAATACTCCCAGAAGGGGAAATCGTCGTGAAACCACGTCATGGTCCTTTCTACCACCAGCGTGGTGAAAAACCAGAATACCACCTGCGGTATAACCACCGCGGCTATCGCCAGGGCCATGTCCGCCCGGTAGCAGGCTTCCAGAAATTCCACCCAATTCATGTCTCGGAAGTAGTAATAAAGAATAAGGGCGCTTACGATAACCGGTACCGCTTTTTTGATCCACCCGGGTATTTTCGGTCTGCCTTTAGGTGTGACTACCGCTTCCATGGTTGAGCTTCCTCTCCGAGGGTGAGCGTAAAACACTCCCCTATTCTTTGAACCGAAAGATATTTAAATAATGGAGAAACCCCGTTCCCTTCAGGATTCTATATTAATTAAAAAATGTGATAAATCCAAGCCCGGATTGAAAACCGGCATTCCCTCTTAAGGGTATCACACCTTGACCGCAGGGTGGCTTATGGCGGGTAAAAAAAAACGTGAAACTGATTATCACCTTTCCGTTGACGAGCATATTTTCGTGGAACCACCGGGAGCGGTCAAGGTGTGAACTAGGTTTGCCTCCTTATCCGGAAATCTCGGGATTGAAAAATTTTCATTTTTGTTTTTATCTTTGCGCATCGTTTTTTTCATTTAATATAAGATAAAGTTATACAGGTATCGTATCGTGATTGAGAAGGGAAATCTTTTTTGTACTCATAGGAGGACTCGATGACCGAACCTTCTCCACTAACCCGGCGCGGGACGTGCCTTTCTTCATGACGAGCTGGTTATACTTGACGAGAAGGGCGATAAGGTTCCGGACGGGGAAAGAGGCGAGTTGTACATTTACAATCCCTTCCTGATGGAGGGTTACTATAAAAACGAAAAGGCAACCCGGGAATGTTGCCGGGGAAAATACATGACGGTGGGCGATGTGGCCATACGCGGCGACCAGGGTTATTATTACATAGTAGACCGTAAAAAGGACATGATTATAAGGGGAGGGGTGAACATATACCCCGCCGAGATAGAGGATGTCATACACGGCATGGAGGGCGTTCGGGACGTTGCGGTCATCGGAAAGCCCGATGCGCATTGGGGGAGCTTGTGGCGGCTTTTGTCGTTCCCGAAAAGGGCGCCCAAATCGACGAGGAATCGATAAGGAATTATTGCAGCGAGAGGCTTTCATATTGCAAGGCGCCGGAGATTATCGTTTACAGGGACGAGATTCCGAGAAGTCCCCAGGGAAAAATATTGAAAAGGGACCTTAGAGGAGAGTTGAAAGAAAAGTAACCGCGCCTACCGCATCGACATGTTTTCACCGGGAACCGGCGTTCTTTAAAACAAGGAGGAAATGTAAATGGTTGATTTCCGTCCCGACGAGGACCAGCAACAAATCCGGGACATGATGCGCAAGTTCGCGAAGGAGGAGTTCAGAAAAATTGCGCGGGAGTGTGATGAAAAGGGCGAGTTACCCCGAGACGGACTGAACAAGGTCTGGGAGCTTGGGGTTTGCCTCAACGCCATCCCCGAATCTTACGGCGGATACGAGCTGGGCCGGTCGGCCGTCACCGGGGCCATAATCGCCGAGGAACTGGCCTATGGTGACGTAAGTCTTGCAATCGGCGCCCTTTCGCCTCTACTGATGATGGTTCCCGTGCTGGAGTATGGAACGGAGAGTCAGAAGCAAAGCTGGCTGCCGTCGTTCTGCGGTGACGAGTTTTTCCCCGCCACCGCTGCGCTCATGGAACCGAGGATAACTTTCGACCCCACCGACCTGCATACAACCGTGGAGACAAGCGATAACAAACTCATCATAAACGGCGTCAAATGCATGGCGCCGCTTGCGAAGGAGGCGGAGCACATACTTGTTTACGCCACCACGGCAAAGGGAGCGGGGCCGGCCTCGGTAGAAGCGATTATCGTGGACAAGGACACCCCCGGCATGGAAATAGGAGAGCGGGAGAAGAACATGGGGCTGAGGCCGCTTCCTTTATACAACGTGACTTTCAACGACTGCGAAGTTCTCGCCGACAGGCGGGTGGGGTTGCAAAACGGTATCAACTACATGCGTCTGTTGAACCTGTCCCGAACCACCCTTTGCGGCATGGCCGTCGGGGTGGCGCGGTCTTCCTACGAGTACGCTCTTGATTATGCCAGGGAACGGGAGGCCTTCGGGGATCCCATCGGCAGCAGGCAGTCCATCGCCTTCATGTTGGCCGAAGCGGCGATGGAAATCGATGGGATGAGGCTTCTGACATGGCGCTCCGGCTGGAGACTGGACAGAAACGAAAACGCCACCCGCGACGCAACGCTCGCAATGGGTTACTGCGCCGACCAGACCATGAAAATAGTGGACTACGGAATCCAGGTACTCGGGGGACACGGATACATCCGCGAGCACCCGGTGGAGATGTGGTTCAGGAACGGCCGCGCCTTTTCCAGCCTGGAAGGCCTGGCGATAGCCTGAGACTTGAAACTCTTTCAAATTCGGAAAGGAAGGGTAAAATGATAGACTTTGAGCTTCCGGAATCCGCAAAAATAGCCAAAAAGATGGCCCACGGCTTGAGCGTTTCGAGTTTTCGACCCATTGCCCGGAAATACGACGAATATGAAAACGAGCACAAGCAGGTCGAAGAGCTCGTCAAAATGAGGGGTCTCCGGGACAGGATGAGTTCCTCCGGGGACAAGGATAAGAAAAAAAGCGACGAGGAGCCCAAAAAGCCGGGCCACCGGGCTTTGACAATGGTGGTGGGCGCCGAAGAAATGGCGTGGGGCGACGCCGGCCTCATGCTGGCGATACCCGGGCGCGGATTGGGTAACGCGGCCATCGAAGCGGTGGCCACTCCCGAGCAAAAGGAAAGGTTCGGGCACTTGTACGCCGCTATGGCCATCACCGAGCCTTGCTGCGGTTCCGATACCTCGGCCATCCGCGCTACCGCGGTACTCGATGAGAAGACCAACGAATGGGTGCTTAACGGCGAAAAGATTTTTGTCACGGCGGGGCAGTTCTGCGAAGCGGTGGTGGTGTGGGCGTCGCTGGACAGAAGCAAGGGGCGGCCCGCAATCAAGAGCTTTGTGGTGGAAAAGGACAGATTCGGCGTAAGCGTAAGCAAGCTGGAAGAAAAACTGGGAATAAGAGGCTCCGACACCGCTTCCATAGTGCTAGAGGATTGCCGTATCCCGTACGACAACATTCTCGGCTCCCCGGAGATAAAGGAGAGGGGCGGCTTCAAGGGAGTCATGAAAACCTTCGACGCCACCCGACCCAGCGTTGCGGCGATGGCCATCGGCGTCGCCCGGGCGGCGCTCGAGTTCACCAAGGAGACGTTGGAGGGTGAAGGTTACACCTTCCCTTACGATTGCAGCAGGCTCCGGCTCAGCGCCGTGCAGAGGGATGTACTGGACATGGAAGCCAACCTGGAAGCGGCGAGGTTGCTTACCTGGCGGGCCGCCAATATGCTCGACACCGGCGAGCGCAACAGCCTGGAAGCGTCCATGGCCAAGGCAAAAGCGGGAAGGGCCGCCACCCTGGTTACTCAGAAGTGTGTCGAATTGCTGGGCCCGAAGGGATATTCATGTGAATGGCTGGTGGAAAAATGGATGCGGGACTGCAAAATCAACGACATATATGAAGGCACCGGCCAGATACAGATGCTCATCATAGCAAGAAACATACTCGGATTCGGCAGGGATATGCTCAAATAAATAAAAAATTTTTTCATTGAAACGACAAGCGGAAACATTGACCGATAAATTCTCAAAAATGGATTACTTGTTCAACCCCCGTTCGGTCGCTTTTGTAGGGGCGACCGAAAACCTGGGTAAGTGGGGGTTCATTATCTACAACAACCTCGTATCCGGCGGTTTCGAGGGGGATATATATCCCGTGAATCCGGGTCGGGAGAGCGTCCTCGGCCTCAAGGCTTATTCCTCGGTAAGCGACATCCCCGGCGAAGTCGACCTCGCGGTCTACACCATTCCCGCCGAAGGTATGCTCGAGGCCATAGAGGACAGCGTAAGCAAGGGCGTGAAAGCGGGGGTTGTTATCACCGCCGGCTTCAAAGAGTTGGGGGGCGAATACGCAGACCTCGAAAAACGGATGGCCGAAAAAGCCCGTGAGGGCGGCATGGTGCTTGCCGGGCCGAACGGGCAGGGAGTTTGCTGCCCCGGCTCCAAGCTTTACGCGTGGATACCGATAAATTTTTATCCGCCTCCCGGGGAAGTGGGCGTGGTGTCGCAGAGCGGCAACGTGCAAACCTTAATGGTTGGCGACGTGGTCAATTCCGGCTTCGGAATCTCCAAGTCGGTATCCGGCGGCAACGAGGCCGACCTGACCACCCGCGACTACATCGAATACCTGGCCAACGACCCCGAAACCAGGGTTATACTCGCCTATATAGAGGGTCTCGCGAAAGGCCGGCGTTTTGTAAAAGTGGCCCGCGATGCGTCCAGGAAAAAGCCCGTAATAGTATATAAAGGTGGAAGCACAGACTCGGGGGTAAACGCCGCACGCTCGCACACCGGCGCCATGGCGATTGACGACCGGCTTTTCAATTCCGCCTGCCGCCAGGCGGGTATAGTCAGGGTGGACAGGCTGGAAGAGGCAGGACCGGTTGCAGCTTCCTTTCTCAACCGCCCCCTGCCTCGCGGCAACAGGGTCGCCATTATTACCGGCGGCGGGGGACTTGGAGTTATCGCCGCGGACGGGTGCACATCTCGCGGGTTGGACGTGGCAAAACTTTCCGAAACGACGCTGAAAAAAATTGGGGAATACATGCCCTCCTGGTGGGCGCCGGGTAACCCTGTGGACATGGTGGCCGGGTTGAGGTTCGGCACGCGCGGGCCCATAATGGAAATACTTATGGAAAGCGGCGAAGTGGATTCCATCATGCTGCTGAGGATGGGGCCTCCGTCAAACAGAATTCAGTCTCCACCGAAACAGAACAATAAAACCGTGGATATGAAAAAGATATGGGAAGGGCTTGAAAAGCGGCAGACCGACCTTGCCTTCGAGTCCTACGACCTGATGCACAAACACGGCATACCGGTGTTTATAGTTTCCAACGTATTTCAGACGGGCGAGCTTGATATAAGCGGACTACTGGGGGAAAAACGAATGAGCATCTATCCGAACATAGATTCCGGCTGCCGGGCGATGGCCGCGATGGCCGAGTATCAGGCCTTCCTGCAACGATAACCGGATACTTTTACTCCGAGGTAAACAACCTTCCGGGAACGGCGAGCAGGCGCGCTTTGAACCTGCGTATGAACCCGAGCTTGATATACCTGGTCTGGCCTTCCGGTATTATGTACATCCTTCCGCTTTCGCCTCTTTTGAATGAAACATAGTGTGGATATTCGCTGTCGGGCGTTTCCAGGCGGTAGAAGTATGGGTCATCCGGTTGAACCTGCAAAAGGCGCAGCGCGCGGTCTTCGCCTTTCCAGGTGTGAACGAGCATCAACTCTCCGTCGATTTCCCTGACCCGGTAGGCTCCGACGCCGAAAAAGTACAACCTGACGTTCGTCTTCAGTTGCCGGTACTCCGGGCCGTAGAAACCGGTGAGTTCGGGCCACACTTCCCTGTCCGGCTCGACTTCGGGCAGCGGTTTATCTTCGACGCCCAGCATTTTTTTAAGCACTCCCCACGCCGTCTCGTAGGGCATTCTTTCACCCGAGTTGGAGAAGAGGAAGACCCCGAGGTTTTCCTCCGGCGCCAGCAGCAGTTGAGCGCTGAAACCCCACGGCACGTGCCCGCCGTGGCCGAGTATCCGATGCCCCCACATGTCATTCCCGTAAATCAGAAAGCCCAGCCCTCTCCCCTGCTGGCGGGGGTCGAGGGTGTAGTGGGTTTTCATTATCAACTTTACCGTTTCCGGCTCCAGCACCCTGCCGTTTTCGTTCTTTCCTCCGTTGAGCAGGGCTTGCACGTAAAGCGCCATCTCGCCTACGGTGGTGTAAACGTTTCCGGAGGGGGTGATGCCGAAGGCCTTGTGAGGGTCAATCACGTACCCGCCGTCCTCGTACTTGTAACCGGTGGCCAGCCTCTCCAGGATTTCATCGTCGTGTTGGTAAGTGGTAGTGTGCATACCCAGCGGCTCGAAGACGCTTTTTTCCATGTGGATGTGAAACGGCTCACCCGCAATTGTTTGAAGCGCCAGGCCTAGCATTGTGTAGCCGTAATTGCTGTAGGCCCATTTTTTCCCGGGGTCAAACTCGGGATGAGCTTTCCACCTGAGGTAATGCCGTATCGGCATGTAATTATCGCCTTCCACCTGGAGCCCGAGGTTTTTCAGAAAAACCTGCCGATAGCTCAGAAACTCGCCGATACCGGAAGTATGCGTAAAAAGGTGAATAAATGTAACCGGTTTTTCTTCCGGGTGCGGGGGATAAACGTATTTTTCGGGAAGGTAATCGTTTATGTTGTCATCGAGCTTGAACTTTCCCCGCTCGTATTGCTGCATCAGACCGACACTGGTCATGGTTTTGGAGATTGACCCGATGCGGAAAATGGTGCCTTCGTCAACCGGTTTTCTTTTGTCGATGTCCGCCCGGCCCAGGTAGGCTTCGAATATGAGCTTCTTTCCTTTTACTATGCCGACTGCAAGGCCGGGCGCATGACGCTCGACCATCTCCCGCTTGCAGTAATCCACTATGCTTTCGGCCACTTCGGGTTCAATGCCGTTTAATTCCAGCGTTTCCGGCATGGAACCGCTCATGGCGCTGCCTGCGGTAAGGCAAAGTAAGAGGGCCGTCGCCACGAGCGACAATAACGATTTTCTCGCGCTCATGTATTTCATGATTGCTCCTTACTCCGTAATTATAAGGATTATATTCGACAAGACCGCCATTTTAAATAACCCCCGGGTTTGAGTTAAGGTGAAGTACCTCATTACACGTAACCCGACAGCGTCTTGACATTCCATCCCCCCTGTATCACTTTTTCATATCAACACGAAAAGGAGAAAGAGGAACCGGAAATGAAAATAACAGTACTTGGCGGTTGCGGCACCGTGGGTAGGGTGGCCGCTAAAACCCTGGTTGAACTCGACATGGGCTACGAAGTTATAGTCGCCGATATAGACGAGGAGAAGGCGAAGGAAGTAGCGTCGGATTTGGGCAAGGAGAATGTCTTCGCCATCAAGGTGAACGCCACTGACCCGAAAAGCATTAAGAAGGCCATAAAGGGAAGCGACGTTGTCCTCAATTGCACCGGGCCTTTTTACAAGTTCGTGTACAAAGTGCTGGAAACGGTTATCGAAGCCGGTATAAACTACGTGGACGTTTGCGACGACGTGGACGTGACCGAAGACATCCTCAAGATGGACAAGAAAGCCAGAAAGGCCGACATCACGGCTGTTATCGGCATGGGCAGCTCGCCGGGAGTTACCAATTTGATGGCGAAGTTCGCCGCCGACCGGTTGCTGGACGAGGTGGAGGCGGTGGACATTTATCACGCTCACGGCGGCGAGCCGACGGAAGGGGCGGGGGTTATCGGGCACAGGTTTCATTGCATGGGCATGGACATTCCCATGTTCCTGAACGGCAAGATGGAAACCGTCAGATTTTTCGAGGAGGACGGAATTGCTCTGCAGGAGGAGGTGGAATTCTACCGGCTGGGGGAAAACATCAGGGTTTACCCCTACCCCCATCCTGAGCAGGTGACCATACCGAAGTTTATAAAGCTGAATCGAGTCACCAACAAGGGCGCCGTGCTCCCGGAGGAATATTATAACCTCACCAAAGAGCTCTTCAGGCTGGGTTTGACCGACACGGAGCCATTACAAGTGGGAGAGCAGGAAGTGGCGCCTTACGATTTCGCCATCGCTTTTCTCTTGAAAGAAAGGGAACGAATCCTGAAGGAAACAAAATTCGGCGACCAGCGCGGGTGCGTCAAAGTTGTGGTTACAGGCGAAAAGGACGGGAAGTGGCGCCGGTACATTTTCCAGATAGCCTCCGAAAGCCAGGCTCTCGGGGAAGGCACCGGCATGCCGGCGGCCATGGGAGTGGTGTTGATGACACAGGGCAAAATCACCGAAAAGGGCGTGCTGCCGCCGGAAGGCTGCATAAACCCCGTCGATTTCCTGAGCCTGGTGCAGCTCGTCATGAAACCGGAAGAGGGCGGCAAATCGTTCGACAAGGTGCTGGTGGAAATGGTTGACGAAAACGGCCTCAAGCAGAAAGTCGATATTTAAAGGCCACGGCCCATGACCGGCGATAATCGGGAAGGTTCGGAAAAATACATCCTGGCCGTCGACCACGGCACTTCGGGAGTAAAAACCGCGCTTCTGTCCGTTCGTGGAAAAATTATAGATTTCGAGTACGAAAAGACCCCCGTATACTTCCTGCCCGGAGGCGGAGCCGAACAGAACCCGCAAGACTGGTGGAACGGCGTGGTCAACACGACACGACGCCTGGTCCGGAAGGGCCACGTGCCACGCGAGGATATAGTCGCGGTATGCTGCTCCAGCACCTTTTCCTCAACCGTAGCGGTAGACAAAAACGGCGAGCACCTGATGAACTCCCTCACCTGGATGGACTCCCGCGGCGCTCCCTACGTAAAGCAGGTAATAGGCGGCTTCCCCTCCGTCATGGGATATAACGTTTTCAATATTCTCAGGTGGATAAGGAAAACCGGCGGGGGGCCACAGCTATCGGGCAAGGACGACATCGCTCACGTGTTGTACGTGAAACACGAAAGACCCGAAGTTTACGAAAAAACCCACATGTTCCTCGGAAGCAAGGATTACCTCAATCTGAAGCTGACCGGTCGGTTTGCGGCGTCTTACGATTCCATGACCCTTTTCTGGGTCAGCGATACGCGCGATATAAACAATATCCGCTATGATGACGGCCTCATCAAAAAACTGGGCATCGAGCGGGACAAGCTGCCGCCCATGATGAATTCCATAGATGTTCTTGGAGACATTTCCCCGAAAGTTGCCGACGAGACGGGATTAAGCCGCGAGGTGAAGGTGGTTATGGGCTCGCCCGACCACCAGTCGGCCTGCATGGGTTCCGGCGCCGTGCGCGATTACGAAGGCCACCTCTACATCGGCACCTCGAGCTGGATTCAGTGCGTGGCGCCGTTCAAAAAGACGGACGTGCTCCATTCCATAGCCTCGCTGCCCACTTCCATACCGGGAAAGTATTATTGCGCCAACGAGCAGGACATTGCGGGGGGATGCCTGTCTTTTCTCGTTGATAATGTCATTTTCTCGAAAGACGGCTTCAACCCCGTCGCGCCCCCCGAGGATGTATATCAGAGGCTCGATGAATCGGCCTCCAAAGCGCCTCCGGGCAGCAACGGGCTTATCTTCACGCCCTGGCTCAACGGCGAAAGGACGCCGGTGGACGACACGACGGTGCGGGCGGGTTTGTTGAATATGTCCATGAGCACTACCGCCGCCGACGTATGCAGGGCTTTTCTGGAAGGTGTCGCTTACAACAACAGGTGGGCACTGGGTTACGTGGAAAAGTTCATCGGCAGAAAGATGGAGACCATCAATATAATCGGCGGGGGCGCAAAATCCGACCTGTGGTGCCAAATTTTTGCGGACGTGATGAACAGAAACATCAGGCAGTTGAAAGACCCCATGCAATCGAACGCCCGGGGAGCTGCTTTCATCGCGGCGGTGGCGCTGGGTTACATCGACTTTGAAGACATTCCCGGCCTGGTGGAATACAAAACCACCTATAAGCCCAATCCGGATAATAAAGAGATTTACGATAAGCTCTTCCGCGAGTTTCTGAATATCTACAAAAACAACAGGGCGATGTACAAGCGCCTTAACTCTCCCGCCTGATTTATTTTTCCCGGTATCAGCCGGTGGGCTCGGTTTGCTTGACCAGGTCCAGCAAATCGTCCAGGCGGTCTTCGGGAAGCACCCCCTTTTCCAGGGCCACCTCCCTTATGGTCTTTCCGGTTTCGTAGGCTTCTTTAGCTATCTCCGCGGCCTTATCGTACCCGATTTCGGGCGCAAGGGCGGTGGCCAGCGCCAGCGAGCGTTCGGTCATTTTTTCTATATACTCCCGGTTTGCTTCCAGGCCGGCTACCAGTTTTTCCGAGAACATGACAGAGGCGTTAGCCAGCAGTGTTACCTGGTCAAGCAGGTTTTTGGCCATCAGCGGCATCATGGTGTTCAGCTCGAAGTTTCCATATGCTCCTCCCATGGTTATTGCCGCATCGTTGCCTATCACCTGTGCGCACACCATCAGCACCGATTCCGCGATAACCGGGTTCACCTTCCCGGGCATGATGCTGGAGCCGGGTTGTACTGCGGGTATCTTCAACTCGCCGAGTCCCATTCTTGGACCGGAGCCTAAGAATCGGATATCGTTGGCTATTTTCATGAGCGAGACGGCAATCGCTTTCAGGGCGCCGCTCATGTGCACCACGGCGTCCTGGGAAGCCTGCGCTTCGTAGTGATTCGGCGCTTCCATGAGGCTTACGCCGGTCATTTCCCCCAGTTTTTCCGCCATGCGGGAGCCGAAGGTGGGGTGGGTGTTCATACCGGTGCCCACCGCCGTGCCGCCTATGGGCATCTCCTGAAGGTGCTCGCGGGATTCCTTCAGGCGGATAAGGCGGTGCTCGATCTGGGAGGCGTAGCCGGAAAACTCCTGGCCCAGGCGTATGGGAGTTGCGTCCTGCAGGTGAGTGCGGCCCGTCTTTACTATATCGTCGAACTCGTCGGCCTTGCTGTCGAGAGCGGCCTTTAGCTTCTCCAACGCCGGTATCAGGCGCTTGTCTATCATAATCATCGCCGACAGCCTGATGGCGGTGGGGAAAACGTCGTTGGACGACTGCCCCATGTTGACGTGGTCATTCGGATGCACCGGCGACTTAGACCCAGGCTGGCCGCCCAGAAGCTGGTTGGCGCGGTTGGCGATGACCTCGTTGGCGTTCATGTTGCTGCTGGTGCCGGAGCCGGTCTGGAAGATGTCCACCGGGAAATGAGCGTCCAGCTTGCCTTCCACCACTTCCCGCGCCGCGTGCAGTATGGCGTTCCCCACCTGTTTATCGAGCTTCCCCAGCTCCATGTTTACCATGGCCGCCGCGTACTTTATGTATCCGAGGGTGGCTATCATTTCCCGGCTCAACCTTTGGCCGGATACGCGGAAGTTTTCCAGCGCCCGTTGGGTTTGAGCCCCGTAAAGCGCGTTGGCGGGCACTTTTATCTCGCCCATCGAATCCTTTTCAGTGCGATACTCCATTTTTTTCTCCTTAGCGGCGATTTTAGGTAACTACTGGCCCTTCACGCCCTGAGCGCTCCCGGAGGTAAACAACCGATTCGCTATCCTCCCAACGCCCGGGAGCCGTTATTACCTTTCGTCAAATACCCCGAACCACCCTGTGCTCAAGATGCTACCCGGGGACATATCTCATCCATCCTCCCGGTTTTCCGCGTTTCTGCCTTTTAAAAACACGGCCGCCAGTGGCGGAAGGGTCATGTTTATCGAATACGGCCTGCCGTGCGTTTCGATTTCTTCGGCTTGGACCCCTCCCATGTTTCCGTGGCCGCTGCCGCCGTAGACCTCGGCGTCGGTGTTTAGTATTTCCTCCCAGAAGCCGCCGAAGGGCGCGCCCAGCCGGAAGCCGTAACGGGGCACGGGCGTAAAGTTGACCACGACCAGAATTTCATCAGAAACGGATTTTCCTCTGCGAAGAAAACTCACGGTCGACTGTACGGTGTCATTGGCATCCACCCACTCGAATCCTTCGTGGTAGCAGTCCCATTCGTGGAGGGCGGGTTCGTTGCGATAGAGCGTATTCAGGTCGCCGACCAGCTTCTTTATGCCCCGGTGGCGTTCGTATTCCATTAAGTGCCATTCGATACCGCCGTCGTGCTGCCATTCGCTCCATTGAGCGATTTCTCCGCCCATGAACAGCAGCTTTTTGCCCGGCTGGCCGTACATGTAGGCGAACAGGCACCTCAAGTTGGCGAATTTCTGCCACTCGTCTCCCGGCATTTTGCCTATAAGCGAGCCTTTCCCGTGCACCACCTCGTCGTGGGAAAGGGGCAGGACGAAATTTTCCGTAAATGCATAGAGCATACGGAAACTGAGGTCATTGTGATGATAAACCCTGTATATGGGGTCCCTGGAGACATAGTGCAGGGTGTCGTGCATCCAGCCCATGTCCCATTTCATGCCGAAGCCGAGTCCTCCGATGTAAGTCGGTCTCGATACCATGGGCCACGAAGTGGACTCCTCGGCTATTGTCTCCACGTCCGGATAATGAATGTATATCTGTTCGTTGAGGCGTCGCAGGAAATCGATGGCCTCGAGGTTTTCCCGGCCACCGTAGCGATTGGGTATCCATTCGCCTTCTTCCCTGGAGTAGTCGAGGTACAGCATCGAGGCTACCGCGTCTATCCTCAGGCCGTCGGCGTGGTATTTTTCCAGCCAGTAGATTGCGTTGGATATGAGGAAGCTGCGAACTTCTTCACGACCGTAATTAAATATGAAGCTTGACCAGTCCGGGTGAAAACCCTGCCTGGCGTCCGCGTGCTCGAAAAGGTGAGTTCCGTCGAAGTATCCCAGACCGTGCTCATCGGTGGGGAAGTGGGAAGGCACCCAGTCCAGTATGACGCCGAAGCCGTGCTGGTGAAGGTAATCCACCAGGTACATGAAATCCTGCGGTGTGCCGTAACGACTGGTGGGAGCAAAGAACCCGGTACACTGGTATCCCCACGAGCCGAAAAAGGGGTGTTCCATGACCGGCAGAAACTCGACGTGAGTAAATCCGGTATCTTTCAGGTGTTCGACAAGCTTGTGAGCCAGCTCCCGGTAGGTAAGGGAGCGGTACCCGTCTTCAGGAACTCTCTGCCATGAGCCCGGATGTACTTCGTAAATGGCAAGAGGTGACTCCAGGCCGTTCATCAAAGAGCGTTTCTCCATCCACTCGTCGTCATTCCACTGGTATTGCAGGTCCCACACTATGCTGCCGGTTTGGGGGGATACTTGGTGGTAAACCGCAAAGGGGTCGGCTTTATCGGCGGTGTATCCGTGGTATTTTGATTTGATGAAGTATTTGTATGCCGCCCCCTTTTTGACTCCGGGTATAAAGCCTTCCCATATCCCGGATACACCCTTGAGTTTCAGGGGATTGGCGGCCTTGTCCCAGTCGTTGAAGTCTCCGATTACATTGACTTCTTGCGCGTTGGGAGCCCAAACCGCAAAATAGGCGCCTTCCACCCCGTTTATAGTAATCAGGTGAGAGCCCAGTTTCTCAAACAGGCGATAGTGACTGCCTTCATTAAAAAGAAACAGGTCGTTGTCGGTAAGTAGAGTAGTACTCGCGGTGATTTGGGCGGGGTTGCCGCTCATTTTCTCATTACTCCTTTTTTCCCTTTCCGGCTTGTGGTTAATTTACCCTTTAAAATTAACTATTTTCGTTGATAATGCAATGAGTCGTGACTTTGGAGGCGCTTGATTATCAAATTCAGTTTTTCCTCCGGGCACGGAAATTTTTCCGGAAAAACACTTTGTAGAATATTACCGCATGCTTTAACTTTTTCGTTAAAAGGTAGTGGAAAAATTCTTTCTTTAAGTTAAACTCCATCAAAAGTCAGTGGTTAAGTTTCTGAAAGGTGGCGAAAGGCGGATTTTTCCGTACAGACGGCAAATTTAAAGATAGGCTGTAATCGATGAACATACTGATTGTAGGCGCAGGCGTAGTCGGTGTTTCCCTGGCGGAGCAGCTCTCGGAAGAAGGCCACCGGGTTTCGGTGGTTGACCGTGACCGCCGCAAGGCCCGTGAGCTGCGCGAAAAGCTGGACGTGCTTACCGTAAACGGCAACGGCGGCTCGCCGTCGGTACTCAAGCGGGCGGGGATTGATTCGGCGGCAATGGTCATAGCCGTCACGGACACCGACGAGGTCAACATTATCGTCGGTATGCTGGCCGCCAGGATGGGAGTGAAGCACCGTATAGCCAGGGTGCGGAATCCGGAGTACCAGAAGCCGGATTGCGTCTTGTCGCCCAAAGAGCTTGGAATTGAACAGATTATCAACCCCGACCCGTCCATAGTGCAGGCGATGACCCGGATGATTGAGATACCCGGCTCCCACAACGTCGCCAGCCTGGCGGGCGGGCAGGTGTTGATGCTGGGCTTTGATATAGAGGATGAATCCCCCGCCGCCGGGGTAACCCTGGCGGAACTGGGGGAGCTGGCCAAGCTGGTCAATTTCCTCATTCTCTATATCACCCGGGGCGACAAGGTGATGGTGCCCAAAGGCAATCATACGCTGGAGTCCGGGGATAAGGTCACCCTGCTGGTTAGCGCTGATACGGTAAAGCTGCTACAGGAGATTCTTCTGAAAAAAATCAAGCCCATGAAAAACGTCATTATTACCGGCGCCAGCCGCACCGGTATTCAGTTGGCCGAGGCCATTCGGGATAAAGTGGACAGAGTAACCCTCATAGAACCGGACCCGGAGGTTGCCGAGGAAACGGCCTCTCAGCTACCCAAAACCAAAGTGCTGGAAGGGGACGAAACCGACCTGGACGTGCTCGAGGAAGCCTCGATAGACCGTTGCGACCTTTTCTGCGCCTTGTCGGACGATGACCAGAGGAACATGCTGGCCAGCCTGTTGGCCAAAAAGCACGGCGCGGCCAAGACGGCGGTTTTGGTGCATCAGCCCGACTTTGTGGCTGTGATGGAAAGCCTGGGGGCCGAAATTGTCATCAACCCGAGGCTGGTGATGGTGGGGGAGATACTCATGCACGTCCGCAAGGGGCACATCCACTCGGTCACCCGCCTGCCCCGAGGACAGGCGGAGATTATCGAGATGGAATGCCCGGAAGGGTGCCCGGCCACCAAAAGTCCGCTCAAATCGCTCAAGTTTCCCGAGGACGCGCTCGTCGGGGCCATAGTGCGTAACGGCGCCGTTTCCATACCCGACGGGGATACCCGGATACAACCCGGCGACAGGGTGCTGGTGTTCAGCCTGCCCGATTCCATCCCGCGTATAGAAAAAATGTTCAGCAGAAAAAGACGGATTTAGCTCATGAATACGAGAGTTATCCTTTTTGTTCTGGGATACTTCCTCATATTTCTCGGCCTGTTTCTGCTGGCTCCGTTACTGGTAGCCGTCATATACGACTCCGGCTCCCCTTACGAGCTCCGGGAGATTATCTCCCTGGGGGCCACATCGATTCCGGCCATCGGGGTGGGTTACCTGCTACGCCGGCTTTTCGCCGTAGACGAAACCGAACGGCTGGGACGTCGGGAAGGTTTCGCCATCGTGACCTTCGGTTGGTTGACGGCGGTCGCGGTGGGAATGCTCCCATTCCTGATATGCGGCGTCACCGGCAGCGTCACCGACGCTTTCTTCGAGACCATGAGCGGCTTCACCACCACCGGGGCCACCATATTCCCCGAGGTGGAAGTCATCCCGCACGGCCTGCAATTCTGGCGCTGCATGACCCAATGGCTGGGCGGGATGGGTATCGTGGTGCTGGGGGTGGCGCTGCTGCCGATGCTGGGCGTCGGAGGATATCGGCTGGTCAAGGCCGAAACGCCCGGGGGAGTGACCTTCGAGCCGGAAACGCCCCGGATAAAGGATACCGCCAAGGAGCTGTGGAGGCTTTACCTGGCCATCTCCGCAGCTGAAGTGCTGTTATTGATATTATCGGGGGTATCTGTCTACGATGCATTTTGCCACACTTTCACCACCATGAGCACCGGCGGGTTTTCTCCCCACAGTGAATCCATAGCCTATTTTACCAGCCCCTTCACGCAGTGGATTTTTATCGTTTTCATGTTCGTAGCGGGCATAAACTTTTCCCTGCACGCTCAGTTGTTCAGGGGCAAGTTCAGACCATACGCGCAAAATCCCGAGTTCAGGCTTTACGCAATAATTCTACTCTTTTGCGTTATCCTGGCTGCCTTTTTGGTGCCGAAGACCACCGGACTGGAAGAACATATCCGCAGCTGTGCATTTCAGGTTGTCAGTATCGGCACCACCACCGGCTACGCCACTGCAAACTTCGACGCCTGGCCGCAACTGATGCGGATTATTCTGGTGGCGCTGATGTTCGTGGGCGGTTGCATGGGCTCCACCGGTGGCGGAATGAAAGTCGCCCGGTGGCTTATATACGCCAAAGCGGTGTCGAGAGAGCTTCAGAGGTTGATTTATCCCCGGGCAGTGCTCCCGCTCAGGGTGGGGGATAAAACCCTCGATCCCGCCATTTTTTCAAATATATTGACCTTCGGAATAATGTTCTTTATCGCCTTCGGGGTTGGAACATTGACCATGGCCGCCTGCGGTTACGACCCGGTGACCTCCTTATCCGCTTCGGCGGCGGCAATCGGAAACATCGGCCCCGGCCTGGCGAAAGTCGGGCCAACCGAAAATTACGCCCACCTGCCGGCGGTGGCAAAGTGGGTGCTGGGGTTTCTGATGCTTATCGGCAGGCTGGAGCTGTATTCGGTATTGATACTTCTCACCCCGTGGGCATGGAAAAGGTAGAGGTCACCTACCTGACTCCCCGTGCCCCGGAAGACGGACATTCTTGTCCGTCATGCCCGGCTTACAACATCATAAAAACCCCGCTTACGAGGAGAACAACCTGAACGACCGCACGAAATGTCAACTCTTTGACCTTGCGGTGCAGAATCTCTCCGATGATTATTCCTCCCGCCAGTGCCGGAATCACCGCTGCGAAAAGCATCAGCGTTGATTTGTCTATGCCGCCGGATATCGAGTGAGACACCAATAGAGCCGAGTTCAACGCGAACCATATCATCCCCAGCGTGGCCCGAAAGTTTGATTTGTCCGTTATCTTGCGGCTGGCGTAGTAAACTATCAGCGGCCCGCCGGAGGCGAAAATGCCGTGTATCAGGCCGCCCAGCACCAGCACCACGGCTCCGGCCCATTCGTTTATGGGCTTCGGAAATCCACCCCTTCTGTAGATGCGCCACAGTTCAAGTGAGGATACCACGACGATGAAAACGCCGAGGATTAACTTCAGCTCCCGGCCTCCGAGGCCGTAAAATAGAAACAGACCCGCGGGAATGCCGACAGCGCATGCCGGAAAAATTCGCTTGAGCAGAATGCCCCACCGTATGTTTCCCCGGCCCTGGTATACCAGCCATATACTCTGGCACCAGCCGGTAATCACCAGCACCGGCACCAGTTCGTTGACCGGAATCAGGTGAGCGCCAAGCGCCAGGGCTATGACGTTGGAGCCGAAACCGGTGGTGATGCCCACTACGTGACCGACGAGGATTATTACGAAAAAGACGACGATTTTCATTTACTTAAAACCGGTTTCCGCACAGAAAAAGGATTGATAATGCAGCATATAACAAAGCGCGACAAGTGACAAGGCAAGCGCTTGGGTTTGTTTTTTTTCGCCCAAATGCAGCAGTAGCTTTCACGTTCGCCCCGCAGTTCCCTCAGGGTGATGTAAAATCCTCCGATAGGAGTTAGACTTTTATTATTATTGCTTGAACCGGAGCAGTTTAAATGATGACCGCTCTGTCGCTCTCAAAAGAAGAAATAAAGGAAAGGCTTAATTCGAAGGAGCCGGTTCGCATTAACTATGACAATCTCAAGCCGGCTGCTGTGCTGGTTCCGCTATTCATGAAAAACGGCGAATGGCATCTATTGTTTACCCTCCGGACGGGCGAAGTATCCACCCATCAAAACGAAATGTCCTTCCCGGGCGGTGGCCGTGAAGGCGGCGAAAATTCACTCGACGCGGCCTTGAGGGAAGCCGAAGAGGAAGTCGGCCTCAGCCCCGATGACGTGGAGGTGCTGGGCAGGCTCGATGACATCTTCACCATCACCGGCTTCCGGGTGGCGCCTTTCGTCGGAGTGATACCTTACCCTTACGAGTTTAACGTGTGCGACCACGAAATCGCCGAGGTCGTCGAGCTGTCCCTGAAAGAACTCACCGACCCGGGAAACTGCACTCGTGAGGACAGGTGGAAGATGGGCGATAATATATATGCCATTTACTTTTTCCAGTGCGGTGGGCACACCGTCTGGGGCGCCACCGCAAGAATACTCAAGCAGTTTCTGGAGCTGGCGTTCGAGTGGGAAGAGTCGCAAGATTGAAACAATCAAACAATTGGCTGGAGGATAATTTTTCCGACGAGTCGGATGTGCTAAATTTCTAATATATAAGATAATTGAAGGGGAGGGAAACGATGGAAAGAATCAAAACCGCCGCTTTGTCGGCGGGATTGGCATTGCTCTTGATAACGGTCTCCTGCGGCCAGGTCGACCCCATCGAGCTGGTGGGAAAGTTCAAAGGAAAAAGGGCCGAAAGGGTTAGCAGACTCATAGCGAAGGTCGTCGGACTCAGAACCGGCGAGCACGAGGTCAAGCTCACCAAAAACGTCATGGTGCCGATGCGCGACGGCATGAAGCTGGCCACCGACGTTTACATGCCCATGCCCGAGGGGCAATATCCCGTCATCACCTGCCGCCTTCCCTACGAGAAGAAAAACATGGCCGCCGTGGGATACATCATCGCAAGCAACGGCTACGTGTTCGCCGTTCAGGATGTCCGGGCTACCGGCGAAAGCGAGGGCGATAATTTCATCCCGGTGGTAAGCGACCATTCCGACGGGCACGACTTCATAGATTGGATTAAACGGCAATCATGGTACAACGGCAAAATCGGCTCATGGGGCGCAAGCTTTTTGGGGCGCACCCAGTGGCTGGTTTCCGACTCGCCGGACATGGACTGCATCTATCCCCAGTACACTTCCACCGACTTCGCCGCCAGGTATCGCGGCGGAGCGTACATGCACGAGGCCATCACATTCTGGGCCGCAAACACCGGCCATAAGGGCGGAGAAACGCAGGAAGCCTCACGAGAAGAGCTGAAAGAACAACTCGACGAAAAAATCATGAAGACCGGATACTACAACCAGCCCCTGGAAAGGCCGTGGATGGTAGAGCCGAAGGAAATCGCCGGAAAATCGCTCGATGGAATGCTCGAGCTTCTGGGGGACAGGTTGGGCGAGCGCGTTAGGTGGAACGGGCCGGGGTATTCAGAAGAAACGATGATGAAAATGCGCGACCTGCTCATTAACCCCGGTTTCGCCGAAGCCACCATGGGTTACACCGACAGGCTGGAACGCCATCGAAACATGAAACCACCCGCCCTCCTGGTAAGCGGATGGTACGACGTGCACAACCCCGCAACTATGGAGGATTTAGTTAATATAAAAAAGTATGCGTCAGGAGACGCCCGGAAATACTCGAGGCTCATCGTCGGCCCGTGGGCCCACGTCATGCCCGGCGGCAGGGACGTGCCCCGGCACGGGGACAACGCCGCGAGAAGCTTCGAAGTGTACAAATCGCTGTTTTACTTCGACTGGTGGGACTACTGGCTCAAGGGCGTCGAAAACGGATACCCGCAGAGGGCGCCGCTGCGCATTTACGTGATGGGTAAGAACTACTGGCGCGACGAGCGGGAATGGCCGCTTGGGAGAACCGAGTGGACGAAGTACTACCTGCACTCCGGCGGCGACGCGAACTCGCTCGAAGGCGACGGCTCCCTGTCCACGAAAGCCCCCGGGAATGAGCAGCCCGATGAGTACGATTACGACCCCCATTATCCGGTTCCGACCAGGGGCGGGGCCAAGCTGTTGCAGCCTTCCGGCGCAATGTTGCAGAACGAAGTACAGCGAAGGGAGGACGTGCTCGTGTACACCTCGGAACCTTTGGAGGAGGACACCGAGGTCACCGGCCCACTGAAGGCGGTAATATACGCCTCCAGCTCGGCGGTGGACACCGACTATGTTGTAAAGCTTACCGACGTTCAACCCGACGGGGACGCCATGCTCATCAACGACGGCATCCAGAGGGCGCGGTTCCGCAACGGGCTGGATAACCCGAGCCTCATCGAGCCGGGTAAAATATATCGGTACGAAATCAGTTTGTGGGCCACTTCCAACGTCTTCCTCGAAGGCCACCGCATCCGGGTGGAAGTAAGCTCTTCCAACTTCCCCCGCTACGACCGCAACGCCAACCTCGGGGGCAAATCCGGCGAGCCGGTGGTAGCTCATCAGAAAATCTATCATGACTCCGAGCATCCGTCTCATGTAGTGTTACCGGTAATACCTTGAGGACGATGGATAAATGGGCGTAAAGCGCAGGGACTTCATAATAAGCTCCGCCGCAGGCGTGGCGGTTGCGGCGCTGCCCGCGAGAGTTTCCTCGGGGCAACCCGCAAGGTTGCCTTACCGGCGTATTGACCGGTACCGCTGCATAGGATGCGGCAGGTGCGTGCCGCTGTGCCCGATGGGGGCTATCAGCCTGGATGAAAAGTCGAGTATTGACCCCGATGAATGCGCCGAGTGCGGCGTGTGTTTGCGCTCGGGAGTATGCCCGGCGGATGCCATAATTCCGGGCAACCTGGAATGGCCGCGCACCCTGAGGGAGGTCTTCAGCAATCCGCTGGCCGAGCACGAGGCCACCGGCGTGCCCGGAAGGGGGACGGAGGGCATAAAAACCAACGATTTCACCGGCCGGTATGATAACGAGCACATGGGTGTGTTCGTGGAGCTGGGGCGACCCGCGCTCGGGGCCAGGTTTTACGATGCGGAGAAGGTGGTAAAAAAATTCGCAGCGTATGGATACGCCGTTGTACCTGATAATCCGGTATCCGGACTGGTGGCGGATAAAAGCACCGGCGCATTGAAATCAGGGGTGCTCGGCGAAAAAGCGATATCCGTGCTGATAGAGTTTTTGATACCGAGAAGCGATTCGGGGCGGTTGAGAGAAATGATTGCCGAACTGGAGGGGGAAGTAAGCTCCGTCTTCAGCGTGAGCGTGGCGTTGAAAGCGGAAGCCGACGGCGACTCACCTTTCGGGCAAGTCTTGGGCAGCGGCGTGGAAGGTTTTCCCAACGGCAAAGTAAACCTCGGACTCGCCGAAGGGATAAGCGGCAAGGAGTCCGGCTCATGACCCACACATCTCAAAGGCGCGGACTGGAGCCGGCTCATTCCGGCGAGGAGATTATCGTGCTGGCGATGGTTCCGCGGGGGCACAAGGAGGAAGCGGGAGTTCAAAGGGCCATGAGCGAGCTGGCTATCAAGATGCTGGAGCATGAGCCTCACCTGTGGATGTCGCACAACTTCCCGGTACTGGATATTCAGAGGCTCGGCTCGTTGCAGACGCTGGTAAGATGGATGCACAGGATTCGACCCGAAACCACCCGGCGGCTGCTTTTCAGGGAAGTGGCCTCTCAGTCCAGTGTCATCACGGCCATTTATACGGAGCCGGAAAAAGTCATGGAACTCTTAAACGACATCAAGGAGGAATGGTTACAGCGTAACGAGCGGAAAGGATACCCGATATCCGTGGTTCTTTCGGGCTTGTTCGGGGACGTGCATCAGTGCTGCCGGAAAACTGAAACCACCGAGCACACTTACCTCCACACCCTCGGCACTTTCGGCAAAACCGAGCGCCTGCCGCCGCCCGGCCACCTGGAACTGGTTACCATGTGCGGCCACGGGCTGATATCGGCCAACCGGGTGAAGCACCTGGAGGATATGGTTCGGCGAAGGGCCATAACGCCGCGCGAGGCGGCGGCGGAGGCGGCGAGGCCGTGCGTTTGCGGAATTGTGAACAAAAAGAGGGCGGAAGAAGTATTCAGGAAGATGGCCGGAATGTAGCTTTCCCTCCATAAATGGCTCTATGCATTTAACTGTGGGGTACCTCAGGAATTGGCCGCTTTCCTGAGGAGTTACACCAACGGCGTAACGTCTCGAAGGACGACCAATTCCGCCCCCTTCGGCAAGCTCAGGACTTCGCTTCGAGCCTGACGCCCTGAAAGGGACGTCATCCTTGCAGGACTCCTCCTCAGGGAAGCGGAATTGGCTGAATAATCATTTGTAACTCAGTGCATTGAATTCGCAGAGCTGTCTCAGGCCACTTCCTTCTTGATGGAAACGGCTATCTTGTAAAGTACAGTGAGCACGAACAGCCCGGTGGCGTAAACACCCAGGGTTATGCCAATTTCCGGCCCAGTCGGCACATACTCGCGCACGTACTCGAACGGGTTGGGGATGAAACCTCCCACCACCAGCCCGACTCCCTTGTCTATCCAGGTGCCGAAGAAGACCAGAAGCGCCGCGAGCACGAGCGTGCTTTCGTTACGACGGGTGGCCGGTATGAGCAGGAGAAGAAAACCCAGGAAGCCGATGATGATGGAAATCCACATGAAGGGAACCAGCGCCCCGTGGCCGTGCAGGCCGAAGAACAGGTACTCGAGGCTGTGCATGTGCCCCGGGATGCCGCTGTAAAACGCCGTGAAAAACTCCAGCCCCAGGAAAAACAGGTTGGTTATCATGGCATATGCCACTATCTTGGCCAGCGCCTGGAAGGCGGGCTTGCCGGGGTCGAACTCTGTAAATTTTCTCACGATAAAGCACATGAGCAAGAGAAACGCAGGCCCGGCGGCGAAGGCCGAAGCCAGGAACCGCGCCGCCATGATTGCCGTTAGCCAAAGGTGCCTTCCGGGAAGACCGGCGTACAGGAATGCGGTAACCGTGTGGATGCTGACCGCCCAGGGTATGGAAATGTAAATCAGCGGTTTTACCCACTTCGGCGGAGGCGTGCCCATCTTTTCCCGGTGAAGAGTTGTCCAGCCGATGACTATGTTCAAAAGGAGGTAACCCGTCAAAACCACCATATCCCAGAACATTATGGAGTTGGGCGTGGGGTGAAGCATTACGTTGGTCACCCGGTGCGGCTGGCCCATGTCCACGAAGATGAACAGCATGCACATAAGCACCGCCGACACCGCCAGGAACTCGCCCAGGATGGTTACCTTGCCGAAGGTCTTGAAGTCATGCAGGTAGTATGGCAACACCACCATGACCGCGGAGGCGGCCACCCCCACCAGGAAGGTAAACTGGGCTATGTAAAAACCCCAGCTCACGTCCCGGGACATTCCGGTAATGCCCAGACCTTCCTGCAACTGGAGGGCGTAAAAACCGCCGCCGATGCCCATTATGACCAGCAGAAATATCAACAGCGCGTAATATTTTTTGCTTCCTATTAACGCCTTTTCAACCATGGCTACCTCACAATATGTAAAATACTTGCGGCCTCGTGCCCAGCTCCGGCTTGCGCCTTATGGTATGCCTGCTTTCGACTATCTTCCTTACCTCGGATTGCTCGTCGTCCAGGTCGCCGAAAATTAGCGCGCCTTCTTTGCAAGCTTCAACACAAACGGGCCGTTTTCCCACCGCCAGCCTTTCGGCGCAGAAGGTGCATTTTTCAACAACGCCGATGGCGCGTGTAGGATAGTCCGTATTGAGCTCGTCAATGTGCGGTCGGGGATGCCGCCAGTTGAAGCTGCGCGAACCGTACGGGCAACCCGCCATGCAGAACCGGCACCCGATGCACCGGTGCATGTCCATCATTACGATACCGTCCTCCCGCTGCCAGGTGGCCTGAGTGGGGCATACCCTCACGCACGGCGGATTGTCGCAATGATTGCAGAGCACGATAAACGGCGCATCGTTCCGGGGAAGATACTCGTGCTGCTGGCTCGGGAAGGCATGCTCAAAGGGCTCCTTCCATATCCACTTAATCTCGTCCTTTATATTGTGGAACTTCGGAACGTTGTGATAGGCATGACAGGCATCGAGACAATCGGAGCACTCCTCGCCCTTGCATTTGTTCATGTCTATCGCCATTGCCCATCTTTTCCCCACCAGGGCGTCATCCCGCGGCTTTTCCTTCAGGGAAGGCGGCGGATTCTTACTCCCCGCCAGAATCCGGGCGGGTCGAGCGCTTATTCCCAGAACGGTAAGGCCGGTAATTTTCAGGAAATCTCTCTTGTTAAACTTCATTGCTCGAGCTCCTCGGGAACTAAATGGCAATCCCAGCAGGTGGGAGTTACCGCTTCATAATCATGACACTTTTTGCAGAAATCCCGGCGGCTGTGGTGGCAATCGATGCAGGTTTCGGTAAGGCTCATAAGGTGCTCGTCGCCGTCGGAAGCCACGTAAATCCGGTTGTTTTCGCGCACCACCGAGTCCCGCCACTGGTTGAGCATGTCCATGTGATTGGCTTTCATGTATTCCGTGGGCTCGATGCACTCCTCCGCTTCTTCGGGATAAGTAAGCTCCGGCGGCTCTACGGCCCGGCCCGTTGCCATGTTGTACCAGATGGGGCTGGTAAACAGCAGCACAAAAACAATTATTCCAAGGATTACTTTTCCGCCGTTGTACATTTTTAATTTCTCCTTCACGGTTCTACCCGGGTAAAGGATGTCGCCTTCCAGGCTATTTTATTTTCAACCGCCAGGTCGCCGATTATTCTCCCTTTTTCACGGACACTTCCTCGCCGCCCCAGAATCCGGCGGGGTGGCAGGGAGTGCATTTTGCGCCGCGCAGGTCGTTTTCCCTTTCATGTTGACCTTTCATGTACAGGGCGTTGACCACCAGCTCATGCAGGCCGCACACCTGTACGTCCGGCACCCAGTACTCCATGAGCGGGGGGAGGGTGGCTTTGTCTATGGCGCAGATGCAGCACAGCATGTTGACACCGTGTTTTTCGTGCACGTGCCTTACGGCGTTGGCCCGCGGCAAACCTCCCCTCATGCGCATTTCGATATTTTCGTCCGTGCCCAGTCCGGCGCCGCTTCCGCAGCAGAAGGTCTGCTCGCGAATGGCATTTTCCGGCATTTCGTGGAAATTGTTGCACACGCTGTTGAGTATATAGCGCGGCTCTTCCAACAGCCCCATCGCCCGCGCGGGGTTGCAGCTATCGTGATATGTAACGCGGTAATGGTCGTTTCGGCTCGGGTCCAGCATCAGCTTGTTATGCTTGATGAGGTCGGCGGTAAACTCCGCGATATGTACCATCTTGGTGGATTTGGCGTTGTCGAACTTGGTGCCGGTGATGGGCGATACCGGCTCCTCGAGGAAATCGGCGGGGCCGTTCATGGTGTCCATGTACTGGTGTATAACCCGCCACATGTGGCCGCATTCGCCGCCCAGTATCCACTTGACCCCCAGCCTCTTCGCCTCGTTATATATCTTGGCGTTCAGCTTTTTCATGACTTCGGTGGAGTGGAACAGCCCGAAGTTGCCGCCTTCGCTGGCGTAGGCGCTGAAGGTGTAATCCAGCCCTATTTCGTGAAACAGGGACAGGTAACCCAGGAAGGCGAAGTAGTGCGGGTCGGCGAAGTAGTCCGCGCTTGGCACCACGAAAAGTATCTCGGCGCCCTTCTTGTTGATGGGGACTTCAACCTCGACACCCGTGAGGTCTTTGAGGTCCTCGGCGGCGAAGTCTACACTGTCCTTGAACCCGTGAGGCAGGATGCCCAGGTGGTTTCCTGTGCGGTGGCAGTTGGCTACCGGGGTGAGAATCCAGTCGATGTCAAGGCCCACCAGGTCGAGCAGCTCGCGGCCCATCATGGTTATCTCGGCGGTGTCTATGCCGTATGGGCAGAAAACTGAGCACCGGCGGCATTCGGTGCACTGGAAGAAGTAGTAAAACCATTCTTTGAGCACATCCTCGTCCAGCTTGCGGGCGCCGGCGGCCTTGCCGAAAAGCTTTCCGCTCAAAGTGAAATCCTTCCGGTAAACCGACCGGATAAGCTCCGCCCTCAGCACGGGCATGTTCTTGGGGTCGCCGGAGCCGAGGAAGTAGTGACACTTGTCCGCGCAAGCTCCGCAGCGGACGCATATATCCATGAACAGTCGGAAGGAACGGTACTTTTCGAGCCTTTCCTTTATGCCGTTATGTATGATTTCCCGCCAGTTTTCGGGCAGTTGCCAGTCTTCCTCATAGGGCATCCATTTGCGGGGGTTGGGAAGACCCATGTATTCCACGCTTTTGACGGACGCCGGGTAATTGTAGGCGCCCTTTTTGAAGCTGGGCTTGGTCTTCATCCACCCCTCTTTGGGGGGAGTGAGGTCAATCTTTCCCAACTGTTCCGGTTTCGGTAAACTTTCCTCGGACATTTTACTGTTCCTTTTCCAGCGGTAATCCGCATTCTTTCATTAAATCCCTGAACTCGTCTTCCCACTCTTCGTAGGTGTGCACCTCGACGGGATAATTCCAGGGATTGATGTGCCTTTTTACCCTGCTGGTGTTCGCAAGGTTCCTGGTGGGACTCAGGAAAACCCCCGGCATGTGAAGCAGCTTGCTGAAGGGGAAATATATCAGCAGCGAGCTGACCAGGAACAGGTGCACGTAGAACATGGCCCCGATTCCTTCCGGCACGGTGGGGCTTAAAGCGAAAATCCCGGTGGCCAGCTCCTTGACCGCCACCAGGTCAACCTTAAAGAAATGCCGCATCAGCACGCCGGTTATGGCGATGGCCAGTATGAGGAAAAGGGGAAAGTAATCGGAGGCGAGCGATATGTAGCGCATCTGCGGAATAAACAGCCTCCTTACCAGCAAATACCCCAGCGCCAGTATTATTATGGCGTCGGTGATAAACAGAGCGGGCACGCCTATTTCGAAGAAGGCGTCCAGGTATTGGAGCCACGGCACGAAAAACGGCGCCGGTTCCACGAAAAAGCGAAAATGCCTTAAAAAAATCACCAGGAACGTCCAGTGAAAAGCCATCGCCGCCACCCACAGCCACTTGGAGCTTCCATAAAAAATCCTGCCGTCCTTCACTTCCGACCGGGTGTTCCTGAACAGGGAGCGGAACAGCAGTATCTCCAGCAGCATCCTGCCGATAACGCCGGTAAGGGTGTCGGGGTTTTCCAGCTTGCTCTGCTTGAACCACGAAAGCGACCTTTGCTGACCCGTGGTCGTGGGAATGCGGAACGGCACCGGCGAGCGCGCCCACTTGTATACCCTGTATATAATGCCCAGGATGAACACAGCCAGGGCCAGGTAAGGTATGACCACTCCGAAAAGTGTTCCCAGGCCCGCGGCCGCTCCGGCCCAGGCCACCAGGGCCAGTATAATCACCGCTGCGAGTGAAATGACGAGGCTCATTTGCACTACCTTTCTTCTTCCTTCTTTAAAACCATCAACCCGTCCTGCTCTCGGTCTTCAAAGTCCCGCGAAATCAGGCCCCTTTTTTCCAGAACCGCGAAGGTGCGGTTTTTGATGTCGTTGGCACGTATCTCGTAAAGCTTCTCCCGGCATTGCATGTAAACATCGAAGGCCGCTAGAATAGCGTTATCCACGTTGGCGTCGAATTCGGCCAGCCCCTCACTTACGCCGGGTTCGTCGAGCCGGGCTTTTAGTTCCTCTCTTACTACCTGCTTTAATGGAAATACAAAACCCACGGCCTCGGAGGCGGAAAACTCCTGAACGGCGCGAATGCGGATGATTCTGTCCAGGTGAGGCGCCAGCTCGGCGGAACTTGACCCGTAAAGGATGCCTTCAAACACCGGTTCGAGCGCTTCGGATACGGTGGTTCCCACCGGGTTGGACATGCCGTCCCGGGTCCTCTTGAGGAATTGCCTTGAATCGGTTGGGTAGGTCTCGATTATATGCTCGAACCACCTCTTGAGGATGGAGGGCTTCTTTTCTGACAAGATGTGTTTCAGCATTTTCCCAATATCTTTCGGAAACGGTTAAAAGCGGTAAGAAGTATATCACCAAGTTCGATTTTTATCAAGCGTAGAATATATCATCAGACGGTCATGTTATGCAGGGTAGAATATATCATCAAATTTTTCCCGGCAAGAGGGGGTAATCCCCTAAAATAGCCTTAAGCACGGTCTGACCGGGTGCAGATACGGAGGTTCAAAAGTTTAACAACCGGCGGGGTGTTGATATATTCCTCTTTCGAGAAAGGTGTGGCTACTTAATGTAAGCTCCCGGGTTAAACACCGGGCGGATTTTAACGGTGAATCCGGCCGGATTTTATGGTAAAATCCCGGCATATTCGCCTGTTTATATCATTTTTTCGGGAGGGAGCCGATGCCGAAGAAAAAGCGAACTCCGGTAAAATGGGATGAAAAATCCAACGAATATATTGACAGCGCCGTGAAAAGGGGTTTTCCAATGGGCGGAATGGGCTCCGGCGGTTTCAGCCTGGGCACGGACGGAGGATTCGTCGAGTTCCGTACCAACAATAACTGGATAACTGGATGAACCCGGTCAGGGGAGTAAATGGAACCTTCTTCGCCCTGTTTGCAAAGCCGGATGGAGGAGAGGCGGTTGCCCGCATTCTCAGGAAAAGCGCTCCCGGCGAGGAATATCGAAATATTCGCCGGATAGCTCACACCCGCTTCAGGGGGCAACTGCCGGGGTTCGAGCTGGGTTTCGAGGATGAGGAACTTCCCGTGGAGGCGATTCTGCGGGGATTTACGCCGCATGTGCCTCATAACGCCAAGGATTCCACGCTCCCCGCCGCCATGTTCGCAGCGGTGCTGAAAAACCCGGGCAAATCAGAGACTTATGTCTCGGCACTCCTGTCGTGGGAAAATATCCTCGGATGCGGCGGCGCCGGCAACACCGGCCTGAAAAAAATCACCTCCAAAATTCCCATCGGCCCCCGTGGCAGGGTGACCTACGCCGACAGAACCGGCAATTACCAGGAGCGGGCCCGGACCGATTCCGGCCCGGCGGTGGCCTTCAAAACCCGCCAGTCGCCCGACCCCGCATCGCACCGACGCAGCGTGGTGGGCGAGCACATGATATGCGCTCAACCACCGGAAGGTTTTGAAGTAACAGTGTGCGACGGGTGGGACGCATCGGATTCCGACCCCGGGATGCTGGACGAGTTCGCTTCCACCGGGGCGGTATCATCCCCCGCGACCCCGGTCGTGGGCGAAGGCTCATGCAAACCCGCCGGGGCAGTGGCGGTCGGAGGAAACCTGCCGGCGGGCGAGTCGAGGGAGATAAATTTCGTAGTCTCCTGGTGGATGCCGGAGCACGTAACCGAGAAGGATGTTGTAAGAAAAGCCAAAAAGGGCCGCCATGATGGGGTAAAGGTGGGGCATATATATGAAAATTACTTCTCCGGTGTGAATGATATTGCCCGGTACGCGCTCAAAGAACGCGAAAGGTTGAATGAGGAATCGTTTGAATTGTCGCGCCTGATAGAGGACTCCTCGCTGCCTCGCTGGATGATATGGGCAATGCAGAACTCCATAGATTCGACCCTTTGCAACACGGTTATTCCCCGGAGTGGAATAATGTACACACTAGAAGGCATGGACTGGGGCTGGCCCTACGGCGGCCTCACCGGCACCAACGACCAGCGCCTCTCGGCCCACCCCTACGCCTCCGTCTTTTTCACCCGGCTGGATATGAGCGAGCTGGACGAGTTCCGCAGGCTTACCGACGAACGCGGCTCGGCGCCTCACGGAAACGGCAACTGTGACCTGGCCCTCGGGGACGCTACAGTCCCGTACGGGTGGCCTGACGAGATTATCTTCATACTGCCCGCCAAGGAATGGACGGACCTTGCCATGAGCGAAATTATCCAGGCGGGGAAACTGTACCGCATCACCGGCGACCGGGACTGGCCGGCGCGGTTCTGGCCCGACTTAAAGCGCATGGCGGGGTACCTGCACGATATTAGCTCGGACGGCGTCCCGGAAGGCGGCACCACTTACGATATATGGGATTTCCCCGGCAGCTTCATATACTCGGCCACCGCCTATCTGGCGGCAATGGCCACCATGATTGACCTGGCAGAGGACATCGAAAAGGAAGCCGCCGCAACATATCGGGAGCGATATTCCGCCTGCCGGGCGAGGATAGACCAAGCCCTGTGGATGGAGGATAAGGGGTACTTCCGTAGCACACCGAAAAAGGACACGGTGTTCACCGCCGCGTTGGCCGGGGACTGGCTTGCGCGATACGCCGGGTTGGAGCCGGTGGTCGAGCCGGACAGGGCGCGGCGTCACATGGAGCTTCAATACAAGCTCTTAATAGAAAACGCCCGCAAAATAGCGGCGAAAAAGGAACGATTTCCCAAACCCCTGGCTCACGCCACGCCGGACGGGGAAGTTATCCGAAAGATGAATATAGTCGAGAGGCTTCCCGATTCTATCTATATATGGCAGGTTGTCAGTTACCAGGCCTTCGAGCATATCTACCTGGGACAAGTGGAAAAGGGGCTGGACGTCTTGAAAATGATTTACGAGCGGATATTCAAGAAAGGATACACCTGGAGCGCCGGGTTGATGGGCAACCCCGACTCGGTATACATGACCCACCCGGTGATATGGGCAGTGCTCAACGCCCTGACCGGCGCGGCACTAGACGCGCCCAGGGGCATTCTCCACCTTTCGCCCAAAGCGCTGCCGGGCGCCGGGCGGATGAAAATACCCTTCTGTTTCCCCGGATTCTGGGCAATGATGACTTATGAACCGGATTCAGGCCAAACGGAAGTGGAAGTGAAAAAACACTTCGGCGAACCCGTAACTCTCAACAAAATTCAACAACGTAGACTCAACGGGGAAGTTTTAACCCACGAACTCGACAGCCCGCTGGAGATGAAAGTCGGCGCCACGTGGAGCGGAAAGCTGCCGGAGTAATCGCCCCCGATGACGGCGCCGGGATTCCGGTGACATAATGGAGGCTTTTCGTAATTGCGCATTTGTTTAATTGTAATCAATGCTGTCCGACAAAAACCGAAAATGGCCATTTTGGACGGGTTAAGTGATTGATTTTACTGGAATTTGATAAAAAGTTCCAGAACAGGTTCCCCTTGCAGCGCAGATGCTGTAGCCAAAAATTTCTCGAAAAGCCCTTGGACAAGGGGCTTAAGCCCCTTGTCTCCTTCGTTTGAGA
>CAYWKU010000041.1:0-31163 GCA_964459325.1 uncultured bacterium | reverse complement strand
TAAGTATTACACCCAGTTGGTGCTTTTTCACTTACCTAAAGCGGGAAGCTTGGTCAGGGTGCGAAATCACTACCCAAAATGCGATAAACGGATTTATATTTTAATCTATTCCGGTAATGCGAACCCGGGAACATATCCGCGAGCTCTGTAGCTGGCCCCACCGGGGAACCACCAGCAACTACGAAACCCTGGCCGCCGATTACGCCAGAAGGGCGCTGGAGGAGCAGGACTACCACGTGGAAGTGAAGCGCTTCAAGGCCCCGGACTCGGCGCTCTACAGAACCTACATGCTGATAACCGCCTGGGCTGCGCTGGCATGTTTGCTGTCCGTAAAAGGCTGGCCCGCCGCCGTCGCGGTGGCGCTGCTGCCATTCATTTACCTGTTTGCCGAATTTTACCTCGGTTGGCCACTGCACAAGCTATTCTTCCCCGGCGGTTACAGTCAGAACGTCATCGGCCACATGCCTCACCCGGAAGCGAAGGGCAGGGTGGTGCTTACCGCTCACCTGGACACCCAACTGGGCAGCTATCTCTACTCGCGGGGATGGGTTCGCATACTTCCGCTTCTTTTCAACCTGGCCGTGCTGGGAGCGGTGGCGGCGCTGGTTTTGAGCCTGCTGCGCCTCATCGGAATAAGCGGGTTGACTATCCTGATAATCGTCCTGGCGGACTCGGGTTTAATGTTGTTGCTTTTCATTTTCTTCGCCGCTGCCGAGTGGAAGGGAAAGTACGTCCGGGGCGCCAACGACGACGCCTCCGGGTGCGGAGTAATACTGGCGCTGGCCGAGGACTTGAGGAAAGTCGCCCCCCGGAACCTGGAGGTGTGGGTAGTAGCCACCGGCGCAGAAGAAAGCGGCCTGTGCGGCATTTCAAACTTCATACGAAAAGGCCCGGGAAAGGACTTCGATAAAGACTCCACCTGGTTCATCAACTTCGATAATCTCGGCGGCGGAGACCTGGTATACCTCAAAGGCGAAACCATCCCCGGCTTCAGCTACCCCGGCAATCTGGCCGAACTGGCCCGGCAGGTGTCCGAAGACCCCAACTCCCCCGACGCCCGGCCGGGATGGTGGGCCATGCCCACCGATGCGCTGGCGCCGGCCTTGAAAGGCTACCCCTCCATAACCATATTTGGTTACGACGAAAAAGGCAGAACGCCGAACTACCACTACTTTACCGATACTATCGACAACGTTGATTTCGACCTGCCGGAAAAAGCCCGAACCTTCGCAATCGACTTGGTCAGGAAACTTGACCACCACCTCTCAGGCCAATAAAAAGAACGATAAACATGCTTGTCGAGTTTAACGAAAGACTGCTTGAACGCCAGGGGGAAGTGGCTGATTGGATGGGGCAACATCGCAACAGGATAAGCCTGCCCATATACACCTCCGTCGACATGAGAAGCGCCGGGTTCAAAATAAGCCCCGTGGATACCAACCTGTACCCCGCCGGCTTCAACAACCTCTGCACCTACTACAATGAAGAATGCACCATCAGCTTCCAGAAATACATATCCTCTCACTACAAACACGTGAACAAAATACTGGTGCTGTCCGAGGCAAACACAAGGAATAAATACTACGCCGAAAACCTCAAATCGCTCCTGTCTATGCTAGAAGAGGACGGCTACGAAGTGAGGGCGGGTATCGTGGCCGAAGGCTTCACCCGGGATAAAATCGAGCTGGAAGCGCTGACCGGCACGGTACAAGCATGGCGCGTGGACCGCCGCAACGGCAAACTCCGGGCGGGGGATTTCATGCCGGATATTGTGCTCAGCAACAACGACTTCACCGAAGGGGTGCCGGAAATACTGAAAGGCGCAGACCAGCCGGTGGACCCCGCTCCCGAGCTGGGATGGCACATGAGGCGAAAGAGCGACCACTTCGTCATACTCGAGCACCTGATGCAGGAGTTCGGTGACATCGTCGGTATGGACCCGTGGCTGTTCTATCCCCTCACCCGGTCGGTTAAAGGGGTGGATTTCCAGAGAAAAACCGGGATGGAAAGAATCGCCGCCGCCATAGACCACCTGGTGGAGGAGATAGGGAAAAAATACCGGGAAAAAGGGCTGGAAGAAAAACCCTTCGTCTTTATAAAGAGCGATTACGGCACATACGGAATGGGCGTGATTTCGGTAAGCAGCGGCGATGAGTTTTTATCCCTGACCTCGAAGCAGCGCAAGAAAATGCGACGCAGCAAGGGGGGCCTGGAAATATACGAGGTCATAGCACAGGAAGGCATTCCCACACGGGATGAACATATGGACTGCCCGGTGGAGCCGGTCATTTACATCGTGGGCGGCGACCCCGTGGGCGGCTTCTACCGGATAAACTGCGAAAGAACCATACGGGAAAACCTCAACTCCCGGGGCATGACTTTCTCCAAGCTGTGCTTCCACGAGCTTAAGGACACCAAGCCGGCTTTTTTGGACGACGCCGCATGCTCGGATACCGTAATGATGCGGGTATACGGAACCATCGCCTCCATCTGCGCCGTGGCCACCGGCTACGAGTACCGCATGATAACGGATGGGTATTGATTCAAACTCAGGAGAAACTTACATATTTTCCACAACCGCCCTTCCGAAGGCGCTGCAGGATACTTCCCGCGCCCCCTTTATCTGACGGGCCAGGTCGTAAGTGACCACTTTGCTCCGGATGGTCTTCTCCACGGCCTTTCTCACCAGCGCCCCCGCCTTTTTCCAGCCCATGTAGTCAAGCATCATCGCCCCGGAAAGAACGAGGCTGGAGGGGTTTACCTTGTCCCTGCCCGCGTACTTGGGTGCGGTGCCGTGAGTGGCCTCGAATATGGCCGCGCCGTCGCCGATATTGGCCCCCGGGGCCATTCCCAGCCCCCCGACCTGGGCCGCCAGGGCGTCGGAGAGGTAGTCGCCGTTGAGGTTGGGGGTGGCGATGACGTCGTACTCGTCCGGCCTCAACAGCACCTGCTGAAACATGGCGTCGGCTATCCTGTCCTTTATCACCACCTTGCCGCCGGGGGCCGGGCCCTCAAGTTCCGACTCGAAAACCGTCACGTCTCCGAACTCCTCCCGCGCCAACTCGTAACCCCATTGCCTGAAAGCTCCCTCGGTGAACTTCATGATGTTGCCCTTGTGCACCAGGGTGACGCTGGAGCGGGAGTTTTCGATGACGTACTCGATGGCTTTTCTCACAATGGCCCGGGTGCGGGTGCGGCTGATGGGTTTTATGCCTATCCCCGCGTCGGGCGGCAAATCCACGTTGTAATTCCGTCGGAGGTATTTGACCATGCGGTCAGCTTCTTTCGACCCTTCCGGCCACTCGATGCCCGCGTAAACATCCTCCATGTTCTCACGGAACACCACCATGTCCACTTTTTGCGGCTGCCTCACCGGGCTGGGAACTCCCCGGATATATTTGACGGGCCTGACGCAGGCATAAAGCTCGAGGCTCTGCCGCAGGGTGACGTTGAGGCTTCGGATGCCTCCGCCCACTGGGGTGGTCAAGGGGCCTTTCAGGGCGACGCGGTAAGTTTCGAGCTCCTCCAGGGTTTTATCGGGCAGGTACTCGCCGGTGGCGCTATGGCTCTTTTCCCCGGCGGGGACTTTCTTCCAGTGAATTTTTTTTCTTCCCCCGAAAGCCTTCTTTACGGCTGCGTCGATGACCGGCCCGGTCGCTTTCCAGATGTCTGGCCCGGTGCCGTCGCCCTCGATGAAGCACACTATGGGGTCGTCCGGGACAACGGGGCGGCCATTTTCCATTTTTATGAGGCTTCCGCCGGTGGGGGATTCCAGGTCGAGCTTTTTCCGGGGCATATTTCTACCTCGCTATTTCACTCAAGTGCGTTTTCAGTCGATTCGAGATATGGAAACACGAAAAGCATATCATCGCAAGAGGCTGTTTCGACGGAAGATGCAAAGAGGCATAAGGGGGGAGGGTTCCCGTTTTTACTAAAAGCTCTCAGATGGCCTAAATTCGCAATTTTGGAGGCATTTTATGTATAGTTTTTTACATATTTAAGTAATAATAGTAACCTAAGTGAACATTATTATCTATATCTTTTCGGGGAATTATTCAAAACGCACCGCAGAAGCTTTGTTTTAAACCTAAAAAATCAACGTTTCAGTCTCATACCCGGTGCACATAAATTGTGCAAAACTGGGTAATAAAACCAGAATTAAAGGCCCCACAAACCACAGCTTATGAACAAAAAGTCACATCCTGTGGACAGGAAAAATTCTCCCAAACATATCGAATACTTAAATTTAATTATTGTTCACAGGGCCTGTGGATACCCGCGACGAGTCTTTTTTACTTGACATCCCTTGTGGATAACCTGCAAACAAAACCCCGGCGCTTGATACAATAGACGCGGCGATATTCCGCAGCGTTGACTCCCGGGGAACTATCTCCTATCATCCCCTCTCAAAAAACAGAAAACGCTTCCGAAGGTGCAATAAAGTGTTTGAAAACCTGACCGACAGACTCAACAGCAGCCTTAAAAAGTGGGGCGGCAAGGGTCGGCTCAGCGAGAAAAACGTTACCGAGGCCTTGCGCGAGGTAAGGATGAGCTTCCTGGAAGCCGACGTGAACTTCCGGGTCGCCAAGCAGTTTACCGACAGCGTGAAGGAAAAGGCCCTCGGCACGGAAGTCCTCAAGGGCCTGAACCCCGGCCAGCAGTTCATCAAGCTCGTCCACGAGGAGTTAATAGCCTTGTTGGGAGGCGAGTACCGGGAGCTGGACCTTCGCGGCAGACCCCCGGTGCCAATCATGCTTGTCGGGCTGCAGGGTTCCGGTAAAACCACCACCGCCGCCAAGCTGGCTTACATGCTCAAAAACGACTTAAAGCGCACTCCCATGATGGTGCCCGCCGACGTCTATCGCCCCGCAGCCATAGACCAGGTCAAAACCCTCGGCTCAAGAATTGAAGTGCCGGTATACGATACCGACCAGAACGCCGACGTGGTAAAAACCTGCACCGACGCCCTCAAACAAGCTTCCGAAAAGGGCTGCGACACCGTAATTTTCGACACCGCGGGCCGTCTCCAGATAGACCGGCCCCTGATGGACGAGCTTCACCGGGTGGCCGAAGCCACCGACCCCCTCGAGGTGATGCTGGTTGCGGACGGAATGACCGGCCAGGAAGCGGTAAACGTGGCCGAAGGCTTCAATGACGTACTGGACCTGACCGGCGTGGTGCTGACCAAGATGGAAGGCGACGCCCGGGGCGGCGCGGCCCTTTCCATAAAGGCGGTAACCGGCAAGCCCATCAAGTTCGTGGGCGTGGGGGAAAAGGTGGACGCCCTGGAGCCTTTCTATCCCGACCGGATGGCGGGCCGCATCCTTGGCATGGGCGACATACTCAGCTTCATCGAAAAGGCTCAGAAGGCCGTCGAAGAACAGCAGGCCCAGCGGATGGAGGAGCATTTCCGGAAGAATATCTTCACCCTCGAAGATTTCCGGGACGCGCTCGGCCAGATGAAGAAAATGGGCTCCATCGAAGACCTTTTGGGCATGATTCCGGGCATGAGGCAGTACACCAAGGGAATAAAGGACTTCAGCCGCGCCGAAGACGAGCTGGTAAAAATAGAGGCCATAATCAATTCAATGACCCCCACCGAGCGGATGAATCACAATATCATCAACGCCTCCCGCAAAAAGCGGATAGCCTCCGGCAGCGGCACTTCCGTACAGGAAGTCAACAAGATGCTCAAGGAATACGCCCAGATGAAAAAAATGATGGGCAAGATGAAAAAGACGGGCATGAAAGGACTCATGAGAGGCCTGCCCGGCATGATGGGCCAGCAGGGCGGGCAGCAATAACCGCCGCACCTCCCCGATGAAGGAAAACTGGACCATATCCGGCGTTCTTCAGTGGACCTGGGACTACTTCGCCGGAAAAAGCATTGCCACCCCCCGACTGGACGCCGAGCTTATTATCGCCCACGCCCTGGGAGCGGACCGGGTGTACCTGTACACCCACGGAGACAAACCGCTGGTCGCCGAAGAAACCGAGCGCGTCAAAAGCTATATCAAAAGAAGAGTATCGGGTGAGCCGGTGGCCTACATTACGGGAGTTAAGGAATTCTGGGGAATGCCGTTCGAGGTAAACCCCAAAGTGCTGGTTCCGCGACCGGAAACCGAGGAGATTATTGAAGGTGCTCATCAAATATTCCGTGACCGCCGCGACGAGCGGCTTTCGTTTCTAGACATCGGCACCGGCTCGGGATGCATAGCGGTGGCACTGGTGAGCGAGTTTCCCCACTCATCGGCGGTAGCCACCGAACTGTCGGAAGAGGCACTGGAAGTTGCGATTCGTAATTTCGAGAAGCTGGGGCTGAGCGACCGGATTACAACCCGCCGGGGCGACATGTTCGAGGCCCTCGAGCTCGCCGACGGCCCCTTCGACCTCATCGCCTCCAACCCCCCATACGTTCCCACGGGCCAGATACACGAACTGGCGCCGGAGGTGCAATCGGAAACCCGCTCCGCCCTCGACGGCGGCGATGACGGGCTTGATTACGTGAGACATATCGTTGAACACAGCCCCGTACATCTAAAGCCCGAGGGCCTGCTGATGCTCGAAATAGGCGCGGGCCAGGCGGATGAAGTTTCCTCCATCACCGTCGAGGCCCTTTCCTTTGAAGGATTCCGCAAGGACCTGGCGGGCATCGACCGGGTGGCGATGTGGAAGAACCGAGCGGGCTCGTAGTATCATTATGGACAAGGGGTTTAAACCCCTTGCCCAACGATGTGGGTGATGTGGAAGAAGCGGGCGGGGTTGTAGCTTTCCCCGCTCTTGTCTAAATTCAATTTAATCCCGATTACACATCGGTAAAACCTAATAATGGAAAAGCTTGTAATTGAAGGGGGAGTGAGATTAGAGGGGCGGGTACGGGCGGGCGGCGCCAAGAACGCCGCCCTGCCCATCATTGCATCGTGCCTGCTGGCCGACGGAAAAAGCGCCATAACAGGCGTGCCGCGCCTGAAAGACATAGTCACCGTCTGCGAGCTGCTGGAAACGATGGGCGCCAAAGCGCATTACGAAAACGGCGCCATAACCGTCGAGGCCGAAAACATTTCCAACCCCCAGGCCCCCTACGAACTGGTCAAAACCATGCGCGCGAGCGTCCTGGTGCTGGGGCCGCTGGTAGCCCGATGCGGCGAGGCCTTCGTATCGCTGCCCGGCGGCTGCGCCATCGGCGCCCGTCCCATAGACCTCCACCTCAAGGGCCTGGAAGCCCTCGGGGCCGAAGTCAACCTTCAACACGGCTACGTTCACGCCAGGGCGGACAAGCTGAAAGGGACAAGGTTCGTATTCGATACGGTGACCGTCACCGGCACCGAGAACATAATGATGGCCGCCACCATGGCCGAGGGGGAAACGGTGCTGGAAAACGCGGCACGCGAGCCCGAGGTCATTGACCTGGCTTCGGCCCTGAACAGTATGGGAGCCCAGGTAAGCGGCGCCGGCGCCGACACCGTCACCATAAAGGGGGTAAGCTCGCTCAAACCGCTTAATGACTATCGCATCATGCCCGACCGCATAGAGACGGGCACTTTCCTGACCGCCGGCGCGATAACCGGCGGGGATGTGCTGGTTGAAGAGGCAAAAAAGGAGCACCTGGAGGCCATCACCAGCAAACTGGCGGAAACGGGGACGGAAATATCGTTTGAAGAAGGCGGCATCAGGGCGAAAGGCCCGGAAAGGCCCCGACCGGCGGACGTGCGGACGCTGCCCTTCCCGGGCTTTCCCACGGACATGCAGGCGCAGATAATGGCGCTGCTGTCGGTGGCGGACGGGTTGAGCGTAATTTCCGAGACCATTTTCGAAAACCGGTTCATGCACGTCAGCGAGCTGGTGCGGCTGGGGGCGGACATACTGGTGCAGGGCAACAGCGCCGTGGTCAGGGGCGTCAAAGAACTCGAAGGAGCGCCGGTAATGGCCACCGATTTGCGGGCAAGCGCCGGGCTTATACTGGCGGGATTGAGGGCCAACGGTACCACCGAAGTAAGTCGTATCTATCACCTGGACAGGGGATACCAGAGGATAGAGGAAAAGTTGCAGGCGCTGGGGGCGCGAATTAAAAGAGAAAAGGAATAACTCTCCTCGCAAAAATTCCGCGAAAGGGATTTCGATTATGAGGCGACTTTTATTATTATCTCTCGCCGCGGCGGGTTTTCTTCTGCTCGCCCCAGTCGAAAGCGGTCTCGAAAGACCCATTCTCGGCCCCGAAAGGTATTCATTGGAAAAGTGCATCGTGGGAGAAGAAATCATGGCTTTCCACCATCCGACCAGGTTTTACGAAAACGAATTCACCGGCAGCATGTTTATTTCCCGCGACGGATGGAAGTACATAGCAAACCTTTTCTACTTCAAAATGGGCCCGCAATACAAGTGGGGCCTTTCCGTAACCGTGGCCGACCCCGAGAACAATTACTACCTCGGTAAAAGGGAGATTAACCTCGATGACGTTAATTTCAGCAAAGACAGCGCCGAGGTGACAGCCGGGGAAAGTTTCATAAAGGGCAAAAACCCGAATTACCATATCCGCTACGTCACGGACGAGGTAACCGTGGATTACCGCATAAAATCCCGCGTGCCGCCTTTTGCGCCGGGCAACGGCGGGAAGTTTACCTTCGGCCCGGACGGCAAGTGGTTTTATAACGCCGGATTTGGAGTGCCCTGGGGAGATGTCACCGGTTACGTTAAAGTCAACGGTGAAAAGCATCGAATCGAAGCGCAGGGATACCTCGACCACGGCCACTGGAGCGTACCCTTCTATCGCCACAATCCCGCGTGGGAGGGGTTTTACACCTGGACGTGGGAGCCGCAGGGCGGGCACATGTACGCGATACAGGTCTCGGACTTCGTCATTCACGAGGCTTACGGCGGCAAAAAACTCGGAATGGGAATTGTGATAAAAGACAACGAGATTGTTTGCGCCACGCCGCGATTTAACGTTTACCCAAAGGACATAAGGCTTGACGAAAGGACCGGGGTAAGCTTCCCATGGCGCATTGACGCCCGCACTCTGCCCGACGCTCCGTGCACGATAACCGGAACTTCACGGGCCCTTCAGGAGTGGGAAATACTGGACATATTCGGCGAGCTTCCGGCCTACATCAGGGCGATAGCGAAAACGCTGCTCAAACGGCCGGTTTATTTCAGGGCTTACGGAAAATTCAACGGATTCGTAAAATTCGACGGGCAAAAGGTCCACCTCAAGAACACTCCGACATTTCACGACGCCAACTACGTGAGGTAAACCGCTCCGGTGGAAAAGCGGTTACCGTTATGACTCGCTTTCTTCTTCTCCGTGTTCCGAGTTATCCAAGCGCCTTCGGCTCATCGAAAACCCGTTACACGCCAGCGCCCCCATTGAGAGGGCGGCGATAATCCACCCCAGCACTTTGCCGGCGCCCACGCCCCACGAAACCAGCCTCGGTTTCCATGGCGCTGTAAATTCGACCTTTGCGTCCAGCGGAAGCCGCGCCAAGGCCTTCATTCGGCCTCTGTCGCAAGTTATTCCCGCCGCAAACCAGCCCGCCGGCCCTTCCATATCGGAGATGCTCTTGGCGGATGGGATTCTTCCCGCAACCGCCAGCGGGTAATCTTTAACGTCTTCGCCGACGTCCCGAATTTCCTCAGCCAGGCTGTCGGCCCGAAGCGCTCCCTGAACGTAATCTCCCACCACCGGCGGCTCAGAGGCCACCAGCAGGCGGTTATCCGTTATTCCATACGACAGCAGGCGCGGCATGTAGCGCAACGGAATGCCTTGATAGCCGGATTTCCACTCGCCGAAGATTCCCTCTTCCATCCGGCGGAATCGAGGACCGGCGCCGGGCCGGGCATCGGCGAACACGATTTCCCTGGGCTTGCCATCGTACACGAATCTCACGAAACCCAGTCTGCCGCCGAGTAACCTCAGCAATTTCTCGACATCGAAGTCGACTTCCCTCTCAAGCTCCTCCTTCGCTCTCCACAAAAAGTCTGAAGGTATAGGGCGGGAGGCGTATAGCCGCCTTGCCCTGTTCCACAAGGCAACCGGCTCGCCCGCCGCCAACGACGCCGCAATGGAGGTGTCGGGATGGAGCCATCTTCCGCCGGTCTCGCATTTCTCAATTCCCGCCAGCAACCGGGAAACCGGCTTGTCCTTTCCCACCAGCCAGTTGAGCCTGGCCTCCATCATCTTTTCGTCCACGTCGATGTAAGCCAGCAGACCTCCCCAATCGTTCACATCAAGCCATTCGTTTATGGCGTTTACGGTCTTTTCATCCGCCCGGCCCGGATAAACTATATCGCGCAGTTTGCCCGGGGAAAGAGCTACGATGACGTCGTACTTTTGAGTAATATCCCATCCCAGATTCCAATCCGCCCGAACCGAGGCCCGGGTCGGGGAAAGCGACTGTTTTACGGATTTCCGCGAACCCAGGAGCCATAAGTCGCCTGCGCGGACAAAGGTAAGAAAGTCCCTTTTCAGGGCCGGGTTGCCGTCGAGTTCCTCAGCTTCCTCGAAACCCGCTTTCCGGAAGATGTCCACTCCCAGAGGCGCCATCAATCCCGCGTCGACGGCTATCAGCGGTTCGGGGCCATCGACGCGCAGGGCCGTTTTCCACGGCCCCCAGGCCACCCATTCATAGGCGCCGCCCATCGCCTTTTTCATTCGCTCGCTTTGAGATTTCCACTCCGGTAAATACTTTTCTCCGACCTTCGAAGTTTCAAAAAGCGCCGCGGTCTCCGAAGAGAACAAAAGGCTCTCCATCATCCCGGGCCTCGACGATTGCGCCCATATTTCCCCCGTGTTTAACAATCGCGGCAGGGGCGAGGAGCCCGATTGCAAAAGCGCCCAGCTCAGCCCCAAAAAAATAAGGGCGGCAACAACCGCCCGTACAGTATTTTTAACCCTGTAACTCACTTTCATTCACTGACATTATTTCCACGGTTTTCCTACTTTGCTTTCTTTTTCCCCGGTATCAACAGCTTAACCGTCAGGTACAAGAACAGCGCAGTGAAAACGTACAGAAGTATCTTCAATATCCATATCACCAGGACGGTAACCGTGCGGGCGCCGCCGCCGGTGCTTCCATCAAACAGCTTAACCGGCAATGTGGTGGCCTGGACGACTTTCGTGGGAGAAGTAATCAGGTAACTGCCCGCACTCAGGTTAAGGCCGGAAACAAACTCCTTCATTTCCTCGTCCAGGGTCATGGTCATCCCCTGGGCCTCGAGGGCGGCATAGATGTTGGCGATAGAAAGCGCCTGGGTTTCGCGCGGAATATTCTCAAACAGCGCGTTTATCTTCTTTTGCTTGATAACGTTTCCTCTTTCCGTGCCCAGATACGCCTCCAGGCCGTCCGGTTTCGCCATGCAGACGGTGTTATCCATGAGGGTGTAATCCATTCCCATTGTGCCGACCGTGGTATAAACTTCCGCTCCGTTCACTACCCTGGGGCTTTCCACTTCCGGCAAGGTGGTGTCCGGCTTTTCAACTTCTATCGTCACCTCCCCCGGTTCCGAGGGCTCCGAGCCGGTGACCTGAGTAAATGCCTTTTCGGCCAGTGAGAATGCAAGTTGCGCCTGGGTCGAAGCCGCCGAATAGTCTCCCTCTTCCATGCTGGCCTCGGCTTTTTTCAAAGCGTCCTTCGCGGCATTGAAATCTTTCGGAGCCTTGGAGGCCGCCTTTTTGTTTTCGGCGTTCTGTATCATGGATGATGTCCTTGAGAAGTACAGGGAGCATCTGCCCATAGCCATAGCTTTCTCCGACAGCTTCCTGCCCCTAACCGGATTCCCCGCTTCGTAAGCATCGGAGGCTTTTTTCAACGTGTTCTCAGCCTCCATCTGCAAATCATAAACGTAGGTGTAGGCATCCTGGGTGGCCGCCTCGTCTATCGCCGCTTTGGCTTCTTTATACCTTGTTTTCATGGCCTCTTTCGCCAGGCGGGAAGCCTTTCTGGCAAGTGCCACCGCGTTGGCGTTGTTGGCCGCTTCCAGGTTGGCGCGTGCGTCCTCGAGCGCCTCTACGGCCGTCATTACCGCCCCGGGCGCAAACTCCGCCGCCCCTCCGGCTTCCGCCAGGTCTATCGCATCCTGCGCCCCGGTAATTTCGCGCTGCGCCACTTCGTTCTCAACCTGCTCGAACCATCCCTCGATGCCGGAAGTTACCTCGAAGCAGTACACGTTATGGCTGGAAGTGCCGGAGTGAAACCGGATGAGGCTGACCTCACCGGCCAGTTTATCCAGAAATGCGGTGGGGCCATCGATTCCGAAAATCTTCGATATCGAGTCTCCAAGGGTGGCGATGGGAGAATCGTCGTCCGAATCTCCACCGCCTATTCCCTTGAGGTCAGCGTATAGTTTTGAATAATTCTCGAAGTTAGCTCCCACGCCTGAAAGGAAATCGCCGGGCAGCAGACCGGGCCATTCCATCTCCTTCTCGGGACCGTCGAGCATCTCGAGCAACGGATTTCCCTTTTCGGAGAGCAAACTCATCCTGAGCGTCAAACCCTTTTTCCCGGATTCCGAGCTGAGAACTAAAGCCTGCAGCCTGTCCAGCCCGTACTTTTCAACTTTTCCCTCCAGCATTTCTTTCATCATGGGGTCGGATTGCAGCTTATCCAGGAGATTGGGCGCCAGGAGAGTCAGCCTGAAATCGGGCTCTTCCGCTTCCCAGGCCTTTTGACTTTCCACCCACCTGCCGGATTTTCCCAGCGGGGTGGTGTTAAGCTCCACCGTCTTGGTGACTTCTTCCCCGGTTTCCATATTCATCTCGGTCACTTCATCCTTCATGGAAGTGCCGTGAGCGACGTGTATCATACGCTTCACCCCGTCGGGGTCCCCCATAACGGCCATGTTACGGATGAAAGCGAAGCCGGCCTTGAGCTTTTCCCCTTCGGGCAATTCATCAACGGGCTTGGCTTTACCTGGCAACACTGCGCGGGGTACGGCAGTCAGCCTGCCCAGGTCGACGGCGGCCATAAAGTTGGGGGTGGGCATACCTTCTCCGCCCATCTGGTTCATCATACCGGCGGGGTTGCCGTACATCGCCAGGTATACGTTCTTGACGACAGTGCCGCCTATGGCCATACCTTTTTTCAACTGCTCCAGGTCGAGGTCGGGCGCTTGGCCCTTACCCGCTTTTGTGGAGCCTTTACCTTCCCCGAGCGGGCCTCCTATATAATAAACGGTCACCCCTTCCACGTTCTCCTTGTAAAGAACCGGAGGCGCTGCGCCTCCGCCGCCTCCGCCCGCCCCGGCGGCGCTGAGAGTAGTGTTGAGGGTGTCGAGCATCTGCCTGCCCTTTTCCGTGTCGAAAAACTTGCTCGCAGCGGAGGAGTTGAGAACCTTGAGCGGTACCTCAGTCGGTCTGTGCAACTGAATTACAATATTGACGTCCTCGGGGAAAACAGCCTCATAGTCGTAACTTCGCCATCCGTTTACCAGCAGGTAAAAGCATATGATAAACAGAACGAAAAAAACGATAGCCAGAATAATCCTGCCCGGCTTCATTTGGGCCTCCCTTCTTTACTTGCGAAAAATACTGCTGCTACATGTAATTCATAAGGGGACAAAAGTCAACCGGAGCAGGCGGACATCCATAATGCCCACAGCCGATAATGCTGTGGAAAACGAGCGGACAGCACATTGCGCGTAAGCGGTGGGTGTATAGGCCCAACCGCCAAGGTGGTACCCGGTTGCAACAGGGCCAAAATACAAAAAGGGGGACAAAAAGAGCAAATTTTATCTTATTCATTACTTTTTCCCCGCGCCTGACAAATGTCCCGGGCGCCGGGGTTCTTGCCTCGGCCTTATTGCCCGGAGGCTTTTTTCATACCGTCTTCGCCCGACGAAACCTCCTCGCCGAGCGGGATGAGCACTTCGAGCCTTTCATTTCCTTCGGTATCTACGGCGGTGACCGCCACTTCGTCGCTTCCCACCTCGACGCGGCAGTAATGGTTGAAGACGTATTCGCCCTTACCGTAAAGCGGCGCGCCCGCGCCGGCGGCCACGAAGTAGTGAATATCGTTTTTCTCGATGTAATCGAACCGGTGTTCGTGTCCCATGAACACCGCGTCAACTCCGGCTTCCCGGAGGAGTCGGTTGACTTCGTCGTGGTTTTCGAGCGGCTCCGGGTGGCGGTAGCTTTCCCGCGTGACCAGCGGTTTGTGTATGAAGACGAATATAGGGTCGGTATCGCCTTCCATTCCCTCGAGGGTTCCCCTCAGCCACATCATCTGGTCGGGGCTGATGGTTCCGTGAAAGTCCTTTTCGTATGAATTGAGCACGATGAAGCCCGCGCCCTTGTGCTCGAGCTTGTAATAAAGCTTTCCTCCCGGCGGGTTCGCGTACTTCTTGTAGTTTTTCGCTTTCTTGTTGAACAGTACCTCGTGGTTCCCGACGGTCGGATAGACTTCGATGTCGTCGCCGAGGATGGCAAGGTGCTTGCGATACTCTTTCCATGCCTTGTCCCGGTTGCCGTACTTCACCATGTCTCCGGTGTGTAAAAGCATTTCCGGATTCGCCGGATCTTCGTCTATGAGCTTGAGGATTTTCCGGAATGTTTCCGGCCCGTTGCGGCTGTCTCCAAGGACGGCAAAGCTCCACTTTCCGCCCTCGCCGGGTTTCGCAACGCACACGATGGTGAGCAGGAGCACAAACATGCCCGCCCATATCAGCCTTGACCTGAATTTTTTGATAACGTTTTTCATAATAAAGCTATTTTAGTCCCCCGCGGCATAAGCCGCAAACCATCCTCCCCGAAGCCACGCACAAGCCTTTGACGCGCAGTAAACCCGGCAGGTTAATACTTACCCAACAGCTTCCATAAAGCGCGATGGACGCTATGGTGAGGACCTCGGGTGGGCAACCACACCACGGCGCACTGGCCGTGCAAAAGATTCAGGTTTTTCCTCTGGGCCAGCTCCACCGCTTCCGGATAGTTGCTCTGGAAATTGAGCCACAGGTTTTCGATGCCTGCATCGGCAGCCTTGTTGACGAAGGTTTTTACCTTCCCCTTGGCTCCGTCGCAGATGGCGGCATCCACCGGCCCGGGCAAATCACTCATGCTGGAAAATTTCCCTTCAGCGGGGTTGTTGTCGAAGTTCTCGTCGAAGAAGTAGACGGTTTTTCCCATCTGCTTCAGCCCCCGGAAGGCGTCTCTCATCCGGCGGGTGTTTCCCATCACCAGAAAGCTCCGGAAATCGAAAAAGTTCCTTTCCTCCTGCCCCATATTTTTCCCTCCTTTCGGATTTTCTCCTCGGGATAAGCTCTTCTACAAATTATATTCAATTTCTTTTCATAATTTCAACTCCCGGGTTATTACCTAAACTTCCATTACGGATTCAAGTTGAAGGAACATAGATATGGTAGGCCCGGCACTCTTGCCGGGCGTTATCGGTAGTCGGAGCCTGATGCGCGACAAGAGCGTCGCGCCTACCATTATTTGTGGATATTTGTGCAACCGGAGTATGTTTCCCAATGTTCCCTATTAAGGGTAGCATCTTGACCGCAGGGTAGCTTATGGTGGGTAAAAGACCCGAGTTCGTCTATCACCTTCCGGGTGACGACCATATTTTCATGTAACCCCCGGGAGCGGTCAAGGTGTGAATCAAGCCCTTTTACTTATCCGGGAATCGGGGTATGTTTCCATACCCTCTTTGCGAGTATTAAACCATAATATAACCTCCAGACCATGCGTGTAGTGGTGCAAAGGGTATCCGAAGCGAAGGTTACGGTGGACGGCGAAGTCAGGGGAAGCATAGGCGCCGGTTACGTGGCGCTTGTCGGAGTCAGCCGCGAAGACGACGAAAGCGACGCGAAGCACCTGGCCGACAAGGTGGCCAAGCTGAGGGTTTTCGAGGATGACGAGGGCAAGATGAACCTCTCGATATTCGACGCGGGCGGGGAAATTCTGGCGGTAAGCCAGTTCACGCTTTTCGGCGACACCCGCAAGGGCAACCGGCCCGGTTTCGCTCACGCAGCACCGCCGGAAGAGGGGGAGAGGCTGTACTTGAAGTTCGCCGAGCACCTCGAAGGCAGGGGCCTGAAAGTGGCCCGGGGCGTCTTCCGCGCCCACATGATGGTGCACCTGGTCAACGACGGGCCCGTGACCATTCTTCTGGACTCGAAGAAGCTGTTTTAAGGGCGCCGGGAGGAATAGCGCATTGGAATCCCTCTTCCCTTTACTCTCCGGCCTGGTGACGTTTTTTGTACTGGTTGCTTTTCTCCTGATTCTGTTTTTACGACGCCTGTCCCGCAAGGCCTTAACCCAAGCCATGGAAAACTGGGAATCCGAGGGAGTTATCCTGTCCGAAAGGGTCTCCAACTTCTTCGGCAGGGAAAGCGCGGGATACGCCCAGGTACGGGGCAACTGCGCCTTCCTGCTGACGGAGGCCGGTCTCCGGCACCTGATGTGGTCGCCGCGGCGGCAACTCACAATAAACTGGGATAAAGTAAGGAAAGCGGAAAAGGTGAAATACCACCTTGGCAAAACGAAACTGCGTCACCTTGTGAAAGTACATTTCATCAACGAGAAGGGCGAGCCGGATTCGGCGGCGTGGTACGTGAGAAACGTCGAGCTGTGGATTGAAGCCATAAACGGCAGGGCGCAAGCGCCCTCGCTTTGACAGCAGTCAATGACACTTTGCCCCCGAATACGAAAAGCTTGCGAACCGCATCCCGAATGATTAGGTTAAAACTAAATATTCGGAAACCGTCCGGAAGGCCACTTAAATGAAAATAACCGACAATCAAGCGCTTATAACCGACCTGTACGAGCTTACCATGTCGGCTGCTTACTTCGAGAACAACCTCAACATCGACGTGGTTTTCGAGCTTTTCATACGCAGCCTGCCCGAAAATCGTGGCTATGCGGTGCTGGCGGGGATGGAAACCGCGCTGGAGTACCTGGAGGGGCTTCACTTCGAGCCGGACGAAATCTCGTATTTGCGGAGCCTGGACGTTTTCAAAAACGTAAGCGACGGCTTTTTCGATTACCTGAAAAATTTCAGGTTCGAGTGCAACGTGTGGACCATGCCGGAGGGGACAGTTTTCTTCCCCAACGAACCGGTGCTCAAGGTTTCAGGCCCGGTGATTCAGGCGCAGATACTGGAGACTTTTCTGCTGAGCGCCATCAACGTGGAAACCATGGTGGCCACAAAGGCGGCCCGGGTGAATCAGGCGGCACGCGGCAGGCCGGTGGCCGACTTCGGCTCCCGAAGAGCTCACGGCCCGGAAACAGCGGTGCGCGCGGCCAGGGCCGCATACCTGGGAGGTTGCGCCTCCACGTCGAACGTCTACGCGGGCTACAAGCTGGGAATACCCGTAACCGGCACCGCCGCGCATTCATACACCATGCTGCACGATACAGAGCTGGAAGCGTTCCGGAATTATTACAGGGTGTTCCCGGACTACACCATCCTGCTCATCGACTCCTACGATACGATTGAAGGCGCCCGCAACGCTATCCGCACGGGCCGTAGCATAATGGGCGTAAGGCTGGACTCGGGCGACATCGTCGAGCTTAGCAAAAAGGTGCGGCAGATGCTGGACGAGGCCGGTATGGGCGGGGTTAAAATCGTCGCCAGCGGAGACCTGGACGAGTACGAAATAGACCGGCTGCTGTCCGAAGGCGCGCCGCTGGATTTGTTCGGCGTGGGAACGAAAATGGTCACCAGCGCCGACAGCCCTTACATGCACGTGGTCTACAAGCTGGTGGACGTCATAAAGGGAGATAAAAAACTGCACCGAATGAAATTCAGCGAGGATAAAATAACCTACCCCGGCGGAAAACAGGTATGGAGACTCACAGACGGAAACGACAACTTCACTCGCGATGTCTTAACCATGGAAGAAGAAAATCCGGGCGAAGGCGAGCCGCTGCTGGAGAAGGTCTTCGAAAACGGCAAAAGGGTCGGGCCGACATATTCGCTCCAAGAGGCCAGGAAACGGGCTTCGGAGCAGATAGGCAGGTTGCCCGAACCATGTAAAAAGCTGAGAAATCCGGAAAGTTACTCCGTGGAGTTGTCCGAAGAAATAAAGAACACCTTGAGGGAACTCGGAAAGAAACACCTTTAAGGCTTCCGCTCGGTTAGGGAGGTGAACACGATGAACAAAATAGCATTCGTTGACGTGGATACTCAGTATGATTTCATGAAAGAAGACGGAAACCTCTACGTGCCCGGCGCCGAGGGGATAATTCCGAGCCTGGAAAAGCTCATCACAACGGCGGGCGAAAAGAGCATCCCCGTGGTCGGAAGCATGGACGCTCATACCGAGAACGACCCGGAGTTCGAGGAGTTTCCGCCGCACTGCATCAAGGGAACCCCCGGCCAGAACAAAATCCCGGAAACCACCTTGGATACCATGAGGATAATCTCCATGGCCGCCGACGAGAACGAAGTCGACCTGTCGCCGCCGGGACCGGTAATACTGGAGAAGAAGGTGTACAGCCTGTTCGATAACAAGATGGCCGAGCCGGCGCTCGAGGCCACCGGCGCGGAGCGGTTCATTGTTTTCGGAGTGGCCACAGACATATGTGTCAATTACGCGATAGAAGGACTGCTCGAAAGGGGCTACAAGGTCTCCATCGTAACCGACGCCGTCAGGGCGGTTGACCCGGACAAGGGCCACGAGCTTATTAAAAAGCACGAGCAAAACGGCGCGAAACTCGTAACCACCGAAGAAGTGCTGAAGGAGGTTGCCGGGTGAAATCGCGCCACGGCGGAGCTTCGGACGTACCGGAAGGATACGACCCGGCCGGGTACGAGCGCCCCAGTGTAACCACCGACGTAGTGCTTTTTACCCTTCGCGATAAGCGGCTGGAGGTGCTGCTAATCAAGAGAAAGAAGAAACCCTGCGAAGGAATGTGGGGCTTCCCGGGCGGATTCGTCAACATGGACGAAAAACTTGAAAACGCCGCCCTCAGGGAGTTGAAGGAAGAAACGGCGGTCGACGATGTGTACCTGGAGCAGCTATTCGCTTACGGCGACCCCGACCGCGACCCCCGCACCCGGGTGATAACTATCGCCTTCGTAGGCCTGGCCCCCCGCGATAAACTGAAAACGAAAGCAGGCGACGATGCCGCGGAGGCCGGGTGGTTTTCGGCTTACGACCCGCCGGAGCTTGCCTTCGACCACGCACAGATACTGGACGACGCCCTTAAAAGGCTTCGAAGGAGGGTGTGGGAAGCTCCGCTCATCTTCGAGCTGTTGCCCGAGTGCTTTCTCATAGACGATATATGGGAAGCCTACGAGACCGTTATGAACGATAAAGTCAACGCCAGGGACGTTAAGCGCGTCGTCGAAACAATGGGCGAGCTGGTAAGCTGCGAAGAAACCCCCTCCGCCGAAACCAAAGAAACCCGCCTGACCTACAAGTTCGCGCCGAACCAATAACCTGCTTTAGGGTGGCCCGGACGTTATACGCCCGGGTTGCGTAAGCAACAAGAACCCCCACGGAGTGCCCCGAACGGGCAGCTTGCTCAAATTACTTCGTTATCACCTTATCCGTATTGCTTATTTTACCGGAGCCGATGATTTCCGCCTTGACGCTCCTTCCGGACACTCCGGAAATCTTCGCCTCCGCCACCGGCAGCGTCCGGTAACCCAGCTCCATACCGGTTTGGGGGTGCAGCACCCGTTTTTCGCGGAACACGATAAACCGGGTACCTTCCTTGAGCGGAGCGCTCAAATCGAGCTGCGCTGACAGGTTCGAGCCGCTCACTCCGGCCACCTTTCCTTCCACCATCGGGAACTGGTGGCGGATTTTCACCGAAAGCCCCCGCATCAGCCGCATCAGCTTCAGAAGGCTCATCGGCGACTGGCGCAGGTAAGCGTCCTTCTCGGTAAGTATTTTACCCGATTCCACGTCCACCACTCGCGCGTAAACCTCGATGGAGCCGGTGGTTTCGTAGACGTATCCGAGCACGGACGTTTCGGAAGCCGCCAATTTGCCGGCTTTCACCGCGCTCGCCTGGTCGGTAAGCCCCGCCTCGCTCAGCTTTAGCTCCCTTACGATTTTATCTATCCGGGTTCTGTCCACCAGCCTGAACCGGCTGCTGCGCTTGGTGTACTTGAGGAGGTTATCGTAAGCCACCTGGCCCAGGTTTTTCCGCCCCTTCAGGTAAAACGGGAGCACGGTGGCGCTCATGCGGCTGCCTACCCGCCTTACCCTCGGGGTCTTCTTGACGACCTTTATTCTTTTCTGAGCCGCCACGCCGCGAGCGTTTCTGCCTACGATGGTTATGTAGTTGGTTCCGGTATGCAGCCTGCGCAGGTAATTGAAGTATACCTTGCGCCCCGGTTTGGATATGAGCGATTTGCGACCCACCACCAGTTTTTCGATTCCGGACGGGTCGGTGGCTTCGCCCTCCACGTAGAATGAGTCGAAATAAACTTCCTGCTCGTCGGTAAGTCCTCTCAATGTTATTTGCGGGCCCTCATTCGAGGTTGTAGCCGCTGCGGAGTTGATTATCCAGCGTGCCATGAGTGGGCCTATGGAGTCGCGATAGTTTATGAGGCCTCCAAGAGTGCCGTTAAGGAAGCCTTCCCGTCGGCCCGTATCGGCGCCTGCGGAAAATGAACCGGTCGTTTTGTTGCCGAGCGAATCCTCGGCCACGAACTCCACCCGGCCGCCGGGACCGCTCGGAACCACGGCGCCGAAGCTGCCGTCGTCGGTCGGGGGCAGGTTCAAGCCGCCGACCTTTATGCCTTTCACTCCCGCCGGGTCCACCGCCCAGCCCTTAATCCGCATCCGGGAGCCGTTAAGTAGCCGGGTTTCGTCCACCGATATTACCGGGCCGGAGGTGTCGCTTACTATGGTGACGGTTTGTTGCGCAATGTTGCCCGACAGGTCTGCGGCGACGATTTTTATTTCGTTCTCCCCCTCCTCCAGCGGTATCTCCCGCTCCACGTCGAGCGATTTTTCCGCCAGTGGGATGACTTCGGCCACATCGTTGACAACCATTGAAGAAACGTAACCCTCATCGGCGGCTTTAAGCTTTATCTTTATCGTCGGCAGTGAAGTTCTCTCGGCGAGTGATGCCACTTCCACCGTCGGCGCCTCGGCATCTCCGCCGCGCTGCCGGATAAGCCTTTCGCGCACCCTGTCCAGGAAGAATTGAGCCTTGGCGCTTTCCACGGTGGATAAACTCGTTTCGAGCTGCTTAATGGCCTTTTCATGATCGTCCAACAGGTAGTAGCCGATGCCCATTTCCCGTCGCGGGAAGTAATCCATGAGGTGCATGCCGTAGGTCCGCGCCCTGCGCCGGTCTTCGCCTCTCATGGCGGCGGCTTTTTTCAGGTCGGCCAGCCCCAGCGTAGCGGCCCTTTTCATCGCCTCTTCCCGGTCGGTCAACTCCGCGGCCAGCGCGCCTTCCACGTAGCTTGCGCCACGCTCGTAATAATCGTACCACTGCCCCCGGAAGTTGCCTTCGGTGACCCCGTAGGTCATATCACCCACCCGGATGCGCTCGGCCTGCTCCACCGCGCAGGCGCAAACCACTATCATGATGACCGCGCAGGCGGCTGCCATCAGCTTTTTCGACAGGAAATGCCCTCTGTTCATGCGACCGTCCTCCTAAAAGTGCAGGATGCTGGAAAGAAGGATTTGATGCTGAGTTACCGAGTGGTGGTACTCTTTCATGAGTTCTCCCTCGTAATTGGTTTGAGTTACGCTCGCCGATTTACTCCACCGATGTTGATATGCGATATCGAAAATAAGCCTGTCCCACAGCATCACGCCGGTGCCGCAGGTGACGGCGTAGAAGTCGTCGGAGCTTCCGTGGGCCGGCTCGGGGTCGTAAGCGAAACCCACGCGGGCGGGAATTATTGTTTTCGGCAGTATGAACAGGTACTCGGCCCCCGTCCTGACGGTAAAAACTCCGTCCACGTCCGCCTCACCGGTGGCGAGACCGTTAACGGCGCTGGTGCGCTTGGTGGGCACGTACTTGTCGCCGCCGATGCCCATGGGGTAAGTCTTGCTCCGGCCGACTTTCTCATACTCCTGGATGATGAACTTATCCCACTCGGTATATGAAACGTCCAGGGCCATAGTGAAGTTGTCGTTGAACCGCCACGCCGCGCCCATCCCGTACACCGCCGGGAACCTTATCTTGTAACGCCGTTCATAAGAATCCCGTGCCGGGGGGGAAGTTACCCATTCGTCATCATCCGGATCCGCCGGATCTCCATGGTCATATGTTTTCTGAATGTGTTCGTATTCATAATCGAAATCCGCAGTGGCGGTAAAAGGAAACTTGTACACCGCGCCGATGCTAAGATTGTAGTTGGGCGACCACAGCAGCCCCAGGTTGGCGTTAATCCCCCACAAGTCATATGTGCGGTCAATGCTCGTTCTGGAAGAGAATAGCTGCTTTGAACCCTCATCCACCCCCAGCAATTCCGTTTCTTCGCCTGTGCCGTTGTCGTTGACATCCTCGTAAAAATAACGGTCGGTCACATTGTACCCGCTCTCCGCACTTTTATATTTGGCCTCGTAACCGTCGTTAATTACTCCGTCCATCCAGAAATTAAGGGTAAAGCCCGCGCTCAACTCGGGTGTTATCTGAACCGCAAACGCGGGCGCCAGCGCCCCGATGTCCCCCGAGACATCCTGCTCGATGTAAAGATCCTTCGGGGTTCTCGTAATGTTTTTGGAGAGGAGGTCATTCCCGTTGGGCAACTCACCTTCATTCATAAACGGTGGAGGATCGTCTGGCAATCCTGGGTCGTGAGCCACATTTTCGAATTCGCTGTTGAAGTCGAAGAGCCTCTGGTAGTTGAAGCTGATTATCATATTCCTTCGAAGCAGGGTGAAAGGGTAGCTTACAGCAATGTAGTTGAAGTCGTAGTAGTTTGCCGAGTAATCTCCCGTTCCCGACCGCTCGCGGTCCTCGTAGGACACCATTACGGCGGATTCGGGCTCCTTCAGCATAATCAGCGCCGCCGGGTTCCAGCTTGCGGCGGTGGCGTCGTCCGCTATGGCGATGAACGCCCCGCCCACACCCATTGCGCGTGCGCCGGAGCCGACAACGTTGGGCGAGCTGGTAATTTCCATTTCCTGCGCCCTCAAAACACCGGCGAGGCAAAACAAAAAGGCGCCCGCCACCGTCAAAATTATCAAAATCTTCTTCACGACACGCTCCTTTTAAAATATGCAGATAAGCCGGGAAAATCCCGACAAAATGAAAAAGGACGGGAAATCGTCCGAAACTTACGGGCTATTTAAAGGTCACCGGGCCGGCTGCTCGACCTTCATATCTTTATACAGTTCCACCTTCTTTTCCAGTACCGTGGCCACCGATTCCGACTCGTGAAGCTCGCTGACCTCTACCTTGCCGAGCACCCTGCCTTCTCCCCGGATTCTCGGCTCCACGAGGTTAAGCTTCATGCCTTGCTCTACGCCGACGTCGGAGCCGATGTTCAGCACGACTTCGCCATCCCGGATTTCCTTGACGGCGCCCCGGACGGGGAAGGAGGAGTCTATTTTTTCGAGCAGCATTCCGCTAAGCTTATCGGCCACCTTGCTCACGCTCATCTTCCGGTCCATGGTTTCCGCCAGCGCCACCGCCACGTCGGAGGTTTCGGTCTCGATAACCCTCATACTCACCTGCAAGCTCTCGGAGTCTCGGATGATGCTGCCGGTGGCGATGAGCCTTGCGCTCAACAGTCTCCCGAGCCTCAGCGCCGTGGCCGGGTCGGCCAGCTCGGAGCTGGATATGTTCAACTCGTTCAGCATGGCCTCCAGCATGGCGCGGTCGACCACTTTGACGCGCCCGTCTTCCTGGAAATTCTGCGTGAGTTTAAGCAGCAGAAACTCGTTCTCGCCCTCGCGGCCGGGAATCAGGCCCAGGCTTCGCAGGTCCAGGAAGGTTATGGTAAGCGGCCGGGAAGTCCATTCATCTCCGGCGGAAGCCGAGGTTGATGCGTCGCCGCTTTCTTTCCTGTCGGCCAGGTCGTTGACCATATTCCGGATGCGCTCCTGTTTTTCGGAGTCCATCGCCATCTGCCTGCGCATCGCAATGTCGCGAAGCAACGAGGCGACCATTTCGTCGTTCGGGTCGGCCTCTCTGGCTTGCTCCAACACTTTCTGCGCTTCCTCGACCTTACCCATGCGGGCCAGCACCACGCCCCTGTTGGCTTTGGCCTCGGTCATATCGGGAGCCATCTCGGAGGCCTTTTGATAACTGTCCACCGCCTGGTTGTCATTGCCCTTAGCGGCGTAAATCCTTCCGAGTTGGTTATAAGCCACGGCGCGTTGCCATTCGGCGCCGCCTTCGGAGCCTGTGGCGGCCACGAACTTCTCGCGGGCGGAGGCATAATCCCCCTCGTCCACGGCGATTTTCCCGAGTATTACCTGCGCGTACATGCGCCCGGGGTCCTGCTGAAGCGCCTGTTCGGCTTTTCGTCTAGCCTGTTCGGTTTTTCCGGTTTCATAATAAACCGCCGCCAGGCCCTCCAACCCCTTGGCCGAATCTCCTTCTTTCTGCGACATCGCCAGAAAGGCCTGCTCGGCCCGGGGGGCGTTGCCGTTCCTCAGTGCCGCGAAGGCCCGCTCGTAAGCTCCCGCCTCCGGGCCGGTTTCCACCTGCGAAACTATCGGTTTCTCCCCGCCGGTGAACTTTGCAATCAGCACGCCAGCCAGCACCAGCAGCAGCACCGCCAGGAGCCCGACGCTTATCTTCGTAAAGCTCGGCCCCTTTGTCCTGACCCCGGCGGCCTCACCGGCCCCGCCCCGGACACCGCCGGAGACGGCGGCAACCGGCTGCTCCGAAGCGCTTGCTGTCGGGGAGGCCGCGGTTACGGCTTCGGCCTTATCTTCCTCGATGTCCTGCTCCGTCTCATCAATGTATACGCGGCTGGGGTCGCCGTAGAGCATGTAGCTGGCCCAGACGATGGTGTCTTCGCCGTAGCGGTCGATAAGCTCCATCCTCGCCCGGCGGACGGCTTCGCCGATGCTCTGTCCGTCGAGTATTTCCTGGTAAAAGGCAATGGCGAAATCGGCGCCGGGGCTGTCCAGTATGTCCCAGAAGGTTCCTATGTAGTGTTGAACGCCCGCCAGCAGGAACGCGTTGGCCAGTCCGAAAATCTGCTCTTCGTAATCCTCTGTAACCCCCCACTGCTCGGTGGTGCCGGACTGGCATCCGTTGGCGAAAACCAGCGCCGGAAGCGGCCTGCCTCCGGCCATGTTGCGAACCACGTCGCTGGAGAACTTGCCGTCGGACAACAGCCACCCGGAGTTGGCGGGATTTTGGGTGTCGTAATCGGCGTGGCCGGCGTAATGGATTATGTCGAAATCGCGAATTTTACTTTTAACGTAATCCACCGTTACGTCGCTGGACTTGATGTTGGCGTTTATAAGCTCGGATTCGGCGTCCAGCACGTCTCTTATTTTCGAGCCTTCCTCGGCGCTGTGAGCCAGGTCGCCGCGTGGGTCGGCAAGCACCAGCATTTTGAGGGGCTTGCCCACGTTGCGGGCCACCCCTTCGGTCACCGACTGCCGGGTGCTCACTATCCGGCCCATGCTGAAGCGCTGACACAGGAACTGCTTGCCGTCATACAATAGTTCCCACGGGATGTGTACCAGGTTGTCGTCCAGCCTCAAAATCAGCTCGGCGGCGCCGGTCGAGGCGAGTTTGCTCTTCACGTCGCCGGTAAGTACCGCGTCGAAGAGTAAATGCCCGGTGGACTGGAGCTGCTTGAGTATTTCCTTCGAAACGCGGCCCCTCTTGTTCGCGCGGTTCAGGAGGCCGGTGACTTCCCGGCAAAGCCTGGAGATTTCATCCCCGCTGATTTTAATGTCTTCGTAGTGGTGGATGGTTTTTTCTTCACCCCTGAACCTTTCGTAGCTGGAGACTTTCAGGTGCTCGCCTTCGAGGGAGGCGTCGATTTCAAAAACGGGTTTCTGGGGAGCGGCTTTTTTAACTGTCCTGCGAGTGCCGGTTTTTTTGAAGGTGCTTTCTTCGACCAGCTGCTCCTCGCTCCATACCACCCTGTAAATTTTCGTCTCGCCGCTCTTGCCCTTGAACTCGCTTTTCCCGTGAAAGCGGCAGATGATGTCGTCGGTGTCCTTTATGAGGTTGTAGACCGAATCCGAAATCAGGATATGGTCCGGCTCGGCCATGGACTCGACGCGGGCGGCGAGGTTAACCGCGTCGCCGTAGACGTCGTCATCTTTGTAGAGGGCTACACCGGTGTTTATGCCTATCCGTATATGAATCTGGTCCGAAGGCTGTTTCCCCTTGTTGTAGTACAACAGGTTGTTCTGCATTTCGATGGTGGCCCTGACGGCGCTCGCGGCGTCCTCAAAGACGGCCATGATGGCGTCGCCGATGGTTTTCACCACCCTTCCGCCGTAGGCTTCGATGGTGGGGAAATGCATTTCGTTGTGTTTGCGTATCATGGAGAGTCCCTCGATGTCTCCCCTGGTTTCGAAGAACTGCGTGGAGCCCTTTATGTCGGTGAAGATGATGGTGACTTCCTTGCGGAACTCCTCTTCGAGGATTTTATCGAGCTTTTCCCTGGCCTCCAGTAGCTCCTCGATGGATTTGAATTTTTTTTCGTCGTTCATGGCCTCTACTCCCCTTTCATCTCCAATGCGATTTCCCCGAGGGTAACGCCTCTCCTGGAGAGCGATATTTTGTAGTTATTGAACGGCGCCCGTTCAAAAGTAACGTAACCTTCCCGCGCCAGGTAGCTCGCCAGCTCCCGGCCTTCCGCTTTCAGGGTAACCCTGACCGGCGGTTCCGGCGCCCGGTCGAGTTCCTTCAGGGTAACGGTGATTTCCGCGCATCCTTTTTCCACGCGCTCGATTTCCATTTCGGCGTCCACGCCGCCCAGCCGGCGGGAACATGCGGCCACGGCGGCTCCGGAAGCCTGCTTGCTGCGGGCGGGAGCAAGGGCCGGGGAAAAATACTGAGTTTGCCCGCCGGTGTTTTTGAGCACTTCCACAAAAGAGGAGGCGAACCTTACTATAACTTCCCACCGTGATTCGGTTTCCGGCAAAGTTCCCATGGCCTTTCGGAGCAGCTCGACGGGCACTCGAACCTTTGAAGGCAACTCGCCGGCGGAAGCGGTTATAAGCTCATGGCAGGTTTCACACGCCAGGAAATGGGACGCCACCTCGGCATGCTCGGCGGCATCGAGTTTTCCGTCCAGAAAGGCCGCCAGTTTCTCTTCATCCGGGCAAGTGTAGATTTTGTTCATTTTTACCCTCTTTATTGATGCGGCTATTTTTTTATTTATTGCCATTTTCTTCTCTTTTGACTTCCGTCCCGTGCGCTTTTTTTCGTTTCTTTTCAATCTGCCTTAACAGACCGCCTTGCCCGGAAATTCTTGCAGTGTCATTTTTTATTTGGCTATTGCCCCTTTTCTTCCTCCACCAGCTTTTTGAGCCTTTCCAGCATGCGGTGTTTCCTGGAATACACGGTATTCACGCTCACCCCGAGTATTTCCGCTATTCGCTCGGGCGGGTGCTCGTCTTCGTAATACAGGTTGAGGAAAAGCAGGTCTTCGGGCGGAAGCCGGATAATTGCGGCCGAAAGTATGTCTTCCCTCTCCCTGTCCAGAAAAGTCTCTTCCGGGTCCGGGTCGTCGGAGCGTTCCGCGTGGCCCGTATCGTAATCCGCCGAGACTCCGACCTTGTCCCTGTGCTTGTCGCGAAGGTGGTCAATGGCCTTGCGGCCCGCTATCAGCCTTATCCAGCTTGCCAGCGAGCAGCCGTTGCGGCCCTCGAAACTGCGCAGTTTCGCGAAATCGGAATCGAAAATGGAAAGGAACACGTCCCCGAAGAGGTCTTCCACCTCCTCCTGTCCCGGCGCCAGGCCCTTTACTTTGAATGCCCGGTGAATGCTGTAGTAGACCAGCTTCGAAAACCTGTTGATGAACTCTTCCTGGGCTATTCGGTTGCCGTCGAAGCAGGCATCGAGGAGTTCCCGGTCGGTATTGAACTTCATACTTGTGGTTTCCCGGTGTGGAGTATAGCAACATTATACTGTGCATCAGGAGTTTAGCACACTTTTTCCGGACGAAGGCGGGGTGAGCAAAATTTTTCACCTGAAAGCTGAGGATGAAAACCCGGTGCGAGATGTCAATTTCGCCCCGTTGACACGGGCGGGCGGCCTGATTATAATCCTTCCACACAAAGAACGGATGGAGAGGATTGTAAATGTCCGTAATCAAAAGAAGAAATACGGCCGTCGCACCGGGCAGAGGCGGAATTCCGCTCAACCCGGAGGACGAAGAGGAAGAGGAAGGGGACGACCCGTCTCTTTCCGGGGTTAAGGGAAACTCGATTTCGTCCTTCGGGCTGAAAAGACCGCTTAACCGGCCTTTTTACTAACGTCGGGCCAAAACCACCTTAAAAATTTCCCGCCCCGCAAGAGACATCCCTTTCCGGCATTGCAAAAAAATGACAGGCTTATCGAATTAACCCGGCCCGGGCACTAACAGGGTTTGTGTGCCGGCCATATACAGAGCTGGAAAAGGAGACTCCAATGAACGGCTATATTCCCCAGAAAATCATGCTGACCAAAGGGGTGGGCAAGCACCGGGAACGCCTGGCCAGCTTCGAGTTGGCGCTTCGCGACGCCGACATAGCCCATCTCAACCTGGTGAAAGTGTCCAGCATTTTCCCCCCTCACTGCAAGCTGGTTCCGAAAAGGCAGGGGCTGAAAAAGCTAAAACCCGGCCAGATAACTTATTGCGTGCTCAGCCATAACGCTACCAGCGAACCGCACCGGCTGGTTGCGGCGAGCATAGGCCTCGCCATACCGAAGGACCCCTCCAATTACGGATACCTGAGCGAACATCACAACTTCGGCCAGAGGGAACGGATGGCCGGGGATTACGCGGAAGACCTGGCGGCGAGCATGCTGGCCACCATCCTGAACGTCAAGTTCGACCCGGATAAAAGCTGGGACGAAAAGAAGGAAATATGGAAAATTTCCGGCCAGATAGTACGGACCCGCAACGTCACTCAAACCGCCGTCGGCGATAAGGACGGCCTGTGGACAACCGTGTTGGCCGCCGCAGTCTTCTGCGGTTAAAATCGAGCGTGTATCCGGTGTGCCTTTCGACTTTCCGACAGCTTCCCCGGAAAAGTCGCCGAAGCTAACTGAAAGGATTTTTTTTATGTCCGATAAAGCCCGCCAATGCCCGGAGGCTTCCGACCTTCTGAAACATCCCGTCGAACCGGTTAAAGTCGACCCGGAAGCCGACCTGCGGCAAATCATCCTCGACATGGCCAAAATCTCCTTCCAGGGGCGGATGCTGGGAGAAGCGTTGGAAATATGGGAAGCCATGCTCGACGAAGGATGCTACAACTACATGGGCCTGGCCGGCGCCATGGCGCCCGCCGGCATGAGGGATGTCGTAGACTGGCTTATACAAACGGGAAAAATCCACTGTCTCGTATCCACCGGCGCCAACCTGTTCCACGAGCTGCACGAATGCCTGGGCCGGAGGCATTACAGGACACATCCCCACATCGACGATGTCATGCTCAAGAAGTACGACATCGACCGCATGTACGACACCCTGGCGCCGGACGAAGAATTTCGCGAAACCGACGCTTACGTTTACGAATTCGCCCGCGAGATTGCCGACGAGTCGGATAGGACAAGTACCCGTCGTTTTTTTGACCGACTGGGCAAAAAACTGAAAAGCGAAGGAAAACAAGGATTTATCGTCACCGCCCACGAAAAACAAGTGCCCGTATTCTGCCCCGCCCTCGGGGATTCTTCCTACGGGATAGCGATGGCGACATTCGGGGACAAGTTGAATTTGACCTTCGACATGCTAGCCGATATAGTCGAAGTTGCGATACCCATCTCCGAGCAGCGCAAGACCGGGGTCATTTACGTGGGAGGCGGAACTCCCAAAAACTTCATCCAGCAGGCGGAGCTTATCGGCCAGGAAAAATTGCGCCACGAGCAGGGGATGAGCAACGTCGAGGCCGAAGCCCTGGTTCCCGGCCACAGTTACGCCGTCCAGATAAGCACCGACACCCCTCAATGGGGCGGTCTCAGCGGCTGCACGCTTCAGGAGGGCCAAAGCTGGGGCAAGGAAGCCAAAGATGCCCGAATGGTCAACCTGCATTGCGACGCCACCATCGCCCTGCCGCTGCTGGCCAACGCGCTGGCCCTGAAAGATTCGGGAGGAAATTAATTGGCCCACACTAGCGGCCGGCGACGATTCCCCTTTTTCGACCTGGACCGGGAGTACGCCCAAAAGAAAAAATCACGGTTCGTAATCCTGCCCGTTCCCTACGAGCGCACAACTTCGTACCTCACCGGATGCAGACGCGGCCCGGAAGCCATCCGGGACGCCAGCTCTCAGGTGGAGCTTTACGAGCCGGACGTCGATAGAGATCCCTATCTGAACGGGATTCACACCGCCCCGCCCGTCAGATTCGGGAAGAAATCAATAGAAGAGGAACTGACCCGCATCAAAAAAGCCGCGGCGTCTTACGTGGAAGAAGGCAAGTTCCTGGTTGCCATCGGCGGAGAGCATACCGTCAGCGTGCCGCTGGTCGGGTTTTTTGCCGAAAAATACGCCAACCTGTCCGTCCTGCAAATCGACGCCCACCCCGACCTGCGGGACAGTTACGAAGGCAGCCGCTACAGCCACGCATGCGTCGGGAGAAGAATTATCGAAACCGCCCCGATAGTGCAGGTGGGCGCGAGAAGCTGGAGCGTCGAGGAGCGGGAATTCATAAAAAGCATCCGGCAAAAAAAGGTGCGGGGCCAAAAAGCTTTTACTCTCTTTCCCGCCGAAAAAATCGTCGGAAAATCCGCCTGGCAGAACAAAGTTGTTGAGGCGCTCAGCGAAAACGTCTACCTGACCCTCGACCTCGACGGCCTCGACCCGTCGGTCATCCCCTCCGTCGGGACGCCCGAACCCGGCGGGCTCGGATGGCACGAAACGCTGGAGTTACTTAGAAAAGTGATAAAAAACAGGCGATTGGTCGGGATGGACATGGTCGAACTCAAGCCCATAAAAGGTGATTTCCGAGGAGAAATCGCCGCTGCCCGGCTTTTGCATCATGTATTGGCATACCTTACGACCTACCAGGAAAATCCGTAATAATTTCCGCACCTTAAGAAAAAAGGCGTTAAAGGGAGCGTCAAACATCGGGCGGGTGCGATTTATCCGCGATGCATCGCGCAAGGTACAGGTATTACG
>CAYWKU010000040.1:0-31464 GCA_964459325.1 uncultured bacterium | reverse complement strand
GGGTGAAATATCATTTCAAGACCGACCAGGGCATTGACTTCCTCACTCAGGAGGAGGCCGACCGCATCGCCGGCCGGGATGCCGACTACCACCGACGCGACCTGCAGGAGGCCATCAAGCGGGAGGATTACCCCGGCTGGACGCTGAAGGTGCAGATAATGCCCTTTGCCGAGGCCGAGAGCTACCGCTTCAACCCCTTCGATTTGACCAAGGTGTGGCCCCACAGTGACTACCCGCTGCACGAGGTCGGACGACTTACGCTGAACCGCAACCCGTCCGATTTCCACACCGAAATCGAGCAGGCGGCCTTTGAACCGAACAATCTCGTGCCGGGCATCGGTCCCAGCCCGGATAAGATGCTGCTGGCTCGCCTGGTTTCCTACGCAGACGCCCACCGGGCCCGCCTGGGAGTCAACTACAAACAGATACCGGTCAATCGGCCGAAAAGTCCGGCGCACAGCTACAGCAAGGGAGGGGCGATGCGGATTGACAATGTCCCCGACCCGCTCTATGCGCCCAACTCAAAGGGCGGCCCAAAGGCCGACTCCGAGCGGTATCCCGAGGCGGCCATTTGGGACGCAGACGGCGAGTTCATCCGCGCCGCCTACACCAGGCGCAAAGACGACGACGACTTCGGACAGCCCGGCGCCCTGGTGCGCAAAGTCATGGACGATGCACAGCGCGACCGGTTGGTGTCCAACGTGGTCGGGCATTTGAAAAACGGCGTGTCCGAACCCGTGCTGCAACGAGCGTTCGAATACTGGCGCAACATCGATAAGGAGGTCGGCGACCGCATCGCCAAAGGTGTGAAGGGTGGCTGATTGCTCCGCAGCCGGTCTCGAAGTTATACATGGGGGTTGTCCGTGAGGACAACAGGAAGCGGTGCTTGAATAGGGTACCTCACTTGGCCTTCAGGCCGATAGCCCACACAACTCGCTTGTGTGGGTGCTCGAAGAGCACGGGAGGCAATTTATCCTGCGCCTTCGGCGCCGGGCTTACGCTCGCGCTTTAAGCCCGGCTACCCGCTATAAGCCATTTAACCGATGAGGAGAGGCCGTTGCAAAACAGGCTTCAGGGGGAGAAAAGGCTTTTTTTCTATAGCTGGCCGAGAACATCTTTTTCAGACAAGGGGTTTTAACCCCTTGGAATTCAAGGGGCTGAAGCCCCTTGTCCATTCGGGGTTCTTTTTCGGCGCGATGAAGGTCAACACATCCCAAACGAAAAATCATAATTCTGCAACGGCCTCGAGGAATAATTTTCCGAGAATGAGAATTTATCCCCGTGCCGCTTCGAGGGCTTCGGAGATTGTTTCCACCGCAATTATTTCGAGCTTATGTTTCACGTGTAACTTCGAGGCGCTTGCGGCGGGCATTATGCACCTTTTGAATCCCAGCTTCGCCGCTTCGTTGAGCCGCGCTTCGGGGTTTGCCACCGCGCGGACTTCCCCGGCCAGCCCCACTTCCCCGAAAAACACCGCCTCCGGGTCGTTGGGCCGGTCGAAAAGCGCCGACGCTATGGCCGCCGCCGCCGCCATGTCCGCCGCCGGCTCGGGGATGCGTAACCCTCCGGCAACGTTGAGAAAAACGTCCCGGTCGGCCAGCGACAGCCCCGCCCGTCGCTCGAGCACCGCCGTCAATATTGCAAGCCTGCCCTTGTCTATGCCCATCGCCGCGCGTTGCGGGGTGCCGTAAGTGCTCGCGCCCACCAGCGCCTGCACCTCCACCAGTATGGGGCGGCTGCCTTCGATGCACGGGGTAACCGCCGTTCCCGGCGCCGAACGTGCTCGGTGCTCCAGGAACATCTCGCTGGGGTTCGAGACCTCCGCCAGACCCGCCGCGGTCATCTCGAAAACCCCGATTTCGTTGGTTGAGCCGAAGCGGTTCTTGATGGCCCGCAGCACCCGGAATGCGCCGCTCGATTCTCCCTCGAAATAAAGCACCGTATCCACCTGGTGCTCGATTGCCCGGGGCCCGGCGATGGCGCCGGACTTGGTAACGTGCCCCACCAGGAAAACCGCGACGCCCGCGGTCTTCGCCAGCCTCACCAGGGCAGAGGTGACTTCCCTGACCTGGCTCAACGTGCCGGGCGCTCCGTCGACGCCGTCGGCGCTCATGGTCTGGATGGAATCTATTATCAGCGCAAAGGGTTTTACCCGCTCGGCCTCCGCCATCACCGCCTCGAGGCCCGTTTCCGCCAGCAGATATATATCCGCCGCGTCCGCTCCCAGCCGTGAAGCCCGTATTTTAGTTTGCTGCGCCGATTCTTCGCCGGTGACGTAGAGCACCTTCAGTTCGTCTCCGGCGATGTTCTGAGCCGCCTGGAGCATCAGGGTGGACTTTCCGATGCCGGGGTCGCCGCCGACAAGTATCGCCGCCCCCTCGACGAGTCCCCCGCCGAGCACCCTGTCCAGCTCGCCTATGGAAGTGCCCTTCCTGGGGGAAGAATCCAGCTCGATTTCATGTAACGGAGTAGCTTTTGCGTCGGCGAATCCCGATGACGGGCGGTTGCCGCGCTTTTTGGAGACCCTTTCCTCGTGCATGGTGTTCCACTCGCCGCAGCCGGGGCATTTGCCGAACCACTTGGGCGTGGTATGTCCGCACTCGGAGCACCTGTATGCCGTTTTGGGGGATGCCATGACTTTCGATTCAGTACAATTTTCGCCTAGGCGAAAAGGTTAATCTGAGCCGGCGGATTTTTCGCGAACCGCGAAATCCGGGGGAATGCGTCGAACATGGGAGGAGGCACCTCGACCGGCTCGCCGGTGTAGTAGTGCCTGAGCTCGATGACGTTGGCCGCCGCCTGGCCCCGGAAATGATTGTTGGCGATGACGTAGACGGCTTCCGATTCCTTCTCCAGTTGCCCGATACGCTCCATCCACTCGGCCAGCTCCTGCGAACTGTAGTAATAGTTGTACCTGTCGTCCCTTCCGGCGTCGTCCCGGAACCAATCGCGGCTGTTGCGCCCGTGCAGCCGGACATAGCTGAAGGGAGCGGTGACGTGAGCCGTGGGGCGCAGGGTATCCCTTATGGGCGGCTGGTCTATATTGACGAACGCTATACGGCGCTTCTGGAGAAAATCCAGAAATTCCGGGTCGTTCCACGAAGCGTGCCTGACCTCCACCGCCTGGGGCGCCCGTGAGAATGCTTCGTGAAGCCGCTCCAGGTGCATCATGTTCCGCTCGCCGTTTCTGAATGACCACGGGAACTGAAACAGCAGCGTCGCCAGCCTGCCGCTTTCCATGAGCGGGCCTATCCCGTCCATGAAGTGGCTGATGTCCATCGGCTCCGCCGGCTCGCGCTCGTGCGTAAACTTTTGCCATAACTTGACACTGAATTTAAACTCGGGGTATCGGGCTACCTGCCGGAGCCATCCTTCCGCCTGCTTGGGGGAAGGTGGACGGTAGAAAGTGGTGTTAACCTCTACCATATCGAGGTAGGGGGCCATGTAGTTTAACCTGTCGCCGGTTATACCCCGGGGGTAGACGATGCCCTCCCAGTCCTGGAAGGACCATCCGGCGGCGCCGAACTTGACGCGGCCTTTTACGGAGGAGGTGTCAGTCATGGCGGAAGAAACCCTTTTCATACCGGCCTCCGGTTTCGAGCTGGAGGCTGCCGTTTACACTCCCGAAGGTGAATCCAACCCGGGAGTTGTCATCTGCCACCCTCATCCCCAATACGGGGGCGACATGCACAACAACGTGGTCATGGGCGTCCATGAAGAACTCTCCGCGCGGGGATTTTCCACGTTGCGGTTCAACTTCAGGGGCGTCGGCGCCAGCGGCGGAGGGCTGGCCGGAGCCGACGGGGACCCCGAGGATGTCGAGCAGGTGATGGAATTTTACAGGAGTCGGCCCGGAATCAACCCCGACAAGGTGGTTATTGTGGGGTATTCTTACGGGGCGATGGTGGGTCTGTCTGCGGCTATGCTCGACCCCCGCATACCGGCGCTTGTGGGAATTTCCCCGCCCGTGGCGGCGTTCCGGATGGATTTCCTTTCCCGAATAGAGCATCCTTTACTCGTAATAAGCGGTGACCGGGATATGTTCTGCCCGCTCGACCAACTGCGCCCCACGCTGCCCGAAGGCGCTGCGCTGGAGGTGGTCGGCGGCGCGGACCATCTTTATCGCGGCTATGAGGCTCAGGTGGGAAAGCTTACCGCCGCCTTTATCGAGACGCGCGTATAAAGCTTACTTGCCTCCACCCCTCCTGGCTTTCAGCCTTTCGGCCCTCTCGAGTTCCCGCTTGGCCTCCGGGTTCTTTCCCTGTGCTTTGTACAACCGGCCCAGGTTTTCGTGGTATACCGGATTTTGCGGCTCCAGTTCGATGGCTTTTTTGTAATTCCCGGCCGCCTTATCCGGTTTGTCGAAGAACAGGTGATTCAGAAGTCCCAGGTTGTTGTAGGCTTTAGCGAAGTTGCTGTCCAGCTCGATAACCTTTTCGAAATCCTTGCCGGCCTTTGTTACCTGTCGTCTTTTATATTGGAGACTCCCCCTATTGTATATTGCTTCCACGTAATATGGGTCGAGTTTTATGGCCCGGTCATACTGCTTGAGGGCCATATCGTAATAACCGCGTTTTTGCAGTACATAGCCCAGTTCGTTGTGATACCTGGGGTTGTCGGGGTTACTTTCAACCAGTTTCTCCAGCAGTTTCTGCGCCTCTTGCCACTGGCCCTGGTTTTCATAACTCTTAATCTGCTTCCATTCCGATTGGCAGGCTGCAAAAAGAAAAGCCGCCCCCATCATCACAATGACCGGAATCCAGCGCTGAGTTATCTTCATAAAACTTATACCTCCTGACAGCAGGGAAGAAACCCCATGCGATAGCCTTGATAGTTGACTTATTATAACATCGCGCCATGGCAATGTCAAAACGAAAAAAGTCGAAATCCGGGCCGGGCGTTCTTTATGTGGTAGCCACTCCAATCGGCAACCTGGAGGATATAACTTACCGCGCTGTAAGGGTTTTGAGCGAAGTGGACCTGGTGGCCGCGGAGGATACCCGCAAGGCGAAAACCCTGCTCTCACGTTACGGAATAGGCACTCCCCTAACCAGCTTTTACAGCGCCAAACAGTCCCGGAAAGCCCGGGTTATCGCAGGCCGCCTTCTGGAGGGGGAGGACGTGGCGCTCATATCGGAAGCCGGCACTCCGGGCATTTCCGACCCCGGGCATTACCTGGTGAGCATGGCCCGGGCCGAAGGCATCGAGGTTGTGCCGATACCGGGCCCGTCGGCTTTTGCAGCGGCCATATCCTCTTCCGGGATGAGCTCCTACGCCTTCACCTTTTACGGCTTCCTGCCTCCCAAAGGCGGAAAACGGAATAAAGCCATGAAAACACTTGCGGAATTGAATCACCCGTTCGTGCTTTACGAGTCCCCTCACAGAATAGTCAGAACCCTGAAAAACCTGCTGGAAAATATGGGAAATCGCAAGGTTATCATCTGCCGGGAGATGACCAAACTCTACGAGGAGTTCATCGAAACCGACCTGGAGCAGGCAGCCGAACTGTACGAGACCGAAAAAACCCGGGGGGAATTTACGCTGATTGTGGAGGGCAAACCCGCCTGATGAATTGTATTAGTCGGAATTTTGAGTTATAACATAGGGCATGGGTACTGAAAAGATAATCATAGACATTGACGGTGAAAGGTTTGAAGGCGAGCTAGACGATACCCCGACTGCACGCTCGGTTATGGAGGCTCTTCCCATCGAAAGCCGGATTAAAGTATGGGGTGACGAGTTTTATTTCAGCGCCGGGATTAACCTCGGAAAGGATCAAACCGTTACTACGGACGTGGATGAAGGGGACCTGGCTTACTGGCCGGAAGGTGACGCCCTGTGCATATTTTTCGGACCCACCCCCGCCAGCGATGGGGAAAAACCCGTGCCGGCGGGGCCGGTGAATAAAATAGGCAGAATAAACGCCAAGCCCGACGAGCTGAAAAAATTGCGCGACGCCGGGAAAGTGACCATTAAGCCCGACGAGCTGAAAAAATTGCGCGACGCCGGGAAAGTGACCATTTTTAAAGAATAATAAGTCGGGAAGGCCCTGTGGGTGTCGGGATGTTTAATCCGGGATGATATTCCCTCGAAAGGTGTCTGCCTTCCCGTCTTACTTTATAAGATGCATCAATTTCCTCTTAAGATTCTCATAATTTACAAGGGGCTTCCGTTCCTCGATTCAAGGGGTTAAAACCCCTTGTCTGTCGTAAAAGTGGAGGAGTACATGCAAGTATCCGTTGAAAATTACAACCTGGATATAGACCTCGCCGCCTGCCGGTTGGATATTTCACACAAGAAGCTGGGAAACATAATCAGGGGCGCCGGTTGCGCCTATCAGGGACTTCAAACCGGCCTGGTGGAACCTTACAGGTTAAGCCCCGAATCCGAATCCCGCACCGATGCCGGCGCCTGGGTATCATATCGCGGTCCCGGTGACAGCGGCTGCACTCTCCGGATGGAAGGCATGGAAGGAGGCGTCCTGATGAGCCTGGAGGCCCGCCTGAACGAAAGGGTGGGCCGGATAGCCCCACTGGTGGTAGAAGGCGAAGGCTCGGGCGTGGTGCTGGGTGAAAACCTGCATCACTGGCGCTTTTTCCGCAGCGGTTACCAGTCGTGGAGTCCGTCGGGTAGCCTGGGCATTTTGGAGGCTGAACCGACGCCGCCGCTTTCGCTCTTTACCCGGGCAGTGATGCACCCGTCTCACCCGTTCAAGCCGAAGGGCGGCAAGCATCACGTGGACTGGGCCACCGTGCTTTACAACCCGACCAACGGCAAGTGCGTGCTGGTCGGATTTCTATCCGCCCGAAAATACCTTTCCGCAATAGAGCTGGAAGTGGTGGGACAGACCGACGCAGCCGACAGGCTCGAGCTGCGGGCATATTCCGACGGCGAACTGGCCGCGGTGCGAGAGGGCGAAGAGGTGCGCACTTCCGAAAAGCTGTGGATAGCGGCGGGCGACGACCCTCACCAACTATGGGAGAAATATCTCGAGCTCGCGGGCAGGGAGATGAAAGCCCGCATCCCGGAAAAAGTGCCCACCGGGTGGTGCTCGTGGTATCACTACTTTACAAAAGTCACCGAAAAGGACGTAAGCGCCAACCTCGACCAACTTGCGGAAAGGAAAAACGAGGTCGCCGTGGACGTGGTGCAGCTCGATGACGGCTACTGCCCGGTGGGGGACTGGCTGGAGTGGAACGATAAGTTCCCCTCCGGCCCGGAAAAACTGGCCTCGGCCATATCCGGGCGGGGTTTTATCCCGGGGCTGTGGCTGGCGCCGTTCATCTGCGCCCGCGGCTCGAAAACATACAGGGAAAACAGTGACTTACTCCTGAAAGACTGGCGCGACAAGCCGGTGCTTGCCAGCCTCAACCCCATGTGGAAGGGCGTGGCGTATTATCCCCTCGACCTGACAAATCCGAAGGCGATAGATTACGTCAAGCGGGTGATGAGCTCGGTGCGCGAGTGGGGTTACAGGTACGTTAAGATAGACTTCGTTTACGCCGCCCTGTTGAGGGGCCGTCGCCACGACCCCGCCGCCACGGGCGTGGAAGCTTACCGCGCAGGTCTGGAAGCTATCCGGGAATCGCTCGGGGATGACGTGCTCCTGCTGGGATGCGGAGCGCCGTTGTTGCCCAGCGTTGGATACGTGGACATGATGCGAATCAGCGCCGACGTGGCCCCCAAGTGGCGGGATGCTCCGTTGAGGGCGGTTGTGCGCGCCCCGGTGGAGCCGGCCTGCGAAAACGCGGTGCACGGCGCCGTTTGCCGCTCGGCAATGCACCGCAGGTGGTGGATTAACGACCCCGATTGTCTGCTGGTAAGAAGGGAGCGCAACAAACTGACCCTCGACGAAATCCGCACCCTGGCCACCGCCATGTTCCTCTCCGGCGGCATGGTATTGGTAAGCGACGACCTGACAGGCGTGGATGAAGAGCGGTTTCAAATCATCAGGGCGGCGCTGCCGGGTCTGGAAACCGAAGCGCGGCCCGTGGATTTGTTCGGCAACCACGACCCGATGGTGTACCACCTTCAGGTTCCCGGCTCCGACCGGCATCTGGTGGCGCTTATAAACTGGAAGGACAAGCGTGCCGACGTGGAGGCGCCCATCGAAAAGATAGACGCTCACGGCGACCATCACGCCTTCGAGTTCTGGCGGGGCGCCTATCTTGGAATTTCCGACCGCAAGCTGGGGCCGTTTCACCTGCCGCCTCACAGTTGTTACTTCATCACCATGATACCTCGCTCCGACAAGCCCCGGGTGTTGAGTACCTCCTTCCACATGAGCCAGGGCGCGATGGGTATCGCGGAGGAAAAGCTCGACGGAGACAACATGGAAATATCCCTCGAATTGCCGGGCAAACGCAGCGGCTACGTTTACGTCATCTGCCCGGGCGAGGGGATGCCGCGAAAGGCGTGGGTGGAGTTCGAGGACAGCGGCAAGGTCTCGGTACCGGTGAAAAAATAATCCAGGGGAGGTCGCGGATGGAAACTTTACGCACCGAAACCGAAAACGGAGTGCGCTCGATTGTGCTCTGCCGGGCAAAGGAATACAACACCATCACCCTGAAGCTGCGGGAGGAGCTGGCGGCGGCCATAGACGCGGCGGACTCCGACCCCGGGGTGCGGGTTATCCTTCTGAGGGCCGAAGGCCCCGCCTTCTGCGCGGGCTACGGCCTGGACTGGTCGACTTCGCTGCAGGCGAAGCACATGTCGGAGCAGTCGGGGCAAGAGGGTAGCGGCAGGGTGTGGGATTCGGTGAGCGATTACCGGCTGATGTCCATGTTTGTGGACACTTACATGAAGCTGTGGTACTGCCGCAAGCCGACGCTGGCCGCCGTTCAGGGGTGGTGCATCGCCGGCGGCACCGACATGGTGCTGTGCGCCGATATTATCATCGCCGCCGAAAACGCGGTCTTCGGCTATCCCCCCGCCCGGGTGTGGGGCGCCCCCACTACCGCCATGTGGGTGTACCGGATGGGGCTGGAAAAGACCAAGCGATACCTCTTTACCGGGGACGAAATACCCGCCAAAACGGCCGAGGAAATCGGGTTGATTCTGGAGGCGGCGCCGGAGGACGAGTTGCAGGAAAGGGCTTTCGCGCTGGCGGAGAGGATGGCGAAGCTGCCGGAGAGCCAGCTCGTGATGATGAAGCTCCTTGTAAACCAGACCGCCGAAAACATGGGTATGGCCTCGACCCGCACGCTGGGGACCCTCTTCGACGGCATCGCCCGACATACGCAGGAGGGGCTGGATTTCGTGAAACGGGCGCAGGAACTCGGATTCCGGCAGGCCGTCAGGGAGCGCGACGACCCCTTCGGGGACTACGGAAGTCGGAAGAAGTGAATTTTTTCAGGGATACAGCGGCGCTGCTTCCAGCCCCGCCTCTTCAGGCAGGCCGGTCATGATGTTCATGTTCTGTATGGCCCCGCCCGCGGCGCCTTTGACCAGGTTGTCGATGGCGCTGACTATCACCGCCCGCCCCGTCCGGGGGTCGCTGACGGCGCCGATGTCGGTGTAGTTCGAGCCTCGCACCCATTTCGTCCGGGGCAGGACGCCTTCCGGCAGGATTCTGACGAACTTCTCGTTTTTGTAGAAGTCCCCGTAAACGTTCAACAATTCGGGCGTCTCCATCTTCTTATCCAGGGTGGCGTAGCATGTGGTGAGTATGCCCCTCTCCATGGGCGTCAGGTGCGGGGTGAAGGAGACTTTTATATCTTCGCCCGCCAGCGCCGATATTTGCTCCTCGATTTCGGGCGTATGCCGGTGAGAGCCCACGCCGTAGGCCCGGATGCTTTCGTTGACTTCCACGTAGTGAGTGGTTTCGCCGGGCTTGGCTCCCGCCCCGGACACGCCGGACTTGGAGTCGATTATCAAGCTGCCGATGTCCGCGAGCTTCCCCCTGACCAGCGGCGTCAGCGCCAGTATCGCCCCGGTGGGGTAGCAGCCGGGGTTTCCCACCAGCCGGGCGGGTTTAATCTTTTCCCGGTATAGCTCCGGCATCCCGTAGACAGCTTCCTTATTGAGGTCGGGGGCCGAATGGGCGGTGTACCATTTTTCGTAGGTTTTTATGTTATCGAACCGGAAATCGGCGCTTAAATCAACAACTTTCGCCCCGCCATCCAGGAGTTCGGGGATGATGCCCATACTTGCCTTGTGAGGCATGCAGCAGAAGACGACGTCGCAGGCGCTTCCCATTTTTGCGGGGTCGTGGGAGATAAGTTCGAGGCCGAAATAGCCCGCCATGGACGGAAAAAGCTCCTCCAGCGCCTCCCCGCCCTCCTGCCGGGAGGCCACGTGCACCCGGGCCTCCGGGTGAGAAGCCATCAGCCTGAGAAGCTCCGCGCCCGTATATCCGCTCGCTCCCGCTATTCCCGCCTTAATCATCATAAAACTCCATGGCAGGCGCGGCACTCTTGCCGCGCAAGCGTGATGCCCGTCAAGGGTGACGGGCCTACCATCTTTCGGCGCCTTCTGCCGCCGCCCCTGCGAAACAATTTCGTAACGGAGGCGAAGTAATGAGCATAGTATCGGCATGAGCGCGCCGTGTCAACCGGTTGGGTTTTGAAATCAGGCACAAATCCCCCGCCGGTTGGCCCCGACGTTATACGTCCGGGTTTCCGAAAGGGGACAAGAAAATTTATTCCCGAGTGGCCCACCCATCTTTGATGGGTGGGGTTACGGGTTAAAATCATCTCCACTCGGACCGATGTTAAACCTGTTCACTTCCCTGCCCGCCCGGGGTTCACCCATCCGTCCGGATGAGCCACCCGCCCGGCTCCATCGGGTGACGAAAAACGGCACCTGTAGAATATTCTACAACGCTGTAGAATATTCTACAATGTTGTAGAAAACGTTGTAGAAAATCGAGGCCTGAATTCTACACCCCGAACCGTTGCAAAATGCAACCTCTTTTTCCGTTCGTGAAGTGGTATTACCGCGAGGGCGAGGCTGCGGCTGAGTGGTTGAGCGAGCATCCGGGATTCAAGCCTCTGGTTCGGGCGGGTCTGATAGTACCGGTGAGCGTGGCGAAGCTGGTCGCGGCTGGAAAATGGAGTCATCACCTGGCGGCGCTGCTAATCGTCATGGGCTGCTTCGCGTTCGCCTTCGGGGCGGGAAAGCACGAGGGATGGAAGCGGCGCAAGACGGCCATGTCGGGATTTGTGCTTGCGTTTCTAGCACTCGTGATGTATGGTATTGTCATGACTCCCGATACTGCTCAAGCAAGCACCACGTGGCCGGAAAATTTCAACTCTGAGGGGGTTGGTTTCTTCTATGAAGACCATATAGGGCGTCCGGTTATACTAAGCCAGTATGACGATTACGACTCCAGCGGTTCCTACTTCAAGGATAATGATATCCTTCCTTACTTCCAGGCCGTGTATAAGCCCTTCGGTCAGGTTTACAATGATTTCAACTCGGCAGGCGTTACCATAGGAGACCCGTCTCAGGACGGGATAGTGTGGGAGGTGCCGTTTAGGTTTCCGGGCCAGTACCAGGACCCCGAGGATGAGCTTTACAACAACGTCTACTACAACTGGCACCGCTACTACATGCCGGAGTTCGGGAGGTATAACCGGGCGGATCCGCTTCTTGATATTGTTAACTCAAGCTGGCTGAGTTTATTATTTCCTTCCTCATCAATTATTAAGAGCATGTCAAATGCATCTAATATTTATAGCTATGCATTCAACAATCCAATATCTTTTTATGATATTAGTGGTCTTATTACATGCCCGCCTTGCCACGAAGTCGAGGTAGACCATGATTTTCATAAATTTATGGAATGTATGGGGAGAAACTATAATGCAATTATAACGGTTTCTACCGGCGTTGGCTGTATTGCTTTTACATCTGGAGCTATTGCTACGACTCCATCTGTTTTAATATCTGGTGGGTTTGCCGCTGCGGCAGCAGGTAGTTGTGGCACTTCCGGAAAGATACTAGGAACCTGCCTAGGGGAAAGCGCTGAATATCATTGTGTACCCAAATAGGTGGAGGCATTTTATGAAGAAGGTGTTAATTTTTATATCAACCTATTTATTAATATTCCTGCTTATTTCTGGAATTACTCTTCATGTTGTTATTATATTTCCAAGTGTGTGGCACATTAAGTTTAATATTCTTGATTATCCTCTTTTCTTACTTATATTTATTGGATATATAATTGCAATATCATCCCGTAGTATAAAAGCAAAGGACTTCAATCTTTTATATTTTGTATCAATGATTTTGATATTGTTACTCCATAACGCCGAATATCAATTCTTTAATAGTACTTATTTATATTTTTCTCTCTTCGTTCCAGGGTCCATATTATTAACTATATTATCCGGAATAAATATGGCAAGTTACACAAAATCGCTTAAAAGGATAGAAAAAATTAAGGAGGGTAAAAACAAAGTAAATGTCAGAAGAAACAGGATAATTGTTATTCTGATTGCTATTATATCATTCGTTGCAGCATTTCTGTATGGTTATTTAACGACTATAAAGTGACGCCGATGTTCATGACCGACGATAAGGGAGACGTAGTGTGGACGCAGAGCCATACGCCTTTCGGGATGTTTGAAACGAACAATGACCCGGACGGGGACGGGAGGTACGTGAGCAATCCGTTCAGGTTCCCCGGCCAGTACGCCGACCCGGAGTTGGGCGGGCGGATTTTCTACAACTGGCACCGCTATTACATGCCGGAGTTCGGGAGGTATAACCGGGCGGATCCTCTTTTAAGTCGCGAGGGTTCCTCTCTATTTTATAGATCACTTTTAACAGAACCCATCAAATTCAATCCTTATCTTTATGCTCGAAATAACCCTTGTGTCTTTTCAGACCCCCTCGGTCTCTGCGATGAATGCGATGAATGTCCAGGAAATTTGTGGCATGCTGAAGGATTTGGAGGGGGCGGTTTCGCGGTGATATTTGGAGCGCATACTTACCGTATATACGCAAATTGTCCAAGTGGTAATGCAAATTTTAGCTTAACTTTTACATGTTTCAGTCTCGGAGGTGGTATCGGAGCCAGCGTGAATGGGATTTTTCTCTCTACTTCGGGATGTGATGAGAAAGAAGCTAAAAATAATCTTCTTGGATTCGGATTTTTCGGGGCTTTTTATCCTTCACCAATTCCGACCAGCCCTGGTTTAGGGGGAGGTGTTATGGCATCGACAAGTGGCACGGGTTCCCTCGGTTTGTCAGCGGGATATGGTTTAGAGTGGTCTGCTGGAGGTTCCTACTGCGTTGAAAGATAAATCTAAAAATCCAACTAAATGTCCTGAATGCGGTGCTTTTTTGAATGCGTTTGAAAATCGTGTGTATGCTAGTGACAAACAAAACCAGGAACATCCTTTGCTTTATCGAGCGCTTAAAGAATTCGATTACTTTCAGATTGTAAGTTGCCCAGTTTGTAAAAATGAATTTAAAAATAATTCGTTACGGTTATTCAGGATTTTAAAACCATGGCATATTTTATTTATCCTTGCAATCTGCGCTATGGCAATTATTGCTTGGGTTATAATTATATATCCTCATCATTGAATTATTAACAGGAATTTTTAATAGGTGTATGATATGCAATCGATAAAACATATCTCAAAAATAAAATTAGTGGTAGAAACTATTACTATAGTCATATTATTTAGTTCATTTACAGGATTATTCTTTGTATACTTACACGTTATTAATGCTGATCTTCTTTCACTTATCACTAATACAATAGGTGGCAAAGGCATTATACACCTACAATTGATGGTGGGGATAGTTGCTGGTCTTATTACATATGTTATTAGGAGAAGAAAATATCTTAAAGATAAAAACTAATGGCAATCGTTTTTGTTTGAGAGCGGCTCGCATTGTCCAGGCTTGCGCTTCCCTTTTTCTGTTCGTAGTGAGCTAGGTTAAAAGATTTAATCAATTCATTTATCTTCCGAATCTCCCCACTCGTCCCCTGCGCTGCTATACCCCCATCATAGTCCCTATACCCCATCTCGATTTTGAGCGAGTATCCGGGGATTCAGGTTGGATTCAGTTCTGATGAAGTATATCGGTGGGAATGATACAATGTGGCGTCGCTGACCCACCGGGTACTCACCTTGCCGCAGGCTAGGTGGGTGGCGAAGCCACGGGGAAATGTGGTATAAAGATTTTGAGTTGCATATTGAGCAGTTGCCGATTTTACGAGGAGGGAAAAGCGTCGGCGCTGCCATAAAAGCAATTCTGCAACGGCATCTTTTATTGGACAGGGTTGAACCGGGGTACTCCCATAAAACCATGAAAAAACGATAGGTTAAAGCATTTCCCGGAAGGTTTTTTCGTCGAGGACGGTGACCCCGAGCTTTTTGGCCTTGTCCAGCTTGGAGCCGGGCTCGGCGCCGGCGACGACGTAGTCGGTCTTCGAGCTTACGCTTGACGATACCCTTCCGCCCCGGGCTTCGATTTCGGCTTTGGCTTCGTTTCGGGAGTAGCCGTCGAGCGTGCCTGTGAGTACGAAGGTTTTCCCCCGGAACTTCTGCTCCCGGGCGCCTTTTTCGGGTTCCTCGAAAGTTATGCCCGCCTCGAGGAGTCTGTCAACGGCTTCCAGGTTTTCGGTTTGCTCGAAGAAGTCCTTCACGCTGCGAGCGACTTCCGGGCCGATTTCGTGCACCGCCTCCAGTTCCTCGATTGAGGCCTTTTCAATCTCCTCCAGCGCCCCGAAGGTGTCCGCCAGCAGCTTGGCGGTGTGTTCCCCGACGTGGCGGATTCCCAGAGCGTACAGAAACCGCGCCAGGGTGGTGTGCTTGCTTTTCTCCAGCGCATCCATAAGATTCCCGGCGCTCTTGTCGGCCAGTCGCTCGAGGGATGCAAGCTGCTCCTTCGACAGGTGATACAGGTCGGCGGGACCCCGTACCAGCCCCTTATCGAAAAGCTGCCGTACTATCTTGTCGCCGAGTCCGTCAATGTCCATTGCGCCGCGGGATGCGAAAAACTTTATTCGCTCCACCGTTTGAGCGGGGCATGAGAGGTTTATGCAGCGGTGAATTGCCTCGTCTTCCCTGACCACTTTCGACCCGCACGCGGGGCATTTATCGGGAATTTTGTACTTCTTTTCGTTGCCGGTACGCTTCTCCTTGATAACTTTTACCACTTCCGGTATAACGTCCCCCGCCCGCCGCACTACCGCGTAATCGCCGACCCTGACGTCTTTTCTGTCTATTTCGTCCTGGTTGTGCAGCGTGGCGTTCTGCACGGTCACCCCGCTGACCTGCACCGGCTCCAACCTGGCCACCGGCGTGATGGCTCCGGTTCTGCCCACCTGTACATCGATGGACTTGATGCGGGTAACTTCTTCGCTGGGGGGAAATTTATACGCGGTGGCCCATCGGGGGCTGCGGCTGCGGACGCCGAGCTGTCGCTGCTTACCGAAATCGTTGACCTTCACCACGATGCCGTCCATCTCGTAGGGCGACGAATGGCGGCCTTCGAGTATCCTGTTGTAATATTTGAGCACCTGGTCGGGGCCTTTGCACAGCACCACATCGTCGTAAACGCGCAGTCCCCATTTTTTGTAAGCCTTCAAAAGCTCCGACTGGGTTTTGACCTCCGCCTCCATGCGCCCGACGCCCCACGCGAAAATCTCCAGCGGACGAGAGGCGGGGATTTTGGGGTCGAGCTGCCTCAAGCTGCCCGCCGCCGCATTGCGGGGGTTGGCGAACATCTTGCCGCCTTCGGCTTCTTGCTTCTCGTTAAGTTTTCTGAAATTTTCGACGGATATGAGCACTTCGCCGCGAACGTCTATCAACGGCGGCGGATTTTTATCCTCCAGGAGCCTCAACGGCACGGTGGGGATGGTTTTGATGTTGGAGGTTATCTCCTCCCCCGTTTCTCCGTCCCCGCGAGTGGAGCCGTGCACCAGCACGCCGTCTTCGTAGACCAGCTCCACGCTGACGCCGTCGAATTTGGGCTCGGCGATGTATTCGACTTTGTCGGTTTCGAGACCCTGAGCCGCGCGGCGGTGAAATTCGAGAAAATCCTCCTCCCTGTCCACGTTGGAAAGGCTCAACATGGGTACCGCGTGCTCGACGGGAGTGAACGCTTCGGACGGCGGCCCGCCCACCCTTTGCGTGGGCGAGTCGGGGGTAAGGAGGTCGGGGTACTTCTCCTCCAGCCGGGCAAGCTCACGGAAGAGGGTGTCGTACTGCGCGTCGCTGATTTCGGGGTTGTCGAGTGTGTAGTAGCGCCAGTTGTGGTAGTTAAGCTCCCGGCGCAGCTTTTCCGCGCGGGCTTTAGCCTTTTCGTAATCGGAAGACATTTTCAATTTGCAATATAATCCCCTCCGGTGATGTTTTCAACGGCTGGGCGCCCGGCCCGGTTTATAGGTGAGCGAAGCTCACCGGAGACGATTTCTCCCGTGCCTTCGGCGCCGGGCTTACGCTTTAAGCCCGGCTACCCTCTTGTAGTTCTGGCGGACGACCCCGACGTATAGACGGGCCACCCTGCGGAACATTTGTTCGGGAACCCCGCATTCGGCAGCGTGGGCGACGCTTTGTGGTGGGCGGTGGTGACGATGACCACCTCGGGGTACCGGTGGGGCTCGAGCAGCCTTATGATTCTTCCAATGTCGAATGCTTCCATTTTTCAAGCGCTTTCCGGGTGTATTCGATGAATTTAGGAGCGGCTTCTTCTGGGGGACAGACGCAGGCGAACGCGCCGTGTTTTACCATGTCTTCGGCCAGTTCATTTTTGTCGGAAGTACCGATAAAAACGATATTCGGGTTTATCAACTTGAGCCACTTAAGCAGTTTTTCGTTGCTTGTGCCCCTCAGAAATGTATCGCTTATGGTAGAAATTGCCACTTTTGCCTTTTCGATACCAAAATGTCGCAAGGTGTCGGGATTGCTTATATCTCCATAGGCTATTCTGACTCCGTGGGCGGCTATTTGAGGATGATTTTGCAGGTTATAATCAATAACCAGTATTTTCGAGAGCAAATCGGGGGTTTCGGCTTTCAGGCGCCGGATTAGAGCTTCGGTATTGAGAAAATATCCGAGCATTATTATTTCCGCTCCGTGTTCATATCCTTTTTGGTCGCCCTCCACTCCGGCCACGCTTCTCTTTTCGCGGGTTGTTCTTCCTTTCAGTCCGAGACGCGAAGCTATATATGCTGCAAGCCGATAATTGTTTTTTATGGAATAGGAGGAGAGCAACACAGACAGCATAAGTGCGTATGAGATAGTCGAGGTTTCCTCGATGCTGAGCGCGCCGCTTGCGTAACCTATAGGTACTATAAGCAGGGTAAATTCGCTTAACTGGCTGAGATTTATAACCGTTGTCAATGACACAATAGGACCCAGGCGGGCGGCAATAAGCGAAGGAAGGAAAAGCAGCGCTCTCGTCAAAATTGTAAACAAGACCAGCGCTGCCGCCGATATTATGATACTCGCATCGGGTGGAGGCAAAGACATGCCCAGAGACACGAAAAATAAGGCCATAAAGAAATCTCTGAGGCTTGACACCTTCGCCAGAACTTCTGTCGCCACGGCAAGACTGCCCAAACTCAATCCCGCTATCAGGGCCCCCATTTCAGCCGACAACCCCACCCATGCCAGTGCCGAGGCGCACGTGAAACACCATCCGATTGCCACCAGCGCTATAAGGTCCGGGGCTTTTGCCAGATATGTCATTATCCTCGACACCACATATTTTGCGACAAGTATCAGCAAAACGGCCAGCACTGCCGCAGAGCCGAATATGAAAAGCGCCTCGACGCCGCCGGTTTTTTCACCCGAAGTTTGGGACAAAACGTATGACAGGGCGAGTACCGCCCAGATGTCTTGAGCAATGAGCGTGAGCACCGTGGTCTTTCCCGCCTGGGAATCAAGGTCAAACTTTTCGCCCAAAAGCCTTACAACCACCGCGGTGCTGCCTAAACTGGTGGCTACTGCAAAATAAAACCACCCCGCTTTTCCGTGTGCCAGGCCGGGGATTTGCCAACCCACCGTATCGAAAAGCCACTGCAATCCCAATATAAACGCTATGGCCATCGGGGCCTGCAAAAGCAGAGCGGCGGCCACGCGTGGTCCCAGTTGAAGTATGCCCTTCAGGTTCATTTCCAGGCCGATGATGAAAAGCAGAAACACCAATCCCAAGTGTGAAACATCTTCCATGATGTGAATCGAGCCGCTTATCATCGGCCTTGCAAAGAAGCCGAGTAAAAGGCCCGCTACGATAAAGGCCAACAGCGCCGGTTGTTTCAGGCGACTGAATATGACCACCAGGACCGCCGCCGCTATTACAGCAATGCCGATGGTGGACACCAATCCCATACCATCTCCTCCGGGTGAAGAATTTATTATTAACATTTCTAAAACAGTGTTTATCCGTTCCATTTTATTATTTCCTTTTTTTCGGCTCGGGTGATGTCATAGAGTGATTTGAAAGAATGTTGGAATACAATAAAGCTGATGCAATACTGTTACAATTGCAACTGGTCGAGTTGAATGCTTGAAAATTTGATGAAAAGAGACCGTTGCAGAATATAAAGAACGTAACGACACCGTTTCGGTGGCATCTTGTAAGCACTTGATTTTAAGCAACCTCTATTTGCCCGTCCGGGCGTTACGGCATAATCAATTCTGCAACGGCCTCGAAAAATTTTCATTCCCGGATTTTCGGCAGGAAGCGACGCTCTATTAGTCTAACGACGGGTATTGTGGTAAAATTTATGCTCAAAGTAAACAAAATTCCCGAGCGAGGAGTGGATTGTCGATTATCCATTTCATTGATTATTAAAGGAACCATGAACAAGCGTGAAATTCTTCGAATAATAAACGGAAATTGCTCACCTTTCGGCCTTAATCTTATAAAGGTTTTATCGGCAGAGCGCGCGAACGAGGCCATGGCGGGCCCGTTGAAGGTGCACAACCTCATGCCCGGAGCCGGCTCCGTCGTGATGATAGGAAACTACGGCGGACGGATGTGGGAGATATTGCAGGCGGACATGGAGGCCGACCCGTCGAAGTACGACGGCCACCGCGACCCTGTGGATGACCTGTCGGCGGAGGCGATAGAGGCCGCCGTGGAAGAGCTGGCGGGTTCCGGCCTTCGCGCGCGTGCGGTTTATCCTTGGCGGCAGGAGGCTTGCGGGTGGCTGCCGTTTCAGTCGTGGGCGCCGGCGTGCGGGTTCGGCAAGATGGGCCTGGTGGGGGTGGTGGTGCATCCCGAGTACGGGCCGTGGCTCAGCTTCCGGGGGGCGATAATACTGGACGCGGAACTGGAGCCTGACCCGCCGCTCGAGGATTTCGAGCCTTGCGCCGGATGCGAAGCACCCTGCATCGAAGAATGTCCCGCCGGCGCGGTCAGCCGGGAGGGTTGCAACGTTCAGAAGTGTCTCGGGGCCAGGCTTTTCGATTCCCGCTGCGAGATGCGTTGCGCAGCCAGGGAGGCTTGCGTGTACGGCGGGGAGTACCGCTTCAGCCGTGAGCAGATAACCTACCATTCATTCACCGGAATCCAGAAAATCAGGCGGATGATGGGGCATTGAAGGCGGGAAAACATATTAAGGACTTGTATTTATTGAAAAATAGGGTTAAGGATATGGAGAAAGGATTTAGCGGACACAAACGGGAGGTTCTGTCGTGAAGCATGAAAAATTTCTTTGTGTAGCGTTATTGGCGATTGCGGCGACGTTTTCGGCGGGTTGCGAGAAGGAATACGAGGCCCGAAAGAAGGATACCATGAAGGCCAAGCAGGTGGAGGCGAAAATCAACCTCCAGGCCCTGGTGGCGGCCCAGGCCGGCTACAACGCCACCGCCCGGAAATACGGGAAAACCTTCAACCGCGTGGGCTTTTCGGTAAGCGGAGGCGAGCGGCGTTACAGCTACTTCATGGGCGACGACGTCATAGTGGGCAGGAAGGGGCCGAGGAAGTTGCCCGAAGACCTGGCTCCGCCGAAAGTGAGCGAAAACGGATTCACCGCCTATGCCGTAGCAAATCTGGACAACGACCCCGACCTGGACATCTGGAGAGTGGACCAGAGCAAGCGGTTGAAACACCTGCGGAACGATTGGTAAAGCCATCTAACGTTTTGTCGAGCGGAAAAAGGGAGAGGAGGGGTCGGTATGCCCGAAGCGGAAATAAACGGAGCCGGACTTTATTACGAAGTGCACGGCGAAGGATACCCGGTGGTGTTGACCCACGGGCTGGGCGGCGACAGCACCATGTGGGCCTTCCAGGTGCCGGAGTTCAGGAAAAAGCACAAGGTGGTGATATGGGACGTGCGGGGTCACGGGCGCTCCGAGACAACAGAAGAGGGATATTCTATAGACCGGTTTGTCCAGGACCTGAACGGGCTTATGGATTATCTCGGAATCGAGAAGGCTCACATCGCCGGGTTGAGCATGGGCGGCTGGATTTCGTGGCGGTTCGCTATTGCCCATCCCGAAGCGACCAGGTCCCTGGTGCTGTCGGACTCGGCAGGGATGCCTCACAAGCAGGCCCCGGAGCAGCGGGAGCAGCAGCGGCAGATGTTCGAGGCCTCGGCTCATATTGCCGAAAAATACGGCAGGGAGCGGCTGGCGGACACCACCATATCGTTGATGTTCGCGGAGGAATTCATCCGCGAGAGACCGGACGTGGTTGATATGGTGAAGGAAAGGATAAAGAACGACCGCGGTGTCGGATACGCTCGCACCGTCCGGGGCATTTTCCTGGATTTCATGGAGAATCCGCCGGAAAACGCGCATGAGCGCCTGGCACGGATAACGGCCCCGACCCTTATAATCGTGGGAGATAAGGACGTGTTGACGCCCCTTCCTACCCAGGAGGCTTTATACGAGGCGATAAAGGGCTCCCGGCTCGAGATAATCCCCGGCTCCGGGCACGTACCCCCGGTGGAAAAGCCCGAGCAATGGGGGAAACTGGTGCTGGATTTCTACGACCAAATCGAGCGGGGTGGTTAAGAACAACCCGCCCTCTGGTAGGCCCGACACTCCTGTCGGGCATAAAACCGCCGTGGAACGGGCGACAAGAGTGTCGCCCCTACCATGGCGATATATCCTTTCCCGATTTATTACCCATTGAAGTTATGTTATCTTATTAAATATGGCGGTTAGTTGTCCAAATTGCGGAAGGCCCAACGCGGACGCCGCGGCCAACTGCATTTATTGCTACGCTTCCCTGGAGGGAGCCAAGAAAGTGGAGGTCTCCGACGAAGTGAAGGAGATGGCTCAGCGCTTCCTTTCCGAGAAAGAAAAGAAAGGGAAGTCGGGCGAGGAGTCGCCTTCTGAAAAACCGGCGCGGGAAGCGGCATCAGGGGATGAGGAGACGGGGAAGACTTCGCCCGCCGAGCAGAAGGCTCAGTTCCAGGTTATAAGCGGTGGCAAGAAGAAAACGCTCCGGGAGGAGAAGAAGCATTTCTGGGTTGTGGTGGCTCCCGTGGAGGAAATTGACGCCGAACTTGCGAAAAAGGCAGCGGAAATACTGGGTATGGAAGGATACACGGTACGCACCAAGCTTGCCGCCGGGGTGCCCATGATTATCAAGAAATCCGCCCGGGCCGAGCGGGCCAGGGCGCTGGTAAGCGGCCTGCTGGAAATCGGGCTGGACGCATACTCGGTTACCGAGGAGCAGTTCGCCGAGGCGCCTCCGCGCCTGCTGGCCAGGAAAGTTTCCCTTGTGACCGGGGGATTGAAGTTCGAGGGCGACGAAAAGGAAGAGCCCGTGAGTATGGGATGGAGTGATGCGTACCTGGTGGTGAAAGGCCGCATTCAGAGAAAACCTGTCGGTGACCAGACGAAGAGGAAAAAGAAAAGCGCGCCCTCCGCTCCTCCCGACCGGCTGAAAAGCTATGAAGTTATAGACATTTATCCCCACGAAGGGCGGGGAGTAAGAATTGCCGAAGGTATAACCGACTTCTCCGGGCTGGGGCAGTATATGAGGCCGAGCAGCCTGCATAACCTGCGGTGGATACTAAAGGGTATAACGGCGGCTTCGGCCCCCATAGAAGACGATTCGTACAAGCAACTGGGAATGGTTTTCAAGCCGCCCAAAAAGAGCATCCCGGAATTGCTCAGGAAATCAAGCCACTGGGGCCGGGATGACGACTACATGGATAACAGCAGACATTTCGACGAATACTCGACGCTGGTTTATTTGAATTGCAAAAAGCTCGGAGAAGGCCTTTGATATTGTATTTTGTAAGGCACGGCAACACCGAATACAACGAGCAGAGGCGATGTCAGGGAACAACCGACCTGCCTTTGAACGAACTCGGCAGGCGCCAGGCGGCGGCGCTGGGGGAAAAGTTCTCCGGCATGGAGTTGAACGGCATTTACGCCAGCCCCATGATTCGAGCCATGGAAACCGCGAAGGCCATAGCTTTGCCCCAACAGAAAGTGGGGATATATACCGAGCCGGGGCTTATGGAGATGGACCAGGGAGAGTTGGAAGGCATGGACATGGCTACCATGGCTCAATCTATGCCCGAGCTTATTAAATGCTGGTTTGAAAATCCGGCCGATACCCTGATACCGGGCGGTGAGAGTTTGAGCTACGCCCAGGAAAGGGGTTGGATGGCCGTGGAGAGGATAAAATCGTTCCACGTAAAGGGGGATAAACTGGTAATAGTGAGTCACAACCTTACCCTTTCCACGCTGGTTTGTAAAATGCTCGACATGCCCATCGCCAACTTTCGACGGTTCCGGCTGACCCCGGCAAGCGTCACTTCCGTGGATTTCAGTGGAGGTTGGCCTGTAGTCATTGGCCTTAATGATATTTCCCACCTCGATGGTCTCCGGGGATAAAAAAGCAGGGGTTTGGAAGTTCGCCGCGGACGAAATGCTGGGCAAACTGGCCCGGTGGCTGAGGATAATGGGGCTTGATGTGGCACACCGTCGCCCTTTTCCTGACCAGGAGTTGCTGGAGCTGGCAACGCGGGAGGATAGGGTGGTTTTGACGCGGGATACGAAACTGGCGGGCTTAAACCCTCCGCCCCGGGTCTGGTTTATCGAACATGACCTGCCGTTTCATCAGTTGAGTGAGGTTGTCGGCCGGGCGGGCATCGACCCGTGGGAAAGAGCGTTTACAAGGTGTGCGATGTGCAACCAGGCCCTGGTGGATGCCGGCAGGGAGGAAGTTGCCGGGCAGGTGCCGCCTTTCGTTTACTCCACCCAGACCGAATATCGGCGATGCACAAATTGCGGCAGAATCTACTGGCCCGGCTCGCACAGGGCCAGGATGGAAAGGCTGTTTCGCGAAGTATCGGATTCCATTAGGGAAAAATAAATGCTTTACAAGCGCTCCTCGTTTTGCTAAAATAGTTACGACTAATGGCTTCACACGGTAATAAGCGAATCCTTGTCGCTGACGATAACCTTGCCGTCCGGATTATGCTGGAGGATATTCTCAGCGAAGCCGGGTACGACATAGTCACGGCAGAGGATGGTCGGAAGGCGTTCGACGCTCTTCAGAATGAAAAGTTCGACCTGGTCATACTGGATTTGCTTATGCCTCAGAAATCGGGATTCGAGATATTGGAATGGCTGCAGCAGCAAAAGAAAACCCCGCTGGTGCTGGTGCTTACCGGGATATTCCGCAGCCCCAAGGAGATTGAGCGGCTCAGGAACCTGGGCGCAAAGGGTTACATTTATAAATCCGCTCCCGTGGAGGAGATACTTTACAGGGTCAACCGTGTGATGTACCCGGTTAACCAGGATACCCGCAAGTACCCGAGGGTGCCGGTAAATTTGAACATCGAGTACCGTATAAATTCCAAGTGGCATCAGGCATTTACATCCACCATAGGTGGGGGCGGGATGTTCATAAGAACAATTAACCCGCCGGACAGCGGCACCCCCATCGCGGTTAAATTCCGCTTGCCGGAGACCGGTAAGACAGTGGAAGCGATGGCCAAGGTGGTATGGAGCAATGAGTACAACCCGGAGAGTAAGAAGTCCACGCTTCCGGGTATGGGCGTAAAGTTCGAGGATATTAATGAAAACGCCCGGGTTGAAATTGCCGGTTTTGTAGAAGAAAAGCTCGAAAAAGATTATATCTGGTGAAATTTCGATAAATCCCTGCGGTCCGGAAAAATCCTGTTCCGGTCGCTTTAATGGAGAAGCGAGAATGTCAAGAGTTTGTGAAATCTGCGGAAAAGGCCCCGCGACGGGGAACAACGTCAGCCACGCCAACAATAAATCGAGAAGGCGCTGGAAAGTCAACCTGCAAACTGTCCGCGCGGTCAAGAACGGCAGGGTCAAAAAGATAAGAGCCTGCTCCCGGTGTATCCGCTCCGGTGCCGTGGTCAAGGCCGGCTGATGAATTTTTAACCGGTAAGGCCTATTAACCATGGCTCATGATAACCGCCGGATACTCGTGGTCGATGACAGCCCCCTTATTTCCTCACTAATTAAAGAGGCCGTAAGCAAGCATTCAAACCTCGAATGCGCCCATGCTTTGACTCCGGATGAGGGAATCGACAAGCTTCACGAGTTTCAACCACACCTGCTGGTCGTGGACGTGAATATCGGTGGAACTGACGGGTACGAGTTCGTGCGCCAGCTCAGGGACGAAAAGAGATGGCACGCGGTGCCGGTGATTATGCTGGCGGATAAGGATTCCACCGACAACATGAGGCGTGCTTACGAATGCGGCGCCGACGACCTTTTTCTCAAGCCCTTCGACCCCCAGGGGCTGGTGTTGAAGATAAAGGCCATTTTCCGCCGTATGAGCTTTACTTACCACGAAGCCACCACCACGCTGGAGAAAAAAACCATCCGCGCACTGGGAAGAAGCGTCGAGGTAAAGGACACCTACACCGAAGGTCACAGCGCCCGCGTCGCATTTTACAGCGTCATCATTGCCAGGGCGTTGTTCCTGCCGGAGGAGCAGATTTCGGTGCTGGAGGACGCCGCCTACCTTCACGATTTGGGCAAAATCGGCATTCACGAGGAACTGCTGAATAAAACCGGCCCGCTGACGGACGACGAGTGGGAAATAATGAAAACCCACCCGGAAAAAAGCGCGGTAATTATCGAATCTCTGGGGTTCATGCACGATATAGTGCCTATGGTGAAATATCATCACGAGCGCTACGACGGCAAGGGTTACCCTCAAGGGTTGAAAGCAATGGACATACCCCAGAAGGCGCGTATAATTTCCGTTGCCGATTCCTTCGACGCCATGACCAGCAATCGCGCCTTCCGGGCCAAGCGGGACATGAGCTACGCTTTGGACGAAGTGGCAAAACACTCGGGGGCCCAGTTCGACCCTGAAGTTGCGGAGTTGTTCGTTCAGGAAATACAGAAATTCCCCGGTATCGAAAACCTTCCCGATTACACCAGCGCCGAAAGCTTCCAGTTACTGAAGGTGTTCAAGGGATAACCCTCCAAACGGCATACCACCGTCGGGAATTAATTGGCCGGAGCAGCGGTTTATTGCGCCTTTCAGGGACTTATTCAGGTAACTTTGGCGCTCCTTATGATTTTCGAGAAAAGACCGGGGGTGAATCGTTTGAGGTAAGCGGCTATTTTTGCTTTGTCCCAACCCACTACTATTTCTTCCTTTTCCTTTTGAACCGCAGTGATAATTTGTCGGGCGCATTCTTCGGCGGATATGCCTTCGGTCATCAAATCGTCCATCTTTCCGTACTTAGAGCCGTCGCCGACGACGGCGTTCAGGGAGATTTTGGTTTTGACGCCGGTGGGGGCTACGATGGTGACCTTGATGTTATCCCGCCATACTTCCGCCCTCAGCGAATCGAAGAAACCGTGCAGGGCGTGTTTTGCAGCACAATATCCTGACCGGATGGGAACGCCGTACTTGCCGGAAACGCTGGTCGTTACAACGATGTGCCCTGATTTGCGCTCCAGCATGGAAGGCAGCACCGCTTTTGTAACCCCTACGTGCCCGAAGAAGTCGATTTCCATGATTTTCCGGTAGGTTTCCATTGTGGTGTCTTTCACGAGGGAGCGCTGGCTGATGCCGCCGTTGTTTACCAGGAGGTCCACGTGGCCGAACTTGCCGAGCACCTCGTCCGCTGCCGCCGTTATCCCGGCGGGGTCGGTCAAATCCAGCGGCAGTACAAGAGGTCGCTCCCCGGCACTCGCGCAATCGCCCGCCACGCGCTCCAGTTCCTCCGGCTCGTTGGAGGACAAAATCAGCCTGCCTCCCATCGCTGCGCATTGATTGGCCAGCGCTTCGCCTATGCCGGAACTGGCGCCGGTTATCCATATGACCTTATCCTTGAAATCTTTCATTGAAATTATGTTCCTCCCCGGGTGGGCGCTATTCCAGCAATTTTTTCACCAGCCCCTTTTGGTGATAAAAACTTTTCCATTTGGAAGGCGAATGCGATTGGAGTCCCGAGGTAAACCGGAAGCTGTCATAGGCCCTGCCGCTCGCGTCGAATTTTGCTTCGGTGGAGTGAGCAATCCATTCCGGGTTTTCTTCTCCCCCGATAAGCTCGATGGCGCCCAGGTATTTCGGCGGCGAGACTCTCCAAACCTTGATGGTTCCGTTATGGTCGGCTGTGACCAGTTTTTCGGCTACCGGCCCGAAAGCGATTGCCGTGATATTCCCGGAATGGGCCGATGGAGGTATTTTCAGGACCATCTTCCCGGTTTCCACGTCCCATACCAGGACCGTGTTTCCGTCGGTTCCCACCGCCGCCATTTTTCCGTCGGGGCTGAATGCGGAAGCGGTTGCCATGACGCTGAATTTTCCAAGCAACGAAGCTGTGCGGATACGTTCGTTGTTTTCCACATCCCAGAACACGATATTGCTTTCATTCAATAGCTTCAAAAGGATTATCGAGGCGTCGGGACTGAATGCCAGGGGTATCAAGCTCTTTTGTCCCATTTCTATCGTTTGGGAGATTTCACCGGTTTTCAAATCGTAAATACGCGTTTTTTCGTTGATTTCTTCTTCGGAAAAAAGCATGCCTTCAAGCGCTATCAGTTTCCCTTCGGGGCCGAAAGCGAAACGGGAGGTGGAATCGAATTCGGGCGCGATAAGCTTCTCCCCTTTTTCGACATCCCACACAATACCTTCGTCACCGAAACGGGGTATACTGAGCAGAAGGAGGCGGTTGTCTATGTCGAAGTGCAGCGCCTGCACTTCGCCTTCCAGCGATTCGTAGGTTTCTATAACCTCGCCGGTTTCCGTATCGAGCAGGTAAATATCGTCCTTATAATCAACCCCCGCCGCGTATTGGCCGTCGGGGCTGATAACAATGTGCATGAGTTTTTCTTCGGTAAGGGAGGATTGAGCGCCGGAATCCGGGTTCCACGTCATCATTCCCCACCAGTGGCGGACGGCGAAAAACCCCCCTTCCGGCTGGAAGTACATATACAGCAGCGCCGGAGCCTCGCCCCTTGAGCAGAAGACGACTTCCTCCTTTTTCCAGTTACATATGGCCGGGGTGTTTTGACTTGCGCCCGCCGCCACCAGGTTTCCCGCAGGGCTCACATCAATCGAATTGATTGTGCTTGCACCGAGTTGTTTTTTACTTATCAATTCGCCGGTTTCCAGGTTCCACGACTTTATCAGGCCATCCTCGCCGCCGGAGATGAGCACGTTACCTCCCGGGTCTAACGACACGGAGTTTACTCCTCCCCTGTGACCCTCCGGTTGTTGGAGAACTTTCCCCGATTCGGCTTCGATTAATACTATCTTTCCTCGAGTTCCACCGGCTGCTATGGTTTTACCGTCCGGGCTGTATGCGATACTCATGACATCCCACAACGGCTCCGGTTTTATTTCCCGAGCCTTGCCCGTATCAGTATTCCACACTTTTATGACGCCGGAGTTGCTTGAAGAGGTGGCCAGGGATTTACCGTCGGGGCTGAAACGGGCGACCACGTGGTCGAGGGAGCCGTAGGAGCTGTGGCGGAAGCGACCCAGAATTTCTTTGTTTGCCACATCAAATAATATAGCTTTGTTGTAACGAAACGAATGTCCGGCAAATGCCACAATATCCCTGTTGGCCGGGTGAAATTCCACCCATGTCACCCACATGTTGGCATTGATTTTAAAGACCCGCTCGCCGGTGGCGGTATCCCACAATCTTACTTTTTCGTCCCGTCCGCCGGAAGCCACAAGTGAGCCGTCGTGGCTGAAATCCACTGCTATAACCTCTTCAGAATGGCCGGGCAACGTACGAAGCAATCTGCCCGATTCAGCCTCCCAGAGCTTGACGGTCTCGTCGTAGCCGCCGGAGACCATATACTTCCCGTCGGGGCTGAAGGCCACCGAGTTCACTGCGCCGGAATGCCCCTTTTGTACGACTGTCTCCGGCGGTTCAGCGGGCGGCTCCCCGCCTGAAAGGGAGCTGATTTTACTGCAACTTACCACGGAAAGAAAAACGATAAAGCCAATGGCAAAGAGCGAAGTCACATCAAGGTACTTTTTGAACATAATTCACCTCCAAATGTAAATGGCATTTTTCAAAGATTTATACGCTTTTTCGCTATCTTATCGGGCGCCTTTCAGTCTTTTTCCGCCAGCTTATTGTATGCTTCCAGGTATTGCCGGTATAATTCACCCTCGGCTTTGGAGAGTTCTTTGAGCTTTGCTTCATACACCTTTCGGCGTTCCGGGATATACAGGCCGTATTTCCGCCAGGTTTCATCCTGGCCCACATTCACCTGCTCGTAGGAAATTTGTGCAAGGTTTTCGGGGATTTCCAGGTCTATGGCCTCGTAGCCTTTTTCTTCGAGCTTCTCCGGGCTGTATATGGCGTCCTTTTCCTCCCATTTTTCCTTTACTCGTTTCACTATCGGCTCGAGGCCCAATTCGATTTCTTTAAGCGCAAGGTCCGCCCCCCCGGGGCTGGAGGAAGGCGCAAGCCTGGAGTAAATCTTGAAAAAACTGTCCGAGAACATGCTGTAAATCACGTACCCGACTACTCCGCCGACAAGCGCGGCTCCCCACGAGCTTTTCGGGTTGCCGTATGGGGTAAACTGACATACACCCCATCCGATGGCGGCAAATGCTATCGGTAGGAGATATTTCAGAATCCTGTACGCCGATGCCGATTTACCGCTGCCGCGGCTTACATCGAGCGACCACTCGGCCTTTCTATCGGCGGTATACCACTTTTTCCTTTCCATGGCAGTTTGCCGCGAGTCGCTTATGACGTGTTGTTCGAGTCTGAAAAGTATACCCTGACCGGACGGCGGTGAAGCCAGCATGTAATAACGGGCGGCGTTTCTTCTTCTGGGGCCACGTCCACCGCCCGTTCTAAGAGTTTCCTCCCATTGCTTGATTTCGTAGCCTTCATTTTTGTAACTCTGTAAGAGCTCATCTTCTATAGCTTGGAACAACTCCTTCCGGCACTTGTCCAGGCTATATACGTCGTTCATTGAAATTTTCATAAGTCCCCTCCTTTCAGGCAATAACCGCCCGTTTTAAGGGTTAAATCGGCTACTTTGCACAACGGAACCCGTAGCCGCTCAGCCGGTGGCCGGGAGTGCCGCCGTCGCGGTTTGATACCCGCAGTTCTTCGGCGGTATCGTTGTACCCTCCGCCTCTCACCACGCGGTATTTTCCCGAGGAAGGTCCCCGGGGGTTTCGGGTTCCCATGGTACGGTAAGTGCTTCGGTACCAGGAAGCGGTCCATTCCCACACGTTGCCCGCCATGTCCATGGCTCCGGAAGGGCTTGCCCCTTTCGGCTTGCTGCCCACCGGCCAGGTTCGGAATTCGCCGCAGCCGCCGTATTTATCTTTCATTATCGCCACATTACAGTTGGCTCCGTCGTTGCCCCAGGGATACTTTCGACCATCGGTTCCCCGCGCCGCCCTTTCCCACTCAGCCTCCGTGGGCAGCCGCTTGCCCGCCCATTTGCAGTAATCGCGGGCCATGCTCCAGGTTACGCAGTTGACCGGATGAGCGCCGCGCTCGGGGTGGCCCCAATTGCAGAACCGGCTGTCTTCCCTGCTTCTCGGCTCATCGCAGGAGCCGGCATTTACACATTGCCGGTATCGCTCGACGGTAACTTCGTACTTGTCAATGTAGAAACTGTCCAGGTAGACCCTTTTGGAAGCAAGCTCATCCCGGTCGCAATCGCTATCCGCCCGTTTGTTGCAACCCATCATGAACCGGCCTGCGGGGACATTTACCATGTTCTCGGTTACGGCGAGTCCTTTTTTAAGAACCAGCTCCAACACAGTCGACCTGTCGGGGATGAGTTCAACTTTCCGGTGAACGCTTGTGTACCCCTGTTTGCTTACCACCACCGAATATTCATCCGGCTTCAGTCTGGCGGAATAGGGTGTGGCGCCCACCTTTTCGCCCTCAATATGCACGTGGGCGCCCGTGGGCATGGAGGTGACGAGCAGCTTGCCCGGCTTGCCCTTGAGGTTTATATCGAGTGGGGTCAAGGTGTTGGGGTCAACGCGAAAGCGGCCGATATGGTTCCGGTAAGAAGGCAGGGAGACCCTGACGTTGTGGCTTCCCACGTTCAGGCCGGGCACTTTGACGGGGGTTTTTCCCACGTATTTTCCGTCCACCCAAACCTGCGCGTCCTTCGGGTTGGAATTTATTCTCACCATGCCAGTCTGCCTGACCAGCATTTCCTTTATCGTGGCGGTTTGGTTTTTTTTTACCGCGATGCCCTTGTTGATGGTCTCGAAGCCTTCGAGAACCAGCGTCAACCGGTGGGCGCCCGCTTTCAGGTTCTTGATTGTTGCCGGAGTTTGTCCCTTTGGCTCGGCGTCCACGTATATCAATGCCCCGGCGGGATTCGTCTTGACGGTCAGAGCGCCTTTCCCGGCGGCGGGTTGGTCTCCGGACGGCAGTGAAGTTGCCCCGGATGAAGGCAGCTCGGTCTTTTTGCCGGTTTCCAGGTAGGTGCGCAAGTTCCCGGCCATGAGCTTGACCTCATCAAGAAGCATTTCCGCCGAGCAGTTACGGCAGCGACGCTCGAGCGGGTACTCGGTACTCCCTTTAGTGTCCGTTAGCCGGATTGAGACGACGTATTTGCGTTCTCCCAGTTTGCCGATGCTTCCGAGGACGATTTTGTCGGCCATTATGAGCTTTGCCTGGTCTATCTTGCAGCTCTCGTCGTCGCAATGTCCGCTTTGGGCGAGACCTTTTTCGAGAAGCACGGCCCTGGTATTTTTCTCGTCGCGCACGCCCAGCTTCTTCGACAGTGACAATTCATCAACGATGGCCGAGGTCATAATCTCGGATATGGCTTCCGAAATGCCGTGCGGCTCGAGCAGGTATACCACCACCGTGAGCTTTCCGGAATCCTCCTGCGCCCGCACCGAAAATGTTACTAGCATTAAAAGTAAGCCGACAAAGGCGAGACAAAAGTAGCGCCTGCTCATGAATAACCTCCCGCGCAAATTATAGACCCATAGGGAGACGGGGTCAACGGGAGATTATTTTGAAGGCAAGCGGCCCTCGTCAAAATTACGCCACCCTTTTCCGTTACCTGAAAAATAAAGCGCGCCTGGTGCGATTCGAACGCACGACCTACGGATTAGAAG
>CAYWKU010000039.1:0-32994 GCA_964459325.1 uncultured bacterium | reverse complement strand
TCCAGACTTATGATTTTACGACCTCAAATTTCCCCCACAAGTGGGACACGACCAGGGCATATAGGAGATGGTGAATCTTCAGGACGTAAAGGGTGAAGCTAAACCCTATCAGATTAGACAGTTTCTTAAAATCGTAGAAAAATATAACCTCAAACTGGAAGATTGAAATGGCCGATTATCATATCAACATATTTTACAGCGAGGAGGACGGCGGCTATATAGCCGACATCCCCGACCTGGAAGCATGTTCGGCTTTCGGGCAATCGCCCGAGGAAGCACTGACCGAGGTTGAAAAGGCCAAGCAGGCCTGGCTCGAAGCTGCCAAAGAGCAGGGAAAACCCATCCCCCCACCACGGTACAAGCCGGTTATCTACCAGAGCGGATGAAAATCGGGGAACACGGACGGAATCGTCCGTGCCTGCCCGTAAGGCGTAGGCCGGGGGCCCGACAGGAACAAGAGGATTTAGCCGGGGGAAAATCGTGAAAAACGCCCGGGTGGCCCGTCCGGACGGACGGCTCCGAAGGACAAGAAATATTGCCTTCCTTATAAAACCGTAGCTCATTATCCCGAAATTTAGTAGTCAAATTTCTTGTTGCTTACGCAACCTCGACGTATAACGTCGAGGCCACCCACAATATGATTTTTCCGTGCTTATAAAAAGCTTGACAAGTGAGCAATCTTTAATTTATTATTTTCTTTAACGCACGGGACAGGAGGTTTTCCGAGGCGGAAATCGGGTAGCCCGGCTTAAAGCTCTGGCGTAAGCCGGGCTGGAGCCGTAAGGCGACAGCCGGGGCCGTCGAGGGCGTAGGAGGGTAGCCCAAAGGTGTGTATATATTCCCCTGTTGCTCGCGCAACGCAGCTTACACTGCGTTTTAAGCTGCGCTACCCGCTGAACATATTCCACGCTCAGGATGGGAGGCGAAATTGAATAAATCCCTTTTATCAAAACACATAGAGAGTTTTCTCAATCGGTTGAAAGAAAGTCCGGAGAAACGCAAATCCGATTTGAGGGAAAGACAAGAACTTACAGATTACTACCAATCATACACAAAAGACCGAATTCTTTCTATGACTGAGGAGGAAGTTTACGAATATATATCAAAATTATGGGCGATGCTGATGTGGGGAAACAAGCATTATGTAGTTGATAAAATTCTCGAAGAAAATAGCCTGGAAAATTTTAAGCAATATTTAGCTTATATTCTCTGGGGAAATGAAGACATAGAAATAAGATGGGACTCTTTCAGAAAAAAACTTAAGGGAATGGGGCCTGCGATGATAAGTGAGATACTCTGCAAAACTCATCCCAACGATTACATGCTGTGGAACAAAATAGCATATAATGGCTTGTATTATCTCGATGTATCGAATCTACCTAGATATGATTATCAACTCAGTGGGGAAGTGTATAAATATCTCTGCGACATCTGTAAAGAAATAGCCCAAGAATTAGGCGCAGCGGGTTTTGATGATACTAGCCTTCTTGCAGTAGATTATTTCCTGTGGGATGAATTGACTGAAAAGCCAGTTGCACCCCCGGACCCTAAACAACCACCGACGGGCACATCACCCGAGTTGGAATTTATTCATGACGATATTAAAGACAAACTCAGAGATATCGGCGAATGGTTGGGATTTTCGGCTAAAACTGAGCAGAAGGTTTCGGAAGGTTCGAAAGTCGACACTATATGGGAAGCGACCATCGGGAATATGGGCAGAATTATTTACGTGTTTGAGGTTCAGACTAAAGGCAGCACTGATAGCATGATACTAAATTTATTAAAATCACTTAAAAATCCCTCTGTACAAGGTGTGGTAGCTGTCTCCGACAAAACTCAAATCGAGAAAATCAAAAAACAAGCTGAAGATGTTAAAGATTTAAAAGATAAACTAAAATGTTGGGATTATGAGGAAGTTTTAAAAGTCCACGAGTATCTAGCATACGTAAATGAGACCATTAATAACCTTGAACTTGTGCCTAAGAGTTTCTGAACTGAGTAAGACCGATGCCATCTAATTCTTGGCCCTTGGACGAATGTTGAAGTCACATGAGGCATTTCCTGATGGACAGGTTCTACCCCCTCAACATCCTCACCACCACGTCGTAGACCATCTCGACATCTTGCTTTGGCTTGGTGGAGAGCAGGTCGGAGAGGGAGCGGCTCGGAGCGGAGCGTAGACCCGCCCGGGGAAAGAAAACCTGTTTTGCGCCTGCGGCGCAGGGGTGAAGCATTCCGGTAATCGCAGGGTTCTCTATAGCCATGCGGTTTCGTTCAAGATACTCACCCCAGCTTGGCGCCGTCGGGGACTTTCCTATCCGGTGTCGCCAGTACTATCGCCCCATTTTCGTCGGGGAAACCGGTAAGCAGAAAATCAGAGCGCACCGGCCCTATCTGCTTGGGCGGGAAGTTCACCACCCCCACAATCTGCCTGCCCATCAATTCTTCCTTGCTGTACAGTTCGGTAACCTGGGCGCTGCATTTCTTCTCGCCTATTTCGGGACCGAAATGAGCGGTTACCTTGTAAGCGGGCTTGCGGGCCTCGGGAAAATCCTCCACGGCGATTATCGTACCCGCACGCAGCTCCACGGCCTCAAATTCCTGCCAGCTTATTTGTTTCATCTTTGCTTTGTCTCCTTTTCGCGTATCGAATTGAAAATGCCGAGACTTTCTCTCATAATCGCAAAGTTGGCATTTAGAGGTTTTTCTCCGCTTCCTCTTCTTTACTTGAGGGCAATATCAATCTCGCCAGAAACGGATACACGATGCCCGCCGCGACGGCTACCAGTATTATGATGCCCTTCATCTCCTCGGTGATGGCGCCCAACCTGTCCCCCACTTCCGCCACTGCAACCGTCAGGGTCAAAGGCGACGCCAGCAGAAAACCGGCGGCGGCGTTTTCGCGCCAACTCAGCTTCACCCGCAGAAACAGGAGGGAAGGTATTAACTTAACCACGAGCGCTATCGATAAAAGGAGCACAAAGAGTTCCCACGGAAACGCTTCCAGCGACGATGCCGGGTCGAAATGACTGCCCACCACTATAAAAAACAGCGGCACGAAAAAGCCCTGCCCCATGCCGCTTATCTTTTCCGCCACCACCTCCCGCTCCTGGAATATGTAGCCGAAAAGCGCTCCCGCTATAAAAGCCCCGAGTATCGCTTCCACCCCCAGCAATGCCGCGGCGGCCACAAAAATGAACATCAATGCGACCGCCAACCGGACTCCAAGCTCCAGCGGATGCTCCTCTTCCAGAAAGGGCAGCAACTTGCTCGGAGACCACCATATTACGAAACGGAAAAATCGCAATATCAGGTACGCGAGCACGAAAATCCCCGCGAAGAAAAACAGGGAGCGGAAAAATTCGAGCGAAAAACCGAGCCGGTAATGAATTTCGAGAACCGTCAGAATAAGTATGGAAGCGGTCTCGCCGATAAGACCCGCGGCCAATATCATCTGCCCCAGCCTTTCCCCCAGCAGCCTTCGCTCCTTGAGCACCACGCTGGCCAGCCCTATCGATACGGAAGAGACGGCTAGTACGGCCCAGTAGTTTATGCCCGCCAGAGCATAAACTGTCAACGCCACAATCAGGGTGACAATTACCCAAGCCCATGCGGTGCTCATAAGCTTCGAGCCTTTACGTCGGATAGGCGCGAAATCTATCTCCATCCCTGCGCTGAACATCAGTATCGCAAACCCTATCTGGGACATGAAATCTATAAGCTTATCGGGAGTTATCAGGCCAAGAATGTGGGAGCCGAAGAGGATGCCGTAAATAAGCTCGCCCACCGCCGACGGCACTTTCAGCCGACGCGACAAAATCGGCACGAAGAGCGCTCCCAGTGTTATCCAGAAAAGGCTTTGCGCGGTTACGCCGGTCACCAGGCTTCCTCCGCATAAGGCAGTATCATCACCGAGCAGGAAACGCGGGCCATTATTTCCAGGGCGATATCCAACCGTGGAAAGAAACCGCGATAGCCTTTGCGATACCCGAGAACCACCAGGTTGTACCCTCCGGCCAATTTAACCGTTTCCTTTATGGGATTACCTTCCCGATGATTCATCTTTACCTTCAGGTTATAAAGCTCGGAGTACTCGACCAGCCTGTCCACCATCCGCTTTTGTTCTTCCACCGCCTCCTTGCCCGCCGAGAATGCCGGCTCGGTGACCGTAACCGCTTCGAGCCGGGCGTTGAAAAGCCGGGCCATATCCACCGCGAGTTGTGTAACTCTAACCGGGTGGAACCGGGTCGAGACCGGGGCCAGTATTTTTTCGTAGGGGAAAGTCCCTCGGGACAACAGAACCGGGTAATCCGCTTGCTCCAGGATTCTCAACAACAGGGAACTGAATATCCCCAATCTCTTGAGAAGCCCGAACCTGCCCGGCGACATCACCAGGCATCCGAAATCCTGGGCCTGCAGACCCTTCGGCCAATGCTTTTCCTCCTCCTCCGAAAAGAAAGCCGGCTCGCACGTCACTCCGGTCCCTCCGCAAATCTTGTCCGCCATATCCACGTCCGGCTCCTCAATACCCGGTAAGCTCAACATGACCACGGAAGTCGCCCTGGAACTGCGGGCCAGAAAATTGGACTCGGACACCAGCGCCTCGTATTTGTCCTTTCCGGCATACGCCGTCAAAACGCCTATCTTCGGGCCGTATTGAAGTGGGAAATCCGGCTCTCCCATTTTGAAAAAGTCCGCTATGCCGTTAAGAATGTGAGGCTCTCCGATGAGCAGTACCCGGTCGCCTTCTTTTATAACGGTGTTTCCATGAGGTACTATAAGCTCGTCGTTTCGATATATAGCTCCCACCAACCACGGCCTTGCCCGGAAGGTTCTGAGACTTCGGCCGGTAACCGAGGAGCCCGGCAAAACGGGAACTTCCATTATTTCACCTTGGCTCAGCCCGATGTTCGTGGCGGTACGGCGGTCACGGAAAAGGCGATTTTCTATGAATGAGGCGACCACCCGCGCCCGGGTGACCGTTTCCATGCCCGCCTGTGAGTAGTTTTCGGCATAATCAAGGTTGTTCAACAACCCGATAACCTGCCTGACCCGCGCGTACTCCCTGGTTACCCTCGCCACTTCCAGGTTCGTCTCGTCCCGGGGAGTGACAGTCACCACCGTGTCATCTTCGCGAAGGCCAAGTTCCTTCCAGGTCAGTCGGCTGGCGCCGTCTTTCAAAAACAGCTTCACGTTGCCCTTCGTCTCCAGCGGTTTGGCCTTGTCCAGCTTTTTCTGGTCAACATCCAGGCCGAACAACTCCACTTCCCTCTCTATCCGGGAAATTAAGTCTCTGCCGGTCTGGCCCATGCCGACTACGAAAATCCTTCGAACGGGTTGAGCTTCGGATTGCGCCTTCTCTTCGGGCTTTTTTTCCAGTTCCTTCTCTTCTTCCATATTTCCCCTCCCGTTAATGAGACGAAAGCTGTTTAGTTTATCATAAGAAATCTTGCCGCACTTGACAATTGAGGTCCCAAGTGGGTAAATACATATTTAATGAATGTAATGTCTTGCTTCCATGAAAAAAGGGAAGAGGAGCCAAATTGAAATTCGACCTTTATAAGCCGGTTTCCTACCACCCGGACTGGGATGAGCTATACTCTGAAGCTCGGCGGCTAGCCCGCGAGATAAGCGGCGTCATCACCTCCGACAAAGACATATCGTATGCCGACCGGGCGAGCGACATCAACCGGCACCGCAAAAGCTACGTCACCACCCTCGCGAGCTATTTCGAAAACCGCCGCCGACTCAGGAAAGGCGACCACAACATCCGCCCCCTCTACTGGGTGTGGGCGATGCTGAACAACTGCAACCTGCGCTGCACCTATTGCGACGACCACTCCGGGCGGGGCTGGTTCGAAAACTCCGACGAGAATACCCTGGACACCGAAAACGGCAAAAGGTTGATGCGCGTCATGCGCACCGGTTGCAGTTCCATCTATTTCTGCGGCGGCGAACCCACACTCCGGGACGACCTGCCCGAGTTCGTGGACGAAGGATGGAACCTGGGATACTATCCCATGGCGATGAACTCCAACATCTCCATTCTTCACCGCAGACTCAAGAAGCCCGAATGGAAGGACGTATTGCGCAAGCTGGACATACTGGTGGTGAGCATCGACGCTCTCAACCCCCAGACACTGGATAAAATCTACCAAAGACCCCTCGGCAGGCGGGTTCTGGTTAATGCACTTATGCTCCGGGAGCTGCAAAAGACGAACAAGTTCATGCTAATCGCCAACTCGGTAGTCACTCCCGACAACCTCAAGGAAGCCCGCGCAGTGCTGGATTGGTGCAACGACCTCGGGATATTCTACGCCGCCGTACCCGCCAATTTCAAGGAAAGGCCGAATCCGCAGGTGATACAGTCTCCCGAGTATCGAAACTTCGTGGAAACGGTACTTGCCCGCAAACGGAAAGGCTACAATGTCATCGGCTCCGAAAACCTCCTGGATAAATTCCTTTACGCTAAGCCCTACACGTGTCTCACCACTATGAAGCCTCACATCGGCCCTGACGGCTCGCTACCGTGGCCTTGCAGGGCGAGTATCAATGTCGAGCCGATTTATCTGAATGTGCTGAATTACAGCAGCGTAGACGAAATGTACGACGAGGCTGCGCGATTCATCAACCCGACGAACTTCCACGGTCCCGCCCGTAACCAGTGCGGCGGAAATTGCGCCTGGTACCAGAACTACACCACGGAAGTGTACAGGGAAACGCTGCTCCACCCGTGGAAATTCATACCCGAAAGCCGGGAACTCATCTCAAACCTTTAAGGATACATATCTAATGGAAAACGCCGATAGTTTTCAGAAAAAAGCGCCTTACGAATCCAGCGGACGGGAATTGGTCAGCGAAGCGCTGGTGCTGATAATCGCGGCGGTAATAATATCCATAACCGGTGAAAACACAAAAGTCATGTCGGTGGTCGTGGCCGTAATCATAGCGGCCCGGTTCGCTTTGCTATATCGCAGAGGCGACGTTCTGTTCTTCGTGCTGGGGGTGATACTGGGCGGAGGCAACGACCTGATGTCCATGTACAAGGGCGTGTATCATTACACACCTCCCACCATTCTACCGGTGCCGATACCCGTGTGGATGGTGACTTTTTGGGGGCTGGCGTTCGTGTTTTTCAGGAAATTAATGCGATACGGGCCGTTTCTGGGAGAAGATAATTACCGCCGGATAATAGACCTGCCGCTTGCCGTCGACCTGGTTATCGTGATTGTCTACCGCATGATTGTGTATCGCTTTTTCGCCGAGCCGTGGCTTCCCGGAGCTTTATTCGCAAGCATTCTGGCCGTGAGACTCCTGCTGTTGCCGCCGTCTTCCAACGAAAGAAAGCTCATGCTGGCGATTCTGGTACTGGGGCCGTTATACGAAATAACACTGATACACGCGGGACTTCACGTCTATCAGAACGGAGTGATATTCGGAATGCCGCTATGGCTGGTGGTTTACTGGGTGTTTATCGTCCGCGTAATAAAAGCCGTGACCGACCGGCTGGAAAGGGCTGTAACAAGATTCGGAATCCCGTGACTGTTCCGTTGCTATACCACAGGGGTGCTTAAACAACCAATCAAAAAGCCGGCCCGACGGTTTGTATGGAGAGCATCTCCTGGCGGTTGATTTCCGCCTTTGTCCTCTTGCCCTCGGAGACGTTTTTCAGAAGCTCGTCGAGGTCCTTGCTGACATCTTCAATGGTTTCACCTTCCAGTATTCTCCCGGCGTTGATGTCCATGTCGTCGTTCATGTTACTGAAAAGCTCGCTGTTGGTGGCCACCTTGATAACCGGAGCTATCGGAAAACCCGCCGGTGTTCCCCGTCCGGTGGTGAATATGACCACTTGAGCTCCACCGGCGACCATTCCGGTCATCGAGAAGATGTCCGAGCCTGGGGTGTCCATGATTATAAGACCCCTTTCGGAAGGCGCGGCGGCGTATTCCACCACTTCATTAATGGGCGTGGCGCCTCCCTTTATGATACATCCCAGCGATTTTTCCAGGATGGTGGTCAACCCTCCGTCCATGTTCCCGGGAGAGATGGCGGCCTTTTTAAACGGGCCGAGGTTGTTTTCCATTGTCTTGTCGTGCCTGTCCAAAAGCGCCCTTATGGTGTCGGCAACTTCAGCGCTTGAAGCCCTCTTAGCAAGAATTTCCGCCGTGCCGGACATTTCGGTGGTTTCCGAAAGTATGACCGAGCCGCCCTTTCCGACCAGCCAGTCGGCTGTTGCTCCAACCATGGGGTTGGCGGTGACGCCGCTCATAGCGTCCGAGCCGCCGCACTCGAGACCCACAACCAGCTCGCTCCAGTCACACTCCTCCCGCTCCATGTCCGAAGCTTCCTCCAACATGGCGGCGACCTTTTCCACTCCCTTCAAAGTCGCTTTCCTGGAGCCGCCGCTTTCCTGAATAACCAGGCTCTCTACGGTTTTGCCGGTTGCGGCTCCAGCTTCTGCGATGCCGGGAGCCTTCAAGAACTCACATCCCAATCCTACCAGCAACGCGGCGGCAACGTTCGGATTCTTTACCAGGCCGGACAAAGTACGGTTCGATATGCCGATGTCTGCGGGGCCCCGGCCGCATCCTTCAGTGTGGGTGATTGTTTTTACCTCGGGAAGCTCCCGGCCTATGGCGTTGACGACGCCGTTGGCGCACGCGACGGTACTCATGACTACCACGTGATTTCTCACTCCAACGCTCCCGTCCGGCCGCCTGTAACCCATGAATCCCATAGTCAAGTTTCCTCCAGGTTTATGTTATGCGTATGCACCCAGTCACCGGGGTTTATATTCTGCCCCGCCTCTCCGATTGGCTCGCCATACTTGATGACTGTTTCGCCCTCGTGGATTTCGGTAAGCGCAACTTTGTGGCTTGCAGGTATATCCGAGCCCGCCACCAGGTCAACGTCCCTATCGTTTTCGATTTTATCACCGCTCTTTATTTCGCGAACGGCGACCGCCACGTTGTCCTTCGGATTAATCACAATAACGTTCCTGCCCATATCCGCTCCTTTCCGCAAGGGCTCATTTTCCCGATAATGTTTTCAGAATAATCCAAGCGGGTTGTATATGCAAGAATCCGAACCTTTATTTTCTCAGCACTTTTCCCGGCTTCGGCCCGGCCATGTATTCGCCGTTTTCCACTACTTTTGTGCCGTTAATAAAAACCCGGTCGATGCCCTTGGGTTTGCCGGCCGGAATATTTCCTTTTGGAGGAGTATCCGAGATTTCTTCAGGGCCGAAAATAACCACGTCCGCCGCTTTATCTTTCTCCAGAACGCCCCTGTCGCGAAAGCCGAACCGTTCGGCGGAAGCGGCGGTCATTCTGTTTACGGCTTCCTCCATGCTGAAGAATTTTCTTCTGTTTACGAAATCTCCCAGGATTTTCGGGAACGTCCCCATTGCAGCGGGGTTCGGGTAGCCACGACTCTTTATAAGGGCATCGGTTTCGAAGAGACAAAGGTTATGAGACAGAACCGCCTCCAACGCCTCTTCCCTGCCGGGCTCGCCGCTGTATGTGTGATAAAGCATGAGCGCACCGCCGTTAGTTCTTTCACTCAACTTCAGCATCGCATCGAAGGGCGAAGTGTTCCATTTTTCAGCTACCCGGTCGATTGTAAGGCCGTTCAATTCTTCCTCTCCCTCGATTGCAGCGTCCATTATCTGAAAGTCGCTGTAAGTGAAACCGAGCAGCCGGAAGCCGATTTCCAACTCCGCTTTGAGTGCGGCTCGCGCCCATCGCTTGTGGTAAGCCTCCGGCATTCGCTTTATAAACCAGTAAGGCAGCACCACGTTAACGGTAGTGTTTCCGCAAGTGTACGGAAAGGCATCGAACATCACGTCCACGCCCTCGTGGCGGGCGTCTTCGACCATTTTGACGGCTTTTTCCGCGGTTGACCAGCTCCTGCGCCCAACGAATATGAAGTGAGATATTTGCAAGGCCGCCTTCGCTATCTTCGCCACTTCAATCATCTCCTCCAGAGCAACTAGATTATGCGGCTTCACCGTGGTAAGCGGGTAGGTAGGCGACACCAGGCTGAGGGCTTTCAGGTGCACAGTAACCGGTTTTCCAGCCTGCGCGGCCACCCGGCTGAAAGCCTCCAGCTCGCTGGTGGGGGAATACATACCCGGGTCGTAACCCAGCCCGAAGCTTAAGCCACAAGCGCCTTCATCCAGCGAGCGGGCGAGTTCATCGAGGCATCGGGTTAAATCTTCCCGGGGCAAGGCGCCGCGCAATTTATCGGAACCGGCCAGCCTTACGCTTGCGTGCCCCGCCAGTTGGGCAGTGTTAACCAGCGAGCCGGACTCCTCCATCCGGTCCAGAAACTCACCCATAGACGACCATTCATAGTCGAATGGGCGGTCTATGATGGTGGCTGCCAGCCCTTCGTTCATTAACTTCAGCTTTTGAGGCTTGAAAGGAGCGGGCGAGGCACCGCAGTTACCGGCCACAACGGTTGTAACTCCCTGCTCAACAAGGCATTTCATAAGGCTCGGATGGTCGTCAAGCGACAGCAGCCAGTCGGCGTGAGAATGCATGTCAATGAAGCCGGGGCATATAATCCGGCCTTCGACATCCATCACTTCGTCCGCGCCCGGCAGCGGCTCGCCATCCTTTAGCACCGCAGATATTTTGTCGCCTTCAATCAGAAGGTGTCCGCGAAAACGTTCTTGGCCCGAGCCGTCGATAACCGTCCCGTTTTTCAGTAACAGAGTTCCCATTCTCGTTTTATTTCCTGTGCGGATTGACAACGAATGCCCTTTTGTTATTATTGTACAAGGTTGGAAGGTGGCAAACAATACGGAATTTTCACCAAAAAATTAATAGCTATTTCTATATAGCGTGCTGGATAATAATTGTTACCATTTCGGCGATATACATTCTTCGCACGAACGACTTGGTTTATTTTCAGGGCGGGGACAACGCACACTACGTGCTCCTGGGAAAATCCATTGCAAGCCCGGCGAACCCGCTCACATCCAATATCCTCCCCTTTTCCCGCTGTTTCTTTCCGGCGTAATACGCACAAAAGGCATGAACTCGTATTATATGAAGATGGTGGTCTCCGTTTTCGCCGCGGGGAGTTTGATATTGATGTTTCTTTTGCTCAGACACTCCTCGTTCGCCCTTCCCGTATTATCCCCTTTATGGCTTGGAACTTCGTACACTTTTTTTAACCAGACAAACTCCCTTTTAACCGAAACAGCCTACATAGCTTTTTCCCTGGCCAGTCTTTTATTGTTCGAGCTGTGGCGTAAAAGAAGGGGATTTATCCTGCTTATCCCACCCGTCATCGCGTGTTGGGCGGCGATAATGACCCGCAGCATAGGAATCACCCTGGCGCTTGCTCTCGCCGCTGCCTTATTTTTAAATGAGGGCAAATCAAAAAAATCGGCGGGCTTATCTCTGGTTATGCTTGCGGCTTGCGTGCTCCCTTTTATTGGTTGGGCCGTAAGGAACATCGCAGTCGGCGAAATAGCCTCCAACTATTTTTCCCAGTTTTTCACCCTCGGTCCTCACTCCGGAAAGGAAGGCGCTCTCACCCTCATCACGTTCTTTGAACGGGTGTTGCGAAACGCCGAATGGTACTTTATACATTTAACCGATGTCGTCGGTCTTTACATGAGGTTCTTGAATCCGCTGGCAACTTGGTTGACCAGCGTCGTTATGTTCCTGCTCCTCTTAACCGGAATATACGCTCGCATTCGTTCGACCCCGACTTCCATAGAGTACTACAGCGTCTTCTATGTGGGTATGATTTTAACGTGGCCTTTTTTGGGCGCCAGGTTCCTTTTGTGTATTTTCCCTATTCTCCTGGCGTATATAATACATGGAGCATGGTTTGCGATTAAGCATATTCCCAAGCGTATGCCGAAAGCCGCCACCGCCGTATTTGTTTTACTTTTATTCCTGGTTATGGCCGCAATAAATTCAGTATACAATTATTATTTACACGCCCAAATCAAGATACAGGAAAATGCCAAGGTACAAATAATACCGAATGAGCCTTTTTACACGGTAGCTATTAACAGCTCCTATAAGCACCTGTTAAACTCGTGTTTTTGGTTGATACGGAATGCGGAAAGCGTTGATATTATCATGGCACGTAAACCCCGATTGGTTGCCTTGGCTACTCGTAACCCAACTATTGGTGTTCCCGAATCCATCCCGCTGAACCCGGAGCATTGGTTAAAAGAAAGGGAAGTAAAATACATAATCCTGGATGAAGCCTATGACGATAGCGCCAGGTTTATTGAAGCTTTAAAAAAATACTCCATTAATCCGGACAAGTATAGAATTTTCAGCCAGGGCGGCGGAACATTTATAGTAAAAGTATTAGATTGAACTTCTATTAAAATGCTGAATCGGAGTTATTTCTTCATCATACTATTATTTACTTTTGCGATTCCGGAGGTCTTGAATGTCGAAAAAGAAAAAAACTGGCAAGAGCAGGAAAAGCAAACACTCGAAACAGGAATCTCCCTTACTTGTTCAACAATGGAGCGATTGGGCCTCCTTACACATCACATACAAAAGAATTCTTATCGCCTCTTGGTTTATAGTTGCATTTATATGTGCAATATACATTCTTCGAACCAGCGGTGTAGTATTATTTAGAGGAGGAGACAACGCTCATTACATTCTACTTGCAAAAGCTCTTGCTGAAGGGCACGGTTACGTAGACCTTTTCAAGGCTCAACTTACTCCCCACACTCAATATCCGCCTTTATTTCCCGCGTTGCTTTCCGCAGTGACATACTTAAAGGGCATGGATTCTTATCTCATGAATCTGGTTGTATCATTGAGTATGGTGGCAACAATTATTGTATTATTCATATTATTGAGAAAAGAGAAGTTTGCATCGCCCCTCCTGCCGGTTGTCTGGTTCCCGCTCTGGATTAGCACATTTTATTTCACCGACAGCATTCTTACCGAGCCCACTTACATGGCCCTTTCCCTGGCGGCCTTGTTGTTTATGGAAAGATGGATGAAGAAGCAGAGTATTTTATACCTTTGCATCGCAGTTGTGTTATGCTGGATATCGGTAATGACCCGGACTGCCGGCATAACATTGATAGCCGCCATGGCGGCGGGAGTTTTTGTCTTCAGAGGAATATCTAAAAAATCTGCATTACGTGCAATAAGCGTACTAATAATATGTTCATTACCGTTAATTTTATGGTCCCTTAGAAACTCAATGCTTGGCGAAACATCTACAAACTATCTAAATCAATTTTTGCTGGCAAACCCGGGCAAACCTAGTGAAGGATACTTGTCGATATTCAGTTTATCGGGACGCATTTGGGACAACTTCAAAATTCACTTTATGGACTTGAGCGGGACAGCCGGCATGAAGTCCATGGGACTGGTATCAGGCGTTTTTCTTTTGCTGGGAGTTACGGGCTTTGTCCAAAGGGTCAGGCAGGGGATTTCAACTCCCGAATTTTACACAATATTCTACATCGGCCTCATACTTATTTGGCCCTTTGCCAACGTGCGATTCATGATTCCAATTTACCCGCTTATTATCGCTTACATAGTACACGGCGCGGTCTTTTTCGTAAAAAAAATACCGGCGGCAGAACTGAAAGCGGCTGCATCAACCGCCGCTATCATAGTTTTTCTCGCAATTATAACCGCCAACGGCATAAAAGTGAACGAATATTATCAAGAATCAAGAGAGCATTACAGCAAACATAAAGTGCAATCGGGAAATAAATTATATCTCTGCGCCACCAGCAGCGCGTACCACTACATGTTGAAAGCTTCGGTCTGGCTAAGAAATCATGGTGAATCCGGAGCTATTGTGATGGGACGCAAACCCAGATTGATAGCACTGGCTTCAAACTATCCCGTGGTGGGAGTTCCCAGAGAGGCGCCGGCGAATCCCGCTGAATGGCTGAAAGAACAAAAGGTCAAATATATTATCCTGGATGAGCTTTATCCGAATGTCTCCAAGTTCTTGAAAGCTTTGCAAGAGAACAGAAATTACTATTCCCGGATAAGGCTTTTGCACAAGCCTTCCGAGAAGACAGCCGTATTGTCGGCGCCGCTTAAATGACACACGTGTCCCGCTACCAACAAAAACGCCCGGAACCCTTTTATGCCGGGCTCCGGGCGTGTTATTTTTCGCAGATTGAGAAATAATGTCTTCGGTTCACATCTCCTTCTGCTTGTAAACCACTTCCTCCCTGACCAGCGCCCTCATGAGCGCCATTTCGGCCCGCATGACGCCCTTGTCGTCCCGCGAGCTGTCCGACCACTGCTGCAGCCTTTCCTGTGCACGGGCTTTCGCCTGCTCGACCCGTTCGAGGTCTATCTCCTCAGCCAGCTCGGCGTTATCGGCAAGGACTGTGGCACGGTTGTCCATAATCTGGAAATAACCACCGTGGACGGCGGCCCACTGGTTCTCTCCGTCCGCCGTGTCCATGTACATCTTGCCGATTTCGAGGCTGGTGAAGAACGGGGCGTGCTCCGGCAACGCCTGGAACTCCCCGTAAGCGCCGGGCGCGCTTATCCGGGTGATTTCGCCCTGGTAGAGAATTTTCTCCGGGGTGACAATTTCGATGTATATTTTTTCGGCCATTATTTACGCGGCCTCCTCGGCTCCTTCTTCCGCCAGCTTTTTGGCTTTCTCGCGGGCTTCGTCCATGGTGCCCACCATATAGAAGGACTGCTCGGGCATGTCGTCGCATTTGCCTTCTATCAGCTCCTTGAAGCCCTGGACGGTGTCCTCGAGCTTGACGTACTTTCCTTCGGTGCCGGTAAACGCTTCGGCCACAAAGAACGGCTGCGACAGGAACCTCTGAATCTTCCGGGCGCGGTTGACGACCAGCTTGTCTTCGTCGGAAAGCTCATCCATGCCCAGAATGGCGATGATGTCCTGCAGGTCCTTGTACCTCTGCAGGGTCTGCTGCACTTCCCTTGCCACGCTGTAGTGCTCCTCGCCGAGAACCTCGGGCTGCAGAATGCGGCTGGTGGAATCCAGCGGGTCGACCGCCGGATAAATACCCTGCTCCGCTATCTGCCGGGAAAGCACGGTACTGGCGTCCAGGTGCGCGAAGGTGGTCGCCGGCGCCGGGTCGGTCAGGTCGTCGGCGGGCACGTAAATGGCCTGCACCGAGGTAATCGAACCCTTGGTGGTGGATGTAATACGCTCTTCCAACTCGCCCAGGTCGGTGGACAGGGTCGGCTGATAACCCACGGCGCTGGGGATGCGGCCCAGGAGCGCGCTGACCTCGTTGTTGGCCTGGGTGAACCGGAATATGTTGTCGATGAACAGGAGCACATCGCGGCCCTCGTCGCGGAAGTACTCGCAGGAAGTAAGCGCGGACAACCCCACCCGGGCACGTGCGCCGGGAGGCTCGTTCATCTGACCGTAAACCAGCGCGGCCTTGTCGATAACGCCGCTCTCCTTCATCTCCAGCCACAGGTCGTTTCCCTCGCGAGTACGCTCGCCCACCCCACCGAAGACCGAGTAGCCGCCGTGGTGCATGGCCACGTTATGGATAAGCTCCATGATAATGACCGTCTTGCCCACGCCGGCGCCTCCGAACAGGCCGATTTTGCCGCCCTTCATGTAGGGAGCCAGCAGGTCTACGACCTTTATGCCGGTCTCGAAGGCCTCGATGCTGGTGCTCTGCTCCTCGAAAGTCGGCGGGGAGCGGTGAATGGGATAGCGCTCCTTTGTAACTACCGGCTCGCCCTCGTCCACCGGCTCGCCGATGACGTTGAGAATTCGACCCAGGGTTTCCGGCCCGACGGGCATGGTTATGGGGCCGCCGGTGTCCCTGACCGGCATGCCTCTCACCAGGCCCTCGGTGGAGTCCATGGCGATGCAACGTAAGATGTTTTCCCCCAGGTGCTGGGCAACCTCTATCGTCAGGTTGTCCTCCTTGTCGCTGATTGACGGGTTGGTCAAAAGCAGCGCGTTGTAAATGGCGGGCAGTTCGGAGGTCTCGAACTGAACGTCCACCACCGGCCCCATGACCTGTACCAATTTTCCTACACTTGTCGCTTCTGCCATTTTCAATCCCTTCTTTATAGCTTTTTAAATTTTTTACGCGCTTTGCGCCTCGGCGCCACCGACGATGTCCATAAGCTCGGTGGTTATGGCCTCCTGCCGGGCACGGTTATATTCGAGTGTCAGGTTGTCAATCATCTCCTCGGCGTTGGTAGTGGCGTTCTCCATGGCGGTCATCCGGGCGCCGTGCTCGCTGGCCAGATTGTCCAGTACCGCCCTGAAAACCTGAACCTCCACAAACCGGGGAAGTATGGTATGCAACAACTCTTCCGCCGGCGGCTCGAAGATGAACTCCTTCCGGTATTCAAGCTCGTCTTCCTCTTCTGCTCCGGTGGAAAGGGGCAGCAACTCCAGCAGAACCGGCCTCTGCCTTACCGGCGAGTAGAACTGGCTGAAAAGCAGCACCACCCGGTCGAACTCATGCTCGGTATAGGTATCGATGATGTCCTTCGACATCGCCTGGGCAGTGTTGAAGTCATCCTCCGAGCCCAGGCCGAGGATTTTCTGCCTGATGGTATACCCTCTCTTGCGGAAGTAATCGTGGCCCTTTCTTCCGACGGCGGAGATGTAAACCTGCCGGCCGCTATTGCTCGCCTCGGCGGTGAAAGATTCCGCCCTCTTGATGAGGTTGGTGTTGAACGAGCCGCACAGCCCCCGGTCGCTTGTAAACAGCACCAGGTGCACGTTGTTCACTTCCCGGGTTTCGAGAAGCGGATGAGTCACGTTTTCTCCCGCCCTCACGGCCAGGCTCTTGACCATCTCCTCCATCTTTTCGGCGTAAGGCCGGGCGGAGACGATACGGTCCTGGGCTTTGCGCAGCTTTGCCGCCGAGACCATCTGCATGGCCCGGGTCACCTGCTTGGTATTTTCCACGCTGGCTATTCGCCTGCGGATATCTTTGAGACTTGCCATTCGGCGTTCCTCTCGGGTTTATTTCATTCAGGCCTGAAACTGCTCTTTAAACTCGTCTAGCACGGTTTCTATGCCCTTTATGACTTCGTCGGTCAACTCCGCCTTTTCGGCCAGGGTCTTGAGCACGTCGGGATGCTTGGTTTCGGCGAACTCATACAGCTCCTGCTCGTATCTCAGCAGAACTTCCATGTCGTAATTGTCGAGGTAGCCGTTGTTACCGGCGTAGATAATAAGTATCTGCTTCTCGACGGGCAGCGGCTCGTACTGGTTCTGCTTGAGGATTTCCTGTAGCCTCTTGCCGCGCTCGAGCTGCGCCTGGGTGGCCTTGTCCAGGTCGGAACCGAACTGGGCGAAGCTGGCCAGCTCCCTGTACTGCGCAAGGAAAAGCCTCAAGTTACCGGCCACCTTCTTCATGGCCTTGTTCTGAGCGTTACCGCCGACGCGGCTGACGCTCAAACCCACGTTAATGGCAGGCCTGATGCCCGCGTAGAAGAGGTCGGTTTCCAGGTAAATCTGCCCGTCGGTAATGGAAATCACGTTGGTGGGGATGTATGCCGACACGTCCCCTGCCTGTGTCTCGATAACCGGCAACGCCGTCAGGGAGCCGCCGCCTTCCTTGTCGTTATACTTCGCGGCGCGCTCCAGAAGGCGGGAATGGAGGTAGAACACGTCGCCGGGATAGGCCTCGCGTCCCGGAGGCCTGCGCAGAAGCAGAGACATCTGCCTGTATGCCACCGCGTGCTTGGACAGGTCGTCGTAAATGCACAGGGCGTGCTTGCCGTTGTCCCTGAAGTACTCGCCCATGGTGCAACCGGAGTAGGGGGCGATAAACTGCAGCGGCGCCGAGTCGCTGGCGCCCGCCACCACCACCGTGGTGTAATCCATCGCTCCGAACTGGTTCAGCCTGTCCACCACCTGCGCCACCGTGCTCTGCTTCTGGCCGATGGCCACGTAGAAGCAGTACACGTCGGAGGTGCGCTGGTTGACGATTGCGTCCACCGCCAGGGCGGTCTTTCCGGTCTGACGGTCGCCGATGATGAGCTCCCGCTGACCCCTTCCGATGGGTATCATGGAGTCAACGGCCTTGAGACCGGTCTGGAGGGGCTCCTTAACCGGCTGCCTCTTGACGATACCGGGGGCCTTGACCTCCACCCGGCGGGTTTCGGAAGTCTCGATGGGACCCTTCCCGTCGAGCGGGTTACCCAGGGGGTCGACGACCCTGCCCACCAGGGCCTCCCCCACCGGCACCTCGACGATGCGCTTGGTGCGCTTGACCGTCTGGCCTTCCTTGATGTGGATGTCCTCCCCGAAGATGGCAACGCCCACGTTGTCCTCTTCGAGGTTGAGCACCATGCCCATCTCGCCGCCCTCGAACTCCACCAGTTCGCTGGCCATGACCTGGTCCAGGCCGTGAAGGCGGGCGATGCCGTCTCCCACGCTCAAGACGGTGCCGACTTCGCTGATTTCGACGGCCTCGTCGTAACCCTTAATCTGGTCCTTTAAAATCCTGCTGATTTCTTCGGCTTTAATATTCATTTGCCGTTTCTCCTTGCCCGACTTTTTTAACCAACCGGACTACCGGTAGCATTTTCATGCCACAAGCGGTCCGGAAACCGGCCTTTATTCCTTTACCAGCTCCTTATGTACCCTCCGAAGCTGATTCCGGAGGGAATAATCCAGCCTCAGGTTGCCCACCTGGGCCACCAGTCCCGCTATTAGTTCCGAGTCCTTGTCGGTCTCCAATACGACGGTTTTACCCGATTGCTCCTGGAGAGCGCCTTTTAAGTTTTCGGTCTGCGATTCGTCGAGGTCCATCGCCGAGGTGATTTTCGCCCGGATTTTACCGGCACGCTCATCGGCCAGGTCCCGGTAGGACATCGCCATCCCCGGCAGATACTCTATTCGCCGCCGGTCGAAAACCAGGAGCAGGAACTTACGAATCAGCGGATGCGGCCGGGAATGCTCGATTATGGTTTCAATTATCTTCCTGCGTTTTTCCCTTGCCACCGCCGGGTCTCTCAAAGCCTGAAACACGTCCGGGGACTCTTCAAGGAGGTTCGCCAGCGCGTCCAGCTCCTCGCCTATCCGGTCGACGATGTTTTCCTCGGCGGCCAGTTCGATGAGGGCTTTTGCGTAACGTTTTGAAAGGCTGCCCTTTATCACGACTTTTTAACCTCCTCGAGAAATCTCCCGACCAGCTGGTCGTGGTCTTTATCTTCAACCGACCTTTTGAGTATTTCCTCGGCGGTTTCCACGGCAAGCTTCGCGGCCTCCTCCTGGAGCTGCCTGCGGGCCACTTTTACCTGCTGCTCGGCCTGGAACCTGGCGTCTTCGCGGATTTTTTCCACCACCTGCTCGCTCTGCTCGATAATCCTCTTGCCCTGCTCTTCGCCCTCGTGCTTGAGTTTTTCTTTAATATCGGCCATTTCCCGGTCAAGCCGGTCGAGACGGCTTTTCATTTCATCGTAGCGCTTCTCAGCGTCTTCGAGCATTTGGGCCGCCTCTTCCATTTCCTTTGTCTGGTTTTCCTTGCGCTCCCTCAGGTAGTTTGCGACCGGTTTTCTCAACAGGAAGTAAAGCAACCCGACAAACAGGATGAAGTTAACGGTGGAAAAGATGAGGGTCATAATCTGGTCGCCGCCGTGCTCGCCTCCGCCCCCGTGAGCTGATTCCTCGGCGGCAACCGCCAGGACGGGCAACGACGTCAGCAATGCGGCGACAGTTGTTATTTTAAGGTGTCGGAGGCGCTTCATGGCTCAGGCCACCTCCCTTCCCAACAAGCGGGAAGCGATATCTTTGGCCATGGCCTCGACGTCGGACTTGAGCGTCTTGCGGGCCTCTTCCATTTCTTTTTCTATCCGGTCGCGCATTTCTTCGATTTCTTTGTTGGCTTCCTCCCGGGCCTTGGCGACCATACCTTCGCCCTCCTGGGTTTTCTCGGCCCGAATCCGCTCGCGCTCCTCGTTGCCTTCCTTCTTGGCTTTTGACACGGAATCCTCGATTTCGGCCAGGCGCTTTTCGTTTTCTTCATGTAGTTCTTTGGCTTTGCTTTTGTCGCCTTCGGTACGTGCGGTTCTTTCTTCCAGAAGCCGCATCGTTGGATTTATCAACAGGGGGGCGCAGAACAGTACTACAATTATGAAGAGGACGATTTCGAAGAATACGGCCAAGTTGATACTCAGCAATTTTTTCTCCTTCATCGAGCGCCGGAGGGCGCATATTTTAAAGCTTATTCATCCACTTACCCGGCTTTTTCGTCTACCACCTTATTTCAATTTTATGCCCATCACTCGGGGGCAATTTGGCTATAGAAACACACCGGGCACATAAAGGATTGTGAAACATACCACATACAATTATGGGTGTCAAGAGCGTCCGCCGATTTCATGGGGGGCAAAGGTGAAAATTTTATCATCGGGGCTTGTGGACTATTGAATAACTTAACAGTTTTTCGCCCTCAAAGCGGTATCGAACGTACCGGGTCCCCCTTACTTCGAGGGGAAACTCTTCATTTTTAACCATTTCCATAGTGGTAGCCTCGTAAATTTTTACCTGAACATGCCGATTTTCCCGGCAGTTGTTGAACACGGTTACCACGTAGACATTCGGCTCCGGGCTACCTTCGTAGTGTTGCGAGCTTTCAATGCAGCTACTTTCAGCTGCGTAAGTTGCCGGGATGAAAAGTAAAATTGTCAGAACGGTTATCCCGAAACGCCTCATTGCGTCTCTCCTCCCGAGCGAATCCAAGATTCGCCCCTACTCGCTCCTTTCCAGCACCACAGCCATCCCCTGGCCGTCGGCCACGCACATGTTGACGAGGCCCGTCTCCAGATTCCGCTTTTTGAGCTCGTGTAAAAGCCTGTTTATCAGTATGGCCCCGGTTGCGCCCAGCGGATGGCCCAGAGCTATGGCGCCGCCGAGAACGTTTACCTTTTCCGGGTCCATGTCCAGCTCTTTCATCGCGTAAATGCACTGGCTGGCGAAGGCCTCGTTCATTTCTATCAAATCAATGTCCTTTATGGTCATTTTCGCCATCCCAAGCGCTTTCTTGGACGCGGGCACCGGCCCGATGCCCATTTCGCGGGGCGGGACCCCGGCCACCGCCACCGCTTTCAGTATGCCCATAGGCTCCAGCCCCATATCGCGGGCGCGGGAGTATTCGCTCACGAAAAGCGCCCCCGCGGCATCGTTAAGCGGGCAGGAGTTGCCGGCGGTAACCGTAGCCTCAGCCTCGGGCGAAGTTATCGGACGGCTCAGGGGCTGGAGGGAGGCGAGCTTTTCCATGGTAAGGTTGCGACGGGGGCATTCATCCACATCGAAGCGGGCGTATGACCCATCCGGTTTCCGGGCATTTACCGGCACGACATGCTCGGCAAAGGCCCCGGAATCCAGAGCGGCTGTCGCTTTCTGCTGGCTTTGCAGGGCGAAGGTGTCCTGTTCCTCTCTCGAAATGTCGTTAACTTCAGCCAGGTATTGAGCGGTCTGCAACAGCGGCGATGCGGGAAGCGGCCCGTTTTGTATTTCCCAGAGCCTGGGATTTTCCGATTTCGCCGGATGAAGGCCGCCCATGGGCGCCATGGACATGCTCTCCACGCCCCCCGCTATTACCAGCCCGTTCCAGCCGAGGCTGACCCTGGCCACGGCCATTGCCACCGCCTCCAGGCTGGAGCCGCAGTAGCGGCTGAGGGTGATTCCCGGAACGGTGTCGGGCATACCTGCCAGCATGGCCACCCTCCGTGCCACGTTCGTTCCCTGCTCGGCCTCGGGGGTGGCGCAACCGAGCATCACGTCCTCCACCTCCGACGGGTCTACACCCTTGCGCTCCAGGAGGGCTTCAATCACCTCCGCTGCGAAGTCATCGGGGCGGGTATAGGCAAGCGCGCCTTTGGTGGCGCGGCCTATTGCGGTGCGATACCCGCGACAAATAACGGCTTTTCGTTCTGACGGCATGAAATTGTAATCCACCTCGAATTTTAAGTCGGCACTCAACCGTCCGGTTAAAAACCGGGAGCCCCCGAAAAAGGCGTCTCCTCTTAAAACTGCAAAATTATGGACAAGGGGTTTAAATCCCTTGCCTTAGCCCGGAAGAGGCAACTCCTCTTACGGGGTACTGCAAATTATTTGATTATGATATATGATAATCGGACAATTTTAAAAGAGGGAGGGCATTATGCCTCGGAAAGTCAAGTTTTTTATTGCAACGCTCGCGATTGTCGCGGCGTCCTTCGTGTGGCAGCCGTTCACTGTCGGCGCCGAGCGCGGCAAGATGACCATCAAGCGCGTGGACGACCCCGTTACTGTCCAGGGCAAGGATTTGAAGCCGTTCCTTGGCAAGCCGCTCTCCAAGCTGAGGCTGGTTATATGGAAGGACGGAAAGTTCGAGCCTGCGCCATATCAGATTGATGAAAGGCATCCCTCGGGTGAATGGGTGTTCCCGGAGGGAGAAAAGCCCGAAAAGGATAAGGACGGCGGGCTTGTGGACGCAAACGACGAGCTTGTTTTCATGGCCAAGGACGCGGGCGACGAGGCTCCCGCCGGTAAAAAACCGGAAGGCGCCGGGGCTGGCGTGAAAATATCGCTCAAGGACCCCGTGGACGGTGGTACCGGCTATGCCTATCTCTTTTCCTTCGACGACCCGCCCGCCCGTTCGGATGTGGACTACGTCACTTACGAGGTGGGCGAGGAATGGATGTGGATGATAGGCCAGACTTACAAAATCGGAACCGGGATAAGGGAGTCGTACTTCGACAAGTGCCACCTTAAAATGCCTGACGGCTCGTGGGGCCCGGACATTATAGACAGATATAAAACCCGGGGCCTGGGAATTCCCGTGGTGGGACGTACCCCGGAATCTCAGGCCAAAGCCGAGGCGCTGGGATGGAAGGACGGCCCCGTGCGGGTATTGCGTAAATCCGCGGGGTGGCTGGAGCTGGCGCTGAAGATAAAAATTCACGGCGAAGGCTCAAGCCAGAACCTGTATTACCCTTCCTTTTTCCTTGTTCCATTAAAGCTGCAGATACCCGGGTTGCCGAAGTTCATGATTCGCAAATTCAGCATGGTGCAGACGCTGGACTTCACCCATCACTTTTACGGAGCAAAATACTACGACGCCGTCAACACCGGCGGAGTCACGTTGGACGGAAAGATGAGCGAGGCGGAGAAAAACCTCGACCTCGAAAGCAGGCGGACGTGGTACTGCGCCACCGGCCCTAAGGGGACGGTCTTCGTCAGGTATGTTTATCCGGGAATTATGGAGACCAACATCTCCAACGAGGGTTACTACATGGACGACGCCTCGAAGAAGGACCCCCCGGAGGAGGAGCCCGGCCAGTCCAACGGAGGCATCTGGATGAAAAACCTGGCCGCGCTGGATGCGGGAACATACAAATACGACGGCTATTTCCACTTTCCGAAGGATTTTTCGTGGTCTAACCGCGACAGAATACTCAACATGGTAAACCGTCCAATCGAGGTAAAGGCGGAAAAGCTGAAGTAAGGAAGGACTTGATTCATTGCGGTCGGTGGCTTTCGTTCAATATTTTGGCCAACAGTCGCGGGTTATCCGTTTGAAACAGGCTCACCCCGTAACGGAGTAACTTTCCGAAATCGGCTTCTTCATTGGGGGTGAAAGTGCTTACCCCCTTGAATTTTTTCTCCGCCCACTTGACGAACTCCGGGGTGAGAGCTTCGTTTCTCAAGCTTATGCTGTAAGGGTAGGAAGGCTCCGGCCATATTTTCCTGTAATTTTCCGGCAGCACGTAAAGTTCCATTACGGAGTGGACGGCGGGGTAGTTTCGGGCCAGGGCGGCGATTTCATCCTGGTCGAAGCTGGAAACGAGGCAAGTGTCTTCGATTCCCATTTCCTTCAACATTTCAGCCACTTTTATTTCCGCCCCGTAGGTGTTTCCCTTTTCACTTTTTACCTCGATGAATATTATCATCTTACCGCCGAATTCGGCGAGCACGCGGCGGAGTGTCGGTATTTGGGTATCCACGAAATATTTGAGTATGTTGGGCGGGTCAAGCCTTATTTCTTTTATCCTTTCGAGAGGCACATCATTAACGTGGGCGCCGATTCCGGCCGTTCTTTCAAACGTGAAATCATGGTGCACAATGACCTGGCCGGTTTTGCACGGAACCACGTCTATCTCCACGCCGTCGCAACCGGCCTCATAGGCCCTGGTAACGGCGGCCATCGTATTGGGGAAGGCAAGCTCCTTGAGGCCGCGGTGTGCGATATTCAGTATCATGTCCTCTCCATTGAGAAACCTTTGCAATTTCACTTCAGGGGAAAGTTCCGAATAAGGGGTGGTGAAGGTTTGGTTAATCTGGTAAAGGCGTATTCCCGCAGCGAGGATTACAATCGATAATCCGGAAACAATGGTCCACTTGATTGTTTTTTTCAATCTCATGGCGGATAAAGTCGTCCTTTTCGCACCAGCAGGGGATAATAGGTCTCCCTCGCGATTAAATCCCGGGCGAGTCGGCGGAAAATTCCTTCCGCTGCACTTGTTTTTACGGAAGAATAATCACTTAACCTGTAAATGGAAATGTCGGGCTTAAGCACTGCGGCATAATCGCCGGCGGCTATGAAATCCGCACTGACGCCCGCCCGGTAACAGTCTTCATCACCGAGCAGGCCGGCGCCCATGAAGGAGTCTCGGGTGCTGATACCTAGCAGCTCGAGTATGGTGGGCGCGACATCCGCCTGGTATCCATTGGTTTCGACTTTTTTGCTCTTTTCCAAAAGAGGGCTCCATATGACGAAAGGTATTTTCACGCGGTCTAGGACATCAGAAGGCTTCGACAACGGAGGTTTAACTTCTTCCTCCCTTATTTCATGGTCGGCGGTAACCGCGAATACCGTGTTTTCCGAAAAACGCCTCTTCCCGGAAAGCTCCATCAGCTTTCCGAGAGCTTCATCGGAGTAATGTACCATTTGGAGGCTTTTTCTGCGTTTCGGGGAGAGTTCCGGCGAGTTTATTTCAACCGGCCGGCCGTCTTCGGGAAAAGGTGAAAAGGGCGGGTGATTGTTTACCGTAAGGATTAAGGCCACGAAAGGTTCCTCCATCCCTTCCATTCTCTCCACGGCAAACTTCATCAACGACTTATCCGAGCACCCCCAAGGCCCGCGCGGGCAATCCTCCGGCATGTCGGAGATGTCGTAAATTTCATCGAATCCGAGCCATTTCAGGATTTTGTCCTGCTCTTCAAATTCTTTTTCTCCGTTATGGAACCAGGCGGCGTCCTTGTAGCCATTCCTTTTAAGAAAATCGACCAGACTTGGAAACTTGTGCTTCAAAACTTCCCGATAGTAGGAATGCCTTATTGATTGAGAACATAAAATGTTGATTTCCGCAGCCGTGGTGGAGAAAATAGTACTGCGAACGTTTGAGAAGAATATCCCCTCGCGGGCGAGGGAATCGAAGTTGGGGGTAAGTTCATATCTGTTGCCGTAAACTCCGATATTAACGGCGGCGAAGGATTCCACAATAACAATAACCAGGTTCGGCAATCCGTTTTTCAACACTTGGGGAAACGGCGCCTTTCTCGGAGACAGTTTATACAGGGGGTATTCGTCGTTGAGATATTTCTTTCCGCACCCCGCCTGTCGCCGTAACCTTCGCACAAACTCCCGGGGGATTTCCCGCTCCTCCAGAGAGGCAAATTCGAGGTTGAAATTAAGAGGGGTTAGGGGATGCAGGTGAACATATTCGGGATTCTTCCTGCCGACTGCCCCGAGAATGCTGTACGGCACGAAACCCGCCACCAGTATGGTTAAGGCAAGTCCGGCAAACCCGAGCCGGGTCAAGCTTCTACCTTTCAGTCTCATGGAATAAAGGGCGGTTAAAAAGAGCAAAACCATCGGCGCCGCCACAAACGCCGGCGTCTCCGGCCGCGGCAATATGTATACCACCGCGGTGGAAATAATGTTCATGCTTTTCAAATCCAAAATCGCCGACGGAGGTGGAAAACCTCGAAAAAAAATATAGTTAATGTATGCGCTGAAACCGGCAAGCACATAAATCAAGTCGATAACCAGCACAAGCGCGAGCAAAAGTTTGGCTCGAGAGCGCAAACGATAAAAAATCAACCCCAAAAGGACGAGAACGGGTGAAAGAATCGTTAATTGGCTAATCGTACCCTCAAAACACTGCCATACCGCTTGCCGCAAGCCGAAATCCGGGACCGCCAGCGCCAGCCTAAGGGAAAAATCAAGCCCGCTTAAGACCACAAGCTGGGAACACAGAAAAAAGCCTAGGCTCCCGTTACTTCGGGAATTTTCCGTAAAAACATCGCCTTTGGAACCGCTTTCCATATCCCGACACATTATCCAAAGCCATCAGGCGGTTTTCTGGACACCGCCTCACAAGGAGATTATACTAACGTACAAATAATGCCACAGGAGGACGTCACCATGGAAGGCGCCGAAGTGGGTATACCGGCCTGGATGAAACCGGATTCTACCGACAGCTCTCCCGTTTATTTCCTGGACATACGTGGTAAAGAGCCGGATTTGGACGACTCAAAAGTAAGAAACAAGATAAACGACAAATTAGCCCGAATGCTGGGCCTTTGCGAGCCGGAAGCGATGGCCTCGCCCGCGCTGATAAAAACCCACGTGGGAGAGCCAAAGGCTTGGCAGCGCCTTATCCCCGAGCTGAGCCGCTCCGCGGTGGATTTTCTGCGCGACAAGGGGATAAACGAAATCGTTACGGGAGACTGCACTGTTTTATACTCCAGGGGCCGGGGCCATCGCGAAAACCCGCCGGATAACGTGGAAAACTACCGGAACCTCGCGAAATCACACGGCTGGCTGGAGCTGGGAGTGCCCTTCGTGGTGCTTGACCGCGCGGTAAGCAGCGTGCCGGGGGTTTACGAGTTTTCGCAGGACAGCGTGGACCTGACCCCACGGCATCCTTCCCCGCGTTTCAACGAAATCCTCGTCGGGGGCGGAGTTCCGGTGGCCGGAACCATCGTTAACAACGTGCATTGCACCGGCCACGGCCTGACCGGCCTGGGTATATGCATAAAGGGTATCGGCATGGGCTTCGCCGACAGGCGCGGCAAGGCGCAGATGCACATGGCCTTCCACCCGGTTTTCGACCCCGATTTGTGCGACCAGTGCGGAATCTGCGTCACCGAATGTCCCGAGGGGGCATTGGAGTACCCGTCCGAAGACGTGCCCAAGCTTATAGAGGATAAATGCGTGGGATGTGCCCAGTGCATGGCCGAGTGCCCGTCGGGGGCAATCGAAATGCAGGCCAGGGAGATAAAGAAATGGATGCGGGGCATAGACACCATTCATCAGCGGCTTGCGGATTACTTCGTGGGCATCATGCACGGCAGATGGGACCGCACCGTGCACGTGGCGCAACTGGTGAGAATCACCGACTCGTGCGACTGCCTCAATTCGGCGGGCGCCCAAATATCGCCCGACATAGGGTTCCTGGTGGGCAAAAACCCATTCGCGGTGGACCGCGTCGCCGAGGATTTGATAAAGGAAACCGCGCCGGAAAACGCCGAGGCAAAGAAGTTACTCAAACTCCAGGAAAAGGGAGATATTTACAATTTCGTCGAAGAAAGGTACGGGCTGGTTACCCGGCCCGAAGTTCATAACGTAGAATGGTAAAAGAATATCCCGGGCCGGCTAAAACACCCCATTACCGAAAATCGGCCCGTGAAAGCCGAAAAACACGAGGTACAGAATAAGACTGCCTATAAGCAGCGGCTTGTTTAACTCGTCAAGCTGTAACTTTGTTTTCCCCGTTGCCACGGCAGCGAAGGGAAGGACTGAAGTTTCCGACTTGAACTCCCGGTACGATTCCCCCAGCTCCCGGCTTTTTCGCGCGTCCTGGTGATAGGCCCCGAAAAATCCCACCACGAAAATGGCGCCGAAAAAGAACACGTCTCCCAGATGACCGTTGCCTATAAGATGAGCCAACCCGAATGCCGCCAGGCCCATGTTCATCGGATGGCGGCTGATGCGCTTGATGCCCCGGACATCGGAAGAGCCGGGCATTATCCCCGTAGGGCCGGGCTGAAGCACGCCGAAAATTACCAGTGGAAAAGCCAACAGCATCAACAGCGCCGGAATTACCTTCAGATACATTGGAACTTCCCACAGCCGGGGGCCCATATCCGTATTTCCCCCGAAAACCAGAATGGCTCCGACAAGCGTAAGTATTGCAATTACGCTGTAAAACCCTCGAAATCCCCATTCCCCCAGCTTGCCGACCAGCTTGTCGCGCACGGACCGAGCCGAGAGGCCGATGTGGGTTAACACGAACGCCGCCGACAGTATAACCAATAGCAGCAGTTTCATTTTACTTTCCCTCCCGTTGAAACCAAAGTTCTACATACGCCGGATTTTTTCAACCCATTTATTTAAGCGGCTTGTGTCTTTCAATAGGGCGGGGGTTGCCCGTGCGTTTTGCGGTACTTGCTTCTGGCGCGCTCCAGGTTCCTCTCGTATTTCTTATATCCGGGCACGAGCCGGGCGGCCTTGGCATAGTGCTTCATAGCCTCCTCGAAATTTCCCCGCGATTCGTATATCAATCCGAGATTGTTGTAAGCCTGCTGGTAATAGGAATCCTGCTCGATGGCCTTTTTGAAAGACCGCTCTGCTTTATCCAGCATCTTCAGCTTCATCTGAGCCAGCCCCAGGTTGTACCACCCTCTCTGGGCGAGGGGCTCCCTCTTCACGGCCTCCTTCAATATGTCAAGGGCTTTGCGATCCTGATTTTCGCTCAAGAGCACCGCTCCCAGCAGCCTGAGGCTGGGGGGATAACCCTTCTCGACTTCAAGAGCCTTTCGAAGGTAGATCTTGGCTTTGTCGTGCTGTTGCTCCTGCGCATAAGTGTAAGCGAGTCCGTGCCAGGCTATGTGAGATTCGGGAGTGTACTTGAGAGCGGCCTGGAAAAGACTCCTTTCCGTGCGCCAATCCCCCATTCTCAGTACCGACATAGGGAGGTACAAAACAATTACCAGGCCGATACAGACCGCCCACACATCCGGTCTCTTCGGTTCACTTTCCCTGTCCCTACGAAACAGGCTTACGGCGATAATCGCCATTCCTATCAGGGGCATGTAAAGCCGCCGGTCGGCGCTTATCATGTTGAGAGGTGTCACGGTCTCCGGTATCAGTATTACCGCCGCCAGAAAAGCCCCGAGGAACGCCAGCCGGTTTTTATAACCGGCTAGCACAAGCCCCGCCACACCAATCCAGCCCAACAGCCACACCAGCGGCTGCCCGAAGAAACCCCTGCCGCTTATAATGAGCGAGCCGACAACCGGTATGTGGCGCTGCACGTTCAACCAGATTAGCCACACCATGGTTCCCAGGTATCTCCACCAAACGCCGGCCTGGGTAAGTATCTGCTCGTTGAAATTCCGGTCTTTCCTCTCCAGCACCATCGTGTCCAAATCGAGCATCCATTTGCGGGCGATGAGGTAGAGAACACCGACCCCCAGAAAAACCAGGAATCCCTTCAGCGCCCGCTTTTCGAAAAGCTCGGAAAGGCTCGACCGGGTCAGGGCCCAGTAAAGCACCGGGTAAACGGCGATAAGCATGAGCACGTTTTCTTTGCACCACAACCCGCCGACGAAGGCCGCAACGGCGCCGACAATCCATACGCGCCGCTCCTGCAAGCACCACCTCGCAAAGAAGTAAAGGGAAAGCAGCACAAAGAAAGCCGCCATCAGCGTTGACCGGGCGGCAAGGAAAACCACGGCCTCGATACAGGCCGGATGAGCCGTAAAAGCTCCAGCCGCCAGCGCTGCAATCATGCGGCGCGTAATCATAAGCTCCAGGAGCATGAACAAAAGCAAGCCACAGCCGATGTGCACCACAAAGTTAAAGGGTCTCCATCCGCCGGGGTCGTCTTCCGAAATGGCCCAGTTGATAATGTAACTCGCCGTCACCAGCGGCCTGTACATCCTCCGTCCGGGCTGGTCGCTGAAAATGTCGGGGTCATAAAAGGCCTGCACAAGGTGCTGTGTGTCTTGTATTTCCTTGTTGTCGAGGATGGCATGGTGGTCGTCGAAGACGAAATGATAATCGTAAGCCCTGCCGTATATAACAACGGTAATAACGGCAAACGCCAAAGCCACAATCGCCAGCCACCTGCGCGAATGGAACGCATGCTCCCGGTCGAATTGTGCCCGAGCCTCGCCCTTCGGCGCAAAACCCATTTCGCGCAGAGCGCCGCTGACCTGCCGCTCGCTCAAACCCGTCCGGGAGGCCAGTTCCGCTACGGAAAGACGCTCGGCATTATCTTTGAGAAATTTGCGCTTCTTTCGGGATAGTTGGGCCATGAATTACTTTTCGGTAGTTTGAATCCACCCGGGCAGAATGTCAATTAACCTGGTCGGAATCCCATTTCACGAAACGGGAATAAATATATCACAACTAAAATTAAAGCTCTATTCTGTTTCCACCGACCGGCGGAATTGGGCGTATTTCACCAGGTTGGCCATAATTTTCGCCGCCCGGCGGGGAGTGTGGTGCACGAAGTGGTTGTGCCGCGCCAGGTGCTCCAGCGTAACGTTCCCCGGCACTCCCCTGCCCACCGGAGAATCGGAGCCGCTGATTATCGGCTTATGGAAGTTTTCCTTTAATTCCAGCACCTTATCGGCCACGTTCATGTCCCTTTTTTCGACCCTTTCGATAATCAAATCCATGAGTTCCGGCTTTTGAGCCAGCAGGAAGCTGGGGTTTCTCTTGCGTATTTCCCGGATTCGGCCTCCGTGGCCGATGCCCAGTTGAATAACGCCGTCCACCCCCTCGTCGGCTGCGACGGCCTCGATTGTTCTGCCCACCAGGTCCTCGCCCTCGCTGGCGGCCATATCCACGGGGTTGTTGTGGCTCCAGCGGTCTTCGAGGAAGGAATTGAGCCTGTCGATGGTCTCCGACCTGAGCGGCACCACCTCCAGCCCCTCCTCGGCGGCAGCGTCCGCCGCCAGCACGCCCCATCCGCCGCCGATGGTGACCACCCCCACCCGGTTGCCTTTGGGCAGCGGTTGCCCCAGAAATGCGGTGGCGGTGAAGAAAAACTCGTCAAGGTCGTCCACCAGCGTAACCCCCGCCTGCCGGCATGCGCCCCGGAACACTTCGTAACTGCCCGCCATCGAGCCGGTATGGCTGGACGCGGCGCTGCCGCCGGCGTCGGTGGTTCCCCCTTTCAGCATCACTATCGGCTTGCGGGGGGTAACCCGGCGGGCAACCTCCAGAAACCTGGCCGGATTCTTCAACCCTTCCACGTAAGAAAGGATTACCTTGGTGGCCGGGTCCACGCCGTAATATTCTATCAGGTCCTCGGTGGTGGTAACGGCCTCGTTGCCCGAGCTTACGAACTTGTCGAAGCCCACCTGGTTGGCCTGCCCCAGTTGAATGGCGCTCGCGCCCACGTTACCGCTCTGGCTGACGATGCTCATCTCCCCGATGGGAGGCTGAGCGAAGATTATCTGGGCGTAAAGCTTGGCCTCGGTGCTCATTATCCCCTGGCAGTTTGGGCCTATAACCACGAAATCGGGGGTTTTGCGGATTTGCTCGACCACCCCGGCCTGTAATTTCGCTTCCTCGGGGCCGACTTCCCCGAACCCGGCGGTTATGATGACCGCCGCGCCCACCTTTTTGGCCTGGCAGTCCTGTACGGCGGAAATGACACCCTTGGGGGGCACAACCACCATTGCCAAATCCACCGCCCCGGGCACGTCCTTCACGGACTTATAGGCCTTCCGGCCCATAATTTCGGGCTCTCTCAGGTTAATCGGGTACAGCGCCCCGGGGTACTTGCCCTGGATGATATTGTGAGTGATACCGAAGCCCCACTTGGTGGGGTTGAGGCTGGCTCCTATGACCGCCACCGATTGGGGATAAAAGAGCGGCCTGAAGCGTTCCTGAAGCTTCTTTTCCATTTCTCCAATATTTTTCTTTGAATTTATGGGGATTTACGACGCCAGCACCACCAGGGCGTCCACCGCCAGAGGCTTGCCTTCCCTGGTAATAATCAGCGGGTTGACGTCCACTTCGGCCACCGAATCGTTCTCCAGGCCCAGCCTGCCCATGCCGAGGAGGGCTTTCGTGAGCACCTCCCGGTCGGCGGCCGCCATTCCGCGGAATTCGCCCAGAATCTTTGAAGATTTTATCTCCTCCATCATGTCCCGGGCGTCCCGCTCCTCCAGGGGCGCCACCCGGAAGGCCACGTCCTTGAGCACTTCGGTGTAAATGCCGCCCAACCCGAACATCACGCACGGGCCGAACTGGGGGTCCCTTATCAGGCCGATGACCAGCTCCCGGTCGCCCTTGACCATCTCCTGCACAATCACCCCGTCCATCGGCTCGACGGCGTGGATGGACTCGAAGGCTTCCTTCACTTGCTCGTCATTTTCCAGTCCCACCCGTATAACGCCCTTTTCGGTCTTGTGGGTGAGCATGGGGCCGCAGCCCTTGAGCACCACGGGGTAGCCGAGCTCGCCCGCAAATTTCACGGCCTCTTCGGCGCTTGTCGCCAGCTTTTCACGCGTAACGGGTATGTCGTACCCGGCCAGCAGGCGCTTCGAATCGTATTCCGAAAGGTTTTTCTGGCCCTTTTTGAGGGCTTCCTGTAAAACTTCCATGGCCGCCATCCTTTCGCCTCATCTGTTGACCGGAAAAGTTAGTGCCAAAGGCCGGAAAAATCAAGCACATCGGGGGTACAAATAATGAATTGCCTTCATGAAAAGGGAAACCACAGAACACTGCGGTTCCCATTCTTGTATATCTTACCGGAAAATTGAAAGAAAACCGGCCAGCCATGGATTATTGACATAAGCTTCGGTTCATGCTATATAATCTGCACAATTGGTTGGAGTGACGAGGGGACACCGCAGGTCAAAAGGGTTCAAATTCGATTATTTTTAACTGTTTGTATTGAAATAAAAGGAAAAAGGTGTTAGTTTATTACCCATCATAATTCAAAACTCGAAAGGTAAAAGGAGGCAGACATGAAGAAGACCAAGCTTCCCGCTTTAGGTAAGTGAAAAAGCACCAACTGGGTGTAATACTTA
>CAYWKU010000038.1:0-33264 GCA_964459325.1 uncultured bacterium | reverse complement strand
TAAGTATTACACCCAGTTGGTGCTTTTTCACTTACCTAAAGCGGGAAGCTTGGGGTGGGATGGTTTTGTGCCTTACGCTAAGACGCTAACAGGGTGTTGAAAAAGTCAGAAACGTAACGCCGCCATCCTTGGCGGCACTCGTAAGTAGCTGATTTTATTAAGGCGCCTTTTGCCGGCAAGCCATGCGGCCTGAGAAGGATGCCAGCGTTACGAAAAATAGCATTTTTCAACATCCTGCTAAGGCTCGAAGTAGGGGCGCACGGCCGTGCGACCCTACGTGGGCCGGATATTGATTAAATGATTTCGGAAGGTCGCTAATTCAGCCCCCACCTTCTTCTCAGGTACCATTCTCCGGTCAGGAGCACGAGCAGGAGACCTCCCATGAGCCAGTTGTCCCACAGGGGGGTGTCCTTTCTTCCGGCCACGCGCCACACCTCGGGTTGAGGCAGCGCGTCGGGGTCGGGTGAGGCGCCGGCGCTCCAGGTGTCGCCACCGGTGGCTTGCGCTATTTTTTTCATCAGCCCCGGATTGGGCCAGGGCGGGGAAAATTCCTTGCCCCTCTGTTCCACCACAAATATCGTCTCGTCGGCACCCAGCTTTTCGCCGGATTTATCCCAAGCCTCGACCTCGATGCGCCATCCTCCCGCGCCGGGGTTTTCAAGCCTCGCGCCGAACTCTCCCTCCTGCGGTTGTAGGTTTTCGATGGGGGAGGTGGTGTTATCACCGGTGAGGGTCGCTTTCACTTTTGCGTCCATGGCGGGAGCGTAGCTGCGGTCGAGCACTTTCACTCTCAGGTAAACCGGCTCTCCGGGGCCGTAGGTCAGCTTGTCGGTGCGTGCGCGAACTCTCTTGCCTTCCGGGTCGCCCACCAGCCACCGTACCGCCGCTCTCCAGAACCGCATGTAGGCTTCCGACGTGCGGCCCTTAACCGCCCTGTAGAAAGCCCATCGCCACGAGGTGTCGGCGGCGAAAGCCATCGTCCTGCCCCTGCCCGGCGACCATACCGTCATAAGCGGCATCCGGCCGCCCCCGGCCTTCTCGAAAGGATGCTCCATCAACACCGTCGCCCCGGGGCGGGCGGGACCGACGATGTTGTATCCCTCGAGAGGAGGGAATGAATCCCAGAGCTTTCGATTGGCCTGAGCGTCATTTTCCAGCGCGGTTATCGGATGGCGCGAGCCGGCTTCGGTCAACTGTGGGTGATACTCGCCCCGCTGGAAATATTGCTTCGGCCCCACCGGCTCCGTCGGCAATATCTCCTCGATGGCGGTACCTCCGAAATTGCCGCCATAGAAGGAGTCGGGACCTCCCACCATGGCGAATCCGCCCCCGAATTCGAGCACGAAATCGCGGATATTGCGAAGGTAGGACCTTCTCAAGTAAGGCGCCCACGAGAAATTCTGCATAATTATAAGGTCGAATGTGCGGATTTTGGTGTCGAAAAGTTCATCGGTGGGGAAGGGAATCAGGCTCAGCTCTTCGGTAGGAGCCATCGGTGAATCCCGCGGTTCCCGTAGGATGTAGAAGCTGATAAGCTCGATGGTGGGGTCTTTTTTTAACGCTTCCCGCAGATAGCGGGTATCCCAGGAGGGTCTGCCTACCACGTGCAGGGCCCGGATTTTGTCCCGGAGCACTTTCAGCGAGAAAACTCGCGAGTTGTTCTCGTAAACCTCTTCCCCGTCGTATTGCGGTATGCTCACCTCGTAAAGAAAATCACCCACGTGGTCGGGGGTGAAGGACAGGTTAACCGTCCATTCCCCGTCGGGGGCGTCGACTTGCACATTGCCGGTGGTAATCGTGCGGCCCTTCTCGGATACGGTCACAGGAACCTGCGTTCCGGCGAATCCCCGGGCGGTTATGTTAACAGTTATCCGCACGGCGTTACGCACAAAGCCATACTCCGGCGCCTCCACCTTTTTGATGCCGATGTCGCGATGTTCCGATTTGGCGCCCAGGGGCACGGTAAATATCGGGAAATCGAAGTCCTCCAGCGTTTCGGCCACTCCTTCTTTCTTGGCCTCGGCTTCGGCGAGGGTCGAGTTGTCCGCGCCGTCGGACACCAGGATGACGCCGGCGGGAGTTTCTCCGCCGCTACGGGAGATTTTCTTGAGAGATTTCAGAATATCGGTGCTTTCGCCTTCCGGCGCTCCCGGGGGCCCGGCGGTAAAGGCTTGAGGGCCCGCCGGGACGGCGTTGTCGGAGAAGCTCCATATTTCCGTGCGGTAGTTGCGTTTCATGCGCTTGCGCAATGCGTCCGCATTTTTCCACCATTCCCGCGCCACGTCCATGCGGGTTGCCCGGTTCTGGCCGGAAGACAGGTTCATGCTGCGGGATACGTCCCACAGCACCGCCGCCCCGGGCCTTACGGGTATCCTCCGCTCCAGCACCAGGGAGGGGTTGAGTATTATGAAAAGCAACACCGCCAGCGCCGCCACCCGCAGGGTTACCACCGCCGCCTTCCGCAGACGGTAGTCGAGCATGGCGGTGGATGAACGGCTCCACCACGCCACCAACCCCGCCGCCAGCAAAAACAGAACAATCCACAACACCGGAGGCGGATTAAGCTCGACGGCAAGGCCGTTGTAGCCCGAGGTGTCCAGGCCCAGCCATTTGAGGACTTCCAGCATGGGCTACTTGAGCTTGCGCCTTTCCAGGATGGCTTCCACGTGCACCCGGTCCTTCTTGTAGTTGAGGCAGAGGGTGTACATTATCAGGTTCACCCCGAGCCTCCACGCCATTTCCCGCTGCCTTTCGCCCCCCGGCCGGCAGTCGTTCAGGGGTTTTCCGAAATGGTCGGTCGCCCAGGCTCCTCCAGCGTCGTTGGCGCAATAAATCAGCGGCGACCGGTCGCCGACGGTAATACCTTCGAGACCGTCTTTTATCAGCACTCTGCCGCCGATGCGGTCAAGCAGGTAGTAGCTGCGGAAAATGGTATGGTCTTCCGGCAGCCTTTTGAGCTCCTGGCGTGGGTATAGATTCTTCGCCTGTTTCCTGAACCATTGGTCGAAGGAGCTTCCTTCCACTCCGCTGGAGTCATCTACGAACAACAGCGCCCCGGCGTCCAGCAAGGCCCTCAGCCTTCCGATTTCTTTCTCGGTTAAATCGTCGAATGCCGAACGCCCCGCCAGGCACAAAAAGGGATAACGCTGAAACTCCTCCGAGCCGAGCCCGACCGTTGCGCGCTCGGTTGCAGCGTCGATGCTGGTTCTTTTGATGAGCTGCTTCATCATGGAGCGCAATGCGCTGGGGTGGGGCGCTTTCTCCTGACCGGGCGCCAACAGCTGGGCGGGAACAAAGTCATGCCTTTCGGCAGCCAGGGCAAAAGCCGGCGAAAGCGCGGTAACTAATGCGGCTGCGCCGCAGGTCTTGAGCCAGTTCCTCCTTTGCATTGGAAAATTTATCCTTTCCTGGTTAAAAATCCTTCCATTATCAGTAGCGCGGCCAGCGCCACCAGCATCGTCCATGCGGCGTCGCGCCTTCCCGGCTCGAACCCGCTCTCGCCCGAAAGAGCCGAAAGGTCGGTTATGACGCGGGGCTTTTTAAAACCCATCCGTTCCAGGTGTTTTTCCAAAGCCCCCGGGTCCCACTCGGCAAGGTTGCTCTCCCGCACGTCCGAGTTCGCCGCCAGCACCCCCTCCGGAGGCTTGTCCGCGAAGGATGAAGGGCGCGATTCGGTGGAGCAATAAACCTCGTAAAAGCCGGGCCCCCGTTTGAGCGCCGCCTCGCCCCGCTTTTGGTCACCCGACGGAGCAAGCTCCACCCGCCGTGGCCGGGAGCCGGGCGGGATTATCCACGCCGAAGCACTTTCAGCCGGGCATGTAAAGCGGGCGGTTTCTCCAACCGTATAATCCGTGCCCCCGGGGTCGGCCATGCCGCCGGTTAAATAAAGCGCCATCTGCTGCAAAAGCGGCAGGTAGGCGGGATAGATGCAGAAGTCGTTCCATTCGCGGTCGAAAGTGCTGGCCCACATCGCCACCCTGCCCCTGCCAAGGGGTTTTTCCACCAGGGCGGGCGAGCCGTCTTGAAATCGCAAAACCACATCCGGTTTTTCGCCCCGGGCTTCGGATAAATCGAGCATGTAATACTTCTTGAACTCAGCCAGCGACAAGTCGGCCCCTTGCGGTGTGGAAAAAATCGACACCGCCGGGTGAGACAACTCATCCGCCTGAATATGCGCAGGCTCCACAGGCTCCTTCAAAACGTAAAGCCCCGCTGGGGCCAGCTCGCCGTACTCGGAAGAAAACTTCCCCGGCCCCGTGTTATTCCCCAGCGAGATGAAAAGCGCTCCGCCGCCTGTTACGTAGCGCTTGAGCTTGTCCTGCGACTTTTCGGAATAGCTTCCCACGTTGGCGGTAATCACCAGGTCGTAGTCGCCGAGTTCGGCTTCCTCCAGGCCCGGCGGCGTTATCAGGGTGGGGTCTATTCGGCTGCGGGCTTCGAGCTTGGGGTTCAGGGCGTTCATCAGGTAATACGATTCCGCGCCGTACCTTTCGGCCCGGGGGTCTCCGTCCACCATCAGCGCCTTTATCCTGCCCCCGGCCCGGGCGGTGAAGTAGTAGCGGTCATCGACTTCGAGCGCGTCCGGGGTGATTTGCGCCCTTGCCCGCAGGATGCCTTCACCCTCGGCTGAAAAACTCATCCTCTTGCTCGCCATACCTTCGGCGGGCAGGTCGAGGAACCCGCGCGTTTGCACCTCGTCGCCCACTGTCACGGTGACTTCGACCCCGGGGCGGGAGTCCCGGGCGTAACCGGCGGCCTTTACCGTGGCGTCGTAGCGAGCCTCGCCGGTGGAAGGTTCAAGGATAACGTCGGTCACGGCGGCGTTGTCGACGCGGCCCTTCGAGCCGGCGTCTATGACCACCAGCTCCGCCCCGGAAGGCGCCGCGAGGGTGGTTTCCCCCCACGGCGCCCGTTGCAGGTCGGTTATCAGCAATATCTGCCGGAGCCGGTGGTGCGCGGATTCCATCAGTGAAATCGCCTGCGAGACGGATTCGGTTATGGGCATGTAAACGTGGGAAAGCTCCATCTTCTTTGCTTGGCGGCGCAATGTTTTCGGGTCGGCGGAGAACGACGGAGAGGGCTCGCCCGGGCCGGGGTTTGTAACCAGAAGCGCCGCCTGTTGGCCGGCGGTCATGGATTCGGCAATGGATTGGGCCATTGTCACCGCGTTGTCCCACGGCCTTTCGCCCACCTTCCCGGCGGTCATGCTGATGCTGTTGTCCACTATAATCGCCAGGCTGCGGGGCGCTTTTCCCATCTTCACGTTGCGCTCGTCGGCGGGCAGGGTGGGATGAGCTATCAACAGCGCCAGGGCCGCCACCGCCAGCACCCTGGCCAGGAGTATGAGTATCCTCTTGAGCCTGAGTTTTCTCTTTAAGTTCCGGTGACTTAAAAGTACGAACCGCATGGCGGCGAACCGTTTCGGCACTGCTCTCCGACGGGTAATAAGGTGAATGATGAACGGCACGGCGACCAGCCCCATGCCCCACAGCGCTGCGGAATTGATAAACTCCATTACTTGCGCTTCCCGAGGCCCCTGTGAGCGAGAAACCGGTGGAGGATTTCTTCAGGCGGAGTGCTTATATCCACCAGCGAGTAATCCACGCCCGCTTCCTGCGCCCCGCGCTTCCAGCCGTCGAGGAAAAGGTTGACCTGTCTTAAGTACTCGTCCCGGATGCCCTTCGGGTCGACGCTCAACGACACCGGGCCTTCCATATCCTCGAACATCATCTGGTGGTCGAAGGGGAAGTTGAGTTCCTCGGGGTCCATCAGGTGAAAGATGCTCACCTCGTGGCGGCGACCGGCCAGGAACTTGACGGCCTTGAGGGTATCCTCCGGCTCGTCGAAGAGGTCGCTGGCGACAAAAATCATCGAGCGCCGCCCCAGCCTTTCGGGCAGCAGTTGAAGGTCGTGAGCGAGATTGGTCTTCCCTTCCGGCTCGGTGAGCGCCAGTTTTTCAACCATCGCCTGCAGGTGGCTCGGCCTGCCCCGCGGGGGTAAATACGACACCAGCCCCTCGGCCACCGATACGAACCCCACCGCGTCGCGCTGCCTTATGAGCAGGTAGGCCAGCGACGCCAGCAGCACCGAGCCGTAATCAAGCTTGGTCTGGCCGGTGGAGCCGTATTCCATAGAGGCGCTGGAGTCCAGCACCATGGCCGCCCGGACGTTGGTTTCGTCCTCGAACTGCTTAATCGAGTACCGGTCGGTTTTGGCGTAGGCCTTCCAGTCTATCAGGCGAGGGTCGTCGCCGGGTGAATAGGCCTTGTGCTCGGCAAACTCCAGGCTGGAGCCGCGGTGGGAGGAGCGGTGCAGTCCGGTGAGGACGCCTTCGCTTACCTTGCGTGCCACCAGGTTGAGCCGCTCGATGCGGCTTATGACCTCGGGCCGTAAAAAGCCCCTGTTTTTCGAAGTTTCCATCTGATTAACGAGTTGAATATTTCCGGAAGACAACGGGATTTATGGCCCCTTGAACCGGGAACAAGGGGTTGAAACCACCTTGCCTGTTTTTAAGCATTAGTAAACGCCCGGCGATTTCTGGTTCGATGATACCCGTCTCCATGAGAGTGAGCAAACAGGACAAGGGAATAACAGGCGCGGCACTTAATCTTGCCGGTCTCTAATTCGGGAATAATTCGTTAGTAGTATTAACAAAAAAACGGCCGGACTTTAAGGCCCGGCCAATTTACCAGGAGGAATGTGAGCTTGTGTAGACAAAGCCTTGTTGCTTACCTTCAAGAATAAGTACTTAGAATCATTCATCAACTATTCTCACAATAAGCGGTCGTTTTTTGACGCTGAGCGGTCAGCGAAAGCGGTTAAAGAATGGCGCATCTTTTAAGGAGCGGTTCGGGTTCTATCAGAGGGCTTCGGGTATTTTGCGGTGAACGCGGGAAAATATCCACCACCCCATCCCGAGCATGAGGAAGCAGAAGAGCACAGTTCCGCCAAGCTCGGCGGCAGACGGTAAACCGGAGCCGGTGAAAGCGTACCTGTATACCTGGATGACCTGATAGGCCGGGTTGAATTTGAACCAAACGGCCAGTTTGTCCGGTAGAAGGCGCGGCATGTAAACTATCGGTGTAGCCCAGAAGCCGACAAACAAAACCATGCCGGTAATGGGAGGAACGTCGCGCCATAACGGCGTAAGGGATGCCACTATCAAACCCGGCCCGGCAACCAGCAGCATTTGCAGTAATATTCCGACCGGCAAAAAGACCAGGCTGACCGAATAAGGAACCCCCAGAAGAGGTAGAAGCGCCGTAAGCAGCGCCAGGCTTATCACCAGATTGATACTTGCCCCGGCGATTGTCTGTGCCACCATGCCCTCGAGCGGAAACGGCAGCTTCTGCACCAGGGATGAATACTCCAGGTAAACGGTGCTGGAGCGCTGGATGGCGTCCTGAAGGGCATTCCAGGGCAAAAGACCCCCCACCAGGAATATTATGTAACCCTGTCCACCGGCGAAAGGCGCCACCTGCAAGAGCGCGCTGAATATAAGGGTAAAAACCGCGATTAACACCAGCGGCTGGATGATGTTCCACGCGAACCCGCCGATGCTGCCCACGTAACGCGATTTAAGCTCGCGGGCCGTGAGAGTCCACACGAAATCGCGCCATTTCCACAACCTGTTTAAAGTGGAGAGAGGGGTGAGTTTTTCGGCAGGGCCGGTTCTTATTAATCCTTGGCGCATCTGAAGCCGATATAAGGTTTACGTGACTGGGGCGCGAAGGCGCTACGGTAAGTGACGTTGGCGTACTCCTTGCCCGTGCGGAAACTGCCTCCCCTTAACACTTTCCTCGTACCGCTGTCCGGCCCGGTTGGGTTTTTCATGGGCATGTAGCTGTAATATTCGGGGTCGAAGTAATCGTTGGTCCATTCGGCCACGTTTCCTATCATGTTATAGGCGCCGTAAGTGCTTCTTCCTTCCGGCAAGGCGCCCACGGGGGCGACATCTGCGTATCCATCCTCTTCCCCCTTGATATTGGCCTTGGCGTCGTCGAACTCGTTACCCCACGGATATAACCACCCTTGGGCGCCCCGTGCCGCTTTTTCCCATTCGGCCTCGGTGGGAAGGCGCTTTTTGGCCCATTCGCAATAAGCTTTCGCGTCCGCCCAGTCAACCCCCACCACCGGCAGGTTGGGGGCGTTTCGCTCGGGGTCATCCCAAAAGCCCGGCGGCTGGCGCTCGGTTTCCTCTAGGAACTTCTTGTACTGCTTGTTGCTGACTTCGTACCGGTCGATATAAAAGGCATCGAGGTAAATTTTATGAGCCGGGCTTTCATCCGGCGAGCCGCCGTCCCTGCCCATAATGAAGAAGCCGGCGGAGACAAAGACCATGTCGGGGGTTCTCTCTGCGGGATGGGGCACCAGTATGAAGTTCAGGGGTATCTGCTCCTCCCCCGGCTCTATTTCCAGCTTATGCCTTTTCACCTGGTAGCCTTCGTGGTTTATTTCTATCTCGTGAGTACCCGCTTTCAGGTCCACGGTGATGGGGCTGGGACCTACGCGGGCGCCGTCGACTTTTATAATGGCGCCCGAGGGCGCTGTGGTAATTTTTACCTTGGCCCGCTGCTCCTCTTTCTTTTCGCCGTCACCTTTGGTGGTTGTTACGGTAGCGGTATCGGGGGGCTTTTGTTCCCCGCCGCATTCCCGTAACAGGGAAAATGTACCGATTATGATAAACGCCGCCAGCGCCAGCCCGGCCAGGTATATCGGCAGCATGGTGGGTAACCTGGAGAGGTTTTTCAGCGCCGCCGGGAGTTTTATATCGGGCCGCGGGATGCTTATTTCGGGCAAGCTGAACTTTCTCTTTTTTTCCCTGCTGAGAAAAGGCTTTCCTTCGTAGGAGGTTTTTATTGCTATGGCGGCGATATTATCCGAGCCGCTGTTGCGGTTGGCCCGGGCCACCAACTCCCGGCAGGCCAGTTGGGGCCCTGTTTCCGCCAGCACTCGCTGAAGCTCGTCTTCTCCCAGAGTGTCGTAAAGGCCATCCGTGCACAGCAGGAACACGTCGCCCGGCTCGATTCTCTCCACCCGGGTGTCCACTTCCACGTGAGGCGTCTGGCCGAGGGAGCGGGTAAGGACTTTCCGGCGTGGATGAGTAGCGGCGTGCACCTTGGTGATGGCGCCCTTGCGGAGTTGTTCGCCTGCCCAATTATGGTCGTTGGTGAGTTGAATTATTTGCCCGCGCCTGACCACATAAGCGCGCGTATCGCCCACGTGCGCTATAAATACGTGGTCCTCCACCTGCGCCATGGCGGTAAGCGTAGCGCCCATTTTGTGGTACTCGGCGTGCTCGGAGGCCGTTTCCCGGATGGCCAGGTGCGCTCTTTCCACCGAGTATCGGATAGCTTCCTCCGGGTCCGCGCCGCCTTCGCCGGAGTAATAAACCTCCACCACGGTATCCACCGCCAATCGAGCGGCCACTTCCCCGGCGCCTTCATGCCCCATTCCGTCGGCCACCACGAAGAGCCGCCCGAGCTCCTCGGCCTCAGTGGACTCCTCGGGTTCGACCACCGCGTATACGTCTTCATTTATTTCGCGGACGCGACCGGCGTCCCTCATTCCGAAAGATTCAACGATTATCATTGGTTACGCTCGATATGCACTCGTTTTTGATTCAGCTTTTCATTCTTGATTATGGCGGCATGCGCGGCTTTTGTCAATTCAATAGTACCTTGCTTTCGGCAAATGTTCCCTGATTGTCGGGCATATGAAGCTTTGGGGCGGCGTATGAGTAGGCCTGGAAATAGCTGAGGCTTCTTCTGTTTCCGGCAATTTTATGAATATTATGGAGGGAATCGACCTTCCAAAATATCGGTATAAAGCTCGGTGAGTTCCCTGGCGCGTTGTTGGGAGGAGAATTTTCGCTCCCATTTTTTTATCCCCTTTTGACCCATGGCTTTAAATTTGGGTCGTCTAACAGGGTGTTGAAAAAGTCAGAAACGTAACGCCGCCATCCCTGGCGGCACTTGTAAGTAGCTGATTTTATTAAGGCGCCTTTTGCCGGCAAGCCATGCGGCCTGAGAAGGATGCCAGCGTTACGAAAAATAGCATTTTTCAACCTAGCTGTAACCAGATTTATGCACCCATTTTGAGTTTAACACAAAGCCCTAAAATCATAGGATTCGGACTCGAAATCGGATACTTACATATTTAGCCGACTCGAGGACGAATCCGAAACAATACCTGAAATGCTAGCATTTCAGGTGTAAAGGATGTCTACGAGTCACACAAATTATTCGATTAACGTTGGGACAGTAGTGAGTGATCATATGTACAAAAAAGCACTATGAGGATTATTTAATTTTTATCTCCGGGCCGATATATAGGGTGTATTCGCCCTTTTTGGCGGGGAAGTAGAAGCGCAGGTGGTACACGCCCGGCTCGATGTCGGCGACCACCAGCGGCAGCTTTTGCGCCTGCCCGATTTGTTTTTCCTGCTTGGGCGAGTAGAAATCCACTTTCACCGGCGCCGTCGTTTCGGATACCGGCGTGGCGGACAGGTCAATCTTTTCCTCGCGCTCGGCCCATCCGGGCACAGGTTGGTCGGTGTAAGCGGCAACTCCGGCGAAGTTCTGGGTGGCCATGAGCAGTTTTCCCCTGACGGCCACTCCCACTCCCAGGTGAGTATATTCTTCCTTGAGGATGTTTTTCCGGTGGCTGGGGCTTTGCATCCAGTTGTCCATTATCATTTTTGCCAGCATCTTCGTCTTTGAAGGGTCGTACCCCTGCCCGTTCCATATGTTTTCCGCGGAGGCGCCGATGAGGCGGCGGTGGCGGATGGCGATACGCTCGCCGGGCGGCAGGCCGTCGGGGTTGTAGTGGGAAAAGAACTTCCGCTTTATCATGTCCCGGCTGTGTTCCCTGGCGATATACCTGAGAGTGTTCTCCTCCTTGAGGGCATCCAGACCCGCTTTTTTTCTGTTCTTGTTGGTCAGCTCGAATATGCTTTTTTCCAGAAGCGGCAGATAGCTTATTTCCTTAGAGTCCTCATCCGCGGGTTTGGAGGAAAGAAGCGCCGGCGAAAGTAAGCACACCGGCAAGATAAACGACAGCACAACGTTGATTATTCTCCGTCTCATCCCGGTTGTTGAAAATTTCACGGCTTTCATCGGAAAAATATCGCTATCGGCCTTCGCCTATGTACAAATCGTCGAAGTAAACGTCGGCCCTGATATGTTCGGCGCCTTTCGGGTACCGTTCAAACCGGGCTTCGTAGAAGAAATTCAGCTTCTCGTAATTATCGGGCACTTTGCCCCAAAGCTTTGAAAAATCCTCCCGGATGGGCAGCTCGAAGCGCACCCACTTGCCGGTTTCAGGCTCCGGGGCTTTGGAGAGGATGGTGTACCTGGCGTTGCCTATTCCAAGGGGTTTGCGGTTGACACCGTCCAGCACGTAGCGCAGTTGATAGTTGGAAAAGCCCTTATATTTTTTCCAAGCGATGACCACAAACTGTACATACTGGCGGTCCACGCCGCGTTTCCAGTTTTCGATTCTGTACCAGCCTGAGGCCACCGCGGGGAATTTATCCGGCTTGATGCTCTGCATCAGTCCCCGGATTTGCTTCTTGCCGGAGTCACCTGCCTTTACATCCAGCTCGAGATAAGCGCTTTTTTCGCCCGAGTAAGCGAACTTGTCGCTTATCTCGAACGGTCCCCACGCTTTGCTCCAGTCCAGCCATTCCCAGCCGGCATTTCCCGTTTCAAAACCGGGGTTTTCGAGAAGGTTTGCTGCGCTGCTCGATTTTTCCTTTTCGCATCCGACGGTTACGGCGACCACCAGCGCGACCAGCGCCGCCGCAATCGGTATCTTCCTGCAAAACATAGGAAAAAAGGTAATCGCTCTTTTTCGGATAATCAACTGTTCGGGGGATATAAGGGTTTTGAGCCGCCCCGGGGTGGGGCGGCTCATCGGTAACCCACGGGTTATTTGTCCGGGTTGACCGGCTCTATCCGGTAAGCCCGGCCGTCCATCACCACGATTATGCTCCTGCTCCGGGTGAAGGTCAGGTACTTCGATTGTGCAGTATTGGAGCGGGCCAGTTTGAAGTATGGTGAGCTTAACTGCTTCACCTTTTTGACTTTCATATCCTTTTTGTACTCGGAATCCACCCACTCCCCATCTTTGAGATAGAAGGTTTTCGAGCCGAGGACTTTTACCCTGTCGACCGTAACTTCCTCGCCGGATTTATCGTAATACTGCGCGGCTTTGGAAGCCTGCTTGGCGGACTGGTATTTCCTGGCCTGCATGGACTGCGCCACTCCACCGGCGCCGGTGGCCATTTTGACCCTGCTCTTGATGTTCGATTCGGCGCGGGTTACGTTATCCGCCGCGTGCAGCTCGACTTCCTCCTCCGCCAGGAAGGCCGTGTATTCGGTGAGGATGCCGTAGCGGGTGCTCAGGCGCACTATTTCGTCGATGTACTCCTTCTTTTCGCCGTGCAGCCGTATCTGCTCGATAAGCCATCCGATTTTGTTCTGCGCCCATAACCTTGCGATAAAGCTGTTTTCTTCCGGGTCGGTTTCGGAGGCGAAATCCAGTTTATACCGGTATGTCTTCTTCTTGTCGGATGCGGCGCCTTTCATGGTGATTTTCTCCGTACCGGAGTCGCGGTATCGGCCCACATAAACGAGCTGCTCTCCCCTGAAAAGGTCGGGCAGCGTGCGCGGATAAGCGTCCCTTATCCTTATGTCGCCGAAATCCAGCGAAATATCTGTAAGGGCGGGGCTTTGAATCTTGGAATAAAACCGGCTCACCTTGGCCTCGATATTTTCATTGGGCCGCACGTATTCGGCCAGGCCGTGGTTATCGGCTCCCAGCCTGTCGAGGAGTATGGAATTTACGTCGTATCCCACCCCGAATGCGAACAGCCGGGTGTTGTGGCTGTTGGCTTTCTTGACGGCATCGGTAATTTTCCCGGCGTCCGTGATGCCTGAGGTGGGAAGGCCGTCGGTGAGGAAGATGAGGTAATGGGGCCTGCCGTCCTCCGGTATCATCTTCATCGCCGTGGTCAGGGCGCCGTGGATGTCGGTGCCCCCGGTGGCCTCGGTTTTGTTGATTCTGGCAAGCACTTCCTTGCGGTTGGAGCTTGTGTAATCTTTGAGCTTGTCCCACATGGGGTCTATGTGGTCGTTGTAGAAGATTACGTTGAACTTATCCCCCCGGTTGAGATTTCGTACAATGAACTCCGCCGCTCCCAGTGCCTGCTTGATTTTTTCCCCGCTCATGCTTCCCGAGCGGTCAAGCACCAGCGCCACGTCCTTCTTGATAACCTCTCTGGAGCCCGCGCCGACTTCCGGGGAAGCCAGGAACATGAAATATCCGTCCTCGCCGTCGTCGGGGTTGTGGGTTACCAGCGTGGCGTCCACTTCCTTGGGCGAGAGTGTCCAGAAAATCCTGAAATCGTAATCCGGGCGGATATTTTTTTCCGTATAAGTTCCCTTCACATTATTATCGCCGCTCCATTCCGGGGATATATCATGAGTGGGGGAGTAGAGGTTTTTGATGGGAGTGTCGCTTTCCAGCTCGAACCGGATTTCGACTTCCTCCAGGGGTTTTTTCGAGAATTTTTCGGTATTCAGCGGATACAGATATTCAATCCGGTCGCCTTCTTTGCTCAAAAGCTGCGAATAAACAAGCTTTACCCTCCTCTGCTGACCGGTAGGTATGGGAAACACGCTGCTTTTGAACATTCCGTTGCCGATGTATTCCAGGAGCGCCGGGTCCCTGTGCGAGCGAACTATCTTTTCGTATATGCGCCGGGCCTCTTCGCGGTCAAGTATCTTTCCGGGCAGCTCCTTATCGCCCACGAAAAGCGCAAATTTCTTAACCTGGGCGTCCCGTGGAAGCGGGAAAACATACTCCACCTCCAGTTGCCCACCGGTCTCGTTGACGAAAGCCTGGTCGACGGTGGTGGTGGCCACCTGGCCCTCCACGTCAACCCGCACGTGGTGGTATTTCACCGAGTACACCTCGCCGATATTTACGGGTTTCGGGCGCGGGCCGGGAGGGGGCACTATTATCCCGTCCGCCCGGCTTACGGCCGGGTGAAGAAAGAACAAAACAATTGCCACAACCGCCGGGATTCGCTTGATTTTCATCATTTTCCCCTTTCGTTCGGATAAGGTTTTCCGGATTTACGGGACGACCCGAAGGCGGGAAAACATCGGGGTGGGTGCAATCAATCCTGTCTGAGTCGCCACGGGTTGGAGGGTTCCGTATCTTCCATCTCGTAACCCTTCCTTCCCATCATGCCGTAGGTGAGCTTTTTGCCGAGTTCGACACCCGGTTGGTCGAAAGGGTTCACGTTATATAGCTCGCCTGCCACAAAGGTAGCGATTTCAAACATGAAAAAAAGCGCCCCGAGGGTTCGAGCGTTCATCCGGTCAAGTGAAATCGTTATACTCGGCCCGCCTTCTTTCGCAAGCGCAGCCGCCGTGGCCCGGTGCTCCGCGAGGAGCAGTTCGCCGAGGGAATGTCCTCCCAGGTAGGATAAGGCATCGCGGTCGTTGTATATTTCGGGTATGGAGACGTCGTCTCCCTGCTCTTCTACCCTGAGGAATATAATCAGCTTATCCTGCGGCCCTTCCATGTAAAGCTGAAGCTGCGAATGCTGGTCGGTGGCCCCGAGAGCCCTGACGGGGGTGGAGCCGCTGAAAACTTCGTTGCCTTCGCGGTCATATCGCTTACCAAGGCTTTCGGCCCATAGCTGCTGGAACCATTCGGCAAACGTAAGCAGGCCGTTGTGGTAGGGCATCATCACCAGCACGTTCCGGTTTTTCTGAATATGGTACGCATAGGAAACGGCCGCGAGCATCGCCGCGGGGTTTTCATCGGGTTCGGTCCTCCGGCAGAACTCATCCGCCAGGCGAGCGCCCTCCAACAACTCTTCGGGGTCTATACCCATAGCCGCCGCCGGCAGCAGCCCCACCGGGGTCAGCACGCTGTAGCGGCCACCGACACCGGGGGGAATATCAAAGGCCTCGAGGCCTTCCTCGCGCGAAGCCCGCCTCAGTTCGCCTTTTTCGGGGTCGGTTGTCACGACTATCCGGTCCTTCATTCCGGAGGCTCCAAAGCGTTCTTCGAGCATTGTATGGACGGCCATGTAGGCAGCCATTGCCTCCGCGGTGCCGCCGGATTTGCTTATTACGTTGAAAATGGTTTTGTCGAGGTCGACGACGTCGAGGATGCCCTTGAACATGGAAGGGTCTACGTTGTCGCACACGAAGAGCTTCATGCCGTCCCTTTTTCCAGACTCCAGCATATTGTGATATGGATGGCGGAGGGTGTCCCTTATGGCGCGAGGCCCGAGGGCCGAGCCGCCGATGCCCAACAGTACCATGGTGTCGAAGTTTTTTCGGGCCTTGCCCGCCCATTCGGCGCAAACCCGCGCCGGCTCTTCAGCGTAAGGCAGGGACAGGAAAGCGGGGTCAGCGGCGCGGCGGGCATTTTCCAGCTTTTCGAGGATATTGCGAAGTGATTCTTCCATGCCCGATAAATTTTCCCGGGACAGGCCTCCGGAGCCGATATTTTCTTCCATTACGTACCCGAAATCAACACTCCAACCCATGGCCAAACCTCCGTTTTTTAGTCTATAGCTTAAGCACCCTTTAACGGAATGTCAAAGCGGACGGGCTATACCGTAGAGCCGGGTAGTGTGGTAAAATGATTTTCACCGATGAACGGGTTGCTCGAGAATGCGCAAATATATAACTGGGCGCAGGCGTTTGCAGCCATAATCGCATTATGTTGCGCGCTTGCCGCTTACCTGACACCCGGGAAAGTGGCCGGAAAGTTCAGGGCTTTTATGCTGGCCATATTTTTATGGGCGATTTGTACAACTTATATGCGAATTGCTCCCGACCCGGCCACGGCCAGCTTCGCGGGAAAATCTCTCGGGGCATCCCTGATGCTTCTGGGTCTGTCTTTTGTCGGGTTTATTATGGAACTTATGGGTCCCCCGGAAAAAAGGGACAGGATAAGCATGAAGGTGTTTTTTATTCTTGTCTTTTGGATTTTTATTCTTTTGCCCACTGATTTATTTTACAACGATGTGCACAAGGAATACTGGGGCTGGTCGATTTCGCCGGGTCCCGCTTATCCTCTATTCCTGCTGGTCGGGCTGGGGATGGTATTTGCCGCCGCTTCAAAAATTTCCAGGAATTATCCCTCTCTTAGCCCCCTCGATAAAGAAAGAGTCCGTTTCCTTATCGCAAGTATCGGATTGCTTTGCATTTCCGTTCTGAGCTATCTGCTTACCATGTACGGGGTGGCCTTTCCTTACGGCGCCATCGGGGTCGCAATCGCGATGATAATGATGTCCTACTCGGTACTTCGCAGCAGGATAATCGACTTTTCCCATTTCATCGGTAAGGTATTCGCTTACGGTATTCCCGTCGGAGGAGGAATTCTCTGTGGGTTGGCACTGTTCCTGCTTTTAAATATTTACATCCCATACTCGCTGCAAATGTGGGTAACCGAAGTTATCTCGACGGGTTTTGCCGCATTCGCCGGAGCGATGACGGCAATCCTTCTTCCCCTCGGGCGAATAGAAGATGCCGTTCTCAAGAAGCTTTCGCCTAAAAAGGTAAGCCTGTACAGGACGTTGGACCGAATAGGCCCCCGCATAGCTCACTCCCGCCAGCCGGAGCGGTGGATAGAGGAGCTCGAGGATGTGCTGGGAGGCGTTTCGCCCATGTTTGTGCCTTTCGCCGACAGGTTTCCCCATCCCTGTCCGCCCATGGAAGAACTTCATCCCCTCCGGCGCACACTGAGTACAAAGCGGAAACCGCTTAACGTCGAAACACCCTCCAAAGTAAACCCGTGCCCGGCGTTCGACCTGATGCCCTCGCGACGGGATGAAGGATGGCTGGCCGTCCCCATATTCGACGGGAATGAAACGCATGGCGCAATGGTTTTCGGCCCTGAGCTTGCCCGGAAACTTTATTCAACAAACGATATCAGGAAACTGGAGGAGCTGGGCAAAATTATGGGCCGCAGGCTTTCCGATTGCACACCCTCTCACGGCACGGCCCGGGTTATATCGTGGAACCGGGGAGTACCCGTGGTGATTGACGAGGAGCAGTTCGACACGGTGGAGGATTTGAAGGCCAGCGAGTTCTTTCATTTTTACCTGCCGGAGGGCGACTCATCCATCGAAATAATCTTTGAATCGGGCGAAACCGTAGAGAAGGTCTGTTGATTACTCCCCCTTCAGATTATCCGGCATATCGGTCACAAAACTCTTGATTTCGTCCCTTACACGCCTGTAGTGCCGCAGGGCCTCCTCCTCGTTGCTCGAGGTCTGTGCCAGTTTCGGCGGGTCGTCGAAGCCCTTGTGCACAATTTTTGCGCTTCCGGGAAAGAACGGACAATTTTCGCTCGCATGGTCGCAAAGGGTAACAACGTAATCGAATTCGACCTCCATCATCTCTTCCATGTCCTTCGAGCGCTGTCCGGATATATCCACGCCCGCCTCCGCCATCACTTTAATCGCCAGGGGGTCCACTTCCCCCGGCTCCAGTCCCGCCGAGTGCGGCTCGATGACATCCCCCTTCAAATGCCTCGTCCACCCCTCGGCCATCTGGCTGCGGCAGGTGTTGCCGGTGCACAGGAACAATATTTTCGTTTTATTCATAAGCTATCCCTTTCCGAATATTTCCTCCGCGTCGAAAACCGAGCCGTCGGCGCAAGTTCGCTTGTAGCCGGATTTTGTCTCGACCGAGCATCCCAGGCACGCGCCCACCCCGCACGCCATCCTTTCCTCGACGCTCACCCGGCACGGCAGCCCGTTTGAACGTGCATCCCGCGCCACGGCTTGGAGCATGGCATGTGGCCCGCAGGCGAATACAACGTCCGGCCTCGCAGTCCGCGTGGCTTGGGCTGCCGCCTCGGAAGCCAGTCCGCATTCCGGGCCGGTGTCGTCTTCGGTAATTCTTACGAACTCTATACCCATGCGTTCAATTTTATCGGCCATGAGAATTTCGTCGAGCGTGCACGCGCCGCACACCAGCCGGACGTTTTGAACGCCCCTTTCGGTCAAACGCCTTGCCAGGAAATAAAGCGGCGGGATGCCCATGCCCCCCGCCACCAGCAAAGCGCCTGATTTTACTTCGGAAAAATCGAAGCCGTTACCTAAAGGGCCCAGCACCTTAATCTCCTCTCCCGGTCCCTTCTCCGATAACGCGGCGGTGCCCTTCCCGACCACCCTGTAAAGAAACTCCACCTTTGAGCCTTCCGCGTTCAGATAGCTCAGGGGCCTGCGCAAAAAAGGCTCGGGTGGACGGGAAACCTGCACCATCGCAAACTGGCCGGGCTGCGGCTGCGGCAAATCGCCTTCCTCCGCCTCCAGCACAATCCGGCGTATTATAAGGGGGGCTTCCTCCTCGTTGGTTACTACACGGAATGAGACATCCCGGGCCTGCATCAAAGCTCCTTGTTGAAGAGAAGGGCATCTTCGCCCGTATCGGAATAATACCTCTTCCGCCTGCCCACGGCGGCAAAGCCCATGTTTTCGTAGAACGATTTCGCCTCTTCGTTGCTTTCCCTTACTTCCAGCAGTATGCTTTTAAGGCCGTGCTCATAGCGCTCGGCGTGTTCAAGCAAAGCGGAGGCTACTCCCTTCCGGCGATAATCGGGGTGGGTGGCGATTTGCATCAGGTGCAGCTCATCCATTACGCGCAAAGCCGACAGGTAACCCGCGATTCCGGACATTTTGGGCAGGTAGGCCAGCCACAGCCGCGTAATGGGGCGGCGGAATTCCCTTCGCAAAAAATCTTCCATCCAGCAGGTGGGAAAGGAAAGCCGTTCTATTTCCAATACTTTCCCTATATCCTCGGCCCCGGCTTTCCGCACCAGCACTTCAGGCATGTCACCATTTTACCAGAGTGGCGCCCCACGTGAAACCGGCGCCGAAAGCGGCCAGGCACACCAGGTCTCCGTCCTTTATCAGGCCCTTGTCCCTGACTTCACACATGGCGATGGGTATGGTGGCCGCCGTGGTGTTGCCGTAATTCATGATGTTGTTGTACATATTCTCGAAAGGCAGCCCCAGTTGCTTGGCGGCGAACTCGTTAATCCGAAGGTTTGCCTGGTGGGGCACCAGCATGGCCAGGTCGTCTATAGTGTAACCGGCGGTGTCCAGGGCTTCCCTTATCACCTCGGGCATCCGGGTCACCGCGTGCTTGAACACGAACTTGCCGTCCATCTGCGGAAATTGCCTGCCTTCGTCGAGTCCTTCATGAGACAGGCGGGGCATTTCGCAGCTCGCGGGGTGGTCGGTCCATAACTTCTTGGCGTATTTTCCCTCGGCGTAAAGGTGGCTGTTCATCACCACACGACTTTCCTCGTTCTCATCCGCCGCGCTCAAAAGAAAAGCACCCGCTCCGTCGCCGAATATGACGGTAACGCCCCTCCCCCTGTCGTTATATTCGAGACCGGTGGAATGATTCTCGCCGCCGATTACCAGGACATTGTTGTAAAGGCCCGTCTTGATGCACTGGTCGGCCAGTGTAAGGGCGTAGAGAAAACCGGTACACTGAGCGTGCACGTCCACTGCGGGGGTAGGAGGAATGTCAAGTTGACCCTGCAGAAACTGGGAGGAAGCCGGGAAGCAATGGTCAGGGCTTAATGTGGCCAGAATTATAAAGTCTACATCTTCGAGCTTTTTGCCGGCGTCCTCTATGCACTTTTCGGTGGCCTTCTGAGCCATAGCGGCCACGCCTTCGCCGTCGGCGGCGTACCTTCTCTCCTTGATACCGGTACGCTGCTGAATCCACTCGTCGCTGGTGGTCATCCACTGGGTGAGCTCATCGTTGGTGACGACCCTTTCCGGCACGTAAAACCCCATACCGGCAATTTTCGATTTGCGCATGGTAAATATCCTCCTGTTGGAAATATGCCCGTTCCCCGAACGTAGACTAATAGGTTAGTGAATCAGTAGGATTTGTCAAAAGAGGCCTCTTACGGAGATTCTCCCTGAAAAACATGAAAAAACCGGCCTGTTTATCCGGGAGCTTCTGAGTTTTCTTACCGGTGGCGATTTTGTTTGTGATGGAGTAGTGTACCCCCTAAAGTATCCGGTGTCGGGGGATGTATGGAAACTTCCGGAAGCAGGGGAAAGTTCCGGCGGGCGTTGCGTAAGTGGCTACCGTGGATAGTTACCGTCCTTATCTTCGTTTACCTTTTTGAGCGCATATCCGTGGAGAAGGTCCTGCTGGCCGTTCAAAAGGCTGATTTGGTCCTCTTCCTGCCGCCGTTGATATTCTTTGTCCTATTCTATTACTTTTGGGATTCGCTGGTAAATTCAAGGCTATTTACGTGGTTCGGCGTCCCCACCGGGTACCGGGAGATGCTGCCGGTGCGCGGAGCCACCTACCTGTTCATAGTGCTCAATTACATGGTCGGCCAGGGCGGGCTGGGGCTGGTGATGAACCGGTGGAAGAAGATAAGCATCTCCCGGGCCACCACCATCGTCATCTTCGGCCTCTACATGGACTTTTTCACGCTCCTTGCGTTAAGCGCGGCGGGGGCGTTCCGCCTCCCCGATGTAGACCTGGCCATGTTCTTTACCGCCGAAGAAGCGGGACACCTGGTCAGGTTCCTCACCATATCATGGGCGGTGTTTTTTCTCCATTTCCTCTTTCATAAAAAAATAATCAACCGGTACGAGCGGCTGCAATGGGTCAGGAAAATAACCGTCCTCAACTCCTTCCACGAAGCACCGTTCGCCAGATATATCAAGCTCGGCGCCCTGAAGAGCGTTCAGCTCGGGGCGGGCATAATCTGCAACTATATAGCACTCCGGGCTTTCGGTGTTAACGTGCCTCTCCTGGAGTTCGCCGTGATGATGCCGCTGGTGTGGCTTATCGGCTCGATACCCGTGACCGTCATGAGGATGGGCACCATACAGGCGGCCATGATATGGCTGGTTGGAAGATACGCCGAAGGAGCCGACCCGGAGCTTGTAAAGGCCCAGGTGCTGGCCTTCAGCCTGTTGTGGGAAGTGGGTCTGAACCTGGGAAGGTTCGGCATAGGCGCGGTTTGCGCGGCGTTTCTGCCAAAGGAGCTATGGAAACCCTCCAAAAGGGCGCCGGCTGAAGAAGCGGACGCTATTAAACCGGGTCCCCCGCCGGACGAAAATCCTTGACTTTCATCTCCACCCGCTCCCAGTTTTCCCATTCGTTGATAACGGGTGTATACGCCAGGTCCACCGGGCCTTCCAGCTCCTTGACGCGATCCGCCAGCCGGAACGCCACCGCTTCGATTTCCCCCCTCCCGCGCTGCACCCGGAACCTCAAGTGGTCGGAGCCCATTTTCCTTACGGAATGGCAACTTACGCCTGAAGCGAAAAAAAGCGGCTCGGGATTGCCTACGCCGTACGGAGCCAGCCGGGCAACTTCCCTGGCCAATGACGCATCAACGTCCTCCGGGTCAAGTTTCATATCCAACTTGAGTCCACGTCCGGCCTGGACGCCGTACTTCTCGACAGCTTCGCAGAACTTTTTTCTGAACCCTTCCACCGCATCGGCCTTTATGAACAGACCACCTGCCATCGCGTGGCCGCCGTAGCCTTCCAGGAACTCGCTGCAGGACGCCAGGGCCTTGTAAGCATGCACTTGGCCCAGGCTGCGCACGCTGCCCTTGCCTTCCTCCCCGTCCAGGCCGATTATAACCACGGGCACGGCGTATGTATCCATGAGGCGGCTGGCTACTATGCCTATGACCCCCGGATGCCAACCCGGGCCGGCGAGCACTATTGCAGGATTATCCGCCAGCGACTCGCGCTCTATCATCCTGACGGCTTCTGCCTGGATTTCCATCTCCGTTCGCTGTCGCTCGCGATTGAATTTATCCATCTTCCTGGCGAGCCTTCTGGCTTCTTTGTAATCTTCGGTAATCAACAACTCCACGGCCAGCGCCGCGTCGCCCATTCTTCCGGCGGCGTTTAAGCGGGGGGCAAGTTGAAAAGCCACCTGCCCGGCGGTGATTTTCTTGCGCTCCAGGTGGGCCTGAGCTTTCAGGGCGGCTATTCCGAGTCTTCTTTCGGCGCCTATTTCCTTCAGGCCGTGAGTTACCATAATCCTGTTCAGGCCGCTCAAGGGCGCCATGTCCGCGATGGTTCCCAGCGCTACCAGGTCCAGCGCCCGCCGCAAGTCGGGAGTCTCCAGGTTATTGAAAAACTTATCCTCTGCGATTCGGGAGCGGACGTGAGCGGCCAGGTAGAAGGCCAGCCCCACTCCGCTGAGTGGATGAAAAACGCCTTCATCAAGTGAGCGGTGCGGGTCTACCACGGCCACTGCGTCGGGCATCTGCTCCGGTACCTGGTGATGGTCCACCACTATCACGTCTATTCCCCGTGAGGAGGCCCATTCCACCGCCTTGGCATCCGCCACTCCCAAGTCCACCGCCACCACCAGGTCTACTCCTTCGGAAAGAAGCCGGGACAGAGCGTCCACGTTCAATCCGTAGCCCTCCTTCAACCGGTCGGGCTGATAAGTGGAAACTATCGCCCCTATGTTCTGGAGAAAACTTACTAAAAGGGCCGTGGAAGTCACCCCGTCCGCATCGTAATCGCCGTAAACAACAATACGTTCCCTGTCTTTAACCGCTTTTATTATCCGCTCGGAGGATACTTCTATGTCCGGCAGCTCATCGGGGGGGTGAAGGTTTTTTAGTGTGGGGTTGAGAAACTGCCGGGCCTCGTTTTCATTTTTTATCCCCCGGTTGGCCAGAACGTGAGCTATAGGCTCGATAAGGCCGGCTTTGCGCACAAGTAGCCGCACCAGCTTCTCATCCGGTTGGTGAAGCTTCCAGGAGTAGTTTATCGATGAAGAATTCATCAGGCAATAATAAGGACGAAAGAGGATACAATCATGGCAATAGCCAGTGCGACCTTGGCCACCACGGCTATGATTCGCGCGTAAAAGGCCCCCTTACCGGTGCTTCGGGCCCCTCGGAAGTCCCGATTGGCGGCGTACTCCAGCAGGAAAGCTCCACCGAAGGAACCCGCAAAGGCGCCGATTATGGAGCCTAAAACAGGTGGAAAACCGGCCAGCAGAATGGCTCCGGCTATGCCTCCGATTACGGCCCCGGCCATAGCCCAGCGGGAACCGCCGTATTTTTTGGCTCCCCATGCCCCCACCCAGGCTTCAAACACTTCGGCGGCTGCGGAAAGAATACCGAAGATAATCACCGCCAGCCAAGGGATCGCCGAACCTCCCGATATTAAAGCGAAAACGAGTGCGGCGGCCACTATAAGCCAGGTGCCCGGCAGGCCTACTATCAAGAGAGCCAGCCCTCCCAGGCACACCAGAAAGTAAATTATGGAGGCAAATACAAGCCAGAATGTTTCCAATTTTCACAACTCCCCGTTTCAGTAAAAAGGGGTTATCTTTTCTTTTTCTTGTCCAATCCCAGCGCGGGCGCCACCCTTAGACGCCACAGTACGATAAAGGCACTGGCCACGAAAATGGAGGAATAGGTACCAACCAGTATGCCGACGGTAAGGGCGAAGGCAAATTCCTGAATCGCTCCGCGGGTAACAGCCAGAAGCACCACCACCGCCAGAAGAGTGCTGCCGGAGGTGAGAAGGGTGCGGGACAGCGTCTCGCTGACGCTCGCGTTTATCAGGTTGGTTATGGGCTCGTTCCTGTACTTGCGCATATTCTCGCGGATGCGGTCATAAACGACTATGGTATCGTTGAGCGAGTATCCGACGATGGTCAGAAGCGCCGCTATGATGGTCAGGTTGAACTCTTTGCCGGTAAATATCAGAAATCCCATGGTAATCAGCACGTCATGGGTCAGGGCAAGCACGGCTCCGAAGGCGAAAAGCACCTCGAAGCGCACCGCGATATATATGAGCATCAGCACCAGGGCCACGAAGACGGCCACAAATGCTTTCCTCCTGAGCTCGGCGCCGGCGCGTGGCCCGACGACGCTTACCCGCAGCATATCCTCGTTGTAGCTTCCGACTTTTTCCTCGAGAGTTTCGATTATCCGGTCGGATATGTCCCCGGCTTCACCCCGTTTTTCGGTTTCGGTCAGTCGCTTTTTTTCCACGCGGATGAGGTAAGACTTGCTCACGCCATCTTCCCCACCCATTCTCTTGATTTCGAGGTCGCCAAGCTTAAGAGGAGTGAGAGAATCGCGAACCTTCTGGATTTGCACGCGTTTGTCGAAGGTGATTTGCACCTCGGTGCCGCCCATGAAATCGATGCCCATGTCCGGCCCTATTGTAACCCAACCCACCGCTGTGGCCGCCAGCACAAGCAAGGAGGCCACCGCGGCGATTCTCATCCGCTTTACGAAGTCAATCCTGGTTCCCGGTTTTACTATCTGCAGCATTACAAACTCCTATATACTCAAATCAGCCTCGGGAGACCTTTCCAGCCGTAAATCCATAATTATGCGGGTGACAAACACCGCCGTGAAGACGCTGAAGACGATACCGAACATCAGGGTGACCGCAAAACCCTTAATCGGCCCGGTGCCGTTGAAATACAGCACTGCCGCGGCGATGAAGGTGGTTATGTTGGCGTCAAGAATTGTAATAAGCGCTCTCTTGTAACCTAAGTCCACGCTCGCCCTCGGCGTCTTTCCGGTTCGCAGCTCCTCGCGAATCCGCTCGAACACCAGCACGTTGGCGTCGACGGCCATACCTACGGTAAGTATAATTCCCGCCAGCCCCGGCAAAGTCAGGGTCGCGCCGAAGGTAGCCAGGGCCGCCATTATAAGCACCAGGTTCAGAACCAGCGCTATGTCCGAGGCAAACCCTGCGAGCCTGTAATAAAAGACCATGAACATTATGACCAGTGCGCCGCCTATTATAATGGCCCATTTTCCGCGCTGGATGTGGTCCTGTCCCAGGCTCGGCCCGATACGTTCGACCCTGTCCTTTACCATCGGCACTCGCAGACTTCCGGCTTTGAGCACCACCGCCAGGTCGTTGGCCTCCTCCACGGCGAAGTCGCCTTCTATCACGCCGTTATCCCTGATACGGGCCCTGATAACCGGCGCGCTGACAACCTCGTTATCCAGGATGATGGCCAGCCTTTTCTCGATATTTGCCCCCGTCAGGCGGGCAAACTTGCCGGCGCATTCATCGCCGGGTTTGAGGGTAAAGTACACCACGGCCTGGTTGCCTAACTGTCCCCCGAAACCCTGGCGGGCGTTGGCGACGCAATCGCCGGTAATATCCGCGCGCTTTTTCACCAGGAAGTAGCTTTGAATGACCCGGCTTTCGGGGTCTTTGAACGGCACAATTTCCTGGTAGCGGCTGATGCGCCCGCCTCTTTTCTGGAGGATGTCCTCGCGGGAAGCTCCCTCTTCCAGCACCAGCTTGAGCTCGAGGTTCGCCCGCGCCTTGATGACCTCGTCCACCCTGTCGGTTTCTTCGATTCCGGGTAGCTCGACTACAAGCTGGTCGGGTTGCTTAATCTGAACGGAAGCTTCCGCCAGGCCCCACTTGTCCACGCGACTGGATACGGTGCGGCGCACCTGCCGGAGGGCGTTTTCGCGATACTCCTTGAGAGAGTTGGGTTTCATCTCGAAGACGAGCGTATCGGGCTCATCTCCCAGTTTCTTAATGTTCCAGTCCCGGGAAAACTGCTCCCGGGCTATCTGCCCGCCATCCTGGAAGCTGGAGGAGTTCTTGAAGCTTACTATGACTTCGTCGTCCTCGGTTATCTTCGCTTCTTCGACGTATATTCCCTCTTGTTGCCTTTCCGTGTTATCCAGGGTTTCGATTATTCTCTGTCCTTCCAGCTCCACCACCTTATCGAGCCGGACGGTATACACAAGATACACCCCCCCGCGAAGGTCGAGTCCCAGGTTGATTCTTTTCTGGGGAAGTGCCTGTATGTTCTGCCACCACTCGGGAAGGACAGGCTCACCTGTGGCGGGGTCCTTGGGAACCATTGTCGGATACAGGGCAATCAGTGCCACTATAATGACAACGGCAACGATTGCCAGCCTGATATACACACTACGAATCATCGGCGCCTACACTCCATTTTATTGTTCGCCCCTCCGGGAGCGCGTTTTCAGCTCTGTTTTTCCTCTCCCGGCTGGGGAGCTTTACCGGCGATTGAGTTCTTCAGGAACTTCACCCGCACCTTTGGAGCCACCTCGAGGGTGACGAAATCCTTGGTAATGCCGGTAATTCTGCCCATCATGCCGCTGTTTGTAACCACATCCATGCCGTGTTCGAGGTTATCGACAAAATTCCGGTGCTCCTTGGCCTTTTTCTGTTGGGGCCTGATGAGCAGGAAGTAGAAGATAACGAATATAAGGATGAGCGGCATCAGGGTGCCGAGAAGACCGGCGCCGCCTTCCCCTTGCTGCGGCGTTGCCATGGCTATTGTGAGCAGGTAATCAACCATCGTATTCCTCCCTCGCTTCGTTTTCGCAAGCGGGTTTCATAGTTTTAATCATTGGTCCCGCGAAATCTTCGAAACCGCCGGTTTTGATGGCTTCGGCGGCGTCTTTCATAAGTTTCATGTAAAAGTGTATATTATGGCGGGTAATCAACATTCCCGCCAGCATCTCCCCGGCAACGAACAAATGCCTAAGGTATGCGCGGCTGAAATTTGTGCAAGTACGGCACTCGCAGCCGGGTTGTGGTGGCCGGGTATCTTCCCTGTAAGCAGCATGCTTTATGCGCAACGGCCCTTCGTAGGTATATATCCATCCGTTGCGGGCGTTGCGCGTGGGCAGCACGCAATCGAACATATCCATTCCGGCCCCGACGGCTTTAATCAAATCCGCCGGCGTGCCGACCCCCATAAGATAACGCGGCTTTTCCGATGGTAAAAGGGGGGCGGTATACGCGGCGATATTGTGCAATGTTTCATTATCCTCCCCGACGCTCAGTCCTCCGAGGGCAAAGCCGTCGAAGGCGAAACCGGTTATATCCCGCGCATTTTCGGCACGCAATTCACGGTCGTCTCCCCCCTGCACTATTCCGAAAAGAGCTGTTTCCGGGCAATGGCTGTCCCGGTACTTGATACTCCTTTCGGCCCAATCGGTCGTTCTTTGCGCGGCGGTTTTCAATTCATCCAAGCTCGCCGGAAGCTTGACAGGCTGGTCAAGGCACATCGCGATATCCACACACATATCCGCCTGGTCGCGAACTGCATCTTCCGGCGTCAGCTCCATGCGCTCCCCGTCGATATGCGAAGAGAACACCACCCCCTTGTCGTTTATTTTCACGTTGCCGCCGAGGCTTACCACCTGGTACCCGCCCGAGTCCGTCAGGATGGGGCCTTTCCATCCCATGAATTTATGCAGGCCGCCCATCTTTTTTATCAAATCCACCCCCGGCCTGAGTATGAGATGGTAAGTATTTGCGAGCAGCATGTTAACGCCGGACTCTTCCAGTGCCCACGGCGCCAAGCCTTTGACCGACGCGGCGGTGCCCACGGGCATGAAGCAGGGGGTGGGAACTTCCCCGTGGGGTGTGATTATTTTTCCCGCGCGAGGCCCCTTTTCTTTCCCCCTTATGAGTTCAAATTTCACCATATCAACATCGCATCGCCGTAGCTGTAAAACCTGTATCTTTTTTCTATCGCCCGGCGGTAAGCTTCCATTATAAACTCCGTGCCCGCAAACGCCGCCACCAGCATAAGGAGGCTGGAACGGGGCAGGTGGAAGTTGGTTATCATGGCGTCGACGATTTTGAACTCGTAGCCAGGCAATATATAAAGGTCGGTAGCGCCCTGTTTTGGCTTGAGCCGGTCACCTTCCCACGCGCTTTCGAGAGCCCTTACGGTGGTGGTACCGACGGCAACTATCCTGCCGCCCGAGTTTACGGTTTCGTTAACCGCTTCGGCGGTATCTTCCGGCACCCGGAAGTGTTCCTTTTCGAGCTTGTGGTCTTCGGCCCGCTCCTCGCGCACGGGCGCGAAGCTTCCCCACCCAACGTGCAGTGTTATTTTTGATATGTTTACGGCCTTTTCCCTCAATTTTTCCAGCATTTCGTCGGTAAAATGCAGTCCCGCCGTGGGCGCCGCCACCGCTCCGGGATGGCGGGCATAGACGGTCTGATACCTTTCCCGGTCCGGCGAGGCGGGGTCGGAGCGGTTTCTTTTTATATAAGGCGGCAAGGGTGCGTGGCCCCATTTTTCCAGAGCTTTCATCAGATTGCTTTCGGTCGAAATTTCCACCAGCCAGCTTCCGTCCTCCGATTTCGAGCGGGCAATCAAGCTCAGCTCTTCCCCGACCCTTATTTCGTCATCGACCTTCAGCCTTTTACCCGGTTTGGCCAGGCAGCGCCACAGGTTTTTATCGGAGTCCACTTCCTCGACCAGGGTAAACTCGATGTCGGCCCCGGTGGATTTTTTGGCGTAAAGGCGAGCGGGTATGACCTTGGTGTCATTGATAACCGTCAAATCGCCCGGTGCAAGAAGTGAAGGGAGGTCTTCGAACGAATAATGTTCCACCTTCCGCTCGGCCCGGTATAGAGCCATAAGCCGGGCTTTTTCCCTCCTGTCGGCGGGTTTCTGGGCTATCAGTTCGGCGGGAAGGTCGTAATCGAAAAGGCTCGTGCGCATCCGGGTGTCAGGCTTCCTGCTCGGGCCGCGCCGCCACCACCCGGTTTCTTCCCTGCGCCTTGCCCGTGTACAGGGCTTTATCGGCGTGTTCTATGAGGTCTATTGCATCGGTTGAATCAAGCGGGAAGCTCGCCACTCCGGCGGTTATGGTGAGCAGCTCGCCGCCTTCGGAAGCCCCCAGACCTATATCTTCCACCGCCTGCAACAGTTTTTCGGCCACCAGCAGGGCGTCTTCCTTATCGGTCTCGGGCAAAATGGCTACAAACTCCTCGCCGCCGTACCGCGCGAGCACATCCACCTTCCGCGTGCTTCTCTCCAGTGCCCTTGCCACTTCCCTGAGAGCCCGGTCGCCGGATAAGTGTCCGAAGTTATCGTTATATCGCTTGAAATGGTCAAGGTCCAGGATAATCATGCTGAAGGTGCGGTTGTAGCGCTTTCCCCGCTCCACTTCCCGCTCGAACCTCTCGAAGAAATACCTCCTGTTGTACAGGCCGGTGAGCTCGTCGCGATTGCTCAGTTCCTTCGTATGTTGATATGTTCTGGCGTTTTCGAGCGCTATAGCCACGTGCTCGGCCACCGCCTCGAACAACCTGATATCCGTTTGGCCGAATGCGCCCTTGGCCGATTTCATGGCGCTGAGAACACCTATGGGGGTCCCGTCGGGCCTCTTGAGGGGGATGCACAGGTGGGAACCCTGCAGCTTGCTTTCATCTTCCGCGTAAATGCAGCCTTTCCATTGGGAGATGTCATCGACCGTCACCGTTTCAGCCTTCTCGAAAGCCTTTCCCGGCATTCCTTCACCCGGGGCCAGAACGGCCTTTCGCACGTCATCGTCATGGAAACCGTGGATGGCCTGCATGTACAGATGACCCGTGGCCTCGTCCAGCAACATCAGGTTGTAATCCGAGACGTTCAGTGTTTCGCCGATAATGTTCATGGTGGTTTCGAAAAGGTCGTCAAGCTGAAGAGACAAGCTCAGTGATTTGGAAACGTTATAAAGCGTATACAGCTCGATAACACGTTCGTTCAGCTTGCGGTTGGCTTCGGTAAGTTTTTCCAACTCGCCTTCCAGTTTTCCGACTTTGCTCTCAAGCTCTTTTTTTGTTTCCCCCATGTCAAGCCCCTGTAATTTTAAAATTTAATCAGTATTTTTTAGCTATCCTGCAACCCGGGTAATAATAGTTTAGTATGTCACGATATGACCTGCCGTCAAGGGCCATACCCCTGGCTCCCCATTGGCACATTCCCACCCCGTGCCCTGAACCGCGTCCCAGAAAAAGAAACATTCCCTCCTCCGGCTCGAAGACCTCAAACCGGGTTGAAAAAATTTTCGTATATCCGACGGATTTTCTCAACAGGGACGCTTTGATTTTCACCGTCTTTTTACTTCCCTTGATTTTCAGGGTCCGGTTACGAAGGCTGTCGGTTTTGCCAATTATTTTAATCTTTTTCACTTTTCCCACATTGTGGCCGCAGGTTTTTAGAGCCTCCCCGATATGCCCGCCCGAGGCCGAGTATTTCCAGAAGTAACGCGGGCTTTCCACGCACCATTTACATTCGACACTTTTCAGGTAAGGCAAATCGACGCCCCATACTTCCTTGGCCGACGCGGTTTTTCCTCCGCAGGTGGAATGATAAAACGCCTCAATCGGCTTTCCCTTGTATAGAAGTATCTCCCCCCTGGTGGAATTAACCGCCTTGTAAGATGCCCGGTCTTCGAGCGAACTGCCGTGATACACCTGGTCGGCCACCGTAGCCCTCACGTCAAAAGCGCGCGAGTCGCTTTTGTGGGCCCGGTAAAGGGCGTAAGTTCTGGCCGCTACCGCTTGCGCCTTCAAGGACTCGACGGGCCAGGTGGAGTGAGCTTCGGCGTTTATCAACCCCACCAGGTAAACTTCCATGGGAAGCTCGTTCACCACGAGCATTCCCCCGGGTTGAGGGTGAATCACCATCTCTCCGCGATACTGGCTCCCGTCCAGGTACACAAGCTGGTCAGCGGAGGTTATCTTCACCGGCGAGCGATACAGCTTGCCGTTGATTTTAACGCCCTTGCGGGCGGTCCGGGCTTTCGCCTTTTGACCGATAGCTTCGTTGTTACCGGAGTGTTGCAGTTTGAGGCCCGCTCCCGATATTTCGACGGCGGATACGTTTTCGGCCACCGCCACCCTGAGCGTCCGGCCATCCGGGTTGCCGGCGGCGATGATACTGAGAAGTATCCCCAGCGCCGGTATCAGCAGAAACTTGAAGTGGTACACGGTCATTTTTTATCGAAAGGGCTAGCCCATATTTCCCGCGACCCATACCAGCGCCAACCCGAGCGCCACGGCGGCTGTCCCGGCCAGTCTGAGCCAGTTGTCCGGCAGCTCGCGGATTTCGTCCATCATCTTTTTCATCCAGGCCGGGCTTGTGAGCCAGGGCAATCCTTCTATTACAAGGATTGCCCCGATTATTACGATTATCTGTTTTCCCATCACAGGCTTTAACGGCCATCCAAATCGTTATTGCTGTTCACCGCCTCCCGGCTCCTTTTCGTTTCCCTTCTGAAAATATTCGACAAACGGTTTGATTATGTCCATCGGCAGCGGGAACAATATAGTGGCGGTGTTCTCGGTGGCGATTTCGGACAGTGTCTGCATGTAGCGCAGCTGAAGCGCAACGGGGTTTGTGGCGATGATATTACTGGCGTCCTGAAGCTTCTGGGCGGCCTGGAATTCGCCGTCGGCGTGGATAATCTTGGCCCGCCGCTCCCTGTCGGCCTCGGCTTGCTTAGCCATGCTCCTCTGCATCTCCACCGGCAGGTCTATGTGCTTGATTTCCACCGCGCTGACCTTGACGCCCCACGGGTCGGTGTGAGTGTCCAGGTCTTTCTGGAGAATCATGTTGAGCTTTTCGCGCTCCTGGAGTATCTCCTGCAGGTCGGCCTGGCCGAGAACGCTCCGGAGCATGGTCTGTGCGAGCTGGCTGGTGGCCATGTACCAGTTGACCACCTCGATGACCGCCTTCTCGGCGTCCATGACCCTGAAGAAGATGACGGCGTTCACCTTGATGGAGACGTTGTCCATGGTGATTACGTCTTGTGGAGGCACGTCGTGTGGTATGGTGCGCATGTCTATGCGCTGCTCCATGCGCTCGACAATCGGTATGATGAATATGATCCCCGGACCGCGCACCCCGGCGTATTTACCGAGCCGGAATATTACCGCCCGCTCATACTCCTTGATGATTTTGATCATGCTCATCAACAGGAACAGAACAATAACAGCGGGCACTATAATGGGCGCGAGAGCTCCAATTGACAGGATGGGACTGAAAGCTTCCATGTTTCCTTCTCCTCCTTTTTTTCTACGGTTACTCTACCGCTTCGGAAAAATCTCCCTCAGCAAAGTCTACCTTCTCAGCCGCTTATAGACAACTTTCGCCTTAAAAAGAAAATTAATCAACATCTTGCCGGAGAAAATCAAACCGGGTTTCTCCGTGCTTTATCTCATTTATTTGGAAAATCCGGGTTATTATCCTTTTCCGGCAATATTATCCCCAAGAGGTTACAGATGATTCTCTTCAATAAAATTTGTATCTTTAAACAGAGTGTTAATCTCTTCATTTATTCTCTTTCGGGCTATTTCCAGATATTTTGGTTCTATTTCTATGCCTATAGAATTTCTAAGCGCTTTGTTGGCGGCGATTATAGTTGTTCCGGTGCCACAAAAAGGGTCAAGTACCGTATCTTCCACGAATGAGAACATCCTGATTAGCCTATAAGCCAGCTCAACCGGGAATGGCGCGGGATGCTCTTTCGTCGAGGCTCCGCTCATGTTCCAGAACTGTCTGAACCACGACGCATATTCCTCTTTTTTCAAACGGCTTTTTTCTCTTTGCTCAGGTGTGGGTTTGCGATACCCCCCCGGTTTTCTCTGCATCAGGATAAACTCGATATCGTTTTTGATTATCGCATTCGGTTCATAAGGCTTGCCCAGAAAGTTGGAGCCTCTTTCGACTTCATAACCTGCGTTTGATATTTTAGACCAGATTATGGGATTGAGATTATCAAAACCGATTCGCCTGCATTGAACACAGATATCAGCGTGGAGAGGGATGACCGAATGCTTGCCGTGCTTTCTTCTCGACAGACATACATCCCCTACAACACAAACAAGCCTTCCACCCGGTATCAGAACCCTGTAACATTTTTCCCATATTTTCTTTAATTCGCTCAAAAATTTCTCATAATCTTCGATATTACCGAGTTGGCCGGCATTGTCGTTATATCTTTTCAGATTCCAATAAGGCGGCGAGGTGACCACAAGGTGCACCGACTCATCTCTGATAAAATCCATGCGCCTGGCATCCCCGAGGATAAGACGATGTTCGGTCATTGATTGACTACTGTCGTTTTTTTTCACTTCTTCCATTTCAACTTTCCCAAAAGCACTTTAACCGATTGCTCGACGGAAGACTCTGTTTCCGAAGAGAAAACGACCGAATCTATATCATTTGACCTCAATCTATCCCGGATGTTGTTTTGTTCCTCTACAAAAGGATAATAAATTACAACACCGAATAGAGCATCCGAATAAACCTTCTTGAATTTTTCGGCCTTGTTTACTATTTCATCGCATCTCTTATATGAATGTCCCTCCGCGCTTCTACTCTTTTAATGAGGCCGTTGCAAAACAGGCTTCAGGGGTTGAAAAGGCTTTTTTTCTGTAGC
>CAYWKU010000037.1:0-33596 GCA_964459325.1 uncultured bacterium | reverse complement strand
AGGGGCTTAAGCCCCTTGTCTTATTTCCCACCATGCTACTGCGCGAACGAACGAGCAAGTTGAGTTGACTCGATGCTACGCGTGAGGGCAGTGAAAAGTGCAGAAATGAAATTTCTACCCCCTACTATTTGAAAAAAAGTCAACCTCTTTTGCGTAACATCTCGAAAATAAACGGGAATCCGGCATTTCGGCGGGATGGCGATATGGCGTGCGGATTTACACTATAATTGGCTCTCAATTACGAAAAATCCGTATTATGTCCCCATATTTCCCATATTTCACATATTTCAGAAATTTCCAATATATGCGGCTTACCGATTTTCGCCGGCTTTAATCATTTTTTCCAGAAGCGTCAGGTTTTTCCTTGCTTCTTCGAGATTCGGGTTTAAATCGAGCGCCTTTTTGATTTGGAGGCGGGCTTTTTTCAGTTTTCCTTGTGAAAACAATGTGTGGCCGAGGTACAAGTATCCACCGGCATCCCGGGGTTCCAGTTTAAGATAATTACTGAACGCCTCTTCGGCCTTTTCATACTTTTTCATTGAGTAGTACGTTGCGCCCAGGTTGTGCCATCCCTGGGGGTAATCCGGATAGTCTTCAACGATTTTTTCGAATATTTCGACTGCCTGGTCGAGTTTTCCTGCGCTTTTCAAAACCGCTCCCAGTTTATATGGTCGGGGTTGTCGGAAAAAAGGTATGGGTCGGCCCAGAAATGAAGAAGATTGGCGGGGTTGCGCACCGCTTGATTTTCCACGATGTGGTGGAAATCGTCGAAATGAAAATCGGCGGAGAGGCTGCCGTGGTGAGCTATAGCGACAACGAGCAACGCTATGGCGATGCCTATAAGCTTCCTTTTTCGGTGAACCGTTTCCTTAGCCTGCATGGCCGCCTTTATTCCTTCGCGGGTTTTATCATGAGGTAAGCGTCTTTCGAGTTTCGCGCCGAAAAGTCGGGATAGTAATCCTCGAGCAACGAATGAATATGATAACCGTCCTTTTCGTAAAGGTTAATGGCGGCTTTGTTGTTTACCGCCACTTGTAGCACGTAAAAAATCGCCCCCTTTTGTCGCATCTTATCTTCGAGTTTCGCCAGGAGCGATTTTCCCAGCCCCTTTTTCCTGAAGTCGGGGTGAACGTCGATGGTTACGATGCTTCCTTCGCCGTCGCGATAGACCTTACCCACGGCAAATCCGGCCAGGTTGCCGCCACATTCGGCGACAATGTTGGCGGACTTGTTGTCCTGAAGATGATACAGGAAGGCGACTTTTGTAAAAGCTATCGTTTCCGGAAAGCAAAGCGCGTCCAGCTTCGCGAAAGAAGGCGCGTCCCGGGGTGTGCCTTCCCTGAAATTAATCGACTCGTAACCCATCGGGGAAATTTTACTAGACAACTCGGCAAAAGCAAAGTTTTTGAATGGGTGTGCGACACCATTAGTGGTCCCTCGGGGGTAGTGGGAGAGGCATCCTGCCTCGATCAAGGGTCCCCCATCGGGGCAAGATGCCGCTCCCACCCCAAACCACATAGCAACCTCCACAGATGTCGCACACCCTTTTTGAATTTTTGAATCAACCTATTGAAAAAATCCGGATATTAGCGGATACTATATAAAAGGCGTATGAATCTCCGAATCGGCCATGGATATGACGCTCATCGGTTTACCGAAGGGCGGCCGTTGGTTTTAGGCGGCGTTGAAATACCTTACGAAAAGGGGTTGGCCGGCCATTCGGACGCCGACGTGGCGGCGCACGCCATCATCGATGCGATACTGGGAGCCGCCGGGTTGGGTGACATCGGGAAGCATTTCCCGGACGATGAGCCCCGGTGGAAGGATGCCGACAGCATGGAGTTGTTGAAAATCGTTACCGGCAAAGTAAGCGACGCCGGTTGGAGGGTGAACAACGTGGACTGCACCGTGGTGGCTCAACAGCCGCGGCTGGCGGGTCATCTGGCGCAAATGAAAACCAACATCGCCCGGGCGATAGGCCTGGAGGACGACAGGGTAAACGTAAAAGCCACCACAACCGAAGAAATGGGGTTTGCAGGAGAAAAAATCGGGATTGCATCCTACGCCGTAGCAACGATTCATCGTGAAGAATGATACATGGGAAGGTCGGAATGATAAGTCATCCGGAGCGCAGAAATTCGACCAGAATGGTGAAGAGTTACCAGATTTACTGTAAATCCGGCGATTTAAGCTCCATCGGAGAAACCTGCGACATCAGCGACAAGGGGGTGGGGGTACTCTGCGACCTAGATGTTCAGCGCGGCGATTCCATGGAAGTTCGGATAGTGCCCACCGACGAAACCTTCTCCTTTACATGCGAAGGCACGGTAAGGCACATCGGGAACGCCAACGGAGGCAGCGGGCATAAATACAGGGTAGGAGTCGAGTTCCTGGAGGGCCTGAAAGACTTCGCGGCCGAGAAACTGATAGGCGGCCACGAGAATATTTCCGCCCGCAAGTCTCTGGTGATAAACGCTCCTCCCGGGGATTGTTACGATGCCATTTGTAATTTCGAATCGTATCCCTCGTGGCAGAAGATGGTCAAGGAGGTCAATGTCCTCGAGCGCGGCAAGGATAAACGGCCGGTGTTGGTGGAGTTCTGGTTCGACGCCATACTGAAAAAAGTAAGAGTAGTAAACAAATATGAGTATTTCGATAAGGATTTCACCTTAAGTTGGAAGGCCACCGAGGGCGACATCAAGACAAACGACGGAAGCTATGTGTTCCAGAAGTTAAGGCAAAACCGCACCAACGCCGTCTTCTCGGTGCTGATAGAACTGGGCTTTTACGCGCCCAAAAGACTCCTGGATTACATGAACAACATTTCCATGCGCAACTCCATCCGGGCGCTCAAGGATGTGGCGGAGTCGGGCAAGCTCAAGCAAAAATAAGCCGCCTACTTTTTTTCCTTCTGCGCCTTTTCCCATTCGGTGAAAGTTTTGCCGAGAAAATAAGCGGTGCCCTTGGCCTGCGACACCAGGTTTCCCTCGCCGTCTTTTACCTCGAGCCGGTAGTGGCCGATTTTGCGGGTGCGCGATATTAACGACCCTTCCGCCACCAGCACGGCTCCTTCCTTCACCGCCGACATGAAGTCTATGGTTACGCTTACCGCCACGGCGAGTTCGCCGTGAGCGTTGCAACTGCCCGCAAATACCGCGTCCGCAAGCGTGAAAACGGCCCCTCCGTGGGGGGCTTTGAGGAAGTTGAGGTGTTTCGGAGTAACCTTCATCTTCGCACGGCAGTAGCCGTCGGATACCTCCTCGTACTCTATTCCGTTTTCGGCGGCGAAGGAGTCGTTGGCGAGGAGGTTTTTTAGAATCTCGAGGTCCTTTTCGTAGCTCATCGTGCCGTGAACTCCTTGTTATTTTATAATGACCGCTGCCGGATGTGATAATAACACACACTTATATTGTGCGCGTCCGCGCGGTCAAAAAGGGCTCGCTCGTTGAAAAGGCCGCTTTTGTTCATTAAAATAAAAAAGCCTTGGAGCGTTGTATGAGAGAAATCCTGAAGATAAAAGCTGCCTTATTCGCGATTTTGTTGCCGGCGTTGCTTGTTTCCTGCCCCCCTTCCAGACAGCAGCAACAGCCCTCCAAACCTCCCCCCCGGGAAGTGAAGCAGAAAAAGGAGCTGAAGGAGCTCCGCGATGCATTTGAAAAGGGCGACTACGGGACGGCCCGGGCGGAGGCGGAAGAGTTTTTGAGCGATTACCCCTCAAGCGGGTTCGGCCCGGAGGCGCAATACATTCTGGCCATGAGTTATATGCGCGGGGGACTGGAGAGCGAAGCTCTCCGGGAATTGGAGAAGCTCGTCAAGAATTATCCGGAAAGCGGATTCGCCTCCAGGGGAGCCGAAACTTTGCGCTCGCTGGAGGCGCGCAGACTTCAGCATATAACCGCCACGCACAGAAAGAAGGAAAGCGCATCGGCCGAGTGGGCGGGGAAGATGCAGGATTTGAGCGAGCAGATGCGTATAACAGCCGCCAGGGAGAGGGTCTACGTGGTGGTGGACCTTATGCACGACCTGGTGATGCTCAAAATGGGCGACGCCACACTTTACGCCTTTCCCGCGGCCACCGGCAAGGGGTGGTCTTATCTGCGAACCACGGGGAAAAAGCACCGTTTCGCGACTCCAATCGGGAAGCACGAAGTTATATCAAAGAAGAAAAATCCGAAATGGGTGCGCCCGGACTGGTACTGGCTGGAGAGGGGTGAGGAGGTACCCGAGGGGATGACGAAAAGCGAAAGGTCCCTCAGGGGCACCCTCGGCAAGTACAAAGTCAACATCGGCCGGGCCATTTACTTCCACGGCCACTGGGGCGTGGTAAGGCCGGGCAAGTACACCCACGGCTGCATCCGTCTGAACAGCGGAGACCTGAAGATATTCTACGAACTGGTGAAAGTGGGTACTCCGGTTTATATCTTTTAGAGGGCCGTACGGCTGTGAACCGTCATATCGGAGCGAACACGGCCGGTTTTATAAAGTCCGCGGTTGTCGGGTAAAGCTCGGCCGTCGTCAAAATCACTCTCCGGGCGGATTACAGGAGACAGGGATGAATCCGGCAAAAAGCAGAATTTTCATCACCCGTATACTCGTGGTCGCCGTAGTGGCGTTTTATGTCCTTGGCACAAGCGCATGGATTGAGAAAAATACGGTGGTGGAGCATTTATTGTTTCTTGTCGGAACGGTTCTGGTGGGAGTGGGGGTTGTGGGCAGGGCCTGGTGCCTCGGTTACATATCGGGCAGGAAAAACCGCAACCTGGTGCGCGAAGGGCCTTATTCGTTGTGCCGCAACCCGTTGTACCTGTTCAGTCTTGTCGCTACGGTAGGGCTGGGCTTATGTTCCCAGACGTTGATAATCCCCGCCATCATAATAGTCACGTTCCTGGTTTATTATCCTTTCGTAATAAGGGAAGAGGAAAAAAGGCTGAAGGAAAGTTTCCCCTCCGAATGGGAAGAATATTCCCGCAAAGTGCCGCGATTTATACCTTCATTCGCCAATTTCGATGAGGCCTCGGAGATGACGATATCGCCCGGGTCATACCGAAAAGAGCTTTTCGACCTGGTGCACTTCGTGATAATTATCGGGGGCTTCGAGGTAATCGAAATGTTCCATGAAGCCGGATACCTTCCCACATTTTACCTGATTTATTGAAATTCCGTGACATCAATTGTAACTGCTTTTCGGTGGTGCTAGCTTCTTAAAATCAGTAATGAGTGCGCAAGAACAAAATAAAGTCGCCGTGCTGGAAGTGGTTCAGGGACCGGAGGGCGCAAAAGGCCGGCGGGTGGCCCACAAGGGCATTCCCCTGGTAATAGGTCGCTCCGCCCAGGTAGACCTTATAATCGCCGACCCCAAGGTCAGCAAAAATCACTCGGTGGTGGAAAAGCGCGGAAACAGCTATTACATAATAGACCTGGACAGCAAAAACGGCACCGTTTTAAACGGCGAGAGAATAATAAGACCCGAAGGCGCTCAGCTGGGACACGGCGACGAGATACTGATAGCCGACAACAAGCTCAAATTTTACCTGTTTGAAAATCTCGCCGACGCCGAGTACCAGGCGGTACAGAAGCGGATTAACTACAACGCCATCCAGAAATATTCCAACAAAAGCGCGGTGCTTTTCTGCGAAATACCGGGGTTCCGGGAAATGTACACTATGTACGAGGTCGCCGAGGTGGATAAAACCAGGGATATGTTTCTGAGCATGTACCGCGACCTGGTTCACGAAGGCGGCCCGTACTATGCGGAGCCGCGCGGGGAAAGGGGACTGGCCTGCTTCGAAACAAGCGTCGGCGCCGTGGATTTCGCCAAAACCCTGTTTCGGAGGTTGGGGCGGAAAAACCTGGAACTGTTGAGAGACCCGAAGGGCGAAATAAAGAAAATCGATATCAGGGTGGCCATAGCCGCCGGGTCGCTTTCCCTGGTGATGGACGACGAGGGGAGAATCGAGTCGGTGAGCGGCAACCCCGTCACGGCGGCTCGCGGAATATGCGAATCGGCCGGGCCGGGGGAGCTTCTTATTACCGAAGAGGTTTATAGCGACATTCCGTCATCTCAGCAGATAGGCCTGGAGCCGAAATCGGAGACGGGAAAATTCGGAACCTTATATAAATACCTGTCGGATACTACCGCTTACCTTTAGCAGCCATCTTTTCCGTCGTTTTTTTGGCCGCCGGTTTCTTTTCCGCGGTGGAGCTTTTCCCGGATTTTGAGCGGGCGCTCTTTTTGGCGCCGGAAGCCGATGTCTTGGCTCCCTTCGACGCCGGCTTTTTCTGTGAGGGAGTTTTCCTTTTCGAAGGAGTTCCGGCTGCGCTACGGGGAGCGAGTTGCTCTTCCCTTAATGCTTCTTTGAGCTGTCGGCGCCTTTCTTCCGAAAGCGGCACGGAACTGTTGAAATGGTCTCTCAGGTACAGTTCAATCCTGTAATTGACGGCCTGTGGATTTTCTATGAGAGCGGTATGCTGTCCGTATGGAACCACGAAAAGCTCGGAGTTGGGTATCTTCTGCCGAACCGTTTCCCCGTGAGAGGGCGGGGTCATGCCGTCCCTTTCGCCGACGATTATCAGCGTCGGAACTTTGATGGTATCCAGCATATCCATTGCGGTATGCTCGTTCATCAGCCGGAGGGCGATGAAACCCATGCGCTTGTTCAGGTTGGCTATGTGGATGAAGTAGGGAATCATGTCCTTTTTCTTTGCCCGGTGAGGGTCGATTCCGATACGCCGGGCCACGGGCATCCGCAACGGGGATTTCAGGAACGCGTTCAAAGGCAACTCGAGTATCGGCGCTATGTTGGCGGCGAAGTTGAATATACTGTTGGCCACCCCCTCCAGTTTGTCGGTGCCCACCTTCAGGTTGAACGGTTTGTGAGCTCCGCCGGACATCATCACCAGCCCCCTGACCCTTCCGGGGAACTGCCGGTAAAACTCGAATATCGCCTGCACCCCCATTGAAAATCCCACCAGCACCGCGTCATCTATACCCAGATGGTCCATTATCGCGGCCAAATCGCGGGCATGCTGGGGGATGCTCACGGTCTCGAAGTCCTCCGGGATTTCGGACTTTCCGTGACCGCGATAATCCCACAGAAGCAGCGGGTAGCGGCCCCGGAAATGCTCTATCATGTAAACCCAGTAATTGGTGGTGCAGAGTATGCCGTTGCAAAGTATTATGGTGGGGCCGTCGCCGGGCGCCGGGAAATACTCGTAATGCAGGCCCACACCGTCTTCCGCCCTGGCCAGGCCAGCCTTGTCCTCACTCATCATTACTTTTTACCTCACAAAGCAGAAATTTATTTGGCGTTTACCAAGCCCTTCCGAATAAGTTTCAATCTTACTTAACCGGCGGGTTATCCGCAACCGGGGTGGGTATTATTGCGCATGGCGTTGACAAAAGGTAGAGATAAACTCTATAGTGCGGTTGGAACGAAAGAAAACGGCAGGAGAAAAGAACGGATGATGAGCAAGGTCGAGATAAAAACACATCCCGGGGAATGCGTCGGTTGCCTGATATGCCAACTGGCCTGCTCGTTTACTTACGAGAAACTCTTCAACCCTTCCGCGGCACACATAAAGATAAACCGCTCCGGCGAAGGGTTTGAAATCGCATTCGCGCAGGAATGCAATAAATGCGGCATCTGCTCTCAATATTGCGTATATGGCGCTCTCGAGGCCATAAGAGGCGACGAAGGGACAGGCTGAAATGAATACCGGCGGCGGATATGCGGGAGGAGTGCTCGAAGTTAACCTGAGCGACGGAAGCGTAGAAAAAAGGCCTCTCGATATGGAAATCGCCCGGGACTACATGGGCGGCCTGGGCGTAAACACAAAGCTCGGTTACGACCGGATAACCCCCGGCGCCGACCCGCTCTCGCCGGACAACCCGATAATTATTGGCGGGGGGCCGCTGGTGGGCACGTTTACGCCGGGGGCGTCGCGCGTGTTCTGCCTTACAAAACTGCCCGCCAACAACGCCGTCGGATGGGGTGGCGGCGGGGGAATGAACTTCGGCTGCATGTTCAAAAATTCGGGCCTCGACCACCTGATAATTACCGGAAGGGCCGATAAGCCGGTATACATTAAGATATTCGACGATGACGTTGAAATATGCGACGCCTCGCATTTGTGGGGAAAGGGTTCCAAGGAAACGGCGGACGAGCTTTATGACGAATACGGCGGCATGACCGGAGTAATCGCCATAGGCCAGGCCGGTGAAAACCTCGTGCGCAGCTCGATGGCCTTTATCGATAAGACCTCCACTATAGGAAGGGGGGGAATCGGAGCGGTCCTGGGCGCCAAAAACCTCAAAGCGATTGTGGTCAGAGGCGCCAAAGGCGTGACCGTCGCGGACAGAAAGCGGTTCAAAAAAGCCTGCGATAACCTCTTCGAGCGGGTAAAAAATTACCCCGCCCTCGCCGAGTGCCACGAGCTGGGCTTCCTTAATCAAATGCCCGTTATGCCGAAGGAATTTTACCTCGATAAGGTCAAAAAAGCCCGTCGGGCATGCGTCGGATGCCCCATCGGGGACAAGGACTTAATACATATCAAAGAGGGCCGATTCAAAGGTCTGGTCACGAACCTGACCTCGGCCATCAACACCGTCCTCCCGAGCGTTTACGGCATAACGGACTATTACGAGGGCATCAAGCTGCTCGATATCATGGACGAGTACGGCCTGGACATGTTCGAGGCTTTCGGGCTGATAAAATTCGCCGACAACCTGTACCGGGAGGGGATAATTACCGCCGGGGAGCTGGGGGCCGAGGGCATCGAGTTCAATTACGACACCGTCGCCGACTGGCTCGAAAGGATAGCCACTAGGAAGGGTTTCGGGGAGCTGTTGGCCGACGGGTTCGGGGCGGTAATCGACAAGTACGGGCCGGAAGCGGAAAAACTTGCCCCGAGCGTCTCCAAGGGCATGACCGCTTACTTCGGCGTCAGGGGGCCGCTTTTCTGGAATCTGTTGACCACCATGGAGTTCGGCATGGCGGTGCACATGCGTGGGCCCGCCGCCGCGCCGGGAGGCTCGACTCCGCTCTACAGCACCCGAGGCGCAGACATCGAGTGGATAAAGAGGCACCTGGACAGAATCGGCACGCCGCCGGACGCGGTCGAGAGGATTACAAGCGGCGAGCACGGCATGAAAATAAACGTCGGCAGGCTGTCGAAGTACGGCCAGGAGTTCTTTTTCGCCGGCGCCTGCCTGGGGTTGTGCGTCCGAGCCCACATTAACAGGTTCTACTCGAACAAAATACACGCCGAGCTATACAGCGCCGCGACCGGTTTCGAAACCGACGGGCCGGAGCTACTCAAAAGCGCCGAGCGGGGCTATAACCTCCTGAAAATGGCCAACGTCAGGGAAGGTTTTTCGAGGAAGGACGACAAGTTCCCGGAGGACTGGTTCGAAGAGCCGATGCATATGGACTACTACGAAAACGTAAAAATCACCCGGGATGTTGCGTACAAGCTGCTCGACGATTACTACGACGAGCGCGGATGGGACGCCCAAATCGGCACGCCGTCAAGAAAAAAGCTCGAAGAGTTGGGATTGGAGTATATAGCAGATTAACAGGCCTGGCCAGACTGGTTTATTTTTTCCGAACTCTTATTTTCCCCGGCTCAAGAATGACGAGATTTCCTTTAAGATCTTTTTCAGTAAGATTTTCCAATAAAGCGCCTACATGTTTGTTCAATTCTACTGTGGATATTTCATTTGGAAAGTGTAAGATTAAAATTCCGTGGTGGCTGCCGGGAGGGTAATGTAAAACGTTACCGAATCCCAAGTCCGCTGTTATAATAATTGCGGCTTCTTTTTCCGCAAATTCAAATATCTCTTTGTCGGATTTTCCCCTCAGACCGGAATCGCGTATATCCAACACTTCAAAGCCCCTGTCAATCAAAAGTTTGGACGTTGACCGGGGCACATTTTCATCAACGACAAATTTGAGCATATCACCCTATTGTCTTGATAGACTCGTTGGCCAGATAATCGGCGGCATATCGTAGTGCGGCCAGAATGTCTTCTCTGGCAAGGTCATACTCGGCCATTACTTCTTCGTAAGTCATTCCCCCGGCCAGCTTGCCCAGAATCAAATCCACCGTGACGCGCGTGCCCTTAATTACGGGCTTTCCGAAGCGTACCCCTTCATCTACTGTAATTCCCGGAGATATTTCATTCATCTCTTCCACCTTCTTATTCACAATTTACCACAACCCTCCGGTCAACGCAATAGTTCATACTCCAGCGAATACTGCAAAAGTCTCCGATTTGCCAAGCCTTTTTAGGCCCTCGGCAGTAGAGATGGCAATTTCTTGCCATCCGGCGGCTTCCGCGCTATACTTGAATCCGACTCCCACGAAAGCCGAGGAGGTTCGATATGAAAAAGGTAACGTCGTTTGCGGTGATGGTCATATTGATTCTTACCGTCTCTGCGGCAACTGCACGAGAAGTAAAGGTCTCCGGAACCGACATTTCCCTGGATGTTCCGAAGGGCTGGACCGCCGATTCGCAACCCGAGGGCGGCCCCATGCTTATTCTGTACTCCCCGGTGGTGGAAGGTTTCAAGTCCACCATCAATCTTTCGTCGGAAAGGCTGGCGGGGAAATCTTCGGAGGAATGGCTCTCCGGCTACAAGGAGGGCCTGCAAAAGCACGTGGACGACTACAAATTGATAAAGGAAGGCCCCCGCACACTGGGCGGACTCGAGTATCACGCCATGGAGTTTCGCGGAATTCAGGGGTCGGTGATGTTGCACTGGTTGCAGGTAATCCGCTTCCAGAACGACAAGGCGTGGATATTTTCGGGAGTAACCCGGGAAAAGCTGGCCGATGGATACCTAAAGATATTCAAGAAAGTTTACAGCTCCATTTATTTTCCCCCGCCTCCCCCCGGTGAGTTGACCGCCGAGTTGATGCTTGCCGGGGACGAAGAAGCGGCGGCGGTAATGCTTGCCTGGGCCGAAACTCCGCTGGCGGAGGAAGGTTACGAAATTCAGCGCCGGAATGCCCGGCTTGGCGCGTGGAAGACCATAGCAACGGTGCCGGCCGGAACAATCACCTACACCGACAGCATGCTTCAATGTGGTATCGAGGTAAAATATCGCGTAAGGGCGTTGAATCCCAACGGAAATTCCGACTGGTCGGAGGAGGTTTCGGTAGTTCCGGGAGAATGCGGTGTTGCAACGGATGAGAAGGAAATAGAAGGGAAAGGAAAATAGATAGTTCCTGTCGCGAAATCGATTTTTCGGGCGTTGAAACACGGTTTTGGAGTGCGGTGGCTCGACACCGCTTTCCACGGCTGTGGCTTGACACAGCCGCCATTGTTGGCCGTCGAGTCATACGACCTGTCAGGGCCGCCCTGAAGAAAAGCGGCGTTAAACCGCCGCACTCCAAATTCAAACCCGAATGCATCCTAAGCCCGTTTCGCGACAGGAACTAGATAGAAACACGTAAGGGGCCGATGAATCCGGTCCCTTTGTCGAGCAGGTTGGGCCGGGGACGCTTGTGAATATTTTATTCGGTACGCATCTTTATTAGCGACATTCCTTTGTGCTCCCGGTGAACTCCAACCCCCGAAAAACCGTAACAGCCGGATTTTTCGGCTGAAATTTAAAAAATGTCCGAAAAGGAACGGGTGTTTTCATGAAAACTCGAGTTACCGAAATACTCGGAATCCGCTATCCCATTCTCCAGGGCGCCATGGCGTGGATAAGCTACGCCCCGCTGGTGGCGGCCGTCAGCGAAGCCGGCGGCCTGGGCATAATCGGCGGCACCATCATGGACCCTCAGGGACTTAAAGAGGAAATAAAGAAAGTACGCCAACTTACGGACAAGCCCTTCGGGGTGAACATCATCAGCCTTTCTCCGTGGATAGAGCAGATTCTGGACGTGCTTATCGAGGAGAAGATAACCGTGGCCACCTACGGCACCGGAAACCCCGAAAAGATAATCAAGAGGCTCAAACCCGGCGGGGTGATGAGCTTTCCCGTCGTGCCCACCCCGGAAACCGCCAAACGCGCCCAGGATGACGGGGCGGACGGGGTAATCGTCTCGGGAATGGAAGGCGGCGGCCATGTGGGGTCGGTTTCCACAATGATACTGGCGCCCCAGGCCAGGGACATGGTGGATATACCCCTGGTGGCCGCAGGTGGAATAGGCGACCCTCGCGGAATGGTGGCCGCGTTCGCCCTCGGGGCGGAAGCCATCCAGATGGGCACCCGGTTCGTCGCCACCAGAGACGCCCCATGCCACCAGAACGTGAAGGATTTAATCGTCAAATCCTGCCCCACCGACACCATAATTACCGGAAATATCACCGGCCTGCCCGTCAGGTGCCTGAAAAACCGTATGAGCATCACCTTCGCCGAGATGGAATCCACGGGAAAGTCGAAGGCGGAAATGGCCATGTTCGGCGCGGGAAAGATGAAGCAGGCGTTTCAGGACGGCGACGTCGAAGACGGCTCGATAATGTCCGGCCAGGTTTGCGGACTGATAAAAGACCAGCCATCGGTCGCCGAGCTCATGAATGCCATGGTCCGGGGCCTGAAGGGCGTCATGGAGCGGTGCGAAGAATTGTTGAAACTCGAAGAAGGAGACTGATAAGCCGTGATTATTCTAGTAATAACGCAAGGTTAAGTAGCTGGTTAGACAAGGGGCTTAAGCCCCTTGTCCTTCGACCCGGACAAGGAGGTTTGAAAAATGGCAGCGGTGCAATACTCCATAGCATTCGTAACCACTTCGGGAACACAGGAAGCCCGGAAGATTGCCAAAGGGCTTGTGGGAGAAGGACTTGCCGCATGCTGCAACATTATTCCCAAAGTGACGAGCATCTTTAACTGGGAAGGAAAGGTCGAGGACGACACCGAGTCGCTGATGGTCATCAAAACCCGCAAGTCGCTGCAGAAAAAGGTGATAAAACGGGTTCGCCAACTGCATTCGTACGACGTGCCCGAGGTTATATTTTTCCCGCTGGAGGCCGGGGAACCGGACTACATGAAATGGTTGAAGGATGTCACTGCCCCCGGGGCGAGTAAGAAGTAAGCATAAATGCCGGTAAAGCCTCAAAAAATCAGGGTCCATACCTTTATAGACGCCCAGAACCTTTACGTGGCGGTAAAGGAGGGCTTCAGGTACCAGATGCCCAGCTTCGACCCCGTCCGGTTATCACAGGCGGTGACGGATATGCTGCCCAACCGCAAGCTGGAAAAGGTTCACCTGTATACCGGAATCCACGAGCGCGAAGAAAACGCCTTCTGGCACGATTACTGGCGCAACAAGCTGCGGGCCCTGGAAAATAATCCCATGGCCACCGTGTTCACCAAGCCGCTGCGGTACCGGGACATTTCGGTAAGGGATGAATCCGGCAGAGAATTCAACGTCCGGAGGGCCGAGGAAAAGGGCATCGACCTGCGCATCGGGCTGGACCTGGTGAGGCTGGCGGTAAACGGAGCATACGACGTGGCCATAATTTTTTCCCAGGATTCCGACCTGGAAGAGGCGGTCAACGAAGTGCACGCCATCAGGCAGTACTTCGACCGGTGGATTTACATGGAATGTGCCTTCCCGGAGCACCCCGAAAAGCCGCCTCGCGGAATAAGAAACACCCAGTGGAGGGTTATATCGAAGGAGATGTACGACGCCTGTATCGACCCGAGGGATTACCGGCCCTACCCCACCTCCCGGCCGACCAACGCCAACGGTTGAAGTACTTTGACCCCGGTTTTGATTAACAGGCGGGAATGTAATTAACGGAAGGGTAACGCCATAAGCCCGGATTCCCTGTTAAGGGTAGTCCTTGACCGCAGGGTGGCTTATGGCCAACAAAAAAGTGAAACCGTCTCTCATCTTCCGGGTGTCGAGCATATTATCATGAAACCACCGGGAGCGGTCAAGGTGGGAAACAAGTCACGTTCATTATCCGGGAATCCCGGGGAACTGATGATAACCGAGTTGACAGGCGGCAATGAAAATCCCCGGGGGTAGCGCACCTTAATCGGAGGGGAGCTTAAACAGTAGTTAGAGCAGGGGCCCGGTTTACCCTTTAAAGTGTCGGAAGAATTCTCGTTATCTCCGGGAGCGATTAAGGTGCGACGCCGTGGAAAGACAACAACCTGCAACGGGTGATAACCGAGTTGACAGGCGGCAATGAAAACGGTTAATTTCTAGTTGCTTACAATTATGCGATTTGTATCTTATGCAATAACGGATAAGGGTGTTGTCAGGCCTCGCAACGAAGATTCGTACTTTCAGGACGATGACCTGCATCTGTATGTAGTGGCCGACGGGATGGGAGGCCACAAGGGAGGCGACGTGGCCAGTAACATGGCCGTCGCCGAAATAGAGAACGTGGTGCGCTCGTGGGAGCCCGACCAGCATAACGAGATAACCGGGGTCGACGGCCCCGTTCCGGAAGAGGAAGCCAAGCTGGTTACCGCCCTGAAGCGGGCCAACACCCGTATCTGGAAGGAGTCGGAACAAAACCCCGAGCGCCGGGGGATGGGCACCACTTCCACGGGCATGCTGGTGTCAAACGGTCAGGCCACGGTGGCTCACGTAGGCGACAGCAGGGCGTATCTGATAAGGGATAACCGGATGATGCAGATAACCGAAGACCACTCGTGGGTCAACGAGCAGGTAAAGGCGGGATTCATCACGGACGAAGAGGCGCGAAACCATCGCCTGAAAAACCTGATTACCCGCTCGCTCGGCCACGAAGCTACTGTGAAGGTGGACGTGGTGAGGTTGAAGCTGGAGGAGGGCGACCGTTGCTTTCTGTGCTCCGACGGACTGACTAACCTGGTGAGAGACGAGGAGATAAAGGATATCGCCACCCGCCTGCCTCCTCAACAAGCCCTCGAGGAATTGGTAAGGCTCGCCAACGAGAGAGGCGGGCACGACAACATCACCGCCGTCATGGTCGAAGCGGCGCCGGATTGACGAAAACTCGATTTTGTTAAAGGGGCCGGGGTCTTTACGGCTCCGGCCACTATTATTTGGGGCCGGTTTACAATGGAGAAGCTGATAGAAAAAGCGAAAGTGCTGGTGGAGGCTCTGCCGTACATCAGGCGGTTCTGGGGTGGCGCCATGGTGGTGAAATACGGCGGAGCCGCAATGGAAGCCCAGGATTTGCGGGACCTCTTCGCACAGGATATCGCGCTGTTGAGATTTGTCGGCATCAAGCCGGTGGTGGTACACGGCGGAGGCCCTCAGATAAAGGCGGTTCTTGATAAGCTGGGCATCGAGTCCACTTTCAAGGACGGTATGAGGGTCACCGACCCCCAGACCTTGGAAGTGGTGGAAATGGTTTTGGGAGGCCCCGTAAACTCGAGTATCGTCGAACTGATAACCCGCCACGGGGCGAAAGCGGTCGGCCTGACCGGAAAGGACGGTCACCTCATAGAATCCGTCAAGTACCAGTGCCCGGAAGGCTCCGGCGTGGATTATGGCTTGGTGGGGGACGTGCATCGTGTCAACCCGGAAATTCTTGACTCCATGCTGGAGATGTTTGTGCCCGTTATAGCGCCGCTGGGCGTGGATGCCGAAGGCGCCACGTACAACATAAACGCCGACACGGTAGCCGGCAAAGTGGCCGGCGCTCTGGGGGCGTCGAAGTTTGTCATACTTACCGACCAGGAAGGCGTGCTTGGAAAGGACGGAAAACTCATCAGGTCCCTTACCGCAAGCGAAGCGCGCGCTTATATAGATGAGGGCGTAATATCGTCCGGAATGATACCGAAAGTTAACTGCTGCCTCCGGGCGCTTGAAGAAGGGGTGGGAAAAGCTCACATCATTGACGGCAGGCTCGAACATTGCCTGCTTCTCGAAATTTTCACCACCAGCGGCGTGGGCACCGAAATTCTGCCCGACGTCCGCATCTAGCCCCGGAGCCCGGGCGCACGGTCAAGAATAATGAATCACGCAAAGACGCTAGGGTGTCGCCCTGGGCTGAAATTATACAATCCCTTCGGGATAAAACTTTCGTCTATCAGGTACGCATTATTGGGATGAACCAAATATTGCAACACACAATTAATTATTCAACTTAGCGCCTTTGCGGTCCCCGGCAGTCAGGCTTTGCGTGAGACAATTTAACGGAGACCCTCTGATTATGTCGGAAAAGTATAATTTACAGCAATGGATAAGTCTTTCCGAAAAAGTGCTGGTCAACACCTACGCCCGGTTCGGAGTGTGCTTCGAGCGGGGAAAGGGCGCTCAGCTCTGGGATATTGAAGGCAACCGCTACCTCGACTTTCTCGCCGGCATCAGCGTAATGAGCCTCGGTCACTGCCATCCGAAAGTGGTGGCGGCCATCAAAAAGCAGGCCGGCACGCTCATGCACACCAGCAACCTCTATCACATCCCTCAACAGACCGAGTTGGCCCGCAAGCTGGTGGAAGCGAGCTTCGCCGACCGGGCTTTCTTCTGCAACTCGGGCGGGGAAGCCAACGAGGCGGCGATTAAGCTGGCGCGACGGTGGGCTCATAACAAAGGCCGGGGCGGCGAAATAATCTGCATGGAAGGCAGTTTCCACGGCCGGACCCTGGCTACCGTCACCGCTACGGGCCAGCCGAAATATCGGGAAGGGCTGGAGCCGCTGCCGCCGGGTTTCCCGAAAGCGCCGTTCGGCGACGCAAAAGCGGTGAAGGACATGATAACCGAACGCACGGCGGCGGTTATGGTCGAGCCGATTCAGGCGGAAGGCGGAGTGAGGGCGCCGCCTGAGGGCTACCTCAAACAACTACGGAAAATTTGCGACGAGGCGGGGGTATTGCTCATATACGACGAGGTGCAGACGGGCATGGGCCGCACCGGCAAGCTGTTTGCCTATGAGCACGAGGGCGCTGCGCCGGACGTTATGACATTGGCCAAAGCTCTCGGGGGAGGCGCTCCCATCGGATGCATGCTGGCTACCGAAGATGCGGCGGCGGCCTTTACGCCCGGCTCACATGCGGCGACCTTCGGCGGGAATCCACTTGTGTGCGCCGCGGCAAATGCGGTTATGGACGTCATGACCGGGGAAGGCTTCATGAAGAAGGTGCAAAACAAGGCCTCCTACCTGCAAAAGGCCTTGAAATCCGTGGCTCGCGCTTTGCCCGGCGTTAAGGAGCTGAGGGGGCGCGGAATGCTGTGGGGCATCGAGCTGGAGGGCGAAGCGGCTCCGCTGATTAATGCCGCGTTGAAGAAAGGGCTTCTTATAGGAGCCGCCGGCGGCAATGTCCTCCGGTTCGCTCCTCCGCTGGTGGTGACCCGCAACCAAATCGATGAAATGAAGGCCGTTATGGAAAAGGTGGCCTCCGAAATATGATGTGGCGGAGAAAATGACGGAAAAGCTTAAAGCCGACCTGCACGTGCACACCGCCGAGGACCCCTATGACGTTATCAAATGGGATGCACGGCGTATGATTGATGAGGCCGCAGCGAGGGGCTTTCGCGTACTGGCCATTACGAATCACATGTCCGTCTGTTACAGCAGCCGTCTTGCCGATTATGCCACCGGAAAGGGTATAGTGCTGGTGCCCGGATGCGAGATTGAGGTTGGAGGAAGGCACATTGTGGTGTTAAATCCTTCCCCCGGAGCGGAAAAGTGCAGAACGTTCGACGAGATAAGGGAAAAGAAGCGCGAAAACAGGGCGATGGCCGTGGTGGCGGCCCATCCGTTTTTTCCTTCGGGTTCTTCACTGAGGGAATGGGTCTATCGCCACTCGGATGTCTTCGACGCCATCGAGTGGTGCTCGTTTTATTTTAAATGGGTCAACTTCAACCGGTTAGCTCAACGCGCGGCGAGGATATTGAACCTTCCCATTCTGGGCTCCAGCGATTGCCATCACCCCTGGCAAATAAACACCACCTACAGCATTCTGGAAGCAGAGCCGACGGTGGAGGGGGTTATCGACGCGGTTGTAAAAGGCAGATGCCGCTTGGTTTCATCACCCCTGAAACTCAACATGTTTACATTTATGTTGGGGTTGCGGGGATTAGGTATGCCCGAAATTTTAACCGCCGGCAGGGATGATAAACTCTATGAAGCCATGGAATAGAAAACATGCGGGAGCTTAAAATTGGATAAAAAGGATTTCATCAGTATAGCCGACCTCTCCGTGGAAGAAATCGAGCAATTGTTCGCAAAAGCCGAAACCCTGAAAAAGGAAGCAATTTCGGGCAAGTATCGCCGCACCCTGGAGGGAAGAACGCTGGCCATGATATTCGAAAAGCCCAGCACCCGCACCCGGGTGGGGTTCGAGGCCGGGATGACACAACTGGGTGGCCACGCAATAAGCCTTTTTTCCTCGGAAACTCAAATAGGCCGCGACGAGCCCCTCAAAGATACCGCCCGGGTGCTGGCCGGTTATTGCGACTGCATCCTTATTCGAACATTCGAGCATCAAAAGGTAATGGAGCTGGCCCGCTGGAGCGAAGCGCCGGTGATAAACGGCCTGAGCGACCTCTTGCACCCTTGCCAGGTGCTCAGCGACCTTTTTACGGTCAAGGAGCATTTCGGTTCACTGGAAGGCGTCAAGGCGGCCTATATCGGAGACGGAAACAACGTGGCCAACTCGTGGATAATAGCCGCTTCGGTCACGGGTATGGAATTGGCCCTCGCTTGCCCCGAAGGCCACGAGCCGGACCCCGACATAATGGCCCGGGCTACGGAAAAACAGGGCGCCCGGATTTCCGTCACCCCCGACCCCGAGGTGGCGGCACGGGATGCAAAAGTGTTATATACTGACGTATGGGCGAGCATGGGGCAGGAAAAAGAGGCCGAAAAAAGGAAAGAAATTTTCTCATCCTACCGGGTTGATGAAACCCTTCTCGGCCATGCCGCTGCCGATGCCATAGTAATGCACTGCCTTCCGGCTCATCGCGGCGAGGAGATAACCGAGGAAGTCATGGAAGGTTCCCGAAGTGTCATTTTCAAGCAGGCCGGTAACAGACTGCATGTGCAGAAAGCGGTTCTGGAGTGGTTGATAAAACCGGAATGATTGTATTATATTTCTTCGGTTAAATACTGTCATGAGCGAGGGAAAAACCACACTGAGCATCGACGACATCCCGCGGCTCAAGGAAGGGGTGAACTTGGGCGAACTGGACCTAAACGCGACCGAAGGGTTTGTTTTAAGCCAGGTGGACGGAACGTTGAGCGTGGGCGACTTGAGGGTTATTTGCGGCCTTTCCGAGGCGAAAATCATGCCCATTATCGAAAAACTTGTGAACCTCGGCTCTCTCGAACTCGCGGGCCGGACCAACGGCGAAAATATTTCGTACCGTACAAGCAGCCGATGGAAACTTGACGAAAATATGTCCTTCGAGGACAAGGTGCGGAGCCTGTACCTGGAGCTGGAGAACCTGAATTATTACCAGCTCCTGGGACTTAAGCAGGACGCCGACGCCGAAGACATTAAAAAAGCCTATCACCGTATGACCAAGGAATATCATCCCGATAAGCTGTTTCGCGATGGGGACGTCGAGCTTAGAAAGCGCTTGCAGGGAATATTCGCCGAAATAACACAGGCTTACAAGACCTTGAACAACCCCGCTCTTAAAAAGGAATACGACGCAAGGCTGGAGGAGTGGGAAGATGAGATTGACGAGCCGGAAAAGGGAGACGGTAAAGAGGGTGTAGGCAAAAAGAAGGTCCGCTCTCGTCCCCCCAAGCCTCCGGTAAAGCCCACGGAAGCACCCGCCAAGAACCCCTTCATGGACAATGTTCTCAAGGCCAAGCGGCTTTATGACGGAGCGGTGATAGAAATCAAGCGGGAAAATTACGCCTCCGCCCGCCAAAACCTGCGGTTGGCCACCACTCTGGACCCCTATAACTCCAAATACAAAGGGGCCATGCTTAAACTGGATAAGCTGGAAAGCATCGAGCAGGCCAAAAGTTATTACGACGCGGGACTTAACCACGAAAGTGAAGGCAAGCTGAAAGAAGCGATAAGGCTCTACCGGGAAGCGTCCCTGTTGGACGAGAACAACCACTTGTACTATTATCGTTTGGCAAAATTAACTTTCGAGTATGAGAATAAACCCGAAGCCGGGAAAAAGATGGCTCAAAAGGCAATCGAGTTGAACTCGAAAAACCCCGAAGCATATTTGCTTCTGGGCAGGATATTCAGGGAGTTGGGTCAGACGAGCGCAGCCATTGCAAAATTTCAACAAGGATTGGAAATTGTCCCCTCACACAAGGAACTCGGCAAGGAATTGAAGAGGGCGAAGAAAGGCAAGTAGTAAGGAGTCCGGATGAGCAAGGTCATCGGAATAGATCTGGGAACCACCAACAGTTGCGTGGCCGTGGTGGAAGGCGGCCAGTCCAGGGTGATACCGAACAAGGGCGGCTACCGCACCACCCCCAGCATCGTGGCAATCGGCGAAGACGGCAGGAGACTTATAGGACACCTTGCAAAAAGACAGCTTGTTACCAACCCTAAAAACACCATCTATGCATCGAAACGGCTCATTGGCCGCAGGTGGGACAGCCAGGAAGTTAAGCGCGCCCAGGCGGCTTATCCATTCGAGTTGGTAAAAGGTCAGAACGAGGACGTAAGGATAAAGATACAGAACAAGGAGCTCAGCCTGCCGGAAGCGGGGGCAATGATTATCCAGGAAATGAGGCAGGTGGCCGAGGATTACCTGGGAGAAGAAGTGGGCCAGGCGGTAATTACCGTCCCCGCCTACTTCAACGACTCGCAAAGGCAGGCCACCAAGGACGCCGGCACGATTGCGGGCCTGGACGTGTTGCGCATCATCAACGAACCCACCTCCGCGGCATTGGCCTACGGATACGGGAAAGGCATAACCCAGACCGTCGCAATTTACGACCTGGGGGGAGGAACTTTCGATATCTCCATCATGGATATTACCGAGGGTGTTTTCGAGGTTAAAGCCACCAGCGGCGATACTTACCTGGGCGGAGACGATTTCGACGACCGGCTCATAGACCACATGGCCGAAGAGTTCCTGAAAAAGGAAAACCTGGACCTTCGCAAGGATAAAATGGCCCTGCAAAGGCTCAAGGACGCCGCGGAAAAAGCCAAGACCGAGCTTTCCAGCGCTCCCAAGGCCAACGTCAACTTGCCGTTTATCGCCAGCACCGCCGACGGGCCGAAACACCTGGAGCTTTCCATCACCCGCGAGGAGCTCGAAGGCATGACCAGCGACCTGGTGGACAGGACTTTCGAAATCTGCGAAGCCGCGAAGGAAGACTCAGGGTTAAAGCCCGACGATATCGAGCAGGTTATACTGGTGGGCGGGCAGACCCGCATGCCCCTGGTGCAGAAGAGGGTGCAGGAGTTTTTTGGAAAGCCTCCCCGCAAGGGGGTTCATCCCGACGAGGTGGTGGCCATCGGAGCGGCCATACAGGGCGAAATCCTGCTGCACAAAGATACCGACATGGTCTTGCTTGACGTGACACCTCTCTCGCTGGGTATAGCCACCTTCGGGGGCTTCTTCACCAAGCTGATAGAAAGAAACACCACCATACCGGTACGCAGGGGCCACGTCTTCACCACCGCCGCGGACAACCAGGGCGCCGTCAAAATACACGTGCTACAAGGCGAAAGTGACCGCGCCACCGAAAACGAGCTGCTGGGAGAGTTCATACTCTCCGGCATACCCAAGGCCAAAAGGGGAGAACCGGAGATAGAGGTCTCCTTCGATATAGACTCCGACGGTATCGTCAGCGTCAGCGCCCGCGATAAGGCCACCGGGACAGAGCAGTCCATTACCGTAACCGCATCCAGCGGCCTGAGCGACGAGGAGATACAGTCCATGGTGGACTCCAGCAAGGACTACGAGGTGGAGCTTAAAAGTGAGGCAGAGTATAAGAAGCTCAGGCACAATTTCGAATCACTGGCCAGGCGGGTCAATAAGGCCCTGGAAGCCGGCGGCGTGGAGCAGGAAATCTCCGACGAAGCTCAATCCCTTACCCAGAAGGGGAAAATGGCCGTCGAGTACGCCGACGTGGAAACCCTGAAGCAGATAATTCCCCAGATTCAGGAAATAGTGAACAAGCTCAAATAGCCCCGCCCGTCAGGCGCTACAACTTACGCGGATTTTCTTCATTTTTTTCCCTACTTTGAGCACAAAATCGGCTTCGGGAATCGTAGCGTCTATATCGTTTACGGCGGTTCCGTCTATTTTCACTCCCCCGCCCTTTATTTTGCGACGGGCGTCGCTGTTGGATGAAGCCATCCCGGCCTCCACCATAACCTGAACCACCTTCTTCGGTTGTTTTTCAACGCGTACTTTGGCACTTATATCCAAGTAATGCTCCTCGACATCCTCGGGCACCCCGCGCTTTTTGAACTGCTCCTCGAAATGTTTTGCCGCGGCCTTGGCCTCATCAGGGCCGTGGTACCTTTCCACTATTTCGAAGGCCAGCTTCTCCTTTATCTCCATCGGGTGCGCTCGCCCGGCCTTGACCTCTTCCTTCATACCGTCCACTTCCGGCGGGGTAAGCTCGCTGAGCAGGATGTAGTAATCCCACATTAAGTCATCGGAAACACTCATGATTTTGCCGTAAATATCGTAGGGCGGCTCGTCGATACCGATGTAGTTGTCGTAAGTTTTGCTCATTTTTTGTACGCCATTGATACCCACCAGCAATGGCAGAGTAATGACTACTTGCGACTTCTGGCCGTACTGCTTCTGAATGTCGCGACCCACCAAGAGGTTGAACTTCTGGTCGGTGCCGCCGATTTCCACGTCGGCCTCCAGGGCCACCGAATCGTAGCCCTGAATGAGCGGGTACAGAAACTCGTGCACGCTTATGGATATGCCCGATGTGTAGCGGTTGTGGAAGTCGTCCCGCTCCAGCATCCGGGCCACGCTGTAAGTAGTGCTCAGCCTGATGAAATCGGGCACGCTCATGGGGTCCATCCACTCGGAGTTGAACCTCACCTCCGTCTGCTCGGCGTTAAGTATCTTGAATATTTGACTTTTGTAAGTCTCGGCGTTTTTGAGCACCTGTTCCCGGGTCAGTGGCGGGCGGGTTTCGTTGCGGCCCGACGGGTCGCCTATCATGCCCGTGAAGTCGCCGATGAGAAATATCACCTGATGTCCCAATTGTTGGAATCTCCTTAAAAACTGCATGCTTACGGTGTGGCCCAGGTGCAAATCCGGCGCCGTTGGGTCATAACCGCACTTGACGCGAAGTGGCCTGCCTTTTCGCAGCTTCTCCAGTAGCTCCTCCTCCCGGATGATTTCCACGGTTGACCTCTTGAGTATCTCCAGTTGTTCCTCAGCGCTTTTCATTTTTTCCTTCCAATGATATAAACCCGTTGAGTGGCGGGGGCGACACTTTTGTCGCGCATTTTCAGTCCCGAATATGGTAACCGACCCGGCGCGTATCGCAAAGGGAGGCCGGTGGACGGTTTTTTTCAGACCCCGGATGTCCTAACGGCCGGCTCGAAAACTTACCCGGTTTCACCCGGAAGTTAAAGTCGGTACCCGCGACCGGATATTCAAGTTGTAATGCCCCAACTATCCTGTTCCATTTGGAATTTTATTGAATGAATGGTATTATAAATAAGGTAAAATCCGTGTTATTTAAGGTGAATTAGATGCCCGTTGCAACCATAAATGAGGCTATTGAAGACATCCGCGCGGGTAAAGTCGTTATCCTGGTGGACGATGAAGACCGGGAAAACGAAGGGGATTTGTGCTGCGCCGCGGAAAACGTGACCCCCGAAATTATCAACTTTATGGCAAAGTACGGCCGGGGCCTTATATGTCTGTCCATGGCGCCGGACGATATCGAGCGCCTGGGCCTGCACCCGATGACCCCGCACAACACCAGCCCCCTCCATACCGCTTTTCACGTCTCCTTCGAAGCCCGCCGGGGAGTGACCACAGGCATAAGCGCTCATGACCGCGCCGTCACCGTCCAGACCGCCGTAGACCAGTCAACCGGCCCGGCGGACATCGTCCAGCCCGGACACGTGTTCCCCCTGAGGGCCAGGAGAGGCGGAGTGCTGGTAAGAGCAGGTCAGACCGAGGGTAGCGTGGACCTGGCCAGGCTGGCGGGAATGAAACCGGCCGGAGTAATTTGCGAAATAATGAAGGACGACGGCTCCATGGCCAGAATGCCGGACCTGGAAGTTTTCGCCGAAGAGTTCGGCCTGAAGATAGTCACCATTGCCGACCTGATAGCATACCGTCTCAGACACGACACCCTGGTGGTACGCGAGGCGATTACAACCATACCTACCCCGGATACCGGCGAATGGACGGCCATCGGATACACCAACAAGGTGGACGACCAGGAACATCTGGCCCTGGTTAAGGGGGAATGGAATGAGGACGAACCGGTTCTGGTCAGAGTGCACTCCGAGTGCCTGACGGGCGATGTGTTCCATTCCCTCAGGTGCGACTGCGGCGCCCAGTTACACAGCGCCATGAAGATGATAGAGTTCGAAGGCAGGGGCGCCGTGGTGTACATGCACCAGGAAGGCAGGGGAATCGGTCTCATTAACAAGCTGAAGGCCTATGTCTTACAGGACGAGGGGCGCGATACCGTGGAGGCCAATATGGAGCTGGGGTTCAGGCCGGATTTGCGCGATTACGGCCTGGGAGCGCAAATACTCAAGGACCTGAGCATTTCCAAGCTGCGCATCCTGACCAATAATCCCAAAAAAATCATAGGCTTGCAGGGGTACGGGTTGGAAGTATTGGAGAGGATACCCATCGAGGTGGACGCTAACGACTTAAACAAAAAATATCTCGAATGCAAGCGCGACAAGATGGGCCACATGCTGGACCTTTGCAGGAAGAAATGAGTTGAATTTCCGTTTACAGGAGGGAGACAGGTATGCCCGAATACATTGAAGGAAAACTCGACGCGAAAGGATTCAAGTTTGCCATAGTGGTAAGCAGGTTCAACGACCTGGTTTGTAACAGGTTGATGGAAGGGGCGGTGGACGCCATCACCAGGTGTGGGGGCGACGATAAGGGCATCGCCGTCATCCGGGTTCCGGGTAGCTTTGAAATCCCGACAGTGGCAAGAAAAACGGCCCTGAGTGGAAAATACGACGCTGTAATATGCCTCGGGGCGGTCATACGAGGCTCGACGCCCCACTTCGATTATATCGCAGCGGAAGTATCCAAGGGCGTAGCGGCGGTGTCACTGGAAAGTAAAACCCCCGTAAGCTTCGGGGTAATAACCGCGGACACCCTCGAGCAGGCAATCGACCGGGCGGGCGCCAAATCCGGCAATAAAGGCTACGAGGCCGCCATGTCGGCCATCGAGATGGTCAATCTGTATAAAAATCTGCCAGAGTGAAAAGTTGGCTCCCCTGAAATCTCGGCGAAAAGCCAGAGAATTGGCCCTGAAAGCCTTGTACATGTTGGATATACAGGGAGAGGCGAATTGCGAATCTATACGAGATTTCTGGATGGAACAACAGAAGATACCGCCTGAACTGATCACTCACGCCGACAGATTGGTCAGGGGCGTTCTGGATTCTAAGCAGCGCATAGACGAATTAATCGCCCAAACCAGTGAACATTGGCGGATCGAGCGGATGAGTCGCATAGACAGGAACATCCTGAGGGTGGCCGTTTATGAAATGCTTTTCGAGCCTGAAGTTCCCGGGCAGGTGAGCATAGACGAAGCGGTGGAAATAGCAAAACGCTACGGGGATACCGGCAGCCGCGCCTTTATCAACGGCGTTCTGGACAGGATATGGAAGGAGGCGGGGTGAATATGCGCCTCGAAGTGGTCAGGGCCTCCATGGACGACTTTTTCCCGGCGGTTTTCGCCCTTGTGGTCGGAAGAAAGCTCAGGCCCCCTCCCGGGGAAGGCGGATGGATGGACTGGCGACTTGCAGGGGCCATAAGCGGGCTGGTCAAGCGGAACATGCTCCGGGGGGAAGCCGGCGAAAGGATGTTATACTGGAGCAACCGACGCCGGTCGAAAGTTTATATATTTGGCGCCGGTGAAAAATCTCAAAAATCGGCAAAGGAGATAACCGCCTGCGTCAGAGATGTGGTAAACACCTTGCTCCGGGCCGATGAAACCGACGCGGTGCTACTGGTTGAGCACCTGCTGGGAAGCGAGCAGGAGGTGGACCGCGCGGTGGCATTTGTCGAGGGTATCCTGGAAGCGGGGAAGGAAGGCGGGGAGCGTTTTCGGCGCCTTAAACTCTCGATGGCCGGAGACCGAGTCGCCGAGCAACTCCACGAGACGCTCAGAAAAGCCCTGTTGAGAAAGAGTGTGGAGACTGAAATGGTCGAGTTGGCCTTCGGAGAGGCCGTGCAAACTTTACAGGTTTCCTGATTTATGGTAAATCATTATTAAGGGATATTATATTCAAAGTAGGGAGCTTTTTCCTTGAGCCTGGTAGGAAATCTGGAAGACCTGGGCCTGGGAGACATTCTCCAGATTGTCTCCCTGAGCCGCAAGTCGGGTGTGCTCAGCCTTACCTGGGATGAGCGAAAGGGGAGAATTATCTTTCGCGACGGCCAGGTGGTGGGCGCAGAAAGCAACGAGCGCCCCGAGCGGCTGGAAACACTCATAGCAAGAGCTAAAATACTCTCCCCCGAAAACGTAAAAAACGCAGTGTCTCTCAAAAGGGGCATCGGAGAAACCAAAAGCCTCCGGGAAATTATCGTGGAAAGGCTTCAGGCAGACAACTCGAAAATTGAAGACGCCTTAAGGGAGCATGTCGAGACGGTGGTCTTTGGGTTCTTCATGTGGCCGGAAGGGAACTTCAACTTCGAGCTTAAGGACCCCGACTTCGAGAAAACGGAGCTGGACGAAAACACCGCCGAGATGCTTCTTGAATCCGGGATGAATCCCCAGTTTCTTGCTATGGAAGGCACCCGGCTTCAGGATGAAGCACGCCGCGACGGCGCCTTCCGGCCCGTTCCCATGCCCGGCCAGGCGGAAGAAAAAGCCCCTCCGGCGCAAGAAGGGGAGGGGGCCGAAACTTCCGCGTCACCTCAACCGGCGGGTGAGTCACAGGCCGCCGCAACCGGAGGCGCCTCCGAAGTGGCGGATAAAAAGCAGAATGTCGAGGAAGAAATATCCCGCGTCAGCGCAGTGCCGCAGGTCGTGGTGATTGATGATGACCCCGAAATATCGGCCCTCATAACCAGATACCTGGCAGGCATGGGGTATTCCAGCCAGGCCGTACAAAAAGTCGTCGATGGCTTAAACAAGGTCAAAGAGCTGATTAGCCAGGGGTTCTGCCCCGTGGTTATTGCCGACATGTTCATGCCCCGGAGCGACGGGGAAGGAATACTGGGCGGCGTGGAAATAGTAGAATCTGTAAAATCGTCCAGCCCCTACGTCCCGGTGCTGTTGGTTTCCGATTATCCCAACCAGAAGGCCGAAGAAAAGGCCCGGGAAGCGGGCCTCGACGAGTATATAGACAAACCCAAGCGTACCCAGATATGGGGCGAAGAGCCTACGCCGGAGCTGTCCCGGTTCAAAGAGGAGCTGACACGGTTGGTGCCCGAATTGGTGGAGAAAGCCGTGCCGCCTCCCGAAGCCCCGGAAACCACGCAACCTCAAGCGCCACCGCAAGCCGCTACACCCCAACCGCAAACCCCGCCTCAAACGCAGCCGACACCTCAACAAGAGCAAAAAAGCGCTCAGGGGCCGGAACAGCCAATGCCGGGGCCGCCCACGGTGGAGGAGGAGTCGTGGTGGGACCCCGGCAGGGAAATAAGCCTGGAGTTGGGAGAAGAGCCGCATCCGTACACGGGTGAGGAGATGCCGCAGGTGAGCAGGGGGCTGGGCCTGCTCAAGTCCATGATTAGCGAGCTTCACGACCCCGAATTCTCGGGGCAGATAACTCTCATGGTGCTAAGGTTTGCAGCGGAGCTTATGAACCGGGCCGTTATTTTCCTGGTCATGAGGGATAAAGTGGCGGGACTAGGGCAGTTCGGCGTAGAGCTCAACGGCATAGACCCGTTCCGCCAGGTCAGGAGAATGCGCATACCGCTTAACGAAGCCAGCATATTCCGGGACGTGGTGACGCGGCGTTCCAGTTATAAGAAAGAGCTTGCGGAAACCAAGTGGAATAATTACCTGGTCCAGTGCCTGGGTGGAGTAAAGCCGGCGGAAAGCTTCGCCGCCCCCATTATAGCGAGCGGGAGAGTGGCCGCGGTGCTATACGGCGATAATGTGCCGGACGAAAAGCCCATCGGCGATACCGACAGCCTGGAGATATTTCTTGCACAAGCCGGACTGGCGATGGAAAGGGCGCTTCTGGAAAGGAAATTGACGGAAATCTCCGGCCGGGAGGGTTCCAACCGGTCGGCATCTTACGGGTCATCTTAAAAGGTTAAGATTGTGCCTGCTTACATACTGATAGCAGAAGATTCTCCGGCCATGAGGGCTTACCTTGTGAGCGCTCTCGAAGCGGCTGGGGATTATGAAATCGTGGAGGCATCAAGCGGGTTCGAGGCGCTGAAACAACTGCCCAGAAAGCAGTTCGACCTGATAGTTACCGATATAAACATGCCCGATATAAACGGTCTCGAGCTTATACACTTCGTTAAAAACAACGACAGCTATCGCCACATACCGCTGATTGTGGTCACCACCGAAGGCCGGGAGCGCGACAGGGAAAAGGGCCTGGCGCTCGGTGTGGACGAATATCTGGTAAAACCCATCGATGTCGACCAGTTTACCGAAATAATAAGCCGGCTGGTGGATAAGAGCCGGCAGGAGAAAGAAGAGACGTTATGAGTCCCAGGGACGGAGCGGACAACGAGTTCGTGAGCGAGGCCGAGGACCTTGTGGAAACCCTCGGGAGGGAAATGATGCGCTACGAAGAAGCGCTTCAAGGCTCCACCCGCGTGGACCCGGATATACTCAACGGCATTTTCCGCGCCGCCCACTCCCTGAAGGGACTCGCGGGCATGTTCGGATACACGGACATAAGCGAGACGGCTCACTCCATGGAAAACATGCTGGACAAAATGAGACTGGGCAAAATCCCCGCCGAAGCCGGTGTGCTGGACCTCTTGTTTACGGGAGTGGAAAGCCTGCGGGCCCTTTTGAATGAAGAGCATCCCGACGTCGAAAAAGCAAGGGGCGTCGCCAAAAAAATGGACAAAGCCGCTCAGGGACAGCTTCCGAGCGGGGAAAAAAAAGAGGCAGAGCACCGGGTGGAGGAGACCGCCGAGGGGGACTCGGTGGTCATGGAGGGCGTCACCCTGCCGCGGGCCATCGTGGACGTGCTTACCGAGTACGAAGAATTCAGGCTTCTCGAAAATATCCGCGCGGGCACCAACGTGTTGAAGGTGCAGGCGGCTTTCGATATTACCAGCTTCGATTCACAACTGCCGGAGCTGATGGACTGGCTCAAAAAGCGGGGCGAGGTCATCACCACCCTGCCCGGGGCAGCGGAAGAAGATGGCGAGCATATTCACTTCGACCTCTTGGTCGGCGCCGATGAGCCTGTTGACCAACTGCGGGATGAACTCGAGGAAAAAGGGTACTCGCTGGAGGTGTTGCGCTCCGCCGAAGAAGCTCAGGCGGCGCAATCGGAACCTCCCGCCCCGCCGGAACGGCAAGCAGCCGGCGGCGGAGAGCAATGGGAAGCCGACGAGGAGTCGGAAGCGGAAACGGAAAGCGCAAGAAGCATAAGCAGCACCGTCAGGGTGGATATCTCCCGCCTGGACCTCCTGATGAACATAGTGGGCGAGCTGGTGCTGGAAAAAACCATCATCGGCGGCCTTCGCGAGCAGATAAGCCGGGAACCCGCCATGCGCATGGTATCCAACGAGCTTTACAAGTCGCACCGAAACCTTGACCGGAAGCTTTCCGAGTTGCAGGAAGCGGTGATGGATGTGCGCATGGTGCCCGTGGGACAGCTTTTCGGAAGGCTGGGAAGAATTGTCAGAAAACTTTCACGGGAGCAGGGCAAGGAAGTCGAACTGGTTCGAACCGGCACGGAAACCGAGCTGGACAAACTGCTGGTGGAAGAACTTGCGGACCCCTTGATGCACATAATACGGAATTCCATAGACCACGGGCTGGAGCCCGCCGAAGAAAGAAAGAAGAAAGGAAAACCCGCCAAAGGCGCCATCGAGCTGAGAGCATTTCAGCAGGGTAACCACGTGGTCATACAAGTGGAGGATGACGGTGCGGGAATAGACGCGCAGAAGGTCAAGGAAAAAGGCATAGCGCTGGGGTTGTTGCCTCAAAATACGGAAGCTTCCGAGGAAGAAATATTAAACCTCCTTTTCGAGCCGGGCTTTTCCACCCGGGAGGAAGTAAGCGAGGTTTCCGGAAGGGGAGTGGGTCTGGACGTGGTGAAGCGCAATATCTCCAACCTTTCCGGTCTTATAGAAGTAGATGGCGAACCGGGTGAGGGTACCACTTTCACCATCACCCTTCCCATTACCCTTGCCATTATACAGGCGCTTATAGTGGAAAGCAGCGGCCACACCTACGCCCTGCCACTCAACTCGGTAAAGGAATGCCATATATTGCAGTCGGAGGATATAGACACCATCGAGCAGCGGGAGGTAATGGAAATACGCGAGCAGACTATACCGCTTCTCAGGTTGGGGGTGCTTTTCGGCTACGGCGACGGAAACGGCGGCCCGCCCGGGCAGAAGGTCGAGTCGTCGAGTCTGGAAGCTTTGCCCGACGAGTATACGGCTCTGGCGGAGGAGGAAGATAAGGAATTCGTGGTGGTCGTGGGCATCGCGGACAAGAGGATGGGGGTCGTGGTCGACCGCCTCGTTGGCAGGCAGGACGTGGTAATAAAGAGCCTGGGCAAAACCCTGGGGGATATTAAGGGAGTGGCCGGCGCCACCGAACTCGGTAATCAGCAGACGGTACTGGTGCTGGATGTTGGCGACCTTTTGGGAGAAGCGGGGCACGGTGCGGAAAGAACGACGGGACCGGCAGGAGAGGCGTGAATGTACGAAAGATTCTTCGGATTTAAAGTGAAACCGTTTCGCAAAACTCCCGACCCGGCGTTTTTGTACCGCAGCAGTGCGCACGAGGAAGCTCTGGCCCGTATGGAGCAGGTGGTGGAAGACCGCGACCTCATGCTGATGATAGGCGAAATCGGCGCCGGCAAAACGACACTTTCCAGGGTGCTGGTGGATAAGCTGGAGGGACCAAAGCCGGTGCTGATTGTTAACCCCGTGCTTACACCTAACCAGTTTCTACGCACTTTGGCGATGAGACTTGGCGCGGAAAAGCCCCGCCATTACAAATCCGACCTGGTGGAGCAGGTGAGCGACCTTATCTGGGAAGCCAACGAGAGCGGCTCGCCGCCGGTGATTATAGTTGACGAATGTCAGCTCATACCCTCCCGGGCCACGTTCGAGGAAATAAGGCTTCTTACCAATTTCCAACTGGACGACGCCAACCTGCTGGCGCTGATAATGCTGGCGCAGCCGGAAATAGAAAAGAGGATAAAGAGAAAGGATTACGAAGCCTACCGGCAACGGGTGGGGATGAGGTATTACCTTGGCCCCATCAGGCAGGAAGAGGCGCCGGAGTACGTTGACCACAGGGTGAAAGTGGCCGGTGGAGACCCCGATGTATTCAGCCGGGAAGCAAAGGACATGATTTATCCATATACCGGGGGAATACCCCGGAAAATAAACAACCTCGCCTCCGGCGCTTTGCTGGAGGCCTTTGGTCGAGATAGTAAAAAGATTACTCCGGACATAGTAAGGGACGCCGCCGTGGACCTGGGTATGCAAATGGACCCTCACCTTGCGGCGTAAAGATATAAACCATGGATGTTTTGAAAGCAAGAAAACGAGCGCAACAGCACAAAGAAGAGGAAAAGGAACCGGAGGAAAAGGCCGAGAGGGTCTCCGGAATGTCAACCAAAAGCTCCGGAAAGAAAAAGAAGAAAAAGTCTTCGGGCGGGAAAAAATCCGGCGCCCGGAAGTCAACAACGAGTTCGGCTGAAGTTCGGGAAACTCGATGCGCTCAAACCACGGAAGCTCCGGAAAAAGAGAGGAAAAAAGAAGCTCCCGGCACGGATAGGTTTGCTCAAGAAGCGGGAAACGCTTCCGGGGAAGAAATTCCCGTAGGCGCTCAGGCGCCGGAGGAGATGGAGCTTACCGCCGACGATTTGTCTTCGTTGTTTGGAACACAGGACATGCCCGAGCTGCCGGACTCCGAAATGGCCGTTGATGTTCAGCCCCGGATGGAAACGGCAGGGGACAAGACGAAAGAAGTCGCACAAGTACCCCGGGAGGAAAAAGCGGGAAAGAGCGCCGAGCCGCAGGCGGCCCCGGCGGAAGCCGAGCCTCCCGCTCCGAAGGAGGCGCCGCAACCTTCGGCGGAAAAGGTGAAAACTGCCGAACATGCCGGTGAACCCGATGATGAGGCCGGGGAAGAGGAAGAAGAGGACAGTTCCGCCGAAGCTCCTTTGGAGTTTTTGAGCTTCATGCTGGGAGAAGAGGAATACGCATTGCCGCTGACACGGATAAGTGAAATAATAAAACCCCGCTCCATTACCGACGTTCCGAGGTGTAAGGGGTTCGTGCTGGGGATAATCTCCCTCCGGGGCGTGATTATCCCGGTATTTGACCTGCTGACCAAACTGAACCTCGGAAAAGTAACATGGAACCGGTCCGCGAGAATAGTCATAGTCCACCGCAATGACGGGGACCTGGTGGGCCTGGCAACCGACAGCGTCGAAGACGTGGTCAGGGTTCTGCCGGGAGACATCGAACCGCCTCCGCCGGCTATGGGCGGGGTGGAAGCTCAGTACCTGGAAGGAGTGGGCCGGGCGGAAGAGTCGCGCAGAACGAGGGTATACGCGGAAGAATCCGGAAAGGAAGAAGACGGGCAGGAGAAAAAGGCGGCGAAGAAGAAACTGGTAATCCTGCTTAATCTGGACAAGGTGGCAGCGTTGTGAATAATAAAAAAGCTAAAGGAACCGGCAGGAAGTCGGCCTCTACGGCGGAACAGATACGGCAGTTCGCGGTGTTTTCGCTGGGGGAGGAGTATTACGCCGTGGATATCGGCGTGATAAAGGAAATAATTCGCCCCATGAAAATCACCCCCATCCCCGGGGCGCCTCATTTCATTGAAGGAGTGATAAACATACGCGGGGACGTCATACCTGTTATGGAAATGCGAAAGAGGTTCGAGGTGGAGGGCGAAAGAAAAGCCGACCCGCGGATGATAATCGTCAGGGTCGAAGACCAGTGGGTGGGGCTGACTGTAGACAGTGTGACCGAAGTTATACGGGTGCCCGTTTCGGATATCAAACCGGCCCCCAAAGTGATGGGCGGCGACGGCGCTCGGTATCTTGAAGGGGTGTGCCAGCACGGCGACAGCCTGGTGGTTCTGCTGAAGGTTGATGAAATTCTCACCGGGGAAGAAAAGGTGAAGCTGAAAGACATCAAACCGGAGTAAAAGGAAATTCAAAAGGCACTTATAAAGGAAAAGGTGGGAAAATGATAGTAGCTTGTCCGAAATGCAAGGCTCGTTACAAGGTGGATGACGAAAAGGTCGGAGACCAGGGGCTGAAGCTCCGGTGCACCAAATGCGAGTCGGTTTTCAAGGTGACCAAGAAAGCCGGCGCTCCCCCCGCTCAGCCCCCCCAGCAGCCGCAGCAGCAGGCCGCGCCGCCTCCGCCCCCGTCTCCGCAGCAACAGGC
>CAYWKU010000036.1:0-33683 GCA_964459325.1 uncultured bacterium | reverse complement strand
GCTCTTCGATTTTGACTATGCGCTCTTGAAGGTCGTTGGCCTGGCGTTGAGCTTTACGGCTTATTACCAACGAGATAATGGCCACGATGAAGGCAAGGAAATAGACCACCACTCCAGCCCATGACGCTACATCACCCATGGCCTATGTCCTCCTTGCTGTTGGCATCAATTTGGGGTCTCTCTTGCTTGACATTCGCCTCTGGAACAATTATAAATCACCTCATTGTAACCCCCCCGGAGATAGCATCTCCGGGCCGACGCCTCTCTTCGGAGGGGCGTTTCTTATTTAAAACCAAGCACTTGCAAATTTTTCCTTATAGTCTGCTCTAGTCCGGCACTTTCACTGAACTGTTCTTCCAGCGTTTTTGTCAGTCTTTCCATCTTCTCCTCGAACGGCTCGTCATCGTCCACTGCAACTTCCGCTCCCACGTACCGGCCCGGGGTGAGGACGTAACCGTGCTCTTTTATTTCATCGATGGAGGCGCTTTTGCAGAACCCGGGCACGTCATCGTAGGTGCCCGCCCCCTCTTCGCCGCGCCATGCGTGGTAAGTTCCGGCTATCCGCTCGATGTCCTCATCCGTAAATTCCTTATGCACCCGGTCAATCATCCGGCCCATATTCCGTGCGTCTATGAACAGGGTTTCTCCGCTCCTGTCCCGGAATTTTCCGTTGGCCTTATTCCGGGTAAGGAACCACAAGCAGACCGGTATTTGAGTGGTGTAAAAGAGCTGCCCGGGCAGGGCAATCATGCAATCCACCAGGTCGTCTTCGATTATATTTTTGCGGATTTCCCCCTCGCCCGAAGTGTTGGAACTCATGGAGCCATTGGCCATAACAAAGCCCGCTATTCCGTTGGGGGCCAGATGGTGGATAAAATGCTGAATCCAGGCGTAATTTGCATTATTCACCGGGGCAACCCCGTACTTCCACCGGACGTCTTCCCGCAGCCTGTCCCCGCCCCATGCTTTCATGTTGAACGGCGGATTCGCCAGTATGAAATCGGCTTTCAGGTTCTTATGCAGGTCGTTATGGAAGCTGTCGGCGCTGGCGTGGCCTATATCCACCTCGATGCCCCGAAGGGCGAGGTTCATCTTGCACAATCGCCACGTGGTGGGGTTCGATTCCTGCCCGTAGACTGAAATATTCCGTTTATCTCCACCGTGCGCTTCCACGAACTTCTCCGATTGCACGAACATGCCCCCGGAGCCGCAGCACGGGTCGAAGATGCGGCCCCTGTAGGGTTCAATCATGTTGACCAGCACGTTGACCACGCACCGGGGGGTGTAAAATTCCCCGCCGCTTTTGCCTTCGGCGGTGGCGAACTTGCCGAGGAAGTATTCGTACACCCGCCCGATGATGTCCTTCGAGCGGTTTTCCTTTTGCCCCAGGCCGATGGAGCCTATGAGGTCAATAAGTTCCCCGAGACGGCTTTTGTCGAGCGATTCGCGGTTATATTCCTTTGGAAGCACGCCTTTGAGGCCGGGATTTTCCTTCTCGATGGCCACCATGGCGTCGTCAATTATTTTCCCGATTCCGGGCTGTTTGGCGTTATCCCGGAGTTTTGACCAGCGCGCTTCTTTCGGTACCCAGAAGACGTTTTCGGCGGTGTACTCGTCGCGGTCTTCCGGGTCGGCGTATTCCTCCTGAGTAAGCTCGTTGTAACGCTCCTGGAAGGCGTCGGAGATATATTTCAGGAATATGAGGCCGAGGACTACGTGCTTATATTCGGATGCGTCCATGTGCCCCCGGAGCCTGTCCGCCGCCGCCCATAGCTTTTCCTCGAATCCGAGGTTCGCGCCGTTGTTTGTCGGTTTTTTCTCCGGTGGCTTAGCTGCCTTGGCCGGGGTTTTCTTCGGTTCGGCCTCTTTGGGCGGTTTCCTTTCGCTTTCCGGTTTGGGTTTAGCCGGTTTCGGCTTGGGGGCGTCGGATTCCTTTACCTTGCCGGTTATCCTGTCTATAAGGACGGCTTTTTCCCGGCCCGTGTCGTCAAATCCGAACTTCCTGCAAATTTCCTTGAGTTCATCCCGGGAGACGCGCTCCAGGAAGTCTTCCAGGGCAATGCTTCTTTTCCGGGCCAGCGTCTTTACTACGTTTTCCTTGGTTTCCCCGGTAAGTCCTTCGATGTCAAAATCCCGGGCAAGCTCAAGTAATTTTGCCCTGGTCAGGACGTCCAAAATTTCCCATTTTCTAGGCATGTAGCCAGCTCCCTTCAATCACAATGTATGCGGAAAATGACACATTTTTATTCCAAATGCGTCTTCATTCTGATTCGGTTTGAGTAGCATTTTGATGAAAGTTTGTCAATATCTGCGAATTCTCTGATTTCGTACATTCTGATTAATTAATAAACAGTGTTTGTGACAGATCCGGTCATAAACTTCCCATTGACACCCTCTTTTCCACCTGCTCCAATCCCCACCATGATTAACCCGTTCATACAGCATGAGGGCAGGGTTTACGTGATTGAGGGATGGGAGCCGGAGATGAAGGGCGATGAGAAGCTCGTTATTCGGCCCCTCACCAAGAAGGAAATGGCGGTCTGGCGGAGTAATTTCGAGGAATTTGGCTTCGAGACCTACGCCCAGCTCATCCCAAATCCGGATAAGCCCTCCGGCAAGCGAAACAAGTAGTCCTTCACCCCTCGCCCCGAAACAGGCTCCTCAGCATCCTGCGGGCGAGCTTCAGTTCCTCTGTGCTCTTGTTACAGAATTAGCCAGGTTTTCCCATCCCGCTGGCGGCAATTGCCTCTCTTTGAGGTGGGTCAGCGACGCCCTATTGTATCATTCCCACCGATATACTTCATCACAACCGCATCCAACTTAAATCCCCGGATACTCGCTCGAAATCGAGATGGGGTATAGGGAATATGATGGGGGTATAGCAGTGCAGGGGACGAGTGGGGAGATTCAGGAATAATTATGGTTAGATCGTTTTCTGTAAAGCCTGTTTTTTTAAACCTACTCCTGGCCTTTATAAGATTCTTTGCTTGAATTTCTATACACTCTGTACATTATAATGGCCAATACAAAAAGCGAAACAAACCAGAATAAAAAGGTAGCTATAGCTATAGCAATGGCTATAAATGTATTTTTTTTGTAATTTTTAAACTCAGCAGAAACATAGTAGGCAGTAGTCGCTATTGCTAAATATATTCGAAAAGTTAGAATTACCGCTAAAGAGTTTAGGACTTCATAATTTGAAAAACGCAAAAATAGTAAAATAATTATTGGAATCAGAATAATGAGCGGAAATATATACCTATTTAAGATGCGAGTCTTTTCCATGCCGATTATAACCTCCATTCTTTACATGAGCATCATAGTAATATTGATTCATATTTATGCGAGGATACTAATATTATAAGGATATATTATCTTTAACGTAAGCCTCAGGATGTCTTGTATACATTTTTACTAGTTCATCTTTTGCCTCTTTTGAATCATAACTATTTGGATAAAGAACTAATAACTTCGCCCATGACTCTACCGCCTTTTCCCATCTTTTGTTAGAAGTGAACCATCTTGCTTGTCTTTTCCATACTCTTTTAGGACTCAAAGCTCGTTTTAGTTGACCGGATATTTCATCTTGAACTTGCTGTGTTGCTTTTCTTTCCATAAGTCCAAGAGGTTCTAAATCTGGCCTCTCTGGGGTTATTCCAGCCTTACTTGCACAATCCATGTTTGTAGGCTTTATTTCTTTATCACTATCTTCTACCTTTTCAGAGATTGTATCATTATAGATCACCTTCGTCGTTTCGACATTAATTATATCAATTCCAATTGATATACTAGCTAATCGGGTGTGTTTAAGTATGTCATAATAACACTTTGAATGATCTTCAACAATTATGTATGGGTCGTGAAGTCCAGCACAAACTTCTCTAATATCGTCGCCGCCTAAAAGTGCCGCTGCTGTCGTTGCTGTCAAACAATCTTTAAAATCGGGGTTAGCTTCTTTGTGATGACCTGACACATACTCTTTATATTTTGTATTTATCCTTCGTACAAGATTATCTGTATTAAATTCCAACACTTCTCCAAATATCAGCACGTTTACACCATGAACCTTACCGGTCTTAACTACCTTGTTCTTATCTACCATTCCGGTCATTGAAAGTTTCTGTTCCGAAAAAATTTGCTTCAGCATTCGCCTATCCATTATTTGTACTTTCTTATCTCTTATAAACGGGTAGTGCATCATATCAGATAAAACCTGATTTCGGATGAGTTGACCTTTTTCTTGGTAGGGATCCTTAAAATCCATCAATGCTACATTTATTCTTGATTTTCTCTTAATTTTTTCTTCAATACTGGTTATATTTTGTTTCCTAACCACGTTCTCATTATAATGGTTAGCTTCTAACAAATTTACCAAACAATTTCCAAATAGTTCATTTTTTGAATAAATATTAGCTACGTTTTTGTGATACATTGCCGCACTGCGACGAAACTGACGATATTCTGAATTGGCAAATTGACTGTTAGGGGAAATATCAAGAGCCTTCTGATATTTATCTTGAGCTTTTCGGAACCTATATTTCAGAGTATATGTTTCCGCCTTCGAGCACAACGATTCTACCCATTCATTTTTACATCTCTCCAAACACGATGCTTTTTCTTCATTTTGAGGATCAAGCTCACAGCTATCTGTCAATAATGAAAAAGCCTCTGAATACTGTTTATCTGCAAGAGCTTCTTTTCCTTTTTTAAATAAGCTGCCTGAATGGGATTTATTGATTTCAGCAATTAATTTAGGTATGTACGCGAAATTCGGATCGATATCACGTGCTTTTTGTGCATTTAATCGGCTCTTTTTATATTGTTTATTTGATAACAAACTTTCTGAAGAAATTATTAATTTTATTAGTTGTAATTCTTTTTTGATTTCATCACTATTAGGATTTATTTGCTGTGCTTTTTGCAAAACCTCCTTTGCTTTAATAAATTTATGATTTTGTTTAAGCTTGTCTGCTTCAGATATAAAATTTTCAATATCAGATTTAAGTTTGGCTTTTCTCTTCTCTAAATCCCGAAGCAAATTATCAGTCTGATCTTTCATATTTTCTGTTTTAACCCATTGGTCACTGATGAGTGGGTAGTCCTGAGAAGGTGTATAAGAAGAATCTAAAGATTTAAAACAATCACGCGCCTCAGATAATAATTCAAGAACATTTTCGACTTCCTTTATGTTTTTATCAATTAATTGTAAATTCATGCTCTTTGTAAGATTTTCTGATTTAATATTATTAATGTTTCTTTCAGCTAATGTGAGCGCAGTTTCTCCAGCATAGTACTTGTTCTTATCTTTAGGTTTTTTTTGATATTCAGCCTTAAAATGGGAATATGCTTCTTGGTATTTTCCTTGCGAATAATAGTCAGCAGGTTTAGGGCCACAGGAAAGAAAAAAGAGAATTATGAAAAAATAACTCGATGCAATTTTTAAGAAATTTTTCATGACTTCGCATTCTCCTTGCAATGCATAACCCTATAAGATATTGCTAAATTATTCCACCCCCCCTCTCCTTGAAAATATGATAATAAATTTTACCTCCCCTCGGGCGCTCCTGTCAAGAGGTTCTTATAATTATTTTTAAATTAATTCTGTCTTTACCCCAAAAATTCCGTTAATTCAATAACTTATACCGATTTAAAATTTTGCCTGAATCCGATTCATTTTACGCCCGAGAGGAGGTGATTTTATGCCCGACTCCACTAGGATGGAGACCGTGCCAAGGAGCGTCTGTTTTCAAATGCTCGGGGCGGCAGGCTGCAGTTGGGAGAGGCAGGTCGAACTCTTCCACGTGCACCTGGCTCACCTGGACGGGCCTGAACGTGCGGCAAAGCTCGCCGAGCTGGTTCTCGCCGAGCGTGAGAAGCGGCGCGTTCGGGTCTCGTGAATTCAACCCCTCACAACATTATATGGAAGGAGGTGATTCGTATGCTGTTCGTACCCAAAGATTTCCGCGACAAGCACCAACTGCTCCGTGCCTACCTCGACTTCCTGCAAGACAAACCTCCCGGCAAGGTCTGCTACGTCTCCGGTCCCATATCTCCGAAGAACGGCAACTCCGTTGAGGAGAACATCCGGAAGCTGAATCAGTGTGCTGCTGAACTTGATGCCAGCGGCGACTACGACATCGTCATCGACCCCTCCGCCGTGGGCGACCTCGAAGCCATGGGCTACTCCCGCGACGACGCCCTCTACGTCTGGCGCTCGCTGTTGTCTTCAGGACTGGTCGGCGTTATCGCCATGATTCTGGGCTGGGAGCATTCCGGCGGAGCGACCATCGAGCATCAAACCGCAAAAGATCACGGCCTGAAAATCATCTATCTCTAACAACCAAACCACATAGCAGGGCACAAAGAACCGGCGTTCCAATTTAAGGGATGGCCGGATTTTTTATGCCCGGAAAGGAGAAGAACCATGTCCACCAAATCCGTGGAGCGGACAAGGGAGCTGCTCGACCGGCTCAAGGAAAAGGTCAGCCGGGTTAAGAGCAGCGATGAATTCCAGCAAATCCTCAAGACCATGTCCAGGTTCCATACCTACTCGTGGCGCAACTGCCTGCTCATCTTCATGCAGTACCCGGACGCCACCCGGGTGGCCGGTTATCGAACATGGAAGAAGCTGGGCAGGAGCGTGAAGAAGGGCGAATCCGCCATCTGGATATTCGCCCCCATCACCGTGAAGCGCAAAAACGGCGACGATGATGACGATGAAGACGACGAGGAGATAATCACCCTGTTCAAGCCGGTTCCCGTATTTGACATCTCCCAGACCGAAGGCGAGCAACTACCCTCTCTTAATCCTCAACCGATAGCCAACACTCACGAGGAACTGCTGGACAAGCTCAAGGAATTATCCGGCAAGCTGAAGATAGATATCGTCTTCGAGGAGCTGCCGGGTATGGACGGGGTTAGCCGAATCGGCACGGTCGTCATCGATTCCAACAAGAACCCCACCGAGCAATCGTTCATCCTGCTGCACGAACTGGCTCACGAGCTTATCCACGACACCCTCCAGAAACGTGCGGAGTTATCGAAAGAGCAGCGGGAGATGGAAGCCGAGGCCGTGGCATGGCTCGTGGCCCGGCATATTGGACTTACTGAAACTTATTCCGACCGTTATCTTGCGCTCTATCAGGTGAGCTACGACCTGCAGGAGTCGCTGGCAACAATTCACAAAGCCAGCGGGCAAATCATAAACCTACTAACCGGGAAAGGAGGTAAGAAATAATGTCCTGGTACTGCAACCATTGCAAGAAGTTCGCCGAGGTCTACGTCATCAAGAGCATCGTAACCGACCACTGGGTGTACTACAAGCCCGATGAGGAGGACTTTGACGACGAGGACAAGGGATTCATGGGCAACGTAAAGCAGTCAACCATGGAGCCTGAACACGTCGGCCCGTTCTGCGCTCACTGCAGTTGCGGGAACGTGGAATGGAAAGGAGGTGAGGAATAATGTGCAGCATCTACTGCAACGTCTGCGGCCAGGTAATTACGGATAATGACCAGGTTATCCAGGTAAGACAGGGCTTCGTCGAGCGCGGCGATTACACGCCCGAGCTTGAGGTCGCCTACTACCACGTCAACTGCTATCCCGTCGAGCAACCCGCCGAAGACCGGTAACCAAATCACACAACCGAATAATTCCAGCTGAAGGAGGGAAACCATGAGCGCCAGAAGTCCGCCTGAATAGGAGAGGTACGTCATTAGTCCACCAACAACCAAACCCTTAACCAATTCAGAGAGGAGATTAAAAATGGCAAGAGAGAAAACCATGGACGAGCTGCTGGGAAAGATCAAGCTCTCCCGGCTCAAGGAAATCGGCGTCAACTCGCAGGAGATAGCCAAGGTCGAGGCGCTCCACGACCTGCTCCGGCAGGGAAAGACCTGGGAAGACAGGGAAGTGAAAGACATGTTCCGGACGCTTCCCGACAGTTTCCCCTATTGCACCGCCTTCGTGCACAACGACGTGCTTATCCGCATCGGGAAGGCCAGACCAACCAAGATAGTGCCCCGCCCGGGCATCCAGGACTCCCGGCAGAAATGGATACCGGTTGAGAAGGCCGGGGAGTATGGCGTTCCCGCCACCATGCCCATCAAGGGCTACGAAATCGTCTGCACCCAGTGCGAGGGTGTGTTCTATGGTAAGGAGCCGTTCCACCAGTCCTACTGCTCAAAGTGCGCCAGGCGCAGGCCTGCGGAAGCTACTACGGAACCCGAACAGAAACCTGAAGCTGAACCGGAGCAGAAACAGGAAGCTGAATCGGTGAAGGAGAAAGCCGAGGAGAAGCCCAGGAAGAAGCGTGGTCGTCCGTCCAAGAAGGACAGCGATAAGAAGCCCGCATCCGGGAAATCGACCACCAAGAAGTCCACGTCAACAAAGTCCACCAAATTAACCAAAAAGTCGTCCACGAAGACTTCAACCAAGAAAGGAGGTGCCCGGAAGAAAAAGTAAATGACAATCACATACGGCTCGGTGCAGGCCCCGGTCATCCATTGTGGTGGCCGGGGTCTGCTGTTTTCAATCCAATACTTTCGATTGCTAAGAAGCAATCGACCTCCGATTGCTGGGAAGCAATCTCCGGCTGGGAAAAAGGCCGGTTCAACTCAATGAAAGGAGTAGAACGATGAATCGAGAGACATTGGAGCGACCGTTCGACGAGTCGCAGCTGAAAACCAAGCGAGGAACATTCGGCAACCAGGTCACTTACCTCGAGGGCGCTGCCGTGATAGCTCGGCTGAACGACGCCTTCGATGCAAACTGGAGCTTCGAGGTGGTCGAGCACAAGGTGTTCGAGGATGAAATACTCGTCCTCGGCAGGCTTACCGCCGAAGGGATAACCAAGTCCCAGTTTGGCAGCACCCGGATAACCCGCAACCGGGACAGCGGCGAGCAGGTATCCTTGGGCGACGACCTGAAGGCCGCCACCACCGACGCCATCAAGAAATGCGCAACATTATTGGGTGTCGGCTTGTACCTCTACGGCGGGAACGGCGATAGCACCGACAGTGGCAGCAAACCCAAATCGGAAAACAATTCCAAAAACTCGGGAAACGGTTCCAACGGTCGGCTCACCAACAAGCAGCTCCAGGCCATCTATAGCATCGGAAAATCGAAAAAGATGACACAGAAGGCCATCAGGGAGTATTGCCTGAATACCTTCAACAAAGTGCCGGATTACCTCACCAGGGATGAGGCATCAACGGTCATAGGTGAGCTTCAAAACAGGTAGAAACCAAGACAGTAACTCAACCAACCGGGGCGGTGGGGAGCTTTCTCCATCGCCCCATTTTATATCATTGCGTATTGGGATTAAATATTGTATAAATTCTATAGACTTGAGAGGAGGAAAAATATGAGAGGCACTATCCTCACAACAATATTTTGTCTGCTTCTCCTTTGCCTTATTCTAAGTGGTGGTGAAGCCAAAGATGAACCGGAAAAGCGGGTGATGAATTACCTCGCCGTGATGGATTTAAAATGCAGCAAAGATATACAAAAAGAGCAGTGCTCCACCCTGACTGACATTGCACTTGACGAGATAGTGAAATCGAAAAAATACACAGTTATTGACCGGGCCAACCGGGACAAAATACTCGGTGAAGTTGGCTTCCAACAGACAGGCAGCGTCGAGGGCAGTCGCGTTGTCGTGGCCGGTCGAATCTTGGGAGTGGGAAAAATTGTAGTAGGCAAAATCTCGAAGCTTGGGAAGATATACGTAGTGAGCATGCAATTGATAAATGTCGAGACGGCAACGGTGGAAACTTCCATAAAAGAAATGTGCAAAAAATGCGAAATAGACGGTCTGATAACCACCGTAACCAACGCCGCCCGCAAGCTTATGGGCCAACCGCCGGTTTCGACGCCGAGTTCGACATCAGGTGGCCTAAAGAGCGGTGAAATGGTCAAAGTCTACGCCGGTGATTTCATGATGGGATGCAACAGCAGGGTGGACAGTCTATGTGATACTGACGAGAAGCCTTATCACAAGGTTTACCTCGATGCGTTCTATATCGATAAGTATGAAGTGACGGTGGAGGAATATGGTGAGTGCGTACATAGCGGGAAGTGCAGCCAGCCGCGTAGCAGAAGCGACAACAAAAACTGCAATTGGGGATATAGCGGCAGGGGCAATCATCCCATCAACTGCGTAGACTGGAACCAGGCCAAAGCGTATTGCGAATATGCCGGGAAGAGATTACCAACTGAGGCGGAATGGGAAAAAGCGGCGCGAGGAACGGACGGCAGGAAATATCCGTGGGGTAACGAGAAGGCGAGTCGTAATTATGCAGTAATGGATGACGGTTGTGATTATGCAGTAATGGTTGACGGTGGTAATAATAGTTGTGGGAAAGTGCGAACATGGCCGGTGGGCAGCAAGCCAAAGGGAGCAAGTCCTTATGGGGCAATGGACATGGCCGGGAATGTGTATGAGTGGACAGCGGATTGGCACGATAGTAAATATTATTCAAGTAGCCCTAACCGAAATCCAACTGGACCATCTTCCGGCTTGGTTCGCGTTGTGCGTGGCGGTAGCTGGTTCCTCACTTTTAGCCTCCTACGTTCATCGGCTCGCGACTACAGCGGGCCGGGCTACGGGATCTACGGCTACGGCGTTGGCTTCCGTTGCGCGCGGGACTGATTACACTTTAGTACTTTTACGCTTTTACTCTTTTTGGGGGTATGGGGGCGAAGCCCCCTGTTCGCCGCAAAATTTCAAATCTAAGTTCTATTTATGAGTAAAGAACCGATAGTAATCGCGAAGCTATATGACTTAATCCTGTGGACTATCCCCCCACATTGATAAAATCTACCACGGCCCTGATAGGCGGTGGAAATCACTTATGCTAATATAATATCAGGAGGTTGGAATGAAGGCTTTTACGGCGGTTATAGAGAAATGCCCCGACACCGGCTTCTACGTGGGATACGTGCCGGGATTTCCAGGTGCTCACACCCAGGCTGAGACTCTTGATGAACTTCAAGCCAATTTGCGGGAAGTTATCGGGATGCTGCTGGAGGACGGAACGCCTCCGTTGGAAGCCGAGTTTGTCGGCACGCAGACGGTAACGATTTCCTGAAGATGTCGAAGTATCCTGTACTCAAGCCCGGCGAAGTTGTCCGGATTCTGGAAAAGCTTGGTTTTGAAGAAGTTCGTCAAAGAGGTTCTCATAAGCAATTTCGCCACCCCGACGGCAGATGTACCACTCTCCCATTCCATGCAAAGAGGGATATTTCGCCCATACTCCTGCGACAAATCGCCAAAGATATCGGTATCACCGTTGACGAACTTCTTGAATACAGGTGATTACCAATAATATCCGCCCCACCGCTTCTCATCATATTATCTGTTAAAACTCAATAGTCCTTTAACCCCAAATCCAGAAAGGAGGATACCACTATGATTATAAGCATGGACAGGATACGTGCGCCTCCGGTTTGAGCTAATCGGAAGGCGAATTAAAACAGTTCCAACCCAACCTGAGCGGCGGGATATAAAATCCTTCCGCTTTTTTTTATTTCAACCCCCAAACCAATAGGAGGTAAAGCCATGATTACGAGTCCAAAGACCTTACACGAGTATCGGCAGGAGCTTCACGTGAGCAAGAGCCAGATAAGGACGTTCCTCATGTGCCCGCAGCGCTACTGTTACCAGTATGTGCAGGGCCGGGAATGGGAGAGGAAATCGGCGAACCTGAGCTTCGGGTCGGCGATTCACAATGCGGTTGCCGAGTACTACCTGACCCTCGCAAACGAAGGTAAACCCCTCACCGCCGAGGACATCCGGGCCGTCTTCCATGAGGCATGGAGCCTCGAGATTGAGGGTGATACTCCCCTCGACTTTAACGGCAAGTCCCCGGGCGAGATGGCCGAACTCGGTAAGGGCATGTTGGATGTCTTCGTTAAGAACATCACGCCGAGACAAATCGAGGCGGTGGAGCTGCCCTTTTCCGTTCCTATCTGCGACCCGAAAACCGGCGAAGTATCACCAATCAAGCTGGTGGGAGCGTTCGACCTCATCGAATCCGACGAGGACGGCAACCGGATAATCAGCGAACTGAAAACCTCGGCACGGAAGTGGAGCGACGGCCAGGTGGAGACCGAGCTTGACTCATCAGTTTACAGCTACGCTTTCAGCGAGATGGGTTATTCAACAAATGGCTCCGAGACACTTGTCCGGTTTGACGTGCTGGTGAAAACCAAAAAGCCGTCCATGGAAACCTACTTCACCACCAGGGGAGAAGATGACCACCGCAAGATGCTCTCGCTGATAACCAAGGTTCTCCGCGCCATCGAGGCGGGCAACTTCTACCCGATACACGGCTGGCAATGCAACGGGTGCCAGTTCGAGAGGCAGTGCACGGAAGAGCTGTAAACCAATCAATTAAATTCGTTGTGGTGGAGCAATTTATTTCTAAATGCTCCACCACAATTTTTTCTTTCATATTGAAATGATTTTAGTTAAACATTGAAGCTTGGTTGATTTGAATCTATTCCTACTCACATTCAAATCCATTTCTTAGTTATTTTACAGTAATTAAATTCGTCGATACTTTTAAGAGGGTCATTAATACCATATTTTCCTGAAATAATTGCGCATTGTTCTTTTGCAATAAACATGAAATCAAGATATCTCTCTTTATTGTATCCACGTTTTTTTAAACGACAACCATAAGCCGCAGCTATCTTGCCATCCCATAAAGGAAAAAACTTAGGAGACAAAAGGTGCAAGCTTTTAGCAGCCCCCACAGGCCCAAGGATCATTTCAAAATCATTAAATAGCTTTAAAATAGTAGAATTATTTCGGTCAGCGTTTAGGTCTGAAATGTTTCTCTTTCTTAATTCTTTTAGAATTTTCTTATTTTTATTCAATAGACGCTCGATTTCATTCATGTGCTTGTTATCAAATTTTTTGTATCGATAATAAGCTCTATTCCAAGTTTGCAATAATAAAGCGATAGCCTCTTCCAGCTTCAATTCTGATTCGCCTTTGATAGCACGATCAACAAGGTCTAATGCAGCTCGGTAAAATAAATCCCTAGGTTCATATTTATGAAATGCCTTGTTGGCTTTTCGGATATCACTCCTTGATGGAATAGTAAATCCATTATCGTGCTTTTTCATATCTTTAATCCTCCCTCAGAGTTAAAGATTTATCAATTCGCTAACAAAAACTAATAATTCTCAAATAATACCTGCCTCGTGAGGCGACAATATCATAGCAATGAAAACCACCTCAATTATGATTAATCCATAGACTGAGGAACAAGAACTTTTTGTTCACAAGCACGCCAAATAATTATGTCGATTATTGCGTAGGAATCGCCTGTTTCTTTTTTAAGTTCTGCAAACAGTTGGTCAGGTGAAAGACCACAGGCTTTGGAAACTCGTTTGATCCATCTATCTGATTTATAGCAATCGTATCCTAAATTGCGTGCCAAATGATATTTGGTAACGAGGCCTATATAATCAAGCTGTTCAAATTCAATTAGAGCAGTATCAACATCATTTTGTATCTTATTCCACCATTCAGTAAAAGCCTTACCCCACAATTTTCTGCCAGTCTTTTCAATAGCAAGTACTTTACGCTTGTTCTGAAAAAGCTCTAGGGCTTTGTTTATATCCCATTCGTCTGGTGAAACATCAGGACACCAAGAACAAAAAGCACCTTCAAAGTCTTCCCAAATCTTCTTAACAGTTTTAAATCTAAATCCGGAAACAAGCACCACGTGTGAATATTGTTGCATAAATGTTTGATAATTGGTTTTTTGAGGACTCCTATCTGCAAACAATTCCCAGTTGCTCCGATACTTTTCTTTCCACTCAGGGTATTTTTCTAGAATAAAATCCAGCATCCGCAAATCCTTCCAATATTGACGAATATAACGTATCCATATTCAAAACGCAAATTTTTAAGGGAGGTGATTCTATGCGCTGATAAAACCAAATAATCTTCAAATCACGGTTAAGTCACTAGGGCCGATTCCTTAACGGGGGTCGGCCCTCTCTATTTTTAACCCCTAACCGGAAAGGAGATAACCATGAAACAACTCACCAACTGCCCCGAATGCACAAGTCCGCTGATTCCAGAAAGCGGATGCTTAACCTGCCCATGCTGCGGATGGAACAGCTGCGAATGGGAGCTTCCCGCCACCGACGAAATCATCCGGCAGCAAAAACGAAAGGAGGATCGCCATGACGACTACCGAGACGAAAATTGAAACCATCAGCTTCTCGCAGGTGCAGACATATCTTACCTGTCCGCTACGCTATCAGCTTCAGTACTACGACGACCTGGAGCCGGAATTCACCACCGATTCCCTGCTGCTCGGCTCGGTAATTCATGAGACCCTGGAAGTGGCCATGAAGTGCTTCCGGCTGGAAGGCAAGATGATGAAAATCAGCAGAATCGAGGAAGTCTTCTGTGATGCCCTGAACCGGGAGTTGAACCGCAAACCGGTGGAGTGGAGCGAAGGATGGCACCCCGAAAAGCTCCGGAGAGTCGGCCTCAGCGCCTTATCATTCTGGAGAACATCCATAATAAAGGATATTGACACAATCTCTGAGGTGGTTGCGGTGGAGGAACGATTCTCACTTGACGCCATCTCGCCCGATACCGGCCATTTCATCCCCAGGAAAATCAGCGGCTGCATAGACCTGGTGCTGAAGATGCAGCGGGGAATCCAGGGGGACAGGAAAAATTGGAGCTATCCATCCTTCAACGGCTACCTGCTTATAGACCACAAGACCGCCGCACAGAAATTATCAGACTTCAGGGTGGACAGGGACATGCAGCTCAGCTTATACCAGTGGGCAGCCGCCGAGACGGGTCTGATACCGGACAGGGATTTGACCGCCGTGGGATTCAGCCTGCTCAAGAAGACACAGAAACCGGCATACCATTTATACTTATCGAGACGAAGCGAACACCAGGAGAGACAGGCTCTGAAGCTGATTAGCCGGGTCGTGGACGCCATCGATATGGAACTCTTCTACCCCAACATCAGCCACATTCATTGCAAGAGCTGCCCATACAAGGAAAGCTTCTGCATCGAATGGTAGCGCTTAACTTCAACCCCTAACCAAGAGGAGGCCGAGATGAAGCTACTCGGAATGACGCACTTCAAATTCACCAATCCCCGCCCTACAATCCAAGAGTGCCCCAACCATTCTCAATCAAGCCCGCAGGAAAAATCGAAATAACTTCCCCATACTCGCTCGAGAAGAAAGGTGGGTATATATAATGTTGCCGGGTCCTCCCCATCGGTGAGCGGCAATAGGGGAGATTTAACACGGCACAAGGATTCGTTTATCGCAGGTAGTTAACTTCGAAAGTTATCTTTTCCCTCTAGATTTCCCTATCGAATTTGCACGGAAAATCAGAAGCTATTGTATTCGGCTTGGTTGGTGCATTCAGCTTCTTCGCTGGTCTCGAATCAATGCGTGTCTACACTGGTTTTATTTTTAGATTTTTGTTCTTCCTTTTATTCTTCCCTCTTTCTCTCTTATCTCCTCTTATAAATCCAATAAGCTCTCATCGAATAAATTCCTCCCTATTCAAATTCGATAAGGAGTGTTCAGTCGAATTCCAGCCGCTCAATTAAAATCCAATACTGTTTAACTTGTTCTGATTACCCCCTATCATCCGTGATAAGGATTATCCGGAATGAAATCCAATAGTCTGTTACTTCCTTAAGTTTTCCTTACTCAACACGATATTTTTCAATTTTTTCATTAATCCGTCCCAGGTGTAGCAGTTCGTAGTCTGTCCACGTTCCGATGTAGTGTGTTTAATTTCAATCAACCCCAACCGTTGTAGCGATTTCAGGTTTCTACCGATTGTTCCCGGCGATGTCTTGAGATCACGCGCCATCTGGGCATGACTGGGGAAGCAATAGCTGACTCTCTTGAAATCCCTGCTTATCAGGTACAAGAGTAATATGGCCGGGGATGACTTAGAGCCTCCTATCCCCAATTCATTGAGGTAACAGAGCACCAGGTTCGGTATCTGTGTAAATCCTCCCAGGTAAGGGTCGCGGATACCGAGGTCATCAATTCCCCAATATTCTCGGAAGCTCTTCTTGGTATTTCCTGAATTCTCTGAATTGCTCGAAGCTATATCCATGGCTGCCTCCAATTTTCGATAATTTCTCCGATTCCTTGGGAATCCGGAGTGAGAAGTCTCGAATCAAACTCGATAAGGACTCCTCTATGAATTTAAGAGGCGGAAATGTGATAGGTTGAATAGGAGGGGATCACGAATTTATGAACGGAAAATCAGATTTCGATTCCAAGGCCGTGCAATTTATCAATAAGGCCGCTGAAGCGGTAGATATTGCGGGCAAAGCCCCGGTCGTCGAGGTTCTTGTCCACTTCGATGAATCCGAGTTCCTTGAGTTGGGAGACGTGGCGCTCCAGGGTGGACTGGCCGAGGTTAATCCTGCTGGCCAGTTCCTTGAGGTTCGGTGGCAACAGGTTTCGTTCACTTTCGGCTATCAGGTTGACGAGGGTGATAAGCAGCGAAGCATGGAAACCTCCAAGACCCAGGGAGTGAGCGTTGAGAACCAGGGGCAGAATCAAGTCCATGTTCGATGCCTTCTTCCAGGTAACTTCTCCATCATCCTTGTCTTCGGTCGAGGTGAATGTTCGATTGTCCTGAGAGCGGGCGGTTCCCTTTCTTTCCTGGATTGAGCTTATAATCCGGCTGGTCTTTTCCGTCAACATTGAAGTACCTCCATCAAGATTAAAGTATATCCTTTACTGTTGAGGGAGAAGAAATGTAACAGATGTATCCTCCCCCTTTATTTTTAATGGTGAATTCCGGGGTTGCCATTTCTTTAGCTGTGGACTATGTTTTCTTTCGAGTTGAAGGAAGCTTTTCAAAATAATCAGTCCAATCAAGTAAGAGTTTTATAAAAGGCAAAAAGGAGACTTCAGGATTATGCTACCGGCAAGATTAAATCAGTTTACGTCCAACAGAAAACTTCAGCGGGCTAAAGCCAAGATTGCGGAAGCAAATTCCACCCGGAGAGAAATCCGTCCCGACAATTCTCAACCGATTATATCCGCTGACGAGGAAAAGCTTCTACAGGAAGCCGAAAATGAGATTCATAAAGTCCTGGCGGAAGAACCCTACCACAAGGAAGCGCTGGAGCTTCTTAAGCGGCGATATTATCAGGAAATTTATTCCTTTATGGCCGATTACGACAAGTACCGACAAATGAACCTCAGACTTAATCCTCATGATGTGCAATCGACACTAATGAAACTCTACTTCGGTTGCATAAATATTTCTCTCGGCTTGATAGACAAATACCCGGAATTCAGGGAGCAGAGTGAGACCTTTTTACTTGAAAGAATTTTCGTCGGGGCGGATATATTGTTTTTTGACCCTTATGAATTCTTTTTGGCAATTAAAGACAGTGAATACATGATTTTCGAAAATAAAAAGATATTCCACAAATTGCTTTTATCGAATAGATGGCAATCGCTGTTTTCAAAATCCCCCACTCTCAAGGTTATAAAATCAATCGAGGAAGGTGCCTTTGAAACCAGCATGAGCGTCTATGAGAAATCCCTTCCTGTAGAAGGGAATGGGTTTCTGAAGAAGGGAGCCATGTGGAAAATCGTTTTCGAAGGTGAAAAACCGGTATTACTCCAAGACCGCAAGGGTATAGGCATGATTGCCTATATGCTCTCAACTCCTTATAAGCATTTTCACGTGCAGGAACTCAAAATAGGAGTCGGCTCCCGGAATCAGCTTCCGCTGGTTAAAACGGACAGTAAACGGGAAATCGCTCCCGGATATATTGATTCGGAAGGTGAAAGCGGCATAAGCCCGGAAGACAGGCAGAGTATGCAGATCGGGTATCTGTATGAAGATGGCACGTTAGCGTTCAGTGACGACCAAATAAAAAGGCTATCAGGAAATGTAAGGAAGAGATTGGAGACATAGAAGAAAGAATCAAGCTGGCCAAGGGTGCGGAAAACAAAGAGGAAGTCGAGGAGTTAGAAGTAGAAAAAAGAGAAATACTGAATTACTTAAAAAAGAATTATTTCCGGGGAAAATCTAAAAATGCTAATCCTGAACTTGAGAAAATAAGGAAAACTGTTGCCAAGAATATCGAGGATTCCAGGGCCTACATCGGCAAACATAATCAAAAACTTGCCCAACACCTGAAAAAATCCATACAGAAGGGCTACATGTGCAGCTACTCTCCAGAAACCCCCACAGAATGGACAGTCAGTCATTAATTATAAATATTGCTGTTATATTTTCTGTTTAATCTTCAGATAGTCGGAGTATTATCCCTACTATACTCTAAGAATCTCCAATAAAATCGTCTAAAATTTTTCTCTAACAAAAACAGTAGGATACGAGCGTATGCTACCTCCAAAGTAGCAATGCGCCCCGGCAAGTAATTTCTGCCACCTCCAGTGTAGCGCCTGCTTTTCGGGAGGCGATTAACAGGCCTTCCGAAATTAACCGAAGGAGGCAGGCAGATGAACAAGAGTAAGGAAAATGAAACCAGGGAATCCAACGTCAACGAACAAACCCGGGAAACTCAACCCACAAAAATTTTCGACGATGAAAAAGTCGAAGAATTGGTCCAAAACGTCAAAGCCGGTAACCACGAAAAATTCAACGAACTCCTCAAAATTTACCGCCCCTGGATAAACCGCAGCATAAGACGAATCAGCGGTAATATGTTGAACGCTCACCGCGAGGATATTATGTCCTCGGCACAGACGGCCCTCTACGAAGCAATCATCAGGTTCGACTGCCGGAGGCACAAGAGCGCATTTCATTATCTGGGGAATTCCATCCGGGACGAGCTGCGTCTGCAGGCCCGCAAGGATAACGACGGCGGAGTTCGTGGCCTCCCGTTGAGTCACTCTCGGGAGAATGAGGACGGAGAGTTTTTCGATGTTCTCGAACAATCTCAGAACAGCATCTATGAGAATCTCTCGCTCAACCCGGAAGAGCATGCCATCAAGCGTGAGTTTTATGACCGATTAAACGAGTATCGCAAAACCCTCCGGGAGCAAGCCGGAAAACACAGAAGTGGCCTGAACAGGTTCAAAGTCTTCGAAGACATGTGCCGCCATCCCGGTGATTCCATCAGGGAAATAGCCGACCGAACGAAGCTTTCCAAGTCAGCCGTAAACGAGCACAAAGACGGGATAATTCAAGATTTATGGGAAATTTCCCGGACAACAGACCTGTGATTTTACCCATAGACAGTGTATCGAGAAGCCCGGGCTACGGCAGAAGCGTTGAGTGGATTCCACTCGGCAAGTTACCAACCCCTAACCAGGAAAGGAGATGACGATGAGCGAAAATGGTCAGATGAGAGGGGAACCCAGAGTGAAAATTTCCAGAACCGTCCTGAATGAAGAGGGACCCAAGAAAAAGAACCTCCAAATCAAACACGCTCCATGTGAAGGATGCGGGGACGAACCCGGAATCGAGTTCGCCGAAGGTCATGTGGACACCACGCTGGTCACAGAGAACGAATCGAATAAGTCCGAGAAGGGCAAACTTATCATTCGATGCAAAGCATGCCAGAACGAGTTCGACAACCGGAAAAAGAATTCCAAGACCATCCTCGACCTTCGGGAGTCAATCTGGAAGATTGACGAAGTTCTCGCCTCCAGCAGCGATTACGGTCTGACCTCTGACCAGGTAAAAACCCTGAACAAGGAGCGCGAATACTGTGTGGGAGAAATCCGCAAGGCCTTCGCCACCGAGGAGGAAGTGCAGGAGTTCATAGGCCAGTAAATCTCTAACCGGGGAGTTGGGGGACGCTGTCCCCCCTCTCCCCACAATCTTAAGGAAAGGAGCAGGAAAATGGCAGATTTCACACTCGATGACCTCGGAGCAGTCGAGGCACCCGATTACATGCTGCCCCCGGGCAGATATGTGGCGGAACTGAGAGCCATCGAACCCATAACCACGGCTCGCGGCAGAACCCTGAAATTCCGCTTTGAAGTGATGGAGAGCGGAACACACAACGGAACCACAGTGACCGGTTTAACCCCAGCCTACCCGAAGATAGGGAACAAGCTCTGCGAATGGGTCAAAGTGCTGCAAGGTGCACCGATAAAACCGGGTGAGGCGATAGACTGGGAATCACTGGTTGGAAGTCGAGTCATCATCCTCGTAGACCACTCGAAGCCGATCCATGAGAACGAATCGGTCTTTGCCAATGTTATGGGGGTCTACCCTCTCGACTCGCCCGAACCGCTGTCCAAAGATATCGTCGAAAAATAATCACCTCCAACAAAGGGGAGGCCGGACAATTCCGGTCTCCCCATCCCCACTGATAACCATGGAAACTAAAAAAAACAAATGGCCGGAGATAACCGCTCTTATAGAGAGTTATCTAAAGGAAAGGAATCCGGAGAAATTTGGAGATACAATCCGCAAGGCGCTCCATATGATTGCGAATACTCCGGAATCGCACAGCTACTTCCGCGAGTACCTCTCCGAAGAGAACATTGTGGATAAGAACACGTTTGATAAATTCATAGCCCAAAATTTCCCTGATTTTCAACCTCTTTATGATAGTGACCTCAAACGCATCAATCCCGCCCTGGATTTCGAGCGCTCGAGCGGAATGGCGCTTCTCACCACGGAAATACCGGCAAGGAAAAAGTTCGTATATAAAGAATATGAAACCTTCGTTAAAACTTTCGCTCCGACCCTGATAACATCTCGGGGAACCGTCCGGGAATGCAGCGAATCCGAGCTGGAAAAAATGGGTCTGCGGGCACGCACCGTTCCGTCGCAGGCGTTAAGCCGCTGGCATCCCCGGGACATCAGGAAGTACCTGGAAAGGATGAATAAAGACCTTCCGCCAGCCGTCAACCCCGCGCTTATTTTTGACGATATTCGCTCAGCCTTTGCCGATTATATCTATTTTCAGTCCCCGGTGATATACGACTTCATGAGTATTTACGTCATTTCCACGTATTTTTATCAGTTATTCCAGGCATTTCCGCTTCTGGTCTTATACGGTCCCACGGAAAGCGGCAAAAGCATGGTCATGCAAATCATCGAGTATCTGGCTTTCAACGCCATGATGGTTACAGACCCGACCCCGGCGGTCATATTCAGGGCGATTGAAGAGTTCGGCCCCACATTGTTGATGGATGAAATTGAGGGTCTTGCCAGCCGACGGGAGTATGCTTCCAGCATTATGAGCATCCTTCGGGCCAGCTACAAACGCATCGACGTACCCCGAATGGAAGAGAAAAAGGAGGGCGGATTCGGTCTGAGGTTGTTCCGCTGCTATGGCCCCAAGGTCATCGGTACCATCCAGGGAATAGAAAATGTGCTGTCCAACCGCTCCGTGGTCATCAACCTCGTCAGACGGAGGTCCGAAGATGATGATAAGTTTGAAAGAACGGACCCTGCTATGAAAGGTGAGCTTTGGAGGCAGTTACGCAATCGGCTATATCTCCTTCTCATGACCCGATGGCAAGAATTGGATTCTTTTATAGAACCTACTGTTAATGAATTGGAAGGCGCCCTTTCAAATCGCCAGCTGGAACTCTGGACTCCGCTTCTCTCCATTGCCAACTGGATAGACCACACCACTGAAAATCGAGGACGAACACTGTTCTCGAATCTTTTGGAAATGGCATGGCAAAAATCCTACGAAAGACAAATGATTGACAGCCATGGCAATCAAACCCTTATGATGTTGCAGGCACTGTTGCAACTCGTGGACACGGGCAGAAAAGAGCCTTGGTATTCAACTCACGAAATCAAGGAGCAACTGGAAAAATTCTATGCCGAACCTCAGAGTTGGATAAATGAAGTCTGGATAGGGCGAATTATGAGCCAGATAGGCATAATAAGAAGTCGCCGGCAAAAGTGTAAGACCGAATTTCTGGGCGAAAAGCGCCTTACTCATTATCGGATTGAGCCGGAGTGGTTGAAGGACTATTGCGAACGATACGGGGTCAATTCTGAGAAGGAAAAAGATGGATGACCCTCCTTGCAGACAAATTACCTGGATACTTGGCTCTTTGCAGGATTTCATGAGGTGTTCCGGCAAGTTACATGAAGCCAGGTAAAAATTCCTTACTTGGCTTTTACTTGGAAAAGGGAGATTTACTTGGCCGATTTCGTACATTTGCACTGCCACAGCCAATACAGCCTGAGGGACGGCGTCGCCACGGTCAAGGAACTGGTGCACGCCGCGAAGGATGCAGACATGCCCGCCATAGCCCTCACGGACCACGGCAACCTCTTCGGCCTGATACCCTTCTACAGGGAATGCCGCAACGCCGAAATCAAACCGATTATCGGTGTGGAGGCTTATGTTGCGATATTCAACAGGCAGGTTAAAACCACAAAGATAGAATGCACGCACCGGCCATTAGAGCCGGGACAGAAATTCCCCATCGAAAGGCACCATCTCACACTGCTCGCGCAAAACGAGACTGGCTACCGCAACCTGGTGCAACTGGTTACCAGGGGATATACCGAGGGGTTTTACAGGAAGCCGCGTATAGACAAGCAACTGCTCCGGGAGCATTCGGAAGGACTTATCGGTATGTCGGCATGTAAGGCTGGCGAGGTGGGCTACTTTCTGGATAGAGGCAATAAGCAAGGTGCACTACAGGCGATACGCGAGTACCGGGAGATCTTCGGTGGCCGGTTTTTCATGGAATTGATGCCTCACAGCGGCTATAACCATCAACTTGTCGAGGTGGCCGAAGAATCCGGCACTGAATTAGTAATCACTCAGGATGTTCACTACATACAGCCGGAAGACGAGGAAATTCAGAAGGTTATAGGATTCTACGGCAAAAAGACCGGGGACAGGCCGGATTACAGCTTCGACCTTTCCTTCAAAACCCGGGAGCAACTGGAGGATGTATTCAGGGATTATCCCGCCGGTGCGATTCAAAAGGCCCTGGATAATACCCTCGAAATCGCCGACCGGTGCAATGTAAGTTTGCCGTTTCTGGAGACAGCGAAGAAAGATTCCTTCTTCTATCCGCGATTCCACGGACTCACTTCACAAAATATCGAAGACGAACAGGCGGAAGCGAGTACGCTTCTTCGTAGCAGGGTTATGGGGAAGGTGAAGGAGTGGGGTGTAGAGGAAGACCCCCAACGGATGAACCGGATTAACCACGAGCTGGATGTCATCTGTGAGGCGAATTTCGCCTCATATTTTCTCGCGGAATCCGACATACTGGAAAATGTCGGCGGGGATGAGCCGATTTTCTGCAACGCTCGCGGGTCAGCCGCAGGCAGCTACGTGGCCTACGTCCTGGGCATTACCCAGGTCGACCCCATAGAGCACGGATTGCTTTTCGAGAGATTCCTGAACCCGGAAAGGCCCAAACCGCCGGATATAGACATAGACGTGGAAGAGGAGCGCCGGGAGGAAATTTTCAACTACATCACCGAAAAGTACGGCGAAAACAACGTGGCCAGGCTTTCATCGTTCAGCACCGTACAGCCCCGACTGGCCCTCAACCTGGCGGGAAAGTACCTGGGCATGCCGGAAGCGCTGGTGGATGAAGCCTATCTGTTGATGGTAGACCAACTGAAACTGGTCGCGGACGAAGGCGTTGCCCAGGGAGCACAAATCGCCGAATGCATCGAGCGAATGCCCGATTTAAAGGCAAAAATGCAAACGGATGAGGAAATTGGCCGACTGGTAAATTTAGCCACCCGGGTGGAAGGCAAGCTGTTCAATATCTCCCTTCATCCGGCGGGAATACTGACTTCCCGTTACCCCCTGACCGATTTCGTCCCCCTGTGGATGCGCAAGAATGAGGCCGCCGTACAAATAGATTACAACGACTCCGAGCTTATAGGCTTAAAGTACGACTTCCTGCTCTCCAAGGCTTTGACGGTTATTCGGGAAACCTTCGAGGAGATAGAGCGGATTCACGGCAGGAAACTTGACATCGACATGCCCACCGACGACCGGGAAACCTACGAGCTTATCGGCACCGGGAATACCACCACCATATTCCAGCTCAACAGTGAGCTGGGCAGGCGGGTTTCCGCCAGGGTAAAGCCCTCCGACTTCGAGGAATTGACCGTCCTCAACGCCATGCTCCGGCCCGCTCCCATCAGGGACGGCAAGGTGGACGATTACATCGAGAAAAGGGCCAGGGGCGGGTTTGAGCATTACATAAAGGAATGCGTCCCAATCCTTGAGGAAACCAGCGGTGTTCTCTTCCTGCAGGAACAGATTATGAGCATCTGCTTCAATGTGGCCGGGTTCAACTGGGCACAGGCGGACACCATGCGCAGCCTGCTCGGCAAAAAGAAGCCGAAGGAAGACGATAAAAAGGAACTGGAGACTTTAAAAAGCAAATTCATCGAGGGGGTACTTAAAAAGGGATATTCCGAAGACCGGGCGAACGAACTCCTTGATGAGTTGACCGGCTTTTCAAAGTACTGCTTCAATAAATCACATTGTGTCAGCTACGCCCGGCTCATCTACGTCACCGCCTACCTCAAACGTCACTATCCCGAAATTTACATGTGCTCGTGGCTGAATCATGCCAACACCAGGGACAACCGCATCGAGTATCTGAACGAATGCAAGCGGCTGGGTATCCCATTACTGCCTCCGGACATTAACCAGAGTCGGGAGCGGTTTACCCTCCAGGCCCGGGGCGACCGCATAGACGGCATACGGTTTGGACTGGCCTTCGTGAAAGACGTTTCCCGCCGCGCAAAGGCGATTGTAGCGGAGCGTGATGAAAACGGCAATTACCAAAGCCTTCAGGATTTCATAGCGAGGGCATCGGCTATCAAGACCGAAAGGGGCAGCCGGATGATAAATTCCAGGCACATCGAGGCCCTGGTCAAAGCCGGAGCCTTTGATTCCTTCAATAAAGACCGAAACACGCTCTTGAGATATTGCAAATTTGGAAGCCTGACCCGCAGGCGAAACGAAACGCGCAAGATACTGAAGGACACAGCGCATAACATAAGGTTATCGAGAGGGTTTTCCGAAAACGACCGCGATGCCCTTATCAGCTTCCTCAGCATGCCTGCCGGAGAATTCACAGTATTTCATAAAACCGGATACGAAATTGAGTATCTCGGCACCTACCTGCCCGCCGATTTGGCCGAATGCATCGAAAGCGGCGAGGATTATCTGTGCTTACCTCCCATAGAAAAAATCCTGAATTCCCCTGATGGAACCTTATTCCGGGTGCTAGGATTCGTCGAGGAGATAGGGCCGGAGAAGCGGAACCGCTACAACCGAACCCAAATTCCCCTAGTTCTCACAGACCCCTCCGGCAAACTCAAACTGAATCTCGACAAGTTCAAGTTCCGGCCCCTTCTCCTTAACATTGCAGTTGGAAATATCGTTTCCGTTCTGGCGAGCACAAAGGTGACCGGCCTCAGGGGAGAGCGTTTCAGGATTTTTTATCCGAAACGCATAGAAATTCTCGGATAAACCGGACAATCATCGCAAAACTTTCCCCAATATAAATATCCCATAAGGACGGATTCGGAAGGCCGAGTCCGGACAATCTTTCAGGAAGGAGGATGAACGACATGCCAAACGAACAGAGAAGTCAACACAAAATTACAGGGGATTATTCCCGGAAAGGAGGTGAAGTAACCATGAACAAAAAAGCCGATAAGCTGCTTACCGCAAAACAGGCAGCCGACATGTTCGATGTGAGCGTTACCACGATATACAGGATGACATATTACGGGGAGTTACCTCATATTGTCCTCCGGCGTGGCAAGCGCAAAGCTATCGTCCGGTTCAAACGGGAATCGCTGGAAAAATTCCTGAAGAAAAACGAGATTGTAACCAACCATCCCATGGACTAAAATCACATGTATGCAACCGGCAAGGAAAGGAGGTGAGACAGAAGTGGGCGTCTATTCCGAAACCAGAAGCGACGGCACCGAGCGCTGGATTATCCAGTATTTTGCCAACGGCAGGCGAAAGCGGGAAGTCACACCTGCCCGAACCAGGAAGCAGGCGGAGTACTACCTGATGAAGCGCAAAATCGCTGTTGAGGAAGGCAGGTGGACGGACAACCGGCAGGTCAGACGGGTGAGATTCAAGGATTATGCGGAGGAATACCTGGAGTTGAAGAGACTACAGGGGCTTAAGGACCTTCCCCGGGTGGAGCTTTCACTCGATTCTTTAAAGCCCTTCTTCGGGAAGCTTTACCTGGACGACATCAAGCAGGATGACATACTCCGCTACATCACGAAGCGAAGGAATACCATCCGGCAACGACCACCCAAAACCCATATAGCTCCGTCTACGATTAACCGCGAACTGGCGTGCCTGCGGAACCTGTTCAGGGAAGCCATCAAGGCGGGGATTATCAACCGGAACCCGATGTTTGGAATCAGCCTGCTTAGGGAGGACAACGTCAGGAGCCGCTGCCTGTCCCCCGATGAGGAGGCCAGGGTACTGAAAGTATCTCCTCCCCACATGTATGGTATCATCCTCTGTGCGCTCCATACCGGCATGCGCAAGACGGAGATCCTGACACTTCGCTGGAAGCAGGTTGACCTCAGGAAGCGCTTCATCTTCCTGAGCGGTACCGACACCAAGACCGGCTACGGCAGGAAAGTCCCTATAACACCGGAGTTGCACAAGTACCTTTCCGGATTAACTCGCAATGCCGATTCGGAGCATGTGTTCCTCTACCGTGGCAAGCCGATACGGGAGTTCACCACCTCGTGGCACAACATTCGAAAGAATGCCAAAGTCAGGGACTTCAGATTCCACGACCTCAGGCACACCTACATCACCCGAATGCGCAAAGCCGGAGTCCATGACCACATCATCATGAGCATCACCGGCCACAAGACCCGGGATATGTTCAAAAGGTATGACACCGTGGACGAGGATGACCTGCTGACGGCAGTGCACAATATAAGTGCACTTCGGGGAGATGAGAAGGTGCCAGATGAGGTGCCAGACGGCGAAATGGACAAGGACGCTCACGCGTAAGTACTTGAAAAATAAGTGCCCCCGGCAGGACTCGAACCTGCGGCCTACGGATTAGGAATCCGGCGCTCTATCCACCTGAGCTACGGGGGCTTGAATTTCTGAGGAAGGCCGCGAAGTATTTAGCCATACCTCTGATTTTATGTTATAGAATGTCATAAATCCGTCAAGCAGGAAAGAGGGGAAAAGACTTTCCTCCAAGATTCCCGGATAAGGAGAAGGTTTTGCTTTACACCTTGACCGCTCCCGGGGGTTTCATTATGCTCGGCGCCCGGAAAGTGATAGCCTGTCTCAAGTTTTTCGCCCGCCATAAGCGGCCCTGCGGCAAGGAGCTACCCTTAACAGGGAATCTTGGAGCAGGCGAAAGGCGGTTGAACCGCAACGAAATTTTGTACACCATAATATATGGAAGCGGGTAGGAAGAACCCGCTGCTGCGCGAGGATGGTGGAACCGGCAGACACGCTGGATTTAGGATCCAGTGCTTCGGCGTGGGGGTTCGAATCCCCCTCCTCGCACTAATCAGCCCCTGTCGGATAGGGGACGGAAAGAAGCAAAAAGCGGACAGGAATCGCACAAACCCGGACAAACAAAGGGCGAGAGCGATGTGGCCCATGTCGAGTCGGGGACAGCTATTGGACACTCAAAACCACCCTCCGGACCCTCAAAGACCACAACCGAACCACAACCGGCACATAACGAAAACCGACCTCCCACACGAGTTAGAGGCCGTCGTAGACGCATGGACAAACCTCTCCGAAGAAGCTAAAGCGGCAATCATGGCATTAATTAGCACTATCAAAGGATAATGATGATACTTGCTCGAAGCGAAAAGTAGGAATATATGTTGAGGAGGGTCCTCCTTCTCGATAGATGCCGATATGTGAGATTTTCTTGCGGATACATCCTGGTTTACATATCCCCGTAAAACCCGCACGGGCACCTGAGCGGTTCCAATTGTAAGTTCGGCAAAGACCTTCAAATTCAGTTACTTAGCTAATTTTCTCCCCAATGAAGCTGGCCTTACCGGATGCCGAAACCCCTTGATAGTGGCAAAAAAATTATATTCGTGTTACCCTCAAAAATTATTACTTATCCGATAACAGATTGAATAAGACGAAGCCTTTTATATTTCGTGTTCTGCTCTGGTTTTATGCAAGATTACTGTATGTCTAGGTTATAAGAGATTGTTAGTTCTTATAGTGAAAATTTCAAGCCTAAGTGGCGGGAGCCGTTATGGGACTGAATTTTGAAGCCGGTACGATAACGGCGGCGTATATTGAAAGCGTTCGCAGGAAAGTACTTCTGCTGCTTGTTCTGGTGGGTGTAATTTTTGTTGTTGCGCTGTACGCAATAGCGCATGGGACGTATGAAATTCCCTTATCGGAAGTACTTTTGGGGTTAATCGGGAAATCAGAAGGAGCAGCTCAGGTCGTTATAGCCAATATACGCCTGCCCCGCGTTACATCGGCTGTTATATGCGGATTTACTTTATCTGTCTCGGGTTTATGCATTCAATCAGTTTTAAAAAACCCTCTGGGGTCTCCGTCTACATTAGGAATAAGCCAGGGAGCGGCATTCGGAGCCGCCGCTTCCATAGTGATTTTCGGCTCGAAGGTTTTTTCCACTACGATTTTCGCGTTTGCGGGCGCCATGGGCGCCACTGTGGTTATACTGCTTCTGTCTCAGCTCAAGAGGCTTTCGCCCGAGGCTATTATCCTTGCCGGGGTGGCGATGGCTTCCCTGTTCGCTTCCGCCACCACCCTTATTCAATACCTGGCCACGGAGACCGAGCTTGCGATGGTGGTTTTCTGGACCTTTGGGGATGTGGCGCGTTCCAATTGGCCGGAAATCGGAATTATGGCCGTTGTCACCATTCCGGTGTGTTTTTTCTTCATGTTCCTCCGATGGGACCTTAATTCTCTTGCTTCGGGGGAAGAAACGGCCAAGGGACTCGGCGTAAGCGTAAACAACCTCAGGATTTTCGGCATGATTGCCGCCGCGCTGGTAGCTGCCCTGGCCACTGCGTTTCACGGAGTTATAGCTTTTATCGGTTTGATTGCGCCTCACATGGCCAGGCGCCTGGTTGGAGGAGAGCACGGCCTGCTGATTCCTTTTTCAGCGGTGTTGGGCGCTTTGTTGCTTCTGGTGGCCGATACGTTAGGGCGGGTGTTAATAGGTTCCGGCGCTTTGCCGGTGGGAGTGATTACTTCATTTCTCGGAGCGCCCATGTTTCTATATCTGCTAATCCGGGGGTATAGATGAAGCTTTCGGTCAACAACATCCGATTTGCCTATAATAGTCATCCCGTGCTTTCGGACGTTAATTTTTCACTTGAGAGTGGACGGATTATGTGCATTCTGGGGGTGAACGGTGCGGGTAAATCCACTTTGCTTAAATGCATGAATCGCATACTCAAACCCCAGACCGGGTCTGTGCTCGTGGACGATGAAGATTTACTTACAATGAGCCGGAAAAGCGTGGCCAAACGGATGGGATATGTGCCCCAAACACAACAGGAAACTCAACTGACCGTTTTTGAAACGGTTCTAATGGGGCGCAAACCCCACATTCAGTTGGCCATGACGGGAAAAGATTACGAACTTGTGGAAAATATTGTCAGAAGTATGGGCATAGAGCATCTTGCCATGCGTCCGGTGGACGAACTCAGTGGCGGCGAGGCCCAGAAAGTGGTCATCGCCCGGGCACTGGCTCAATCGCCGAAGATTCTTCTATTGGATGAACCTACAAGTAACCTGGATTTGAAGAACCAGCTTGAAGTGATGAGTCTGATTCATACAGTAGTCGCCGAACAAGGGTTGTCGGCGGTGGTGGCCATCCATGACTTGAATATTGCCCTTCGGTTTGCCGAAAACTTTCTTTTCCTTAAAGACCATGAAGTGTTCTCGGTTACGGATAGAGACGGTCTTGATTCCGAGACAATCCGGGAAGTTTACGGGGTAGAGGTGGCACTCAGGGAAATCAGCGGCCATATGGTTGTGGTACCGCTTTGAAAGGAAAGGTACAAGATGAGAAAAACGCTTTATTTTATTTTTCTGGCACTTATAGTGATTTATCCGGCGATAGCCTCAACCGGACGGACAATCACAGTAACCGACATGGCCGGGCGGAAAGTACAGGCTCCCTTTGACCCTGACCGGATAGTTTGTCTCGGACCCGGCGCTTTGCGCTTGATTGTATACCTCAACGCGGAAGACAAGGTGGCGGGGGTGGAAAAGATGGAAAAAATTAATCCCCAGGGGCGGCCATACTGGATAGCGAACCCCGAGCTTGCCGAACTTCCGAGTTGCGGGCCGGGCGGTCCCGCAAGTATAAACAAAAAACCCGACCTTGAAGCAATACTTTCCGTGAAACCGGATGTTATATTCGCCACCTATATGGAAGCCTCATTGGCAAATGAGGTACAGAAAATACTGGGAATTCCGGTCGTGGTACTGAGCTGCGGGAATTTCTCTACATTCGATACGGTGGTTTACGAGGCATTGCAATTTGCAGGAAAAATTTTAAACAGGGAAAAACGGGCAAATGATGTCGTGAATTTTATTGAATCACTGCGAAAGGACTTGAATGAGCGGACTGCAGGCATAAGCAAAAACAGGCGGCCACGAGTTTATGTCGGTGGAATAGGTTATCGTGGCTCCCAAGGAATAGAAAGCACCGAACAGAGCTATATACCCTTTGAATGGACAAATGCGGGTAATGTTGCGGAAAAAGTGGAAACCAGTATCGGGAGCCATGTTTTTATGGACAAGGAGAGGCTTCTCAAGCTGAACCCGGAAGTCATTTTTATTGACGGAGGGGGACTGGCGCTGATTAAGGAAGATTATCGCAAAAAGTCCAAATATTACGAAACTTTGAAGGCTTTCTCCGAGCGGCAGGTTTACATTTTATTGCCGTTTAATTTTTACAATACCAACATAGGCACGGCTCTGGCCGATGCCTATGCAATAGGCAAAATTCTTTATCCCGATAGATTCAAAGACGTGGACATGGAAAAAAAGACCGATGAAATATACAGCTTCCTCGTCGGCGCGCCTGTATATGAGCAAATGAAAAAGGATTTCGCACCCATTGGTGGCAGGGCGGAGTTTCTGAACTGAACGGACAGCCTTCGCGGTTGATTGACATACAAGACAATCGGCCCAGTTGATTCTGGTAAACTCCGGCCACTTTTTACCTTATTTGACAAGTGTGCCCTGTTGTGCTACGTTTATAACTATCGTGCTACTTTCAATTTACGAAGAAGGAGGAAGTTCTCATGATAAGCGTTTGTAAGTATCTGAACGTATTAATTATTTTGCTTAGCCTTTCGGCAACACCGGCTTTGGCTCAGGAGCATGATTCATCAAAAGATATGCCCGGCGATGAAGAAAACGTCACGGAGGAAGTAGTGGTTACGACCACCCGAAGTGAAGTTAACCCTTTCGACGCCCCCCAGGCCGTAACGGTGATTACCCGCGAAGAAATCATGGCGTCTCCCTTTGAGCGGGTCGAGGACATAGTCCGCAGCAAGGCGGGCGTTCATAATTTTCGGCATTACGGCCTGCAAAGGAATGGCATCGTCAGTCCGCTTAGCATGCGCGGCGTCGGCAAGAACCGGGTACTGATTCTGGTTGACGGCGTTCCGCAAAACGACAACTTCAACAACTCGATTTCCTGGGTGGCGTGGGGCCACATCCCCAAGGAGGCCATTGAACGCATCGAGATCGTGCGGGGTCCGACGTCTGCTGTTCATGGCTCCGACGGGTTGGGCGGAGTGATCAACATTATCACCAGGAAACCGGGGGATGAGAGAAAGACCTCGGTAAGGGGCGAAGGCGGAACAGCGGAAACTTACGCAGGCCACGGATTTCACAGCCAGAAAGTCGGCCACTTCGGTTTTATGGCAGCGGGCGGGTATGAAAAAAGCGACGGCTTTTACATGGTGGAAGACCCTGAGGATTACGAGATAAGAAGACACCGGGAAGTCGGTAAAGCGCTTGGCAAGGTGACTTACGAGCTTTCGCCTTCGTCTTATATCTCTCTTGCGGGATTGTATTACGACCATGAAACCGGAAAAGGAAGAGAATATTTTTACGACGATTTGACCCTTGGCCAGTATTGGATGAACTTTCGCCATCGCGGGGAAGCCTTCGATTTCAGAGGACTGGTTTATTATAACGGCGCGAAAAAGCATGCTTATCAGGACACGGCTAAGGACAATTATTCTTCTCTCTTCCGTACGGAACATATGCCCGCCACTGTATGGGGCGCGGATTTTCAGGGCGCCGTGCCGATGGGCTTGTCGTCAAAATTCATCTTCGGGGTCGCGTACAAGGAGGCCGACTGGGAGTATGATAATGAATATGAGGACAGCTCGCGTGACGAAGGCGCCCAGGGCCAACAGAGGTTTGCCTCTCCGTTTATCAATTTAGAAGGCCGTTTCCTTGGAGACAGTTTGATCGTTAACGCGGGGGCCCGTTATGACTGGATCGAAACTTCGGATGGAGCAAACTGGGACAGCGAGGCCAGCGCCGGAAAACCCGCTTATTATAATGAATACGATACTGAAACGTCCACCAGCTTTTCCCCCACGGCGGGGATTACTTGGCACCCGGACGAAAAAACCGCCCTGCGGGCTTCGGGCGGCAAAGGCTTCCGGGCGCCCTCCCTGTTCGAGCTTTACAAGGTACACGTCCGCCAGGGCGGCGTGTACTATCGCGAAGCCAATCCGGAACTGGACCCGGAAGAAATATGGTCCTACGACATCGGCGTCGAGAGATTCTTGATAAGCAACTTCTGGTTCCGGACGACCTTCTACCAGTCCTTTGGCAAAGACTACATAGGCGACCGGCTGACCGAAACCGCCCCCTTTGCCGGGGGAACGAAAACCCGTTATGAGTACGTCCTCGACAACATCGCAGAGGTGGACATTTACGGCGTGGAGAACGAATTATGGTGGTATCCTTCGAATGAACTCAGCGTTTTCGCCAACTATACATACAATATGTCAATTGTTGGGAAGGACGAAAACAACGAGGACCTGGAAGGTAACTACTTGCCCAATGACCCGAGGCATCAAGCCCATGCCGGCATAATTTATTCAAACCCAAGTATCGTAAATGTGTCCTTGATAGGGAACTATTACGCCGACATTTACTTCGACAACGAAAATGAGTTAAAAGAAGACGACTATTTCACCATGGACGCCTCGGTTTCACGCGATTTCAACGGCTTAACCGTTTATGTAAATGCAGAAAATATTTTCAATGAAGAGTACGCCATATTTTTGCAGCAGGGAAGATCTGACACCATAGCGCCAGGAGCGATTGTTACAGGGGGCGTTAAGGCCGAGTTCTGAGGCGCAACCCCCGGCGACTTCGAGCCGCATTGGAAAAGTTACTGCAAAGCATGAGGAATACATCGCTGGAAAAACGGCATACGCTGAAAATAAAAAGGACGCGCGATGGAAATAGATGTAAATAATTTGCCCAATGTGGAGCTTGGACCCGTCGGCGTAGTACGCAGCGAGATAAAAACGCCCACACTCCATGCCGCCGATTCGGGCCTGGAGCTACGGGAGCGAATGGACAAAATGCGGAAGCATCAAAAAAAAGTCAGGCCATGTGGATGAGTCCACTAATTCTGTAGGACTTGATGGTGTGGCTTATTGGAGGTAATATCAACAGGTAGCC